>JANQJF010000045.1 GCA_028281765.1 Planctomycetota bacterium | reverse complement strand
CCTCAACTTGTCCACTGACAAGCCATGTCGTCGCAGCGCCTTGCGAGCGAACCCCAGGAACACCGACATACGCGACGCACTTCAGCGACACCCCACTAGTTGCGCGCGCGCGGCGATGGCCTATGACCGCCGCAGAGTCAGACCCAACCTCCGAACTCCCAGCATGACCAACCCCGTCCTCTTCATCACCGGTGCCTCCTCGGGCATCGGCGCCGCCACCGCCCGCGCCGCTATTCAGGCCGGCTACCGAGTCGCGCTCGCCGCGCGCAGCAAGGACAAGCTCGACGCGCTCGCCGCCGACCTCGGCGAAGAACACGCTCTCGCGATCGTGTGCGACGTCACCGACTTCGAACAGCAGCAGGCCGCCGTCGCGCAGACGATCGAACGGTTCGGTCGCCTCGACGCGGTCCTGGCCAACGCCGGCTTCGGCGCAAAGCGCGGCTTTCTCGAGGAGACCCCCGAGCACTGGCGCTCGATGGTCGACACGAACGTCACCGGTTGCGCATTCACGGTTCGCGCCGTGCTGCCGCGCCTGCTCGAGCAGGGGCATGGCCACGTTCTCTTGCTCGGCTCGGTCGCGGGACGCCGGGTCCTCCCCGGCTCGCTCTACTCGGCGACGAAGTGGGCCGTGCACGCGATGGCGGAGGCGCTCCGGCAGGAGATTCGCCAGTTGCACGACAACCATCGCATCAAGGCGACCGTGATCGCGCCGGGCGCCGTCGCGACGCCGTTCTTCGACTCGCCACCGGAGGGCGCGCTCCAAGCCGAGGACGTCGCGCGCGCCGTGTGCTACGCGCTCCAGCAGCCGGACGGGGTCGACGTCAACGAAGTGCTCCTCCGCCCGGTCGCGCAGGGCATGTAGAGCGTCGGCAGGCCTAGGCGAGTCAGGGCTGCGCCCAGTAGTCGACGACGAACGGCTTGTCCAACTGCGGCAGCAGGAGTTCCACGAACTCCTTGTGCACCGGATGGTCGAGATACAGCTGGCGCGCGTCCTCGCTCGCGAAACTCACGAGAAAGCAGTGCGTGAAGCCGTCCGCGAGATTCTCCGGACTGTTGTTCGTCCCCCACTCGAAGTCGACGATCACGCGCTCGCCGCGATCGTCGAGCACGCTCTCCGGCAGCGCCGCGAACGCGCGCTCGATCGCCGCGACAGACTCCGCGGTCGCCTCGGGCTTGAATCGAAAGACGACGACGTGACGGAGAACGGAGTCGTGGGTCTGCATGCTCGAACAGCTACCGAGGAAGAAGAGCGTGAGGATCAGCGCGAGTCGCATGGACGAGTTGTAGCCGCTGATCCGACACCGGCTAGGGCAGGACGCGAAGCTCCTCGAGGTTCGACAGGCGCAGGCCGAGGCCGTCGGTGGTCGTCGCCCCTTGCAGCCACACGCTGGTTCCGATCAGCGCAGGATCGTCGGGAATCCCGATCAGCGTCTGCTGCGGCCCACTGGCCGGGATCGGCGTCGAGTTCAGTCCAGCGGTCGACGCGGGATCGAGCAGGAGCGGCCCGAAGGGCGTCGGCAGGAACGCGGGCTGCGCGGCGACGAAGAGTCCCGCGATCCCCGGCTGGCCGGCGAGGCGAATGCCCACGCTGCCGCCGACCACGGCGACGCGATCGAGCCAGACCTGCGGCTCCCGGACCGTGACCTGCACCTGGGCGACCCGCGGATCCTCGAGCAGTGGATCACTCAAGACCTGTTCGAGTCCGCGCGGCTCGTTCGTGAGCGTCGCGGCGAGCCAGCCGACGACGGTATCGAGCGAACGCTGCAGCACGAGTCGATCGATCAGCGTCGGGATACCCGACAGCCGCACGACATTGCTGTGCGTGCCGCTCTGGCCGAACCGCGCGAAGACTTTGAGTCCCGAGTAGCCCGTCGCCCCGTCGAAGTAAGGCTGCGAACTCTCGGTCCAGCCGACCTGCTCGTCACCCTCGCCGTGAATGATCAGCAGCGGCGTCGTGATCGACGGCGCGTAGACCTCCGAGAACGGCGCCTCCGGGCCGACCTCTGGACCCGCCCACGGCGCGAAGCAGACCCCCGTCCGATACCCGACGTCCGCAGCGAGCACGCGAATCGTGTTTCCGCCGCCCATCGAGTGTCCGCAGATCGCCGCCCGCTGGACGTCGAACGCCCCGCTCCAAATCGGACCGAGCTGGTCGGCCGCGCTGGCCAGCGCGGGCAGCAGCGCGATTCCATCGTCCCGCTGCACCTGCGGTTCGGTCTGCGCGGTGTCGCTGAGCACCGCGATGAACCCCGCTTCGGCGAGCCGCTCACCGAGTTCCGGGTAGAAGCGGCCGAGGCCTCCGAAGCCGTGCAGGAACACGACGACGGGATACCCGCCCGAATTCGGCGCGAGCGGTGCATTCTGCCCGGAACCGAACGCCGGGTAGTAGAGTCGCGCCGCCAGCTTCGGTGTGCCCGCGTCCGTCGGATTCGGGAATTCGGCGTCACGCCAACCGACCTGACCGCTCGCGAGCGACGCGAGCGTGCAGGTTGCGGCGAGGAGGAACGTGCGAGTGCGTGCGATCATGGGTTCCAATCGTTCGTGGCAGGTGATGCCGGACCGATGACCCGCGCGGCGAGATTATTCTCCGGGTTCTGAATACGATGGGGTCCATGCGTCGTCGCCTGATCGTTCTCGCCTGCGCCGCGCTCCTCGCGTGCGCCGGCTGCGTCCATTCGCGCACAAACTGCGGAACGTCGACGGTCGGATTGCCGGGCCTGGTCGATCTCGCCCCGAAGGCGAGGTAGCTCTTCGGACAAGCCCGCCTCCCCGGCTTGCAACATCGCCGGGAATTCGATGCGATGCGGAGCATGAAGCCACTCTCGCCGCGCTTCCGCAAATGGCTGATCGTTCCGCCCGTGGTGCTCGGGGTAGGCATCATCGTCTTCTTCATCCTGACCGCGGACGGTCCGGAGCGTCGGGAGGCTCGGGAGGAGGCGCGCGTGCTGCGCGTGATCCACGCCCCCGAAGTCGATGTCGTGCCCCGCATCCTCGGCTATGGCGAAGCGCGACCGTCCCGAATCTGGCGCGCGATCGCCGAGGTCAAGGGCCGCGTGATCTCGACGCATCCCGACCTCAGCTCGGGCGCGATTCTCACGGAAGGTGCCGAGATCCTGCGGATCGACGCCACGGAGTACGAACTCGCCCACACCGAGATCGAAGCCAACAAGGCTCAGGTCGCGGCACAGATCCGCGAGCTCGAAGCGCAGCAAGTCAGCTACGAGGCGTCGCTCAAGATCGAGAGGGCGGCGCTCGAGCTGGCGGAGTCGTCATTCCAGCGCAGTCGAGAACTGCTCGAATCCGGCACCTCGTCGCAATCCGAAGTCGAGCAGGCCGAACGCGACGCGCTGGCCCAGCGCACGAGCGTCCAAACGATCGAGAACTCCCTGCGTCTGATCCCCGCACAGCTGCAGACCCTGCAGGCGAACCAGAAGGTCTACGACGCGAATCTTGCGCAGGCAAAACTCGAGATCGAGAAGACCGTGCTGGTCGCGCCGTTCGCATGCCGACTCGCGGAGGTCGATGTCGAGCCGGGCCAGTTCTTGAGCGTCGGCGAAGTCGTGCTCGAAGCTCACGACATCGCCAGCGCCGAAGTGGAAGCGAAGATGTCGATGGACCGGCTTCGCAACTTGATCGAGCCGGGTCAGAGAGGCCAAGTCCGCCTCGGCCTACCGATGGAACAGCTGCGCAAGATCTTCGACGTCACGGCCGAGGTGCAGGTCGAGATCGGCGAAACGGACATCCGCTGGCCGGCTCGATTCCAACTCGTGCGCGAACTCATCGACCCGAAGACCCGCACGATCGGCGTCGTGGTCACGGTCGACGAGCCGTACACTGGATCGATTCCCGGCGAGCGTCCGCCGCTCGTCAACGGCACGTTCTGTGCCGTCGAGATGCGCGGCAAGGTGCGGAAGCAGCGGATCGTGATTCCGCGAGCCGCGTACCGCGACGGCGCCGTGTTCGTGGTCGGCCCGGACAGCCGATTGACGCGACGCCCGGTCGAGATCGACTTCGCACAGTCGGACTTCTTCTGCGTGCTCTCCGGAATCGAGAAGGGCGAGGCCATCGTCGTATCCGACCCGACACCGGCGATCGTCACGGACGAGGCGACCGGCCAGCAGGGCCTGTTGGTCCAGCCGGAACTCGCGGCAGACGTGGCGCGTGACCTAACCGCACAAGCGCGCGGCGAGGTCGACCTGCGATGATTCGATTCTTCGCGAGGCATCCGACGGCCGCGAACCTGCTGATGATCGCGCTGCTCGCGATCGGCCTGTTGAGCATCAGCGCCCTTCGACGCGAGACGTTCCCGGACTTCACTTCGACGGAGCTCGAGATCCGTGCGGTCTACCCGGGCGCTACGGCGAACGACGTCGAGACCGCCGTGTGCCGACGCATCGAGGACGCGATCGACGGCGTCAGCTTCGTCGCGGAGCTACGGGCCGAAGCGCGCGAGGGCGTAGCGATCGTCACTGCCGAGATGGAAGAAGGCGCCGACTTCCAGGCGTTCAAGGACGACATCGAGACGGAGATCGACGCGATCGACGACTTCCCGGACGAAGTCGAAGACCCGGTGATCACGCAGCTCGGCCGCGTCGACGCCGTCCTGTCGATCCTCGTCTCGGCCAGCGCCCCGACGCCCGCGGATCTGAAGATGCTCTGCGAGCAGCTGAAAGATCGACTGCAGGCCCTCCCGGAGGTCTCGCTCGTCGAGATCGCCGGGTTCTCGGACCGACAGCTCCGCGTCGAGCTCTCGGCTTCGGCGCTGCAGCGGCACCAGCTGAGCGTGCCCGCGATCGCCGACACGATCGCGCGGCAGAGCGTGGACCTCCCGGCCGGCTCGATCGAGTCGAGCCAGCAGGACATCCTGCTCCGCTTCGTCGACGAACGGCGCACGCCGGACGAGATCGGCTCGCTGATCATCCTCGAGACTCCCGAGGGCGGCATCGTGCGGCTGCGCGAACTCGGCCGCGTCGTCGACGTGTTCGAGACCGCCGAGGACAAGGTCGACCTCGATGGCCGACGAGCCGGCATCCTCAGAATCAAGAAGACCAAGACGCAGGACACCGTCGACGTCGCCCGCGCGGTGAAGGCCGCGCTCGAGGACGAGACGAAGCGCATGCCGCCGGGCGTCGAGGTGCGCATCTCGCAGGACACCTCGGTCCTCGTCGTCGACCGCCTGCAGATGCTGATCAAG
The DNA here is from genome assembly GCA_028281765.1 of Planctomycetota bacterium. Taxonomy (GTDB): domain Bacteria; phylum Planctomycetota; class UBA1135; order UBA1135; family UBA2386; genus JANQJF01. Next base: position 73,726 of record JANQJF010000045.1, on the reverse strand, counting down.
AACGGCTGGCAGGGCATGCTCCTCGTGTTCCTGTCGATGTGGCTGTTCTTCAACCTGCGCTTCTCGTTCTGGGTCGCGGCGGGTTTGCCCGTCGCATTCGTCGGCGCGTTCTACTTCATGCCGACGCTCGGCCTGACGATCAACATGCTGACGATGGTCGGCTTGCTGCTCGCCCTCGGCCTGCTGATGGACGACGCCATCGTGCTCGCGGAGAACATCGCGACGCACCTGGGCAAAGGGAAAAGTGGCCTGCAGGCCGCGGTCGACGGCACGCTCGAGGTCAAGGCCGGTGTGCTTTCGTCGTTCTTGACGACCGTCGCGGTGTTCGGCCCACTGATCGCCATCGAAGGTGACATCGGCAAGGTTCTTCGGGTCGTGCCGATGATTCTGATCCTGGTCATGGCGATCAGCCTGATCGAGGCGTTTTGGATCCTCCCCTCCCACCTCGGCCATTCGCTCGAACATTCCAACCCGACGAAGGTGTCTCGATTCCGTCGCCGGTTCGACGCCGGCATCGAGTGGGTCCGCGAGAACGTCGTGGGCCGCACGATCGATAAGCTGCTCGAGTGGCGCTACCTGGTCATCGGCTGCGTCGTGCTCCTGCTCTGCATCGCCGGCGGCACGATCGCGGGCGGGATCTTGAAGTTCCAATCGTTCCCGGACATCGACGGCGACACCGTCGTCGCGCGCATTCTGCTGCCCCAGGGAACGCCGCTCGAGCGGACAGAACAGATCGTCGCGCGCGTCAACGCGGGGCTACGCACCGTCGACGACGAGTTCTCACCGCACCAGCCCGACGGTCAGAGACTCGTCCAGTGCGTCTACACTCAGTACGGCCAGAATCAGGACGCATACGAACAAGGGGCGCACGTCGCAACCGTATACGTCGAGCTGCTGAGCGCCGACACGCGCAAGGAGGCGCGCATCGACGACATTCTCGGCGCGTGGCGGCGTGCCGTCGGGGAGCCGGCGGACGTGATCAGCCTGGTGTTCGCGGAGCCCGCGTTCGGCCCGGCCGGACGACCGATCGAGATCCGCCTCTCGCACGATCGCGACGACCTCGACGAACTCAAGCAGAGCGCGACGGAGCTGACGAACTGGCTCCGCGGCTACGTCGGCGTCTTCGACCTGTCCGACGACCTGCGGAAGGGCAAAGAGGAGATCCGCATTCGACTGAAGGAAGGCGCGCTCGGGATCGGTCTCGACGCATCCGGCGTCGCCCAGCAGCTCCGCGCGGCGTTCTACGGATCGACGGCGAGCGAGATCCAGGTCGGCTCGGAGTCGTTCGAGGTCGACGTGCGCCTATCGTCGTACGATCGGGACAGCCGGTTCGACCTCGACCGATTCCGACTGACGCTCGACGACGGTTCGCAAGTGCCACTCTCCTCGGTCGCCGACGTCGTGCCCGATCGAGGCTGGGCGCGAATCGCGCGGATCGACGGCCGTCGCACCGCCACGGTTCGGGGCGACCTCGATGCCCGCGCGACGAACACCAACGCGGTGATCGCCGCGGTCCGACGCGACTTCCTGCCGAGCTTCCAGGAACGCCATCCGGACGTTCGTATCGGCCTCGAAGGCGAAGTCGAGGAGGGCGCGAAGACGCAGAACTCGATGATGCAGGGCATGCTGATCGGTTTGATCGGCGTGTTCATCCTCCTCAGCTTCCAGTTCCGCAGTTACCTCGAGCCGCTGGTCGTGATGGCCGCGATTCCCTGCGCATTCATCGGGGTCGTCGCCGGCCATCTCTTGCTCGGCTACGAGCTGAGCATGCCGAGCCTGCTCGGGTTCGTCTCGCTGGCCGGGGTCGTCGTCAACGACTCGATCCTGCTCGTCGAGTTCACGAAGATCGAACGCCGTAAGGGAGTCGCCGCGATCGCTGCATCCGCACTCGCGAGTCGCAGCCGGTTCCGGGCAGTGACGCTCACGTCGCTGACGACGGTCATGGGCCTGCTGCCCCTACTGTTCGAGCAGAGCCTGCAGGCGCAAGTCCTGATCCCACTCGCGATCAGCATCGTCTTCGGGATTCTGGCGTCGACGCTGCTCGTGCTGCTGGTCATCCCGTGCCTCTACAGCGTGCTCGACGATTTCGGCCTCACCGAGGCGACCGAAGCCGACGAGTGAGCAATCGAGTCGTGGCTAGTCGGCGGCGCGCTGCAGGATCTGCTCTACCATCTGGTCGACCCGCCACTGCCGACCTTCCCCGGTCGGATGCCACTCGGGCTTGATCCCACCGAAGGTGCGCGACACGTAGCGCAGACGATGCTCGCGCTCGCCCGACCAGATCGCGTCGCCCGACTTCGGATCGAGGAGCCGGATGCGCAGCATGCCTTCTTCGTACTTCTCCGCCACGTAGAGCGCGAAGTACGGGTCGTTGTTCTGGATCTTCAGCTCGACGCCGAGCGTCGCGTCGACGTGTACCGATGCCTGCCCCGGCGTGGTCTCGCGCACGCCGAGTCGGCTCAGCTTCTGCTCGATCGCGCGCTCGACGCGCCCGAGCACGGCCCGGTCTTCAGGAGTCGACTTCGCGGTCTCGATCTTCGGCCGCTGCTTCCAGGCGAAGCTGTCGAATGCGGAGAAATCGAAGCCCGGGCTACTCGTGACCCGAACGCTCGAACAGCTGCCGCAAGCCAACGCGGCGCAAGTCCAGAGCACAATCGCCGCGACGGCGCGGGATCGGTGAAGAACGTCCATGCCCCTCAGTTGATGCGGTAGGGCGCCAAACTCAAGCATCAAGCGCGATCTTCGCGTGGCGGGCGACCGAACTTCCGGGCGTACTCCCGGCTGAACTGACTCACGCTCTCGTAGCCAACGTCGAACGCTGCCGCGGACACGGTCGACTCACCGGAGCGCAGCAGACGCTGGGCCTCGATCAAACGCAGGTCCTTCTGGTACTGGAGCGGTGTCGTCGCGGTCACCGCGCGGAAGTGCTCGTGAAACGTCGAGAGGCTCATCGCGGCGAGCTCCGCCACTTCGGAAACGGCCACCGGCTCACGAAAATGGCGACGGAGGTGCGCGAGCGCCCGCGCGATCTTGCCGGCCTGACTGCCGCCGTGGAGCAACTCCCGGAGCACGCGCCCCTGCACCGATTGCAGCACGCGATAGTGAATCTCACGAACGACCAGCGGTCCCAAGATCCGCGCGTCCTCGTCATCCTCTGCACATCGGAACAACCGCTCGAAGGTCGCGAGCAACGTGCGGTCGACGGGACCGACCTCGATCGCGGCGGAACCCGAGGCAGAGCCCTCGACCGACTCCATCTGCGCATCGAGATCCCGCGCAATCGAGAGGTCGAGATCGAGAACCAGCGCGACGTACGGCGCGTCGACGCTCGCCTCCGTGAAGCGCACCATGACGGGCACGTGGTGGCTGACGACGACGAGGTCCCCCTCACGAACACGACGGGACTCGGCGCCTGCCGTCGTCTCCTTCTCGCCCTGCAGCACGACGCACAGAGACGGGTTGTAGAGGGCGGGTTCGATTCGATCGCGCGACACGCCGTGCACGACGTAGAAGCCCGGGACCGCTGTTTCGAGGACTTCGTCGAGACGGGCCCGGCCGCGGCAGAACCTGAGGACTCGCCGCGTGAAGGCGAGCGTCGAGGGAGCAGCTTTCGGATCAGTCGAAGGCACGCTCCCAACCTAGGGTGTCGAGACCGGATTTTCCGGCATATTCCATCACCCCAGGAAACACAAGAGAACTCTTCATAGGAACGATACAGAGGATCAGGCAAGTCTCTCGGAGGATCTGGCACGCACGCGATCCCCCCTGCCACGTAGATTCCCGCCTCGACATGACACATCGGAGAACCCCATGAGCAACGAAACCAAGATCGCATTCATCACCGGCGGCAGCCGGGGACTCGGCCGCTCGACGGCACTGCACCTCGCCGACAAGGGCGTCGGCGTCGTGCTGACGTATCTCCAGAACGCGGACGCAGCCGAGGAGGTCTGCCGCGAGATCGAGTCCCGCGGCGGTCGCGCCAAGGCGATGCGTCTCGACTCCGGCAACACGCAGGAGTTCGCGGCTGCCCGGGATCAGCTCGAGGAGATCCTGCGGACGACGTGGAACCGCACGTCGTTCGACTTCCTCGTGAACAACGCCGGCCACGGCTCGCACAGCATGTTCGCCGAGACCACCGAGGAGGATTTCGACCGCCTGATGGACGTCCACTTCAAGGGCGTCTACTTCCTCACCCAGCGCCTGCTGCCGCTGATCGCGGACGGCGGCAAGATCGTGAACGTCTCATCCGGCCTGACCCGCTTCTCGTACCCGGGCTACGCGGCGTACGCCGCGATGAAGGGCGCCGTCGAAGTCTTGACCAACTACCTCGCGAAGGAGCTCGGCGGTCGCAACATCGCGGTCAACACGATCGCGCCGGGCGCGGTCGAGACGGACTTCGGCGGCGGCGCCGTCCGCGACACGAAGGAGCTGAACGACATGATCGCGAGCACGACCGCGCTCGGACGCGTCGGGCAGCCGGACGACATCGGCGGCGCCATCAGCAACCTGCTCGTCGGCGACACGCACTGGATCACCGCCCAGCGGATCGAGGTGTCCGGTGGGCAGATGATCTGACGGGACGGTCAATCGCCGACCCGCAGCCGCAGCCCGCTGCTGAACGAGAAGCTCTGCGCCGCGCCGGTGTCGAGAACCAGGGCCTGGAGCACGAGGGTCTCGCCGCGAATCGACGCGAGCGATCCGAGATCCAGGTCGTAGGCTCCCGCGCCGGGCACCCCTACCGGCCCACCGAGCGCGATCGGCACCGAGAACCACGTCTGCGCCAGATCGACGTAGAGCGTGCCGCCGAACAGCGGGAACGCGCTCTCGCCGAACCCGAGGAACACGGCGCCGAGCCCCGCGCCGACACCGTTCCAAGCGCGAATCGAATAGTCGCGGCACGTGCCGTGGATCCCCGTCAGGTGCGGGACCACGCCGCCGGTACCCGCGAGGCCCTGGCCGAACGTCTCGAACGTCACGCCGCACTCGCGGAAGACATAGACGTCTTCACCGAAGCCCTGCTCGTTGGGCGCAAATTTCGACCAGCTGACGTAGGCGACGGCGCCGCCGTTCGACACCGATCCGCCCGGGCTATCGTCGTTGCCCGGCTGACCGTCCCAGCCGCGACTGACCAGCTCGGTGCGACCGAGCAGCAGGTCGCGCCGGTAGACGTCGTATTGGCCGTTCGTGTCTTCCTGCACGAAGCCGAAGGTCGAGTAGAACGACACGAACCGGCCGTTCGGCGACATCGACACGCCCTCGGCCGCGAGCGCACTCAGAGGCAGCTCGTCGCTGATCGACACGAGGGTAGTCGCGCCCGTCAGGCGATCGTGCACGAACGCGTCGGGGTAGAAGTCTTTGTCGTCCGGGGTCAGGCGCGTGCTCGTGACGAACGCGACCAGCCGGCCGTCTGCCGAGATCGCTGGCGAGAACGACTGCGCGTACGCCTCCTGCCCGAGCGAGTCGACGCTGACCCGCTGCGTCACGCCGTTGAGCAGATCGCGAACGAAGATATCCGCCACGCCGTTGGTGTCGCCGGCCACGAGGTTCGAAGCCTCGCTCTGGAACGCGACCCAGCGGCCGTCCGCCGAGATCCCGAGGCCCCGCTCGGAGTCGGCGTTCCCTTCATTGCCAGCCGAGTCCACGCTGACGCGAGTGGTGTTGCCAGTGGCACGATCGTGCACGAACGCGTCGACCGCGCCGTTGGTGTCGAAAGGCACCAAGTCCGCGGCGTCGCTCATGAACGCGACGTAGAGGCCGTTCCCGGAGATCGCGCAACGCATCGAGAACTGGTCCGTGCCGACGGACTCCGTCCCCGACGAGTCGACAGTGACGCGCGTCATCGAACCGGCCTCGCGATCGTGCAAGAAGGTGTCCCACGCGCCGTTCGTGTCGCCGGGCACGAGGTTGCTCGCCTCGCTGGTGAACGCAACGTAGCGACCGTCCGCGGAGAGCGCAGACAAGAAGCAGTCTCCGTTCGCCGGCACGCCGCTCGCGCTCTGGCTGACGCGAATCGTGGTGCCGGTGTCCAAGTCGTGCGCAAACAGCTGATCGACGGGGTTCGGATCACTGGGGATCAAGTCCGTGGACCAGCTCCAGAACGAAACCACGTTGCCGTCCGCGGAGATCGTGGGCGCCAGCGAACCACCGTCCGCCTCGAAGCCCTTGGACGTCACGCTCACGCGCCGCGTCTCGGTTTCGGGCACGGCGCCGTTCTCGCGAACGCGCACGAACAGGTCGTATTCGCCGTTGGTGTCGCCGGGCACGAGATCGGTCGCATAGCTTCCGAACGCCAACACGCGGCCATCGTGTGAAATCGACGGCTCGTCGCTCGGGCCGTCGCCGCTGGAGGTCGCTCCGTGCTCGACGCTGACCAGGCGCGAGACATCCCCCTGGACGTCCCACACGTAGGCGTCGAAGTAGCCATTGGTGTCGTTCGAAACGAGCGGCGCATCACTCCACAGACCGACCCACTGGCCGTCGTGCGAGATCGAGGGACGCCCACTGACGCCGACGGGTTGCGCCCCACCCACGCCGAGCCCGATCCGGGTCGTCATGCCCAGCGAGAGGTCCCGCAGAAACACGTCCTGCGCCGAGTTCGTGTCGCCGGTCACGAGGTTCGAAGCGCGACTCTCGAACGCCAGCCACCGCCCGTCGAACGACAGTGACGGAGACGACGAGCGCTCGTTCCCCTGAGCGGAACTGGACGCCACGCTCTCCAACGTCGTCACACCAGTCGCGAGGTCGTGCACGAACACGTCGATGAACGCATTGGTGTCGACCGGCACCAGGTTCGATGCTTCGCTGCGGAACGCGACGGTCATTCCGTCGCCCGAGATCGCCGGCACGGTCGCGTTGCCGTTCCCCTGTTGCCCGAGCGAGCTGACGCTGACCATGGTCGTGGCCCCGGTCTTGCGGTCGTGGACGAAGACGTCTTCGTGGGTGTTCGTGTCGCCTGCGACCAGATCCGTCGCATACGAGTGGAACGCGATCTTGCGACCATCGCTCGAGATCGAGGGGACGTCGGACCGGTCGTTCGCCTGCGCGCCGCTCGAGTCGACGCTGACCCGCTCCGTCGTGCCAGCGATCCGGTCGTGCACGAACACGTCCGAGAAGAAGTTGGTATCCGACGGCACGAGGTTGGTCGCGTGCGACGTGAACGCGACGAACCGCCCGTCCGCCGAGATCGCCGGATCGTTGCTGAACGAGTTCGCCTGGTCACCGGCGGAACTCACGCTGACCCTGGTCGTGACGCCGGTCTGCAGATCGCGGACGAAGATGTCCGCCACCAGGTTCGTGTCCCCCGGCACCAGGTTCGTCGCGTCGCTGACGAACGCGATGAAGCGCCCGTCGGCCGAGACCTTGCCGCGCTGCGAGCCGCCGTCCGCCTCGGCACCGGCCGTGCTGACGTCCGCGCGCTCGGTGTACTGCGCGAACAGGGGTGCGGGGACGAGCGCGGCACACGCCGCGAGAGACAGAGTTCGGGAGAGGTTCAACGCCAGGTCCTCGGCTCAGGGTGCGGGAGGGAATCCACCACTCAACTGAAGACCAGCGTGACGTCGTCCGGGACACCGTTTCGGCGGTTTCCGCCATGGCGCGACGGGTCGATTCCGACGGCCGGGAGGAATCTCCCGAGGTGCCCTGCGGAAAAATCCTCAACGCGTTCAGCGCCATTCGTCGCATGGCTATCCTGACCAGAAGCGTTCGCACACCACGCGCCAACAGGAGAGGTCGATTGGCCAAGATCAAATCGCTCGAAGACCTGCAGAACTGGAGGGAATACCGCGTCTTCCTGAGGAAGGAGCTCAAGGGCCTTCCGGAGGCGGGTCAGGGCGAAGGCCCGGTGTTCATCACCAAGGACGAAGTCGAGTTCGATCTCGGCGGCAAGCCGTTCTCCAGCCACGCCGTACTGTTCGGCGATCAGGCCGTGGCCACGATGAAGGCCATCAAGAAGGAAGGGGTGCTGTTCCGTGAGGGCACGTGCCACCTCCAGGGCGAGAACATCGGCGTCCGCGAGCTGTCCGGCGGGCTGCTGCGCGGGGCCAACCTGACGCTCAAGCGAATGGCACTCGGCGCCAAGCTCGTGCCGTCGAACGGCGCCGAGGCGGACTCGGGCGAGGCGAACGGTACGAACGCCACGGTGTTCGCGAAGCTGAAGAAGAAGGTCTTCCCCCGCGTCAAGGCCGCGGTCGCGGAGAACCCGTCCAACAGGAGCGAGATCGTCAAGCTCGCCCAGAAGGTCCGCGACCTCGACAAGGCGAAGGACTACGACGGCGCCGTCGCTTCGATCCGAAAGCTCAGCGACGAGCTCGAGACGGCGAAGAAAGCGGATGCGAAGGCGGAGAAGCCGAGCACGTCGTCCGGCGACGAGAAGCTGTTCAAGAAGCGGAAGGCCAAGGTCGTCCCCCGCCTGAAGCAGGTCGCCGCGAAGGCACCGGAGCAGAAGGGTGCGCTGAACAGACTCGCGAAGGCCGTCGCCGCCGCGGAGAAGGCCAGCGACTACCCCCGCGCGCTCGAGTCGCTGGACGAACTCGTCGACGCGATGAAGGGCGCGCTCGCGGGCGCGAAGGACGGTGCGGACGCAGCGCGCGTCGCGGAGCAGGACGACGAGACCGCGGACACCGACTCGCTCGAGCTGCAAGACTGGCCGACCTATGTGCAGTACATGCGCGTCGAGCTGAAGAAGCTCAAGGCCGACGGCATGCCGATCTACATCAGCCGCAAGCCGGCCGAGTTCCGCGACGGCGCCTCGAGCTTCAAGACGACGGCGATCCTCGCGGGCAAGCGAGCGCGGACGCAGATGAAGCGCTTCCAACGCGAAGGCGTCCGCTTCGACGAAGGGATCGTGCGCGGCGGCAGCAAGGCGCTGACCGTCGACGGGCTCGAGTCGTCCCGCGTGCGGCTCGCGCGGCGCACTCTGAAGCGCACGCACCTCGGCTATCGGATCTCCCTGCCGCTCCCGGAAACCGTACCGCCCGAGGAGATCGCATCGGCCATCGAAGCCTCGATGGCGTCCCAGGCCGCGCCACCCCAGCCCGTGACGCGCCGCGCGATCTCGAACGAGGAGAACGCCGCGCTCGAGGAGCTCACCGAAGCGGAGCTCCGCGATGTCGACCTGACGCAGCGCGACGCGAACGAGCTGTTCACCGACGAGTACATGGACGGACTCGTCGGCCTGAAGATCCAAGTCGAGGACAAGGAGTCGCTGGCCGAGATCATGCGCCAGCTCGAGGACGGCGTGAGCGGCGCGCGCCGCACGGAGCTGATCGCACAGCTCGCGGAGCAGCGCGGCGGTGACGCGGCCAAGCTCGACGCGGACTACGGGCGCTTCCTCGTGCTCCGGGATCAGCAGGCCGCATTCCGCAAGGCGAACGGCGGCGACGTCGTCCCGAGCCTCGCCGAGGACATGCACGGCGACTTCATGGCGTCGAACCCGCAGCTCGTCTTCGGCAAGGTCGTGGGCGATGCGTTCGGGATCGACCCCGTGTTCGGCGCGCTGCTGTCCCCGACCGGCGGCATGGTCGGCCCGGGCAACATCGCGCTTCATCTCTCGGACGACGACCCGACGGGCTACCACGGCATCGTTCACGACGCCGCCGGCTACCTCGCGAACTACCACGACAAGGGCCCCGGCTACGACTACCTCGACGCCGAGGATCGCGACTCGTCGGACCCGCTGACCGGCCAGCAGAGCGGGATGCGCTACTGGCACGAGAAGCTCGACCCGGGCGTCTCGACGAAGCTGATGTGCGGAACGATCGACGTCGTCTACGCCGGCAAGGACGGGATCGAAGCCGCGGTCGAGCTCGCGAAGAAGGGCAAGGCCACGGCCGAGGAGGCGTTCAACGACGCACTCATCGCCGCGGAGAAGGCCGCCAAGACGGCGCGCGACACCGTCACGGATGCAATCGACGACGCGATCGACGTGATCCAGGACAGGATGGACGACGCGAAGGACGGCGTGAGCGAAATCGTCGATCGGGCGACCGATGCGGCGGGCGATGCCGCCGATGCGGCGCGTCGCGTCGCGGAGGAGACCGTTTCCACGGTCGCGGACGCCGCCCGCGAAGTCGCGGAAGCCGCGAGCGACGCACGCGAGTCCGTGACGGACACGGTCGTCGACGCCGTCGAAACCGCGCGCGACGCCGCGAGCGACGTGGCCGAGGCCGCGGCGGAGAAACTGAGCGACGCATGGGACTACATCTGGAACTGAGACGATGACCGAAACACTCCACATCGATCCGAGAGAGTTCGCGCTCACGTTCAGCTACATGGAGGTCGACTCCATCGTCGGCTGGGGCCGCGAGCCGTTCGCTCCCCCGCCGGCGAACGCCGATGCGTTCTTCGAGCAGGGCCGCGACCTACTCACGGCGTCCGGCCGACTCGTACCCGGCGACGATCCGGGCAGCATGCGCTTCGATCCGTCGTTCCGCGAGATCGCCGAGACGCTGGCCGATCCGCAGATCGTGCTCGTCACCGTGCGGCGCGAAGACGGCGGCGCGCGCACGATCACCCATCACGCGCGCGACACCCATGTCGTGCAGACTACTCGCCGACCCGACGGGCGCTTCGCGGTGCGCGTCGAGCCGTCCATGGCCGCTGCGGCCGGAGCCGCCGCCGCGTTCGTCGGCGCCGCGGCCGAGTCGATCGACGAGGAAGCGCGATTCGAAGCGACCCAGTCGAAGTTCGCGGTCCTCAAGAAGCTCTGCGCCGCGGGGAACCCCAAGGCCGCGGCCGCCCTGAAGATCCTCGGCGCGAACGAATCGCAGTCCCGGTCCGCGATGACGGCACTCGGCGCGCCGAACACGGCCGGCATGGTCAGCGTCATGTACTGCGCCGAGAACGAGGTTCGCTCGGCCGAGACCTACGCAGTGCTGACGAACGCGGACGGCCAGAGCTGGGTCACATTCTCGCCCGGCGACGCCGATGGCCCCGCCGTGCTCGAGCGGACGTCGATCGGCGCACTCGCGTCGCGTATCCTCGTCGGGATCTCGACGCGAATGCTGATCCCGATGTGATTCTCGCGCGACGCCTGCGGGTTTCTGCAAGCGCGCGCGAGAGCCACGACATCGGTGCACGACGCATCGCTTCCCGAGGACTCTCGCCATGACCGCGCCTTCGCCCCGCCTCCTGATCGCTCCCCTCCTCGTGGCCTGCTCCATGCAGGCCCAGGAAACCGAGCGTGACCCCTACTTCCAGCCGACGCCGGCCGAGTCCACGCCGTACATGCCGCGCGTGATCATCCGCAACATGGAGCAGGACCGCAGCGGCAACGTGTGGTTCGCTTCGTTCGGCGGCCCGATCCGCTACGACGGGAAGACCTTCACGAACTTCGGGGCGAAGACTGAACTCGAAGGCTCCCGCGTATTCGCCGTGCGAGAGACGCGCGCCGGGGTCCTGTGGTTCGGCTCGGTGCTCCACGGCGCGGCGCGATACGACGGAGAGTCCGTCGTCCGCCTCACGCGCGAGGCACCCGAGCACCCGCGCACGGAGGGGCAGGTCCACGACCGAGCCGGACTCCCACACGACTGCATCAGCTGGATCTTCGAGGACCGCGACGAGAACGTCTGGTTCGGCACCCAAGGCGGCCTCGGCCGCTTCGACGGCGAATCGACGACGGTGCTGACGACGAAGGACGGGCTGATCCACGACTCGGTCTACGCGATCGATCAGGACGCGGAGGGTCGACTCTGGATCGGCACCCAGGGTGGCGTGTGTTGCTACGACGGTAAGAAGTTCACGAACCTCGCCGATGAAGTCGGTCGCACGTTCCAGAACGTCCGCGCCATCGTCGTCGACGAGAAGGGCGCGGTCTGGTTCGGAGGTCACGGTGGCGCCTACCGATTCGACGGTGACGAGCTGACCACCTACACGACGAAGGACGGCCTGCTCCAGGACTTCGTCGGCTCGATGATCATCGACCGCAAGGGCAACGTGTGGTTCGGCCACCCGGGCGGTTTCCCGAACTTCCAGGGCGGCGGCGCAACGCGCTTCGACGGGAAGATCTTCACGCCGTTCGATCGCGAGAAGGGACTGACCCTCGACACCGTCTACTGCCTCCTCGAAGACAAGGACGGCAACATCTGGTTCGGCAGCGCGGGAGACGGCGCGTGCCGCTGGGACGGCACAGAGTTCCGAGACTTCTCGAAGGACGCGCCGACGCGGCGGTAACGCGAACCGGCCAGCCCGACTCGCGCCTGTCGACCCTACTGCCCGGCGCGGGCGAGAATCGCGTTCGTGAACGCGACGCCACCCACGGTGCTCGGATCGAGGAAGACGCTCTGCAGCACGAAGTCGTTCACGACGGAGCTGCCACCGACATCCAGCGAAAGCGCGCCGGAGGCGTCCGCAGTCAGCGGCACGCTGAACGCGAAGGTGCCGATCGAGACCAGCGTGCCGCCGAGAATCGACGTGTTGGCACCGCCGTCGAACGACACCAGCAGCGTGCCGAGTGCGCTGCTCGGCGCACCGGCGACCGCGTAGGTGCTGCGCTGGCCGGCGTCGAGGCCGAACCCACACAGGCTCGCGACCGCCGTTCCGGGCCCCTGGAATCCGAGATCGTGCTGACAGAACTCGAAGGCGAAGCCGATGTCGTCGAACAGCAGCGTCGCGACGTTACCGGCGCCTTCACCGCGGTAGCAGAAGCGCAGACCCGCGGGGTCGACGTTTCCGGCCGGCGCGATCTGTGCGGTGACCGACGCGCCCGAGACCGTCGAAGCCGAGACCGTGCTCGAGGCGAAGTCGACGGCGAGCACGATCTCGGACCACGCACCGGGGCCCGTTCCACCGATCGGCAGAATCGTCGGGGAACCACCGCTCGCGAGAACGACCAAGGACGCGCCCGCCTCGTCGAATTCGATCCCCCAGGTGTTCGTGAAGCCACCGCCGTTGACGACGTGCTGGACCGTGACGCGCGGCTTGCTGGGCGCAGCGACCGGCGGCACCTCGATCAAGTAGGCGAAGAACCGCAGCTCGTAGGAGAACGGCCCGCCGCTGTTCAGCGTGCCGGAGTAGAAGCGATTTGCGGCGGCGCCATCCTGGTCCCGAACCCGGAGCCAGCGCGTCGATCCCGGCGTCGGCGCGGGACCCGACGCCCCCTCGACGTCCCCGACGACCCGCACGTCGAAGTCGCCGTCGACGCTCCCACCATCGATGAGCGGCCAGTTGATGAGCGCCTCGACGCTGTCGCCGAGCGCGACCTGCTCGAAGTCCGCGGTCCCGGTCGGCACACCCAGACCGGCGGGCGTGGTGCCGACCGCGCTCGGGTCCGCCTGACCCAGACTCGGCGTCGCGTCGACGTACCAGTCCTGCGGGTCATTGCCGAAGCCGTCGAACGCCAGGCTCTGCCCGGCACCGGGCGCCGGTGCGAACGCCGTGGCGTCGGGCCACAGTCCGACCGTCGACGCGATCTGGGTCCGGCCGACGCTCGGGGCGGGGCCGTACTTCACGCCATGGATGATCTCGTTCGGATCCGCGAACGTGGGCGAACGGTAGATCCAGAGATCGGAGTCGGCGTCGTCCAGTGCGCTGACCGTGAACACGAGGGCTTCGCCGGCCCCGAACACCGTCCCCGCGGGGACCGAAGACGCGTAGTTGAAGCGGTGGCAGAAGCGCACGTCCGAGGCCACGCTGAACGCGGGTCCGGTATTGGTGATCTCGACCTGGTCGGTCGTCGGCATGACTTCGGTGATGCGCAGGTTGTCGACCTGCGCCGTCGCGGCTGTCGCAACCAGTCCGAGAGCCGCCAGGGTGGGAATCGTTCTCATCGTTCGTTCTCGTCTCGTTCTTGGCTCAGTGCGAGAGCGCGTCTGGCGCTCGCGCGTGGCGGGACGGGCACGACAAGGCAAGTGCCTCGGCGGGCGAGACGTGACAGGGGCGGCGCGGATTTCTCCGGCCGCTTTCTCCGGCCGCTTTCTCCGGCCGCGTATCGCCGGGCCGGAATCCGGCCACGAGCCGGGGCGACGGATCCGGCTGTCGTGTTGCCGCCGGCAGCCGGCGGGGCTAACGTCGGGCTTTACCCGAGTGTCACCGCCTGGATCCTGACATCGGACCCGGCGCAACAACCACGGCTGCAGCGTCTTCATGTGCGGAATCGTCGGCATCGTCGCCAAGAGCAACGTCAATCAGAGCCTCTACGACGCCTTGACCGTGCTGCAGCACCGCGGTCAGGACGCTGCGGGCATCTGCACGGATGACGACGGCCTGCTGCGCATGCGGAAGGACAACGGGCTCGTGCGGGACGTCTTCGACGACCGGCACATGCAGCGCCTGAACGGCCGAATGGGTATCGGCCACTGTCGCTATCCGACCGCTGGCTGTTCGAGCGCGGCGGAGGCCCAGCCGTTCTACGTCAACGCCCCGTTCGGCATCTGCCTCGCGCACAACGGCAACCTGACGAACTCCGAGCAGCTGACGAAGGAAGTCTTCTCGACCGACCGTCGGCACATCAACACGTCGAGCGACAGCGAAGTCCTGCTCAACGTGTTCGCGCACGAGCTGCAGGCCGCGTGCGACTCGGAGCTCACTCCGGACGCCGTGTTCCGCGCGGTGGAGAACGTGTATCGCCGCTGCAAGGGAGCCTACGCCGCCGTCGCGCTGATCCACGGCCACGGCATCGTGACCTTCCGCGACCCTTACGGGATTCGGCCGCTCATCCTCGGTCGTCGCGACACCGTCGACGGCGTGGAGACGATCTTCGCGAGCGAGTCCGTCGCGCTCGACTCCCTCGGATTCGACACGGTCCGCGACGTCGCACCGGGCGAAGCGATCTACGTCGATCAGTACGGAAACCGCCACGAGCGGCAGTGCGCTCCTTCGGCACAGCTCACCCCCTGCATCTTCGAGCACGTCTACCTCGCGCGCCCGGACTCGGTCGTCGACGGCATCAGCGTCTACAAGGCGCGGCTGCGCATGGGCGAGAAGCTCGCCGACAAGATCCGCCGCGAGCTTCCGGATCACGACATCGACGTGATCATGCCGATCCCGGATTCGGGCCGCACGTCGGCGACCGCGATGGCCGCGGCCCTCGGCATCAAGTGCCGCGAAGGGTTCATCAAGAATCGCTACATCGGCCGCACGTTCATCATGCCGGGCCAGAAGGAGCGACGGCGCAGCGTGCGCAAGAAGCTCAACCCGATCGGCCTCGAGTTCCAAGGCAAGGTCGTTTGCCTCGTCGACGACTCGATCGTGCGCGGCACGACCTGCCGCCAGCTCGTGCAGATGGCGCGGAAAGCCGGCGCGAAGAAGGTCTACTACGTCTCCGCGGCGCCGCCGGTTCGGTTCCCGAACGTCTACGGCATCGACATGCCGGCGTCGCACGAACTGATCGCCCCGGGACGCACGAACGAGCAGATCGCACGCGAGATCGGCGCCGACCTCCTGATCTATCAGGACCTCGAGGACCTCGTCGACTGCGCCCGCGAAGGCAACCCGCTGATCGACGAGTTCGAGTGCTCGGTGTTCGACGGCGAATACGTCACCGGGGACATCGACCAGGAATACCTGGACAACCTCGCCCGGCTGCGCAACGACCAGGCGAAGGCCGCGCGCGAGGCGAGCGCCGGAGCGTAGATCCTCGACTCCACAGTGGCGGTCGCGACGGCTGCCGAGGAGCATGGTCCGTCGGAAGCCACGACTATGCCACTCCGACCTCTCGCCACGCTCTCGTTCGCGATTCTCCTCCCGACCGCATGCGGACTCCCCGGTCGACTGGCCGTCGGCGGGACGCACGACGCGATCCCGCCCCTGCCCGACTTCCCGAACATCCGCGCGATCGACGGCTACCCGAATCCCGAGATGCAGGCGTCGTTCGACGATGCATGCGAGAAGTTCGCGGCGCTGCCGGTGCCCGAAGGTGAACGACCGATTTTCGACGTGCTCGCGCTGAGCTCGGGCGGGGTCAACGGCGCGTTCGGTGCCGGCGTGCTCACCGGCTGGACTGTCAGCGGCAACCGCCCGGAGTTCCGCATCGTCACCGGGGTCAGCGTCGGCGCACTCATGGCACCGTTCGCCTTCGCGGGCCCCGAGTTCGACGATCGGCTGGAGAGCCTGTTTCGCCGAATCTCGCCGAGTGACATGCACCACGAGAAGTCCCTGCTGTCGGCTGCGATCTGGGACGAGTCCCTGTTGGACAACCGACCACTTCTGAAGTCGATCGAGAAGGGCGTGGACATGGAGCTGCTGCGCGCGGTAGCCGCGGGCCACGCGGAAGGCCGCCGCCTCTACGTGGGCTCGACCAACCTCGACATCGGACACTTCTGCATTTGGGACCTGGGCGCGATCGCGAGCATCGGCACCAAAAAGGCCCTCCAGCTGTTTCGCAAGGTGCTGGCCGCGTCCGCTTCGATCCCGGTCGTGTACCCACCGACTCGCTTCGACGCCGGCGAGCTCGACGAACTGCACGTCGACGGCGCCGTCATCCGCCCACTGTTCTTTCCGCAAAACGTCGTCGATGGCTACGCGTCGGCCATCAAGGCCGGCTTCGACTGGAAGGACGTCGAGGTCAACATGTGGGTCGTCCACAACGGCTCGCTCCTGCCCGGTAGAGCGCAGGTCAACCGCAGCACGCTCGAGATCGCCGCGCGCACCGTGACGATGATGAGCTACACGATGGTGTCGGAAGACATCCTGCACCTCTACCTGCTCACACGGGCGTGGCGCGCCAACTTCCGGTTCGTCACTCTCGACGAGGGCCTGGAGCTCTCGGTCGACCACTTCACGCCGGACGAAACCGACATGCTCTTCCGCCACGGCTATCAAAAGGCCCAGAGCGTCGATTCCTGGGAGACGGAGCCGCCCGGATTCACCATCAACTCCGACCTCACCCGCGAAGGCAACGGGCTGCCCATCGCGACCGGAACACCGGCCGCGAGCGAGTCGTTCGAGGCACGGCTGGAGCGCATCGAAGCCGCGCTGACGGCGATTCAGCAGTCGCTCGAGTCGATGCAGCCCGCCGGCGACAAGTAGACCCACGGGCCCGTCGCTCAGAAGCCGGTCGTCAGCATCCAGATCGTGAGACGCGCGAGCGTGTAGAAGAAGCTGAGACCGCCGACTACGACCGCGGGCACGCCCGCGACGACGCATCGCCAGCGCCAACCGGACGAACCACCGACCGTGATCACCGCGTAGACGGCGTAGAGCGAGTAGCTGACGACCGCGTGCGTCCACGGCGAGACGCGGACGAGGACCTGCGTGAACGCCGCCGACGACCGGCCAAGTAGTCTCGCGCCGGCCGCCCCGGTCGAACGGTCAACTCGACCAGCGTCTTGCCGAGACCGCGCTCGGTGCTGAGGAAGCGCGTGACGAACACGGCCGCCAGCCAGGAGAGCGTGAGCCGACCCGTTTGGCGCTGCCCGCAGTGCGGACAGTACGCCGCGACACCTTCGGTGTCGCAATTGGGGCAACGCTGCGTCACTCATGCTCGACTGCGCGCCGCCCCATCAGCAATCCGAGCACGATCACGATGACCGAGTAGGTCGGCAGGAACTGCGCGATCGCCTCGAACCGCGCTTCCGCGAGGTCGTGACCGGGCTCCGGAAACGGGCGATCCCAGGCGATCGCGACCATCTCGATCGCCGAGAACACCGCGACGCCAACGAGCATGCGGCGCGTCGACACCGCGGCGGCGAGGACCGCGACGAGCACGAAGTTCACCACGTTGACGTGCACGCGTTCGCCGTTGAACCACGCGAGCGCCCCGACGAGAGCGAGCAACCCGACCACGAGCAGACCCGGACCGAGATCGGCTCGTCGCGACTTCAGCAGGCCCAGCAGCCCGAGACACAGCGCGACGCAGAGTCCGTTGGACGCCGCGACTCGCGCGATGTATTTCGCTTCGAAGCCTTCGCCGAATACGAAGATCGGAGCCGTGAGGATCGCGACGACGAGGATCAGTCGCGTGAGGGTGCGAGTCAGCCGCAACTCGGGAGCGAGAGGATCGGTCACGTGGCGCACGATATCGGCCGAGAGGGGAAAGTCGTGCGTACGTCGTGTGGGAACTCGTTTTCGGGCCCGGACCCGGACCCGTTCACGTACCGCGGGCGGGACACGTGCAGCGGGTCACGGTCATCCATCGTGCCGCAGGGGTTTCGTGGAACGGCGACCGTGTCCCGTTCCGTGGTACGTTTTCGGGCCCGGGTCCGGGCCCGAAAACGGCTACCACGTTCCTTACACGCCATCTCGGATCTCCACCAGTTCGCGTGCGCACCGCGAAGTCCCGCCCCTCAAGCCACAAAAAAGGGGCTCCGCGATGCGGAGCCCCTTCGGTTTCCCACTCAAGCAGAGACGAGTGTCTTCACTGGAATGCTTAGCTCGTGCGTGTAGGCCGCATTGCGACGGCCGTCAGCTGTGCACCAAACCGGGGGCGGGGGGAAAGGACCCCGGCCGGGAGTCGAGACCGAAGCCTCGAACTCCCTCGGGAGCGCTGGGGGCACTCCCTTCCATCCGAGAAGCCAGTGCCTAGCGGCTTACTGGAACTGCAGTTCGTGACCGCTCGTCGCGGCGTAGAACGCACTCGCGGTGGACGGGTCGACGACCAGCCCTTGCACCATCAAGCTCGTTCCACCCAGACCGATTGGGGTGACGAAGTAGAGCGACGTGCCGCCATTCGGGGCGATCAGCGGCGAGCCGATCGGCGACGCCAGGCCGGCCTGCAGCAGGACGAGCGGCGCGCCAGTGATGAAGTCGAAGTAGAGGCTCGGGAAGATCGGGTTCGGCGTCGCCGGGAAACCGGTCGGGAAGAGCTGCGCGAACACGATGAAGGGGAACGCGTCGAACGTGCCACCCGAGGAGCGAACGTTCAGCTCGATCAGATCGCCCGCGGCGACCTGCTTGATGTCGTTGCCGGCACCACCCGTGAGAAACGCACCGTTCAGCGCGGAGAAGAGCCGCAGGTCTTCGCCGGTGCCCGGGTACGACTCGGCCGGAGGACCGAAGAACTCGACGTCGTCGATCTGCACCGCGCCACCGTCGAGGGCCGGCTGCAGGAAGAGGATGAACGGCTGCACCGAGGTCGTGCCCGGAGGCGCGACGCCGGAAACCGGCGGGTTGTCGATCCAAACGTCCTGCGGGAACGAGCCGTCGCAGATGAGCTGCTCGACGCCGCCAATCTCTGTGCCACCCGCGTCGAAGAACGCGATCTTCATCAGGGCCCAGTTGTCGTTGGGGTTGCCGGCACCCGTCATCGGGTCGCCGGACCAGTGGCGGGACCAGCAGTCCATCGTGAAGGACTGTCCGGCGGTCGCCGGGAACGACTGGAAAATGCCGCTCACCGAGAAGGCCGGGTTGAAGTCGCCGAACACCTTGGCGAGGAACGCTCCGCTCAGCGGATCGAACTCGGGCGGGTTGAACAGGTCGACGCCGGTGCCGCCGAAGGTGGACCAGCCGGAGAAGTCACCGTTCTCGAAGCCGGGGTTCGTCAGCAGGTTCTGGGACATCCCGACCGGTGCGAGCAGCAGAGCGGCCAGGAGAGTCGTGCACGAAGTGAGTTTCATGTCGATTCGTCGGGGGAATGAGTTTGATGGACTCGAGCGCGGATCTCAGCGGGCTGACGATCGACCCCGAGTCGGAAGCTTGGTTCGAATGGAAAGCGACTACTGGAAGCGCAACTCGTGGCCGTCCGTCGCGGCGTAGAAGGCGTTTGCGGTGACCGGATCGACGACCAGAGCCTGCATCATCAGGCTCATGCCACCGAGTCCCGGGGGACACTCGAAGTAGAGCGAGGTGCCACCGTTCGGGTTGATGACCGGCGAACCGATCGGCGAGGAGACGCCACCCTGCAGCAGGATGATCGGCTGCGTGAAGTCGAAGTAGAGCTCGGGGAACACGAAGAACGGCACCGGCGGGAAACCCGTGCTGAACAGCTGCGAGAAGATGATGAAGCTGAACAGGCCGAAGTCGCTGTTCTGCGACGGCGACGAGACGTTGACCTCGATAAAGTCACCGGGGTTGACGAGCTTGACGTCGTTGGTCGGGCCGTAGGTCAGCGTGTCGCCGTTCAGAGCCGTCGAGAGCCAGAGGTCCTCGCCCGTGCCCGGGTAGGTGCCGGCCGAAACCGGAGCGAACGTGATCTCGTCGACCTGGCACGCGCCCGGGTCGAAGTTCGGCTGGATGAACAGGATGAACGCCTGCACGGTCGCGGTGCCCGCGGGGGCCGTGCCGGTGACAGGGGCGTTGTCGATCCACGTGTTGGCCGGGAAGGTGCCATCCATGATCGTGCGCTCGGCGGCGCCGACCTCGGCCCCACCGGCGTCGAAGAACGCCATCTTCATGACGACCCAGTTGTCGTTGGGCGCGCCGACACCGATCATCGTGTCGCCGCCGAACTGACGGGACCAGCAGTCCATGACGAACTGATCTCCCGGCGTGGCGGGGAACGCTTGGAACATGCCGGTCGCCGTGACGCCCGGGACGAAGTCACCGAACAGCTTGCCGGAGAAGTTGCCGTCGAACGGGTCGACGTCGGGCGGGTTTGCCCCTTCCACGAACACGCTCAGAGGCGCGAAGTTGTTCCAGCCGGTAAAATCGCCGGTCTCGAAGCCGGGGTTGGTCAGGAGGTTTTGCGCCAGGCCAGCCGGAGCCAGAAGCATGGCGGCGAGGAGAGTCGTGCGCGGTGTGATTCTCATGTCGATCCTCGGCAGACGAGGTTGGTGGGTTGTGGTCGTTGAGGACTTAGTTCGGACAAGAAACTAACGATGGATCGTCGAGCCCGTCAAGCCCTGGATTTCATCCGACTCCTTCCTTGGGACGGATCGATCCCCCGAATCCGATCTGCTCGAACGCAATCCCTTGCGTATCCACTGTCAAATCAGTATCTTGAGGTGATGTGGCGGTCGACCGGATCGACCGCATCGCAGCTTTGTCCGACGAAGGGCTAGCCGAAGAGTTTGTTCATCAAGTAGACTAAGTCCGTGCCTAAGAAGCTTCGACACGCCTTGGACAGACGCATCCGTACCGCCGGCGCGAGCGGGTTCAGTGAGAACATCAACTCGCAGGTGTTCGGCGCATCCGCCGTGCGCGCGCAGCACCGAGCGCTGCTGCTCCGGATGATCTGGTGCGAGAAGCTGATCTCGCGCGCCGACCTGGCGCGTCAGACCGGCCTGAGCCGTTCGTCGATTTCCGCGATCGTGTCCGACCTGCTCGAAACCGGCCTCGTTCACGAAGCGGGATCCGGCGACTCGCGTGGCGGCCGGCGCCCCATCCTGCTGCGATTCGACGACGACGCACTCTCGATCGCGGGCGTCGACATGGGCGCGACTGCGGTCTCCGTCGCGGTCACCGATCTCCGCGCGCGCGTCAAGGTGTGGCGCTCCAAGCTGCACGACGTCCGCAACGACCCCGACGGCGCGTTCGAGCTCGTGCGCGAACTGCTCGACGAAGCCCTCGCCGAAGCCAAGGTCGCGCCGAGCAACCTGGTCGGCATCGGCGTCGCCGTGCCGAGCCCGGTCGACCCGCAGGACTCGGACAGCATCAGCCCCGTGTTTCTGCCGCGCTGGCGCGGCCAGAATCCGGTCCAGCGGCTCGAGGCCGCGTACCGCGTGCCGGTCGCAATCGAGAACGACGCGAACCTCGGCGCCCTCGCCGAACGCTGGTGGGGTGCCGGCCAGGACGGCCGCGACCTCGCGTTCATCAAGGTCGCGACCGGCGTCGGCGCGGGCCTGATCATCCACGGCGACATCTACCGCGGCACGACGGGCATCGCCGGCGAAATCGGCCACATCCCGGTCGACCCCTCGGCCGGCCGCTGCGTCTGTGGTCTCGATGGATGCCTCAACCTGCTCGTCGGCACGAATCACCTGATCGAGCGCGCGCGCGCGCTCACCAAGGACGATCCGAACACGACTCTTCCCCGTCGCAGCATGACCGTCAGCAAGATCGTCGAATCGGCGTTCGAGGGCGACGCGCTCGCGCGCTCGGTCCTCGAAGAGGCCGGTCACCATCTCGCGATCGGCGTCGCGGCGCTGCTGAACCTCTTCAACCCGGCGACGGTCGTGTTCGGCGGCAGCCTCACCCGCGCCGGCGAACTGCTCCTGCGCCCCCTGCGTGAGCACCTGAACCAACGCGTGCCGCTGGCATCCGTGACGCAGTCGCGGTTCGTCCTGAGCTCGCTCGGCATCGAGAGCATCGCGCGC
This sequence comes from Planctomycetota bacterium, assembly GCA_028281765.1. GTDB lineage: Bacteria > Planctomycetota > UBA1135 > UBA1135 > UBA2386 > JANQJF01. Next base: position 51,602 of record JANQJF010000045.1, on the reverse strand, counting down.
GGCGCGGCCACCCTCGTGCTGCAAGCGGCGCTCGACGACCCGACCGTGTTCCCGCGCTTCCGCGGCCTCCAAGAACACCACGCGTAAGACTCGCACCTGCGCGCCCCATGAATCCACGATCTCTCCTGTCCCCGGACCCGACGCAGCAGGCCCGGCGCACCGACCACGTCATCCACTTCGGTGACTCGGTCCTGCGCCAGCCCGGTCCGACGGGTGGCGGTGACCCCGTCGACATCGACGGGGAGCGCTTCTATCGCATCCACGACTTCGACGCGATGCCGCCGTTCTTCATGTCCGTTCTCAGCGGCCATGACCACTGGCTGTTCGTGTCGAGCACCGGCGGCCTGACGTGTGGTCGCCGCGCGCCGGAGAACGCCCTGTTCCCCTACGCGACCGACGACAAGATCCACGACTCGGCCACGACGACCGGTCCGCGCACCGAGCTGCTCGTGACGCGCGATGGCCGCACATCGCTCTGGCAGCCGTTCGATCGCGGTCCGCGCGTCTACGACATCGAACGCAACCTCTACAAGAACGTGTCGGGCAACAAGCTCGTCTTCGAAGAGATCAACCGCGATCTCGGCGTCGCGTTCTCCTACTCCTGGACGACGGGGAACCGCTACGGGTTCGTGCGCCGCGCGCAGCTGCGCGAGGCCGGCAAGGGCGAAGTCGAGATCCAGGTCCTCGACGGCCTCCGCAACCTGATGCCGGCGGACGTCGACCGCAACATCCAAGCCGAGTTCAGCACGCTCGTCGACGGCTACAAGCAAGCCCAAGCCGTGGCCGGGATCAGCGCCGCGCTCTTCAGCCTGAGTTCGATCCCGAGCGACCGCGCGGAGCCGTGCGAAGCGCTGCGTAGCACGGTTGTCTGGAGCATCGGACTGACCGACGCGCGCGTCCTGGTCTCCGAAGACCAGCTCGCCACGTTCCGTTTCGGCGGCGAGGTGAAGCCGGAGCGCTTCTCGCGCGGCAAGCGCGGTGCGTTCTTCGTACACGCCGACGTCAAGCTGGCCGTCGGTGAGGCACGCACCTGGTACGTCGTCGCGGACGTCGAACAGGGACCGACGGAAGTCGCGCAACTCCTGCACGAGGTTCGCAACGGCACGTCGGCGCAAGAGATCGAACGCGATGTCGCCGCCGGCACGCAGCGACTCGAACGACTCGCGGGCTGGGCCGACGGATTCCAGTCGTCGGCGGACCACCGGGTCACGGGTCGCCACTTCGCGAACGCGCTGTTCAACATCATGCGCGGCGGCGTCTTCCCGCACGGCTACGACTTCCCGCGCGAAGACCTGCTCGACTTCGTCGGTGCCTGGAACGGGCCGATGCGCGCCAAGGTCGAGACCGCACTCAAATCGATCCAGGGGCCGCTCACGCGAGACGCCGCGTTGGAGTGCGCGGAGCAGAGCGGCGACGCGGACTTCGTCCGGCTCGTCCACGAATACCTCCCGCTGACGTTCAGCCGCCGGCACGGAGATCCCAGTCGTCCGTGGAACCACTTCTCGATCGAGCTCGAGAACGAAGACGGCTCGGAGCGTCTGTTCTACCAGGGCAACTGGCGCGACATCTTCCAGAACTGGGAGGCGCTCGCGCACTCGTTCCCGGGCTACGTCGAGAGCTTCATCACGAAGTTCGTCAACGCGTCGACTCCCGACGGCCACAACCCGTACCGCATCTCGCGCGACGGGATCGACTGGGAAGTCCCCGAACCGGACATGCCCTGGGCCAACATCGGCTACTGGGGCGACCACCAGATCGTCTACCTGCTGCGGCTGATCCAGCTCTCGCGATCGCACCATCCGGGTCTGTTGGCGCAGTGGTTCTCGCGCGAGGTGTTCGCGTACGCCGACGTCCCGTACCGAATCCGGTCGTATCGCGACATCCTCCAGGACCCGCGCAACACGGTCGACTTCGACGAAGGCGTCGCGGGCGCCGTCGCCGATCGCGTGGGCGCCGTCGGCGCCGACGGCAAGCTCGTCGCTCTGGCCGACGGCTCGATCCACCATGTCAACCTGCTCGAGAAGCTGCTCCTCACCGCGCTCAACAAGCTGTCGAACCTCGTGCCTGGTGGCGGCATCTGGCTGAACGCCCAGCGGCCCGAGTGGAACGACGCGAACAACGCGCTCGTCGGCTTCGGCCTGTCGATGGTCACGCTCGCCTACCTGCGCCCTTACGTGCAGACGCTATTTGAGCTGCTCGGTGAAACCGAGGCGGCGGAGTTCGCGGTTTCGAGTGAAGCCGCGAGCTACTTCGTCGAGATCGATCGCGTCTTGCGTGACCACGCCGACATCGCCGCGGGCACGTGTGACGATGCCGCTCGCAAGTCTTTCGTCGACGCGATGGGCGCCGTCAACGACGGCTACCGCGTCAAGATCTACCGCGGCCTCACCGGCGACAAGTCTCCGCTGCGCCGCGACGACCTGCGAGAGTTCGCGCAGCGGGCGCTCGGCTTCCTCGACGCGAGCATCGCGAGCGGACGCCGCGACGACGGCCTGTTCCACTCCTACAACCTCGTGCGCTTCGACGCGGACGGCTACGCGGTCGATCCGCTGTCGGAGATGCTCGAGGGTCAGGTCGCCGTGCTCGCATCTGGCGCGCTGTCGCCGGATGAGGCTCTCACGCTCCTGAAGGCGCTCCGCGGCAGTGCGCTCTACCGCGAAGACCAGAACAGCTACATCCTCTATCCGGATCGCAACCTACCGTCGGGTCTCGACAAGAACCTGATCCCGGCGTCGGTCGTCGCGACCGACGCGTGGATCCAGGGCGAGATCGCGTCCGGCCGCACGGACTTCGTCGAGCAGGACGTCGACGGACACGTGCACTTCCACTCGTCGTTCCACAACGCGAAGATCCTCCGCGCCGCGCTCGAGAACGCGGCGGTCGGCGCGGACGACATCCGTCGGATCGGCGAGGTATACGAGTCGGTGTTCTCTCATCGCGAGTTCACCGGCCGCTCCGGCGGGATGTACAAGTACGAAGGGCTCGGCTGCATCTACTGGCACATGGTGTCGAAGCTGCTGCTCGGCGTCGGTGAGACCGCCGCCCGGGCCCTCGACGAAGGCGCGCCGACCGCCGTGTCGCGCGAACTGCGCGAACGCTTCCTCGATATCCGCGACGGCCTCGGGATGCACGACGCTCCCGATCGCTACGGCGCGTTCCCGATCGATCCCTACTCGCACACGCCCGGCTTCGCCGGCGCGCAGCAGCCGGGGCTCACGGGCCAGGTCAAGGAAGACGTGATCACGCGTTTCTTGCAGCTCGGTGTGCGAGTCTCGAAGGGCGACGTTCGCTTCGAACCGAGCCTGCTCGGGCGTGACGAGTTCTGGTCGGCGTCGGCGTCGTGGCGCTGGTCCGACGGCACGCAAGAGCGAACCGAGCAACTGCCGGCGGGTTCTCTCGCCTTCCTGTTCTGCGGCGTGCCGGTCGTCTACCGACTGGCCGACGCGGCCCGCGTGCTCGTGACCCACAACTCGAACGAAGAGACCGCTCTCGAAGGCAACCGACTCGGTCCGACGCTGAGCGCCTCGCTGTTCCGCCGCGAAGGACGAATCGCGAGGATCGTCGTCGACGTGCCGGAGACGGATCTCGGCTGACGCCGCGCGCACTCTCTCGACGCGCGAACACACACACACAGAACTCCCACCACGCGCGCCCATGACGCCGTCCCAATCGAAGGTCCCGTTCGGACAAAAGCTCGCGTTCGGATGCGGGATGCTCGCGAACCAAATGTTCCCCGCCGCGATGGGCGTGTTCCTCGTGGTGCTCGTGCAGGACCTCGGCTTCTCGCCTTGGGCCTGGGGATTGATCTTCTTCGCCCCGCGACTGTTCGACGCGATCACGGACCCGATCATGGGGTTCGTCTCGGACAACACCCGATCTCGATGGGGTCGCCGAAGGCATTACGTGCTCATCGGCGGCTTGATCCTCGGCGTCACCTACGTCGCCATGTGGCAACTCCATCGTGAAAACAGCCTCAACTACAACTTCGTCTACTTCATGGGTTGGTCGTTGCTGTTCTACCTGGGGCTGACGATCTTCAGTGTGCCCTACGTGGCCATGGGCTACGAGATGAGCGAGGACTTCCACGAGCGCACGAGCATCATGGCGGTCGCGCAGTTCGTGGGGCAGTGGGCTTGGGTCATCGCTCCGTGGTTCTGGGTGATCCTCTACGACCCCGACTGGTTCCCCAACGGAGACACCGGCGTTCGACAGCTGTCGATCTGGGTCGCGGTCCCGTGTGCGCTCCTCGCGATCACGCCGGCGATCTTCATCCCGAGCAAGTCGACACTAGATCGGACCGACTTCCAGCCAATCGATCTCGGTTCGGTCGCGAGGAGCATTGGCGACATCGCTCGATCGACCGTAGAAGCGTTCTCGATCCCGCAGTTCCGCAAGCTCGCGATCGCAACGTTTTTGGTCTTCAACTCGTTCAACGTCATCGCGGCGTTCACCTTCTTCATCATCGTCCACTACTTGTTCAACGGTGATCAAAGCGCGGCGGGCATCTGGCCGGCCTTGCACGGATCCGGCGGCGCGCTGGCCACGACGTTTCTCGTGATCCCCTTGGTCGCGAGCATGGCCAAGCGGATCGGCAAGAAGAAGACGTTCCTGATCTCCCAGGCGATCTCGATCATCGGCTACGTGCTGTTTTGGTTCCTCTTCGTGCCAGGCAAGCCGTACCTCTTCCTCTACGCCCTCCCGTTTCACTCCTTCGGGATCGGCGGACTGTTCACCCTGATGATGTCCATGACCGCCGACGTATGCGACGTCGACGAGCTCAACTCCGGCAAGCGCCGCGAGGGTATCCTCGGCGCGGTCTACTGGTGGATGGTCAAGTTTGGGCAGGCGTTCGCCGGGCTACTCGCCGGGCTAATCATGACCATGGTCGACTTTGACGCCAACGCAGCGACGGAGTCGGCGCTCTTCGGACTCCGAACTGCGTACACGTTCCTGCCGATTCTGGGAGTGCTGCTCGCGATCTACGTGATGTGGAACTACGACATCTCCGAAGAACGCGCAGACGAAGTCCGACGCCAATTGGCCGAGCGCAAAAAGGCGGCCGCGTAATCCTGCCATCAAGATCCATGGTCTCGAGACGTCTTTCCATCGCCGCGCTTCTCCTGGTCGCTCTAGGCGGGCTACCGGCGTCGTGCCAGTCAGGCCAAGCCGCCGTATCAGGCGCGCCCGCGCAAACCGCACCCCGCGAACCGGCGGATCTCTCCCGCCAGGCGTGGCACGGCAAGGCGGTCTCCTACTCCGGCTACCGCATCGGCCACAGTCCGACCGGCACGCTGCCCTCGCGTGAGCAGATCACCGAGGATCTCCGCATCCTCGCGCGGCACTGGTCGCTGATCCGGCTCTACTCGGCGGACCAGCACTCGATCGACGCCCTCGAAGTCATCCGCGAGGAGAAGCTCGACCTCGACGTCATGCTCGGCATCTGGCTCGAGCGCGAGCCGGGCGGCGAGAAGAACAACGCGGCGCAGATCCAGGAAGGCATCCGCATGGCCCGCGAGTACGCCGACATCGTCGTCGCGGTCAACGTCGGCAACGAGATCCTGATCGAGTGGACGCAGCACCCCGTGAAGGAAGCCGCCGTGATCCGCTACGTCCGCCAGGTCAAAGCAGGCGTGACCCAGCCGGTCACCGTCGCGGACAACTACGTCTGGTGGCGCGACTTCGGCGCCGACCTCGCGAAGGAAGTCGACTTCATCACGCTGCACAGCTACCCGATCTGGGAGCGTCGCGACATCGACCAGGGCCTGTCCTACACGATCGAGAACTTCGAAGGCGTGCGGAAGGCGCACCCGGACAAAGCGCTCGTGATCGGAGAAGCCGGGTGGGCCAGCTACACCGAGGGCAATCTGCACGTCCCGCGCGCCGGCGACGAGACCAAGCAGAAGCGCTACTTCGAGGAGCTCAACGCCTGGGCCGAGAAGGCCGGCGTCACGGTGTTCTGGTTCGAGGCGTTCGACGAACCGTGGAAGGGCACCAGCACCGAAGGCTACTGGGGTCTGTTCGACGTGCATCGCAAGGCCAAGCTCGCGATGCACGAGACGTTCCCCGAGCTCGTCACCGACGAGCCGACCTCCCCCACGTATCCCGACAAGATCGAGACCTCCGGTCCCGAGTTGACGTCTGCACTCGACCCGACGTTCGTCGAGGAACTCGACGGCGCGAGTATCAATCCGCTCGGGCCAGGCGTCCACGAGTCGGGGACCGTGCCGCTCGACTCCGACAAGAAGGACACGGCGCTGCGCCTGATGCTCACCGGTGAGAGCTGGGCCGGCGTCTACTTCCTGCTCGGCGAGTACGACGCGAGTAAGAAGAGCGCCTTCCACATTCGTCTTCGCGCGCCGACCGATATGGCGCGGCTCGAACTCAAGTTCGAAGGGCCGGAGGCCCGCTCGAAGTCGGTCCAGCTCACGCGATTCGCGAAGCCCGTCGACGCATCGGGCTGGACGCAATGCGTCGTCCCGTTGACCGAATTCGCAGGCCTCGACGTGTCGCGACTCACGGTGCTCGGGCTGTGGAACCCGGCGGACAAACAGGGCGCGTTCGTCGACGGCGAGCTGCTCGTCGACGGGATGCGCTTCGAGTCACCCTAGCGCGCATCGCTCCCGCTACACTGGAGCGTGTGCACGAAGACACCGCCAGCGAGGGAAGAACGACGAGTCGGCCGTCCCCGATCGAAACCTGGATCGAAGACCGTGTCATCGAGTTCAGCGCGAGCGATGCGCAGAACGGCGACACGCGGGACATCGCCGACTTTGTCGGACGCGCGAAGAGATCCGCGACCGAGTCGCTCGGCGCCGAAGCCGCAGCCGCAGCCGCGGATGCACTGACCAATCGGCTCCGCGCGCTCGGTCGCGCGCAGATCGCGCTGATGGCCGGCACCGCCGGAACCGACACGCGCAAGATCTCGACCGAGTTCGAGATCGAGGCCGAACTCGGTCGCGGCGGCATGGGTCGCATCTTCCGCGCGCGACGGCGCAGCGACGACGAAATCGTCGCGATCAAAGTGCCGCTGTTCACGTCCGCGTTGACGGAGCGCGAACGGGTCCGGCTGAGCCGCGAGGCCGAGGCGATCGCGCGCCTCGACCATCCCGGGATCGTCACGCTGCACGGACTGATCGAGCACGCGGGTGCTCCCGCGCTCGTCATGGAGATGGTCGACGGCGACTCGCTCGCCGAGGTGATCTCCGACGTGCGCCGGAGCGGCGCGTCGCGACTCGCGCAGCGGCTGGGCCAGCCCGAACTGTCGCACGCGCGCGCGGCGTCCACGATCGTCCGCCAGATCCTCGAAGCGCTCGACTTCGCGCACGCCCACGGCGTGGTCCACCGCGACCTCAAGCCGAGCAACGTGATGATCGATCGGACCGGACGCACGCGACTGCTCGACTTCGGCCTCGCCCGTCTCGAGAACGACGTCTCCGTCACGGTGACCGGCGACCTCGTCGGCACACCCCAGTACGTCGCACCCGAGCTCCTCGACGACCGCCATCTCGTCGGTCACTGGACGGACGTGTACGGCGCGGGCGTCCTGCTCTACGAGCTTCTCACGTGCCGCCATCCGTTCGAAGCGCGCTCGGTCGACGCCGTGCTGTCGCGCATCCGCACCGGCGACGCGAGACCACCCCGCTCCGAGCTTTGCGAGATCTCCGCCGACCTCGCCGCCATCGTAGAGTGCGCGATCGCGGTGCGCCCGCAGGACCGCTACGCGAGCGTGCGGAGAATGGCGGACGACCTCGCACGCTGGGAACGACAAGAGCCCGTGACGGCCCGTCCGGTCTCGCAAGCGACGCGCTGGCTGCGGCGCATCCGGCGACGCCCCGAGATCGCACTCACGGTTGCCGTCGTCGTATTCCTCGCCGCGAGCCTCGCGATCTTCATGACGAAAACGGTGCACGCGCAGGATCGCGATCACGACCTGCGAGTCGCATCGGCGCTCACGCAGGCCGAGACCCTCGTCGACGCGAACGAGTGGCACCGCGCCGACGACGTTCTCGCGGGTATGAGCGCGCTCCTCGAGTCCGAGCTGACGGACGAAGACGACCGCACGCGCCACGCGGCACTGTGCCAACAGGTCGAGATCGTCCAACGCCTCGACAAGCTGCGCGGGTTCGGCCTGACCGCGGACTGGGAGCGGATCGAGCGCAGCTACGCCGAACTGTTCGCCGAGCTCCCCCTGAATTCTGCCGACGCCATCCGATCCCACCCCATCGCACCCGAACTCGTCGTCGGTCTGGACGAATGGGTCCGCGTGCTCGCCCGCCTCGGCGACGATGCGAAGCCGCGCCTGATCGAAGTCAGTGAGCTGGTCAACGCCGCGGACGAAGACACACTGCGCGTGCGCATTCGGAAAGCCCTCCTGCGCGGCGACGCCAAGGACCTGCGCACGATCGCGGAGTCCTCGGACGTGCTCGCTCTGACAGCTCCCGCGCTGGAGTCGCTCGCGGAGTCCCTCGAACGGACCGGCGACCGCGACACCGCGGACCGCCTGTTCCGCCTCGGCCCGATCTTGCATCCGGACGACTTCTGGATGCATCGCAACCTGTCCGAGTTCCTCGAGCGCACGTATCACAACGACGAACTGCAGCTCGCGACGCACGCGATGCGCTCGGCGCTCGCGCTCCGACCCGACGACGCGCGCACGCTCAACCTCCTGTCGCGGCTCCTCGGCCTGCTGAAGGAGTACGATGTCTCGCTCCACACGGCGCAGCGCTCACTCGAGCTCGACTCGACCGACCCGACGACCTACCTCCACATCGGCACCGCCCTAGTCAACCTCGGAAAGTTCGAGGAAGGCATGGCGAAGATCGACCGCTACATCGAGCTCGAGCCCGTGCCTCACCGACGCGCGCGCGGGCACTGGCAAGCAGGCATCCTCTGCCAGCAGACCCAGCACTTCGCCGAAGGGTTCGAGCGATTCGAGAAGGCGTGGAAACTGTCTCCTGACGACCCGGAGATCCTGCTCGGCATCTCGGCGGCTCGGATCACGATGGGCCGACTCCAGGAAGGCATGGAGCTCCTGCGCCACGCCCACGACATCGACCCGAAGAACATGATCATCTGCGGCACACTGGCGTCGACGTACGAGCTGCTCACCGGTGAGCCACGCCGCGCACTCGAGCTGTATCGCCACGCCGAGGTGCGCGAGGACTTGCGGCACGGCAAGGGGCTCATGTTCTTGCCGAAGGCCGCCGGCTGCGCACTCCAGGTCGCGAGCCTTTCGCCAGATCGCGGCGGGCCGGAGACCCCAGAAGAACGACTCGACCTCTATCGGGAAGCGATCCAGTGGATGTCCGAGTCCATCCATGCGGCGGTGCGCATGGAGGCGACTTACCCGGAACTCGAGAAGATCGTCCTCACCGAGCTCAGAGACTGGGACTCGAATCCGCTCCTCGCGAAAATCCGCGACTCGCGACATCTGAAGGAACTTCCCGAAGAGATGGCGACCAAGTGCCGCGCACTCTGGCAGTGGCACGCGATGGTTCTCGGCGATCGTTGATGCCGAACTCGCTGCTCGACACCGCGGGGTCGTGGCAGTACACCACAGGGTTGCCGCCCTCGTTCGCCCACTCTTCCCTGCCCCTCTGCGGACTCGCACGCCCACCTGCCTCATGCCAGACACTCTGTACCGCGGCGAGGAGTTCCGCCCGAAGCTGAAGACGTCGGATCACTCGTCCCGTGGTCGTCGCATCCAGCGTCGTATCCGCAACGTCCGCAGAGCGGTCTACGGCATGTTCTACCGCGGTTGCTACTGGGTGCTGCCGCGCCTCCCGATCTGGAGCGTGCGCCTACTCGGCCGCTCCCTGATCATTCCGATCAGCCGGAGGCTGCACTGGAAGACTGCGGAGTCCAACCTGATCAAGGTGTACGGCGACGAACTCGATGCCGCGGAGCGGAAGCGCATCCTGACGAAGATGTTTCGGGACCTTCCCGAATTCCTCGTCGAGTGCGTCAGCGTGATGAAGCACGGCGCCGAGCACTTCCTCGACCGCATCGACGACGAGTCGGCGCGCGCGTTGATCGCCCGCCTCGAAGCCGAATCCCCGAAGGGATGGATCGGCATCACGCCGCACCTGGGCAACTGGGTCACCCTCGCGACGTGGGCCAGCTCGCTCCCGGGCGACCGCGGCCGCTGCCACGCGATCGCAAAGCGCCAGCCGAATCCGCACCTCAGCGCCGTGATCGACGACATCCAAGAGCGGATGAACTTCACGCCGATCTACACGGACGAGCACCCGATGCAGGTGGTATCCGCCTGCTTGCGTCACCTCAAGAAAGGCGCGCGCCTCGGCATCGCGCCGGACCAGGACGCCGCGAAGGCTCCCGGCGTGTTCATCGACTTCCTCGGCTACCCGGCCTACACCTCGACGGGGCCGGCGCAGCTCGCGCTCACGGTCGACGTGCCGCTCGTGCCTCTGGCATTCGTGCGCAACGGCGACCGTTTCGAGATCATCCACGGGGATCCGATCTACCCCGAGCGGGACACGGAACGGACGCGCCAACAAGAGCTCGTGCGACTCACGCGCGCGTGGAGCGAAGCGATCGAAACGATGATCCACGAGCGCAAGGACCACTGGGCCTGGTTCCACGAGCGCTGGAAGACGACGCCGGAGAAGCTTGCGCAGCGCGGACGGGCGCTGCCGCAGTCAGGGTGAGGGACGGGAGCGAGCGACCTGGACCGAATCTCGATGGGCTTGTAGGGTTCTTGCATTCAGGCGTCCGCCAGCTCCATGCCCGATCCCAAAGATCTCGACCAGCAGCTCGAAACAGACTCCTCGGAATCCGCGAGCGGTTCTTCGAGTCCGATCGCGACGACGCCACAACACACCGGCGAGCCGCCACCGTGGCGGGCCGCAGCATTCGGGATCGCGATCGTTGCCGTCGTCGCGACCTTGACCACGCTGTGGGATCCGACCGAGACGAGCGATTCGCCGTCGGATCCTGAGGTCTACAGCTGGTCCATCCGAGCAGACCTCTTCGATCCCGATCTCTCATCTCCGACAGAGGTCGTCCAGGCCTACGTGCAGCGCTGGTTTCGTGGCGACGGCTCGCACCGTGAACTGGAACTGACCGACGCGCGCAACGATCTGCGTCGCGCCCTCTACCGGTCGCCGATCGCGCAGGCACCCGAGGGTCCGCCGACGAGAGCCGTCATCCTCTCGCGGGGTGGCACCGGACCCGGACGGCTCGAGAATCTTCCGGAGTACGCCTTTCGCAACTCGCACGAGACCCTCGATGGTGTCGAGAGCGGCGGTGGGATCGCCGAAGTCCTCGAGGTCGAGCTGATCTACTCCGACGGCTCGAAGTCGCGCATCGTCGTCCCGCTCCGCCCCACCAATTTGGTCGAAATCGATGAAGGTCCTGCGTTCGCGACTGACCCGCTCTGGGGGGTGGTTCCCCCTCCGGACAAGGCACGTTGAGCGATCCAGTGCACCCGACCTTCGGTCGCGGAGCGGCCTCCTGTCACAGCCCGATCGTGAACTTCCCGACGGCCGACGTCGAGAACTCGAGCCCGCTCCCCTGGTAGTCGAACCACTGCGCGTCCAGCGTGAGCCCGCACATCGTGTTCCAAGGGATCAGCAGTGACACCGAACCCGTCGGCACCGATGAGCACGGGAACGACGCGATCTGGATCAGGCACAGCGCCGCGCCCGGTTCGACGACGCCGAGCGGGGCGAGGGGGATCGGCGGCACTTCGACACCGAGCAGCATCGCGCACACGTTGCCGAGCAGTGGAGCCCCTTCGATCGAGAAGCTCTGACCGAGTCGCGGCACGCCGGTGAACGAGATCTGCGGACCGTTCTGACTCGCCGGGCAGCCGGTCGACAGCGTCGTGGTCGCCGCGGTCGGGCACGTGAGCGTCTGATGGAGCTGCGCGACGTCGGTGACCGACGCATAGAGCTGAACGACACCGATCTCCCCAGTGAAGTACGCGCTCGTGCCGCCCTCCTCGAACGTGCCGAACGCGAAGCCGCCGACCGCGACGCCCACGCCCTGCCCCTGGTTGAAGGAGCTCTGGAACTCACCGTCGATGTAGAACGAGACGAGCCCGGAAACGCTGTCCCAGGTCAACGCCGTCGTGTGCACGAGACCGTCCGTCACGTTCCCGGCCTGCGCGCTGTTGTCGCGGAACCCACACTGCGCTCGCGAATCCGCGAGCAGCTTGAGCCCCCAGTCGTTGGGGATGCCGACGATTTCCGCGCCGACGATCCCGGTCGTATTCCACCAGTTCGTGCCGGTGTTGTTGTTGATGCCCGGTGTCGTCGTGCGGAACAACGCGATCGCTGTGAACTTCACGGCGCCGGACACCGGATTATTCGCGCTGCTGATGTCGAAGGCGTCGCCAGCCCCGTTGAATGTCAGCCCGATGCCGGTGCTCGGCACCCCCATCGGCGTCGTGCCCCAAGTCGGGTTGCCGCGCGCCACGGCCGGGATCCCGCTCACGCGATCGAGCCAAGGACTGGTACCGGTCCAATCGTCGGCGACCCAGTTCGCGACGAGCTGGGCGGGAACGGTGGCGGCGAGGAGGAGAGGCGCGAGGAACGACGCGGGGGCAGCGATCTTCATGGCGAGGGGAGCAGAGTCAGGTGGATCACCGGATGATACGTGAATCTCACGCCCGATGAGGCCTCCCCCTGGCCCCCTACAGATCCAGCCGCGACTCCGTGTTGCTCACGAACTGCAGCTCTCCGCTGCGCGCGGATCCGTCCGAAAACGACGCGGTCACGACGAGCCCAGCCATCGAGCCGCCGTCGAAGCCGCTGCCGTCGGTGTCGGCGTCGAACTCGAACAGCTCGCCCGGGTTGAAGTCGGTGAACGTGAACAGCAGCGTCCGGTAGTCGTTGGTGCCACCCGACGCGTTGAGCCCGATCCAGCCGGTCATCGCGGTGGCATCACACGGGGAAACCATTGACGCGGCGTAGTCCAGGCCAACGGTGACGTCACTGCTGTTGCGATACGTCCCCATGCAATCCGCGAGCAAGCTGTTGCCGCCCATGAACAGATCGTTCATTCCCGACTGGTCGGTGTCGAACGTCTGGTTCTGCTGCGAGGGCACGGACGACGTCGTCCAGTCGAACTCGATCGAGACGATATCGAGCGTCGAGGTGTTCTCGATGTTCCAGAAGCCGCTGGCCGTCGAGCCATTGAAGCTGTTGGTGCCGATCGCGCGAACCGTGATCGGCGGCGTATCCCCGATCGTGAGCGAACCACGATTCGAAGTCAGCAACCCGAGCGTCGTGAGTCCCGGCGCGACGATCGCCGCCTGCATCTCGATCACGAGACCGACGCCGCTCGGATCCGAGGCGATCGGTAGCGCCAGACTCGTCGTCGGTGGCGTCACCGGCATCGGCGCGTTGAGGATGTCGGCCGCCGTCAGGAGCGAACACGTCTCGGCCCCGATCACGTCGAGCGGTGAGTTCAGCTGAAACGCACCGAGCAGCATCGCCGCGAGGCTCGTGTTGTCCGGCATCCCGTCCAAGAACACGGTGTAGGTCTGGCCGATCGTCGGCAATCCGAAGTCCCCGCGTAGCACTGGCTCCGTCCCGAAAATGCCGGTCGACGGAATCGGTGCCGAAGACAGATCGACGGGTCCGTTGTCCGGCGCGCCATCCCCCGGCGAAAACCCCACGAGCGCGTCGTCCGTCACGTTGCCCGCGTCCATCCAGTAGATCGTGAACGATCCGTCGGGATAGAGCTGCACCTGGAACGTGTTCGTCACGCCACTCGGCGCGAAGTCCTCTTCGACTTGATCCCACGTGATCCACGCGGCGGTCGGGTCGGCATCGAACCAGATGTCGCCGGTGCCCGTCGCGGCACTCGCGTCGAGATCGGTGCCGAGCGCCGCGATGCTCGGGGCCTGCTCGTGGAAGTCCTCCAGATTGGCTTCGCCGTCGCAGCAGCGCGTGTCGAGGATCTCACCGGGCACGAGGTAGACGTAGCCGTTCGACGCGACGTCGACCGCGATCGTCTGCCCGGACCCGTCGAAGAACGGAAACGTGAACGGCAGGAAGAGCGGCCCCCGAATCGTGTCGTCCCCGGAGAACGTCGGCAGGCTCGTCGTCGGCCCGTACGGCAACGGCGCGCCGCCCGGCGCGACGTCGTAGTAGCCGTTCGCGGAAGGCGTGAACGTCAGCCCGCTGCCGTTCAGATCGAACGTGTTCTGGTCGAACAGCTCGTAAATCGACGGCTGTGTGCCGGCCGGACAACCGGTTCCGGAAGTGACGAACGAGCCGAACGTCTGCGCGCCGAGCGCGCTCGTCAACGTGAGGGCGAGAGAGAAGCCAGCGAGGGTGTGCCGCATCAGGTGCTCCGAGGTGGATCGCGAACCTCGGCAGCATAGCAGGGCCCGGGCGGGGACGAACGGGGTCTTACGGCGTGCAGGACAGCGGGCGTGTGGGGTGGTGGGCGCAGAGGGTGGTGCGCACCGACGCTGTGCCGAGCTCCGCTCGGCACGAGCGCGAGGTCTTGGCAGACACCAAGAGCACTTCCCGCCGTCACCAACCCCGCGTGCCCGGCCCGCCCTTGAACCCGCGGGGTCCCCCATCGATCCAGGACGTGATCCACCCGCCGTAGAAGTCGCCGTCCTGCGCGGTCACCGTCTCGCCGTCCACCTGACACTCGCCCACACGCGACGGGTAGAACGCGAACGCGCCGCGAATGTCCGCGAACCGTTTCGTAGGATTGGGATACGTCCAGGCGACCGCTTCGACGACTTCGCCACTCGGCACGACGAGGTCGTAGTAGTCCGCGCGGCCCTTCCATTCGCACCCGGTCGAACGCTGCGCAGAGCGCCGCAGACAGCCGTCGGTCACGTATTCGGCCGCGATGTAGTAGACCGGTGGATGAGTCGTCTCGAGCACGCGGTGTGCCTCCGGAGCATCGACGATGACGAACCCGTCGCGCTCGATCCGAATCGGCCAGGAGACGTGCTCGAGCGCGGGTGGGCGCGGGTAGTCCCAGACGCATTCTTTCGGGTGATCGGTCACACGCCGCGTTTCGCCCGCGCGGCCCGGTTGGATGCGGCCCTCAGTACCCCAACACCAACTCCAGTCCGTTCGAAGTGATCACACCGAACGGGTTGAGCGGCGCAATGACGAGAGCCTGCGTGTACGCAGACAGCCCCGAGAGAGCGGGGTCCAGAGGCGTCGATAGGTTGATCGCCGACGTCGGCACGGTCAGCGGGGCGATCGGCAGCGTCGCGTCCGGCAACGTGTAGAGCGAACAGCCCGTCATGTTGAGGATCGACAGGTCGACCAGCGCCGGCGCGAAACCGATCGCGAACGCCCCCGCGATCGCCGAGCCCGGCACGTTGTTGGCGAGGATCGTGAAGCTCGACCCGATGATCGGCAGGTCCCCCGGCGCCATCCCGATCGTCAGCGGCTGGGTCGGCGGACAGCCGTTGCCGTACGAAACCCAGAATGCCGGCTGGGGGTCGAGCTTCTCGCTGTAGGTCGCCGTGATGCGGTTGTTGCCAGCGAAGCCGGAGAACCGCATGTAGCCCCCGTTTTCGATCGTGACCTGATGGCACAGCGCGGTGCGTAGCCCCCCGTTCGCCGGGGGCACGCCCGCTGAATCCTTGCGGCCCTGGATCGCATCGTCGTTCGTCCAGACCCAAGTCTTGTTGCCGAGGCGAAGGATGCCGGTGATCGCCGCGATGTGACCACCCGTCACGTTGCCGTCGTTGTCGAGCCAGCAGATCCCGACCTCGACGTCGGCGCCACACGCCATCTCTTCGAGGATGAAGTCGACGTCGGGCGCGCCGCCGAGTCCGTCGCGCAGCGCGATCCGGCCAGCGTGGATCACGATCGGAGCGTCGAGGTCGGAGATCGTCGAGTCGGCCTGATACTTGACGATGAAGTTGTCCGGGATCGTCTTGTTCGGATCCGCCGAGAACGCGAGCTTGCCCTTCACCGCGTCGAGATCACTGATCCCAGTGTGTTGGATGATGTCGCCCTGCGCGTTGTACGTCGGCGGCACGAAGTTCGTGTACTGCTTGAACTTCGCGAGCGTCTGCTCGGGCGTTTGCCCATTCAGGTCGATCTCGCGATAGACGTCGTCCATCCAGTGCATGCTGTTGGTCAGGCCCGCCGGACCGCACTGGTCGTCGCCTTGTTCGAAGTTCGGGAAGCCCTCGTGCCAGAACAGTTGCTCCGTGAGATCCCCGTTCCACGCCGGACGATTCGGAGCGAGCGGCAGCTCGAGCACCGCCGGGACTTCCGGCGTGAACGTGCGGCCGCCGAACTTGTAGACGGTCTGTCCGAGCACCGTGTTCACCTGAGGGATAAACGGTGGCGGAAGCGGAATCGGGAACGGATCGAGCGTGATGCTCAGCTCGATCGGCAGCCCGAACGCCGGGACACCGCGCACGACCCCGAGTCCGCTGAGGTCGACGACACGTCCGGACTCCTGAAGCGGCGCCGCGATCTCGTTCTGCGAAAGCAGCGGCACGTTCTGCAACAGCCAGACCGGCGGCTGTAGCGGCAAGAGCGGGTTGCGCGCGACGATGTTCAGGAAGCCGATGTTCCCTGGCGGCAACGGCTGGTAGTCGAAGTAGAGCTCGCCGTATTCGCTCGCCGGCACGAATCCCGTCGACTCCATGTCGAAGTCGATCTGGTCGATCCGGATGAAGTTGATCGGGCCACCGCCGCCACCAGAGCCGGCGGTGAACGAGACGTCGTCGATGTGAGCCGCGCCGCCGTCGTTGCCCGGCTGCAAGAAGAGGATCAAGCACTGCACGTTCACGGTGCCCGGAGGTGCGGTACCGGTGACCGGTGCGTTGTCGATCCACGTGTCCGTGGGAGACGTGCCGTCGAGGATAATGCCTTCGGAGCCGCCGATCTCCGTGCCGCCACCGTCGAAGAACGCCATCTTCATGACGAGCCAGTTGTCACCCGGGGGACCGTTGCCCGGGATCGTGTCGCCAGACCACATGCGCGACCACGCGTCGATTGTGAACTGATCTCCGACGTTGGCCGGGAACTGCTGGAAGATCCCGGACACGTCGAAGCCGCCACTGAAATTGCCGAACAGCTTGGCTTCCCCGGTGCCACTCAGCGGATCGACTTCCGGTGGATTCGAGGACTCGGCGAACGCGTTGCCGAATGCTGTCCAACCGGCGAATCCCGATTCGAAACCGGGATTGGTCAGCAGGTTTTGTGTGGCCCCGACGGGGGCGAACAACACGGCGGATATGAGACCTGCGAAGAGAGAGTGTGCCTTCATGGGTTTTCGGCCCGACAATGAACCGGGCGGCAGGGTGTGCGGGCGGGGAGGATTCGGGCTCTCCAAAGCCATCGCGCATCGTATGGCGCGCGCCCTGATCACGCGGACGGCGCCTCCCCGACCCCTTCGATTCCGAAGGGTCCCGTCGCGGTGTAGCATGTGCCGAGAACTCCCAACACTCCCGCGCCCCGGGAAGTCGGCACTCCATGACGTTCCAAGCGATCCCACGAGCCATTCTCGCGCTCGCGATCAGCGCGACCTGCGCCCCCTCGACTCACGCCCAGCAATCCGAAGATCGCGGCGTCGTGCGATTGCAGCAACGTTTCGAGAAGAGGATCGAGCAGCTGCGCAGCGAGATCACGGCGGCGCTTCCCGAGGTCCGCTCGCGTGCCAAGAAGGCTCACCTCGCGACCCGCGCGGCGGAGAAAGCCGCCGAGGCGAAGGTCGCCACGGCAAAGGAGAACCTCGCCAAGGTCGGCTCCGCGCGCGGGCTCGTGGAGCACGCGAAGGGCAAATGGATCGGCGGCGCGGACAAGGGCATCGCCAAGGCGAAGAAGCAACTCGAGAACGCGACCACGACGGCCTCGCGCACAGCGGCGCGCAAGGAGCTCGCCAAGTGGAAGAAGAACCGCGAAGAGGGAGTGCGCGCGCTGAAGGAACGCAAAGCGAACTTCGACAAGCTCACGCGATCCGAGCCGCGGTGGAAACGCGAGCTGAAGTCCGCCGAGAAGGCCGTCGCGGCGGCCAAGGCGCGCACCCAGCGGAGCGTCGCCGGCTTGAGACTCGAGTCGCTTCTGAAAAGTGACGGCCTGGACGCCCGACTCGCCGAGTTCGTGGTGCTGCTCGAAGCGACGCCGCGCGGATTGGCCGAGTTCTCGTCCCAGGGTCGAGAGCACCAGAAGCTCGTGGACTCGCTGCTCGGCGATCCCGCACTCATGGTGCAGATGGTCGTCGCCGACGGCGCCAAAGACGGCCGGTATGGCCAGGCCATGAAGATCTACGACGCGATTCGGACGGCGAGCGACAGGTCGAGCAGCGGCACGCTGCAGCGGTTCGCTCTGGCGGTCGCTCTCGAACACGCGACGCCCGTCAAGCAACGCAATCCCGAGGGATCGACCAACGCACCCGAGACCGTCGATCCCGTCGCACGGTACCGGCACTACGAAGCGGCGTTCCTCGACAAAGCGCTCGACCCCGGATTCGCGAACCTCAGCGTGTGGGACTACCGCATGGTCGTCGACGGCAGCGAGCCGGACGACACTCTGGCATGGGGTCGCGAGATGCTCTGCAACTACCGACCCGACCACGTCTACACCAGCGACTACCGCTGGCGCTACGTCGCCAGCGTCCGCACCGACATCCGCTACGGCTCGCAGGACAACAAGCACGACCGCGACGACCTGCAGTTCTTCCAGAACATCCTCATGAACGGCGGCGTCTGCGGGCGACGTGCGTTCTTCGGCCGGTTCATCCTCCGTGCGCATGGCGTCCCGACGACCGCGCGCCCGCAGCGCGGTCACGCGGCGCTGACGCACTGGACGCCCGACGGCTGGGTCGTATGCCTCGGCGGCGGCTGGGGCGCCGGATGGACAAAGACCCGCTACAAGCGAGACCGGGACTTCCTCGCGACGACGCAAGCCCGCAGGGACATACCCGGATACATGGAAGTCAAACGCGCGCAGTGGATCGGAGATGTCGCACGCGAGAAGCGCGTGTTCGGATTCTTGTCCGGGGATCCCGACTTCTGGTACGGGGTCTCGCTCTACCGCCAGCGCCAGCTCATCAAGAACGCGAAGACCCTCGCGGCGGTGGGCGAAGAGCTCGGCGAAGCGAACGAGTCTCACGTCCAGTACGCGGTCGAGGCCGCGAAGGTCACCGAAGCCGATCGCAAGATCGTCGTCGACGCCGACGGCGTCATCACGATTCCCGCGGTCGCGACGAGCGAGCCGACCAAGAGCTCCGGCAAGATCATCTTCATGCCGAGTAACCTCGGCGGGAAGCAGCTCCACTACAGCCGCAACGGCCGCGCTCGCGACTTCGAGTACACCTTCGACGCGCCAGCCGCCGGCACCTACCGACTCTGCGCGAAGGTCGTGACCCCGAGTTGGAATCAGCACCTGCAGATCACCGCCAACAACACGCAGACGGTCGATCTCGCGTTGCCGCACACCATCGGCATGTGGCAGTCGACCGATCCGATCGACATCGAACTGGTCGAGGGCCGGAACGTGCTCCGCTTCGCGCACAAGTGCGATGGCTACGCAAAGGGATTCACGATTCGCGAGTTCCAGCTCACACCGGGCGAGTAGACGAGATGCACACGATCCACAGCGGCTTCGCCGCACTCCTCCTGCCCCTGTCCGGAGCGCTCGTCGCGCAGGACCCGACGGCCGTCGCGGCGCCGATCGACACGGCCCGCTTCGCCGAGCTGCAGCGCACTCTCACGCCCGATGCCAAGGCGCCGTGGCGCACGATCCCCTGGCGTATCGACCTGCTCGCCGCGCAGCGCGAGGCCGCCGCCGCCGACAAGCCCCTGTTCGTGTGGGCGATGGACGGCCATCCGCTCGGCTGCACTTGAAACAACGGCGTGCTCGACCGTGCGTCGACGTTCGCTCACCCGAAGCTTCTCGAGCTGTTGCAGACGCGGTTCGTGCCCGTCGCGATTGACCAGGCGTACGAGCGGCGGCAGAAGGACGCCAAGGGTGAGTTCTATCGCCGCTTCGCCGGCCAGGGCCCGCGCAAGGACTTCCGCGGCACGACGCAGGGCTTCTACGTGACGACGGCTGGCGGCGAGCTCCTGCTCTACAACAACAACCGGCATCCATCCAAAGTGGCGCGACTGGTCGGGGATGCGCTCCAACGCTTCGAAGGCGACGCCGAGAAGCGCGAGCCCGCGGCACCGATCGCCGACGGGAAGCCCGACCCACGGTGGAATCCCGGCCCGCCGGACGGCGGCTTCGTCGTGCGCGTGCACACGAAGGTGCTGGGTGGCTATCCCGAACCGAAGAACGACTGGGACCGCATCCTCCAGTCCGCTCTCGGTCGCGACAATCTCTGGGTGACGAGAGCAGAACACGCGGCGCTCGTCGCGGGCGATCTGCCGAAGTCCCTGCTGGTTCGCCTCGCGCGTTTCCATCTGGTCGACAACACGCGCGGCGAGCCACCCATGTGGCGCGAAGACGAGTTGCACGCGCTCGAGGTCGGACGCGAGGACGAACGCATCTCGGGAACCGTGCGGCTCGCGACGAAGGACGGAGCACGCACCTTCGATGCAGCCGTGCTCGGGTTCGTCTCGATCGAAGAAGACCGACTCACGCGGTTCGACCTCGTGGCCGAAGGGCGATTCGCGGGCGAAGGCCGCTACACGCGCGGAGCGCCGCCGGGCCACTTCCCGCTGGCCGTGTCGTTCACGCTCGCCGACGGCACCGACCTCGCGGATGCCGTGCCTCCGCAGGGGTCGCGCGGGTGGCTCGATGGTTACCTGAAGTAGCCTGGCGCGACCGCGAGCCGGAGTACACGATGGGCCGCGTCCGCGTGACAACGGTCACGACCCGCAACATGAATCACCCCCGGCTTCTCGCATCGCTCGCGCTCCCCGCAATTGCCGCCTGTTCCGCTCCGGGCCCCACCGTCGTCGAAGTCCTGCTGACGTCGGAAGCCGGCGACCGAATCGCGCGCGTGGACGGGGCGTCGTTCGAGCCCGGTTCCGCAACGGGCACCGTGATCGCCGTCGATCCCCGTGTTACGAAGCAGACGATCGTCGGCATCGGCAGCTCCTTCACCGAATCGTCCGCGTTCGTCCTGGCGCACCTCGATCCGAAGCTCCGGCAGGAGGTCATGCGACGCATCTACAGCGCGGACGGCGCGAACTTCTCGCTCACCCGCACCCACATCGGCGCGTGTGACTTCTGCGTCGACGGCAAGTACTCGTACGCGGACTCGGCGAAGGACGCCGCGCTGGCGACCTTCTCGATCGATCACGACACCGCCGGTTTCAGCACCACGAAGCACCCGGGCATCCGTGATTCGCAGTTCGATCTGCTGCCGATGATTCGCGAAGCGCTCGCGATCAAGCAGCAGCAGGACGACCGCGAGCTGAAGATCATCGCGTCCGCATGGACCGCCCCGGTGTGGATGAAGGACATCGAGACGTGGTTCGTGCCGGGCTCGGCCGCCAACAATTGGCAGGGCACCGGCGGCTGGCTGAAGCCCGAACACGTGTCGACCTACGCGGACTATCTCGTCAAGTATCTCGACGCGTACGAGAAGCAGGGCATCGACATCTGGGCCCTGACCCCCGTC
This sequence comes from Planctomycetota bacterium, assembly GCA_028281765.1. Taxonomy (GTDB): domain Bacteria; phylum Planctomycetota; class UBA1135; order UBA1135; family UBA2386; genus JANQJF01. The sequence goes on along the minus strand of JANQJF010000045.1, from coordinate 30,065 downwards.
AACGAACCGAACGGCAACGGCGGCAACTGGGAGAGCATGCACTTCTCTCCGGAGTCGCAGAACGACTTCGTCAAGCTCCACCTCGGGCCGCGCCTGGAGGCGAGCGGTCACGGTGACACCGAAATCCTGGTCTACGACCAGAACCGTGATGACCTCGAGCACTGGACCGACGTCATCTTCGGAGATCCAAAGACCGCCCAGTTCGTGCACGGCGTCGCCGTGCATTGGTACGACAGCACGTTCCAGGTGTACGAGGACGCGTTCGAACGCGTGCACGCCAAGTTCCCGGAGTTCGCGATCATCCACACCGAGGGGTGCATCGACAATCTCGGCAACGCGGCGCCGGGCGGGATCCGCGATCCGGAGGGATACCGAGAGGAGAACTGGTTCCGGAACGACGCGTTCTGGTGGAACGCGAACGCGACCGACTGGGCGTACAGCGCGGAATGGGCCGACGACGCGGCGGCGCGCCATCCGAAGTACACGCCCGTGCATCGCTACGCCCGCAACATCATCGTCAGCCTCGACCACTGGGTCAGCGGATGGGTCGACTGGAACGTCGTGCTCGACGCGAAGGGCGGGCCGAATCACGCGAACAACTTCTGCGGCGCGCCGATCATGATCGACACCCTGTCGCAGGACGTCTACTACACGCCGGTCTACTGGGTGCTCGCGCAGTTCAGCCGCACGATCCGCCCCGGTGACAGAGTCGTGCAGACCGAGCGCACGCTCGGTTCGGAGCTCGATTCGGATGCCCTCCACGCGTGCGCGACGATCGACGACGCGGGGATGGTGAGCGTGCAAGTGCTGAACACGACGAAGCAACCGATCGAGTACGCCCTCGAGATCGACGACCGACACGCGGCGATCAGGATTCCCGCGAACTCGGTGCAAACCGTGCGCATCTCGACAAACGGATGAGCGCAGTCCCCGAATCGATCCCGGACGTCGTCGACGTCGAGTGGCTGCGAGGCGCGCGGGCAAACCCCGAGTCCCCGCCCGACCTCCTCGTCGAAGTCCCGCATGGCGCGGACCGGCGCGCACACTACGACCGGCTGCGTGCCGAACTGCGCGGAGACCTGCCCGATGACCTGCACTGCTTCTTCCACATCAACACGGACGTCGGCGCATGGCAGCTCGGCCACCGCGTCGCCGAGCAACTGGTCGAAGCCCGGTCGACGACGGGCGTGTTGCTGCTCCGGTCGCTGATCCCGCGCACGTTCATCGACTGCAACCGGCCAGTGGACCCCGCGACCGCCGGCAGCGGCAGTGGCGAGCTCGCCGGCGACACTCTGACGCCTGGCGTGCCGCCGTACGTGCGCGACCCCGACGACCTCGCGCTGCTGGTCGAACGCCACGCGCGATACGTCGAGTCGGCGCGGCTGGCGTTCGAGCACACGTGCGGAAACGGCGGCCTGGCGTTCGTGCCGCACACCTACGGCCCCCACTCCCTGGATATCGCCGCCGTCGACGACCGCATCGTCGACCGACTCCGCGAGGCGACCCGGCCCGAAGCGCTCCGGGACCGTCCGCTGCGCGCCGAGATCGATCTCCTGACCCGCGTCGGCAACGGTCCGGACATGGCGCCCCACGGATTCGAAGCCGAGCTGCTCGCGAAGTTCGGAGCGGCAGGCTTCGACATCCGCGCGAACGACACCTACGACCTCCATCCGGGATCGCTCGCGCACGACTGGTCGCACGCGTACCCGCAGCGAGTGCTCTGCCTCGAAGTGCGACGCGACCTGCTCGTGCAGGAGTGGCGACCCTTCGAGGAGATGCACGTCGATCCGACGAAGGTCGAACCCGTGGCAAATCTCCTGGCTGCGGTACTCGCCGTGCGCGTCTCCGGCTGAGCGCGGGAGACCGAGTTCGCAGAATCCGCGTTACGTCACGACGCGCGCGATCCCCCTTCCCTGATCGCCCCGTCCGCGCCGCGCTAAGATTCCGATGCTGATCGCCCCGGCAAATGCGGCCAACCCCAGAGACCACATGACTACGGCAACACTCGTCCGCCATTGGACCGTCCTCTCCCTTCTAGCGTCCGCCCCGACGCTCTGCGCGCAGCACTACGAAGCGGCTCCTCGCAAGTCGCACCTGCCGGACACCGTCGGCGCGACGAACACCACGGCGCTCGCCGACCTCGACAACGACGGCATCCCGGAGATCCTCGTCGGGACCAACGTCTGGCTGAACGTCCTGAGTAGCACCGGACAGGGCGTGTTCACGACAGTCGACGAGGTAAACGTGCTGCGCGTTCAGAGCATCCGCAGCGCGGACCTCGACGGCGACGGCGACATCGACCTCCTCCTCGACAGCAGCTTCTTCGGCTTCACCTACTTGCGACAGGATCCGACCGGCTTCGTCGACGTGACCGACACCGCCCTCAACTCGACGCAGGGGGTGAGTGGCCAGTTCGAGTTCGCGGATGTCGACGGTGACGGCGACCTCGACCTGCTGACCTCCGGTCCGATCCAGGTGCGACTGTTGACCAACGACGGCACCGGCGTGTTCACCGAAGTCACGGCGACCCAGATGCCGTTCGAGAACGGCGGCCGCTTCGGCATCGGCGATACGGACAACGACGGCGATCTCGACCTCCTCGTGACCCGCAACATGGCGGGCACCGTGTTCGTCAACGACGGCAGCGGTAACTTCACGAGCACGCCATCTCTCGTCACGGCGCCGCAGCTCGTCGCCGGCGACATCGATCTCGAGGACGTCGATCTCGACGGTGACCTCGACGCGATCATCAGCGGCGTCCTCGGCAATCCCCACGCACTCCGCAACGTCGGCGGCTCGTTCGTCAACGACCTGACGATCCTGCCGCAGGGCGCGATCCTCCGCGGCGCCGAGTTCGGCGACCTGAACGGCGACGGAGCCGTCGACTTCGTCACGACGTTCTTCAACCGCGTGTTCATCAACGACGGCACCGGTTCGTTCGTCGACGCGACGACGAGCCCCGTCGAAGAGAGCCGGTTCTCGGAGAGCGTCTCACTCGGTGACGTCGACATGGATGGCGATCTCGACCTCGTGCAGGGACGCGGCGATGCCGGCCAACCGGTCGCGCTCTTCCTGAACGACGGATTCGGCGAGTTCGCGCTCGCAACGCAGAAGCGCACGCCCCCGAACGGAGCGTTCCCCTTCAGCGTCGACGTCGGCGACCTGAACGCCGACGGCCACCCCGATATCGTCGTCGGAGCCAGCTCCTCGGCCACGTTCAGCAACCCGAGCATTCAGGTGCTGATGAACAACGGCCGGGCGGACTTCGAGGACGTGACGGCTCTGAATGCTCCGAACACGACCGACTCCACGTTCGACGTGACTCTCGCGGACGTGACAGGCAACGGCGCACTCGATCTCGTGGCGGGTGGCGACGACGCGCTGATGCTCTGGACCAACAACGGCGCCGGGATGTTCACGGACATGAGCAGCCTGCTGCCGGGCATTCCGCAGTCCTCTATCGCCTCGATCGAAGCGTGCGACTTCGACGGGGACACCCGCGTCGACCTGTTTCTCGGGATGTTCGGAGCGAACCCTCAGAACCGGTTCCTCCGGCAAACCGCCGCCGGGACGTTCGTCGACGAAACCGCGACGCGTCTGCCGGTTTCACTGTCCTCCGCTGTGGACACCGTGATCGCCGACTTCAACGGCGACGGCGCGGACGACGCGTTCATCGGGAACAACTTCTTCGCGCTGAACGAGCTCTGGTTCAACGACGGCGGCGGCAACTTCACTGCGAGCCTGCTCGGCGTGCCCCAGCAGCTGAGCTCGACGATCGTCGACGTCGAGGCCGGTGACGTGGATGGCGACGGAGACGTCGACGTCATCATCGTTTCGGACACGAACGTCCTGTTCCTCAACAACGGCACCGGCAGCTTCGCGCAAGCACCCCCCGGGTTCTTGCCCGCGCTCGCCGCTTCGAGCCAATCCGTGGCCCTCTCCGACCTCGACGGCGACAACGATCTGGATCTCGTGGCACTCGATTTCGGAGCCAACTCGGCATCCGTCCTCCTCAACATCGGCGCTGCGGGGTTCATCGACATCACGGGATCCGCGATCGGAGCGTCGTTCGGAACGTCGGGTAGCGAACTCGCGATCGTGGATGTCGATCAGGACTCCGACAAGGACCTCGTGATCGTCAACTCGTTCGGCGCGCAGGTGCGCTTCGACACGTCGGAGCCGAACCTGGAAGCACCGTTCGTCGCACGGACGGGGTTCAACTATCAGGTCCACGTCGTGAACGGCCCGACGATCTCGACGTCGTGGTTCCTGTCGTTCGGCGCGCTGCCGGCTCCGGTACCGACTCCGTTCGGCCTGTTCCGTGTCGATCCGAACCTCACGATCCCGCTCGTGACGCCGACCAGCACACTTCTGCTGACGGTGCCCGCGACGACGTCGCTCACCGGCTCGGACCTGCACTGGCAAGCCGTCACCGCGACCGGCACCGGCCTTCGCCTGAGCGACATGATCGTCGACCGCATCTACAACTGACGCCGACGCACTCGGCGTTCGTCACCGCCTGGCGCGGATCGTGTCGATCAGCTCCTGCAGCGTCGGGGCATGGTACTCCTCACGGCTCTGCAGACCTTCGAGCCATTCGCATGCGGAGGTGTCCTTCTTCAGCAGCGCCAGGCTGAACGCAGCCTGCACGCGCACGTCGATCGACTGCGACACGTCGTCGAACACCGCACGAAGCTCGGGAATCGCCGAGGTCGCGCCGAGCGGACCGAGTGACCCCGCGGCCGCGGCGCGAAGTTCGAGATCGACGGCGCGCAGACACGAGACGAGATGCGGTATCGCGATCGGCGCGCCGAGCCGACCCAGCGCGCGAGCGGCGTCGGCCTTGGTGAGCTCGTCGCCGAGCAACGGTACGACCTCGGGCGCCGCGGCGACCGCCGGGGCGCCGAGGTTCCGCACGATCTCCAACGCGTGCGTTCGCAGGTACGGCTCGGACGCGCGTAACGCTTCGCGCAACAACGGTACGGCTTGCCCGCCCAGCCGGCTGAGCGTGAAGCGCGCCTCGTCCACGCCGCGGAGCTGGAACGCCTCGAGCTCGATCAGATGCCGCGCGATGCGTGCGACCGTGAGAGCATCCGGAGCCGGCATGGTTCCGTCGGCGAGCCACGTCGCGTGCAGTCGCTGCAGCCGTTCGGCCAGATCGTCCCAGCTCGGCGCCTCGCCCGGATCCTCACCCGCATCGCGGCAGATCTCGATCGCCCGCTGGCCGGCCAGCTCTGCGGTGTCGACCACCCGCATCCACCGTACGATCTCTGGAAGTCCTGCAAAGTTGCCGAACCGGGTCAGCGCATGCGCCACCCAGATCATCGTCTCCGGCGCGTCGACCTCGTACTTGAGGCGCAACACGAGCGGCACGACCGACGCGGGCTCGGCGAGCCGACCCAGTTCGTAGGCCGCGAGGCTGCGGACGTCGGCCCTCTCGTGGACGAGCAACTCCTCGAGCGCCAAGAACGCGCCAGGCTCGTCTGGCAGCCCGCGTCGGGCAAGACGCGCGAAGCGAGCGGTCGCAGCGCCTGGCACGAGCGCCGCACGCACGAGCTCACGCAGCGTCGACATCCTCTCCTCGTCCGGCGCCGGAGGCGCGGCGTCCACGACCGCACGTAGACGCGCGAGCCGGGGCTCGAGAACGAGCGCCGGCAGACTCGCCGCCACCCCGGCGTCCGCAGACTCGGTGACGTCCTCGGGAACCACGATCTCTTCGGGGTCGATCGTCGGCCGGAACGCGGAGACCTCGGGCAACGGCGGGAGCCGCAGCTCCCCGACGACCGGCGCGGCACCTTGGAGGTCGACGAACCGCTCGAACAACACGGCACTGCGGGGATCGCCGTCGCCGACGAACGGTGTCAGACGATACGACAGCCGCACGACCGCACTGGCCGCACGTTCGGGGATGTCGGAGTGCGCATGTTCGACCGCGCCGAACGCCAACGTCGTGTCCGGCAGCGGTTCGTTTCGATACGGCAGCCGGAACCGATGCATGCGCTGCCACTCCCCGGAGTCGCCGAACCGGACTTCGACATCAGCGGCCCGACTGCGTTCCTCCGTGGGGAAGTGGTGACCGGCGCCGACGTTCTCGACTTCGACGACGAGTCGCCCCTCTTCGACGCGCGCATCGAACCGCACCGCGCTCCGAAGCACGCCCACGTCGTGAGATCCGGCGAACACGTGACTGCGACCGAGGGTCCCGCGCGGCCGCTCGAGTTGTGGCATGTGGCACGCATTGCAGTCCGTGCCGTTCTCCGCGAACGGCGTCGCGCGCCACTGATCAGTCGTGCCGTGCTGGTTGTGACAGCTCTCGCACATCGAAACCGAAGTCATCGCTGGGCTCGCGATGGGCTGGCACGGGGCGTCCAAGACGGTGTTGCGCCCCAGGATCTCACCGCTCTTGCCAAGATGGCACGTCAAGCAGCTCACGCCCTCGTCGGGCAGCGTCGTGCGGTGCAGCGTTCGTTTGGCGTAGCCTGTGACCGCCACGGGCCGCGGCAAATGGCACGCCTGACACTCCTTGTTGCGGAAGTCGTCGCTGAGCGCGCGCACCTCCGGATTGCGGTACGCGATCTGATGATGCGAACCGTACCACTCGTTCCAGACGTCGCGGTGGCACTCTGCACACTGTGCGGACGAATGGAACCGGGGCGACGCGCCCTCGAAGCCGTCACTCGATGCAACGCCACCCTCACCACCGACGAACAAACCGAAGCCGATCAGCAGTCCGACCAGCAGGGCAAGCAACACCATTCGCGCAAGAACGCTCATTCGATCTCCTCCGCAGGCAACAAGCGAGGTGCGCCGCACAGGCCGAGCGTCAGTCGATCGCCCGGCAACGTCGACTCCGCGCACGCGACCTGCACGGTCCGTCCGTCGATTTCAACCGTGGCGATGGCACGATCGACCGCAGGCACGACTCGAACGACACGGCCGGTCGCGCCCCCATCGTCGGCAACGACGATGTCTCCGGGCAGCACCACGAGCTCGAGCCCGCCCTCGTGCCGCGACGGCGCTTCGAATACGCCGAACGGCGTGCTGACGGATCCGTTGCTGCCGCGCTCGACCGGCAGCGCGCTGGCACCGCCGACGAATTTCGCACCGAACGCGGTCGCCGGCTCGCGCAGCACGCGCGCCGGCAGACCGGCCTCGACGATTCGACCTGCACGCATCACGACGAGTTCGTCACCCATCGTCAGCGCCTCCTGTCGGTCGTGCGTGACGACCATCAGCGTCATCGAACGCTCTTCGCACAGCCGGTGGATCAGCAGCGCGAGTTCGTCACGCAACGGAACGTCGAGCGAACTCAACGGCTCGTCGAGGAGCAGCACCTCGGGTGCTCCCGCCAGCGCACGCACCAGCGCGAGCCGCTGCGCTTCGCCACCGGAGAGAGTCGCCGGGCGGCGGTCTGCGTGCGCCTCGAGACCGACCCGCCGGAGCATCTCGATCGCGGCGTCACGCGACGACGCGGGATCGACGAATCGCAGGTGTTCGACCGCGGTCATGTGGGGCCACAACGCCGCGTCCTGGAACACGAAGCCGATCTTGCGCTCGCTCGGCCGCACGCGCTCGCGACCGTCGAATACGGCCCGGTCGCCGATCCGAATCGTCCCACCGCGCGGCGTCTCGAGACCCGCCAGACAGCGCAGCAGCGTGGTCTTGCCGCACCCCGAAGGACCGAGGACCGCGACGCGGGCGCCGACCGCGACGTCAAGCGACAGCGGCCCCAGACGAAACCCGCCGGGCAGCTCTGCAGTCAGATCTCGAACCTGAATCGAACTCATGACAGCGACCGCAACTTCTTACCCGTGATCAATACCGAGACGACCGGCACCAGGATTGCCGAGGCGAGCAACAGCAGCGCGAGCGCGCCTCCCATGTCTTCGCCTCCGAAGTGGACGATGTTCGAGAGCTTGCGAACGACTGCCGGGTTCCCGGCCGGCAGCACGACCGCGACATCGAGCTCCCGGAGTGCGAGTACGAAGGCGAGACACCCCACCGACCACATTGCCGGAAGCATCAGAGGACCGTGGATCCGCAAGGCGCGAGCCACCGGCCCTCGGCCGCACAACTCCGCGGCCTCCTCCACCTCGGTCGGCACCCGGCGCACGACGTTGCTCAGCGTCAGAACTCCGAACGGTAGGAACCGCGCGACGTACGCGACGACGACGAGCGCAGGCGAATCGTAGAAGTCCCCGGTCACGTCGTATACGCGCACCGCAGAGACGCTGTTGAAGCAGCGCACGAACCCGATCGCGAGGAGAATGGCCGGCACCGCGAGCGGCACGACGCACAGGTAATCGACGAGCTGCGTTCGCCGCGCCGCGATTCGCGCGAGCGGCGCGGACACGGCGACAAGACCGAACGCCGTCGTCACGGCGACAGCGACCGTGAAGGCCATGTTGTCACCCGCCTCCTCGAACGCCGCGCGGAAGCTCTGGCGCACGACCTCGAGCGACATCGGCTCGGTCAGGTCAGTCGAGCCAGCGGCCCACAGGCCCATGACGACGACGGGCACGCCGAGGCCGGCTGCCAGATAGAGCAACGGCCATGCGAAAGCGACGAAACGCCAGCGCCCGAGCCGCCGCAGGGGTAGGGGTCGCGGATCGCCTCGCAGGTTGGAGTGCGCTCGCAGCCGGAGCGCGACGAAGAGCGCTACGACGATGACCGCGACCAGCGGAACCGCGGCAACGATCGGCGCGGCAATGTCCTCGTGCGTCACTCCGGTCGCCCGCCGCTGCCAGTTGGCGAAGACGCCCTCGGCGTAGGTGTGCCAGTTCTTGCCCTTCACGGTCAGGAACTCCGGCACCCCGTGCTCCGAGATCGTGAAGATGAACGCCAGCAGCGCACCCGCCGCGACCTCTGCGGCGACCAACCGCGCGAGCATGCGCTCCGCGGCGAACCGACCTCGGGCGAGCCACGCGGACTCATAGGTTCGACCATCGACCGAACGCAGTCCGCGCGCGGTCAACACCGCGACGAACGGCGAATAGGAGATACCCAGCAGAAGCGCACACGGGACGAACCCGGCCGCGTCGACAAGATCGGCGAAGCCCATCGCGACGAGGATCGGCGGCACGGCCAGCGGCGCGATCCCGAGCGGTCCGAGCAAACCCGCGCACGGCAGGTCGGTGCGGAACGTCAGCCACGCGAAACCGAATCCCAGCAGGACCGCGACCGCGGTCGAAGACACGGCGAGCGCGAGCGAATAGCCGAGCTGCGCGCGATCGACCGGGTCCGCGAGGATCGAACTCCACGCAGAGAAACCGAAGCCCTCGGGCCCGTCGACCGTCTCCCACAGCAACACCCCGAGCGGCAACGCGACGAACAGCGCGTAGAAGGCGATCGCGACCGTCCGCGGTAGTTGATGCATCGATGCGGCTCCGCGTGTCGGCTACATGCCGAATCGCTTGGCGAATTCCTCCGCCGACTTCGACAGCGCGTCTGCCGTGCGAACAGGATCCCAGCGCATGGCGCGGAAGTCACCAATTCCGAGGATCGAAGACTCGGCGGGCCCGGGGACCGAAGCACGAAGCGGGATCTGCGCCGACTTGGCCGCGGCGAGCAGCGCCTCGGTCGACTCCGACAGCACCCAGTCGACGAGCTTCTTCGCGTGCTCCGGCTGCGGGCAGCCTTCGACGATCGCGACCGCGTTCGGGATCAACATCGTACCCGGCTGGTTCCCGATCTGGTCGGGGAACACGCACGCAACCGGCGCGCCCTTGCTCAGCGCGACATGGAAGTCGTCGGTGTCGGTGAACGCGAACGCGAGCTTGCCGTCACGCACCGCCCGCATGGTCGCCCCGTTGCTCTGCAGGAACTGCACTTCGTTCGCGAACAGTCCACCCACCCACTCCTCGAAGTCTTCTTCGCCGAGCACGTGGCGCAGCGCGGTGAAGTGCGTCAGCGTCGTGCCGGTCAACGGCCTGGCGATCCCACAGCGACCCTTCCACTTCGGATCCGTCAAGTCGTACATGCTGCGCGGATAGTCGTCGGGGTTCGGGATCAGCTCCTTGCTGACGATCAGCACGCGCGCGCGCGCCGCAAAGCCGGTCCAGCGGTGTTCCGCGTCCTTGTACTGTCCGGGGATCGCGGCAGCCGACGGCGATGCGTACGGCGCGAGCAACCCCATCTGGGCGAGGCGAACGGTATGCGCGAGCTCGTTGTTCCAGAACACGTCGCATCGCGGTCGACCGGCGCGCGCCTCCTCGACGATCGCACTGACCAAGCCCACGGTCTTCGAGGCTTCGGTGTCAAAGCGCGCGGAGACCGAGATGCCGCTCTCCTTCTCGAAGCGCTGGACCAGTCGTTTGCTGTGCTGCTCGTCCAGGGCCACGTAGAGCGAGACGCCCTGCGACTCCGCGCCATCGGCGGCGCACGACCCGAGAGCAATGCACGGCAACGCCAGGAACGCGGCGAGGCACAGCCGCTGGAACGGGGTGAAGTCGTGCATCATTCCGAAGTCTCCTCGGTGGTGCTGAGAGTCGCGCGGTAGACGGCACCGGCGAGCGTCTCACCATGATCGTAGTTGCCGACGCAGAAGTAGAGTCGATCGTCGGCGTCGAACACGAGATTGCCACACCCGGCCTTCTTGCCGGTCCACTCACGGATGTCGACATACGGGCTGGCGGTCGTCGGACGATCCGCTCGATCGTCCCCGAAGAACGGCGACGAGGGATCCGGCACGCCGACCCGCCAGATCCGCGCCTCCTTGGCACAGGCGACGAACAGTTCGCCACGACTGTTGAAGGCGATGTCGATCACGTTCGCGCTGCGCTTCCGATTGGCCCGCCACGGCTCGAACATCGCGACGATCTCGCCCCGAACCGGCACCACGAGTTCGCCGGACGCGTCGACGGGATAGCGCACCACGACCGACGACGTCCGGTACCCGACGTAGAGGAACCCGTCCCTGGCCGTGACCGCACTCGGACCGAGCAGCTCGACGTCGCGTTCCTGCCCCGTCGGCAAGCGGAGCGTCACGTGAGGGCCCAGCGCCAGCCGGCTCGCCGGCGGCCCCGAGGTCGGATCCTTGCGAATCCCGGCCAGGTCGTACCGGGCGATGACGTGGTTGTCCTTGCCCGCCACGTAGAGGTACTCGCCGGCGACTCCGCACGCGTCCGGCCCGTTGACCCAGCCGTGCGGCGGAGAGTTCTCCTCGACGTCGTGGTGCGGGTAGTACTGGTTCGGAACCACGTAGCCGAGCTCCGCGACCGGGACCACGCGATGGTCGTGCATCTCGACCGGGTGCCAGCTCCGCGTGCGCAAGTCGAACCGGTGGATCGAGTCCGTGGCGTTCTTGCGGAACTTGGCCCCCGGCAGATCGACGCCGCTGAATCCACAGACGAACAGGTTCCGCGAAGCAGCGTCGAACGCGAGCGTGCAGTACGGCCGGTCGACCGTGTGGCTCTGGATCGGTTCGACTTTCGGGTCGTAGAGCTCGAACACCGCGTCGTCGGGGGAGACGAACAGGCGCGCGTTGCCCTTGGTGCGCGCACTCGCCGGGACACCTGGCACGACAGGTTCGGCGATCGTCGGATCGACGAGCATCAGACTGCCGGAGAGGTCCGCGATCGCCGGGTCGATCCCGCCAGCTCGACGGTGACGACCGCGCGCGAGCACGACGAGACCGTCCTCGACCAGCGCGAGTCCACGCGGCCAAGGCACACCAGCGGTCACGCGCTCGACGACGACCACGGGCTCTACCGCCGTCGGCGCGGCAAAGGGAAGCCAGGTCGCGAAGTCCGCGACGGTTTCAGAACGCGCGGCGTAGGGGACGTCGACGTCGCGCAGCAGCGCGCCGTCTTCGACTCGACCGCCGACCGAACACGCGCCGGCGAAGAAGAACAGGCCGAAGAAAACAGGACCGGATAAGGACGACATCGCAACAACTCGACTCGGGATCAAAGCCGGCGTCGTCGTCACCCGGCGCGCCGGCCGGGGATGTCGTGAGCGGCGCAAACTCCGTACCGGATCGTCCGCTCCTCGAATGGAGCCGCGATCCGCCGGGTTTTCTGCACTATGCCGCTGGTTTCGGACGACGCGCGCGACGGGCGTTACGCCGGCGTAACGATGCCGACGACCGCGTCACCCGACGACGCGCCATCGATTCCGCTCATGACAACCCGAGAGTCAGAGTCCGATGCACAGCTCCTGCGCACCCGCGAGTCCGATCGGAACCGCGCCGGTGATGTCGAGCATCACGCCCTGCGTGTAGAGCGAAGCCCCCACCAACCCGACGGTCGGCGGGATCGTGATCTGGATCGGCACGGCGTTCCCCGGCCCGGTCCACGGGCCACCCGGCAAGGCAACGTGGTTCGACAGATCGACGAGCAATTCACCGGTCGGTCCCGTCATTCCGAAACCGGGGATCTCGATGCCGCACGGGTAGTTCGCGGTCGGCGCGAAACCGAGCAGCAGGTTGGCGAGCGCGCCGGGATTCTGCGTGCCGGTCGGGTTGTCGACGCCGAGCGTGATCGTCGTGCCGAGGAACGGACCGCCCGACAGCACGACGGCGCTGCCGTTCGGGTTGATGCCGCAGCCCGCGGGGAACACGCCGACAGTATCCGAGAATCGGAAGTCGCTGATGATCACTTCGGCGGTCTGGCCGTTGCTCGGCGCGCCGCCACCGTTGATCCAGAGATTGAACCGCCACTTCTCACGACCTGCGGGCGGCACGCGGCGACCGGCGGCCGGGTTGTGCAGGTAGGTGCTCTCGTGCACGACGTCCGCGGGCGTCACGGTGCCCGGCGAATGCTGCCCCTTCGCGACCATGTAGTCGACGCGGTGCGGCTGCCACGTGAAGTGACGAGTCAGCGTCGGTGTCGGACTCAGGAACGGCGTGGTGTAGCGGACCAGGTTGCCCGGGACGTCGTAAGGCTGCACGACCACCTGCGAGCTGAACGGGTCACCCGGGTTGCCCCAGCGCGAGTCTTCGAAGTCGATCTCGCGATTCGGCCACGCCGGAATCGTGGTGTCGTCGCAGAACGGATCCCAGGTGAACGCACCGAACGTCAGGTTCGGATCGAGGCTCCCGACCTGCGACTCCGTCGTGAACCAGTAGGTGCCGTAGCCGACGTCGTCGACGAGGACGACCTCACTCGACTTCCAGACTCCATCGCGGAAGACCACCCGAAGGTGCAGCTGTCCTTGCCCATCGACGAACACGTCGGCGGGGTGATCCGAGAAGACGTTCCCGCCGGGACCGACCGGAGACGGCGATTCCTTGACGGCCCAGGTGCGGCCCCCGAACTCGAGGGTCCGCCCCCACCGCTCGTGCGTATCCTCGGCCAGACTCGGCAGGCTCGACGGGATTCGACACGAGCCTGCGGCGATCGGCGGATTGACGCCCGGTGCCAGGACCGCGGCCGTGAACAGGGTCGCGCCACCATCCAAGCAGCACGTGTACACGTTGGCCGTGAAGGTCCCGTCCGGCTGGATCGCCACGGTCGGGTTCTGATCACTCGGCTTGGTCCACCAGCCCGCGCCGTCGATGTAGAGATAGACCGCGACGCGGTGAGTCGCGAAGTCGACGCCGGAGACGTTGCCGGTGATCACGCCGGGGCCGCCGTAGGCCGGCGCCGAGGTGATCTCGATTGTCGCGGTCTGCGTCGGCGTACCGGTCGTGAACGACACGTCGTCGATCAACGCCGCGCCACCCGCATTGCCCGGCTGCAGGTAGAGGATCAGGCACTGCACGGTCGCCGTTCCGGGCGGCGCTGTGCCGTTGACCGGCGCGTTGTGGATCCAGGTGTCGGTCGGCGAGTTCCCGTCGAGGATGATGCGCTCGGCGCCCCCGATCTCGGTGCCGCCCGCGTCGAAGAACGCCATCTTCATGACGACCCAGTTGTCGTTCGGCGGGCCACCGCCGATCAACGCATCGCCGGCGAAGTGTCGCGACCACGCGTCGATCGTGAACGTCTGGCCCGGGCTCGCGGGGAAGCTCTGGTAGATGCCCGAGACATCGAACGCGCCGCTGAAGTTGCCGAACATCTTGCAGGCCTGCGACCCGCTCTGCGGCACGATGGCCGGCGGGTTGGTCGATTCGCCGAAGGCGTTGCCGAAGACCGACCAGCCGGACAGACCGGATTCGAAGTCGGCGTTGGCAAGCAGGTTGCCGGACGGCGGCTGACTCGTCGCCGTGAAGGAGACGTCGTCGATCAGCGCCGCGCCACCCGCGTTGCCCGGCTGCAGGTAGAGGATGAGGCACTGCACGCTCACCGTGCCGGCCGGCGCGATGCCGGTGACCTCGGCGTTGTCGATCCAGGTGTCGGTCGGCGAGGTGCCGTCGAGGATCGTGCCCTCCGAGCCTCCGATCTCGGTGCCGCCGCCGCCGAAGAACGCGATCTTCATGACGACCCAGTTGTCCGCGGGCGCGCCGCCGCCGGCGAGCGCGTCTCCGGACCAGTGGCGCGACCACGCGTCGATCGTGAATTCGTCGCCGGGTGCCGCCGGAAACGCCTGATAGATCCCGGACACGTCGAACCCGCCACTGAAGTTGCCGAACATCTTTACGAGCTGCGAGCCCGTGCGCGGATCGACCGATGGCGGGTTCGCCGGTTCGGCAAACGCATTGCCGAAGGTCGACCACCCGGCGAGCCCGGACTCGAACCCGGGGTTGGTCAGCAGGTTTTGCGCGAAGCTCGCTGGCGCGAGCAGCGCACCGGCGAGGACGAACGCAGACGTGATCTTCATGGTCGGAAGTCCCGATCGGACGGGAGCCACCCGAACACGCGGGAACGACGCGCAGGGCGGGCGACTCGTGCACAGGTGAGGAGCAGAGCGGCCGAGGCCGGGCTCGCGATCGACGAGCGCCGGGACCGTAGCTCTACGCGAGAGATTAGTCTAGGCAATGAACAAACTCGAGGGAGCCCTGCTCCCGCGGACGGGTCTCCCGCTCGGTTCGGGCGCAGCGAAAACGACCCCACAATCAGCCCCAAAGCACTTTCATGAATGTGGATAGGATTGATCCGGAGAATCCCGATACGACCGGCCATCCGGCGGTTGCGCAGATGGGACGGCTCGCCCGAGTCGGGGGCTTGACCCGGCCCCGGGCACATAGTTAGTTTTCCGATCGAACTAAGTGTCCGGGCGGCCATTTCGCCGACTCACACGACCTCGCGTTCCCGGCTCCACAACCATGAAGATCCAATTCCTCCCCGCAGCGCTCGTTTCCGCTGCCCTTCTGGCGCCCTTCGGTGCCGCCCAAAACCTCCTGACGAACCCGGACTTCGAGGCCGGCCTCACCGGCTGGACGTCGTTCGGCAACGCGTTCGCCGAGTCGGCGAACCCGCCGGAAATCGATCCGCTCAGCGGCACCGGCGAAGTCAAGATGTTCGGCAACTTCAGCGGCGGCTTCGACGTCTCCGGCATCTTCCAACAGTTCCCGGCAGCGCAAGGCGACTCGTTCACGATCGACGCGTGGTCACGCATGTGGTCCGGCGACACGATCCCCGGCAACGGCCCGCCCGCGGACAACTGGGTCGTCATGAAGATGGCCTTCTTCGATGGCGGCGGCACCGAGATCGGTGGTGCGGAAGGCGTCATCCTCGACGGCAACTCGCCGACCGACACCTGGATCGACAACCCCGAGGTCACGGGCACCGCGCCCGCCGGCACGACGAGCGTGCAGTGCTTGATCCTCTACCTGCAGCCCGGCAACGACGGCGGCGCCGCGCACATCGACGACGTCTCGTTCACGGCGAACGCCCCGCTCCCGCCGCCGACGGGCAATCTGCTCGCGAACCCGGGCTTCGAAGCCGGCACCGCCGGCTGGGACACCTTCGGCAACGCCTTCGGTGAGCCGACCAACCTGCCCGAGATCGACCCGCAAACCGGCACCGGCGTCCTGAAGATGTTCGGCAACTTCTCCGGCGGCTTCAACGTCTCCGGCGCGTTCCAGACGTACGGCGCAGCCGAGGGCCAGACCTTCTCGATGGACTGCGCGTCCCGCCACTGGAGCGGCGACCCGATGATCGGCGCCGGCCCCAGCGCGGACAACTGGGCGGTCATGAAGATCGCGTTCTTCGACGCGGGCGGCACCGAGATCGCCGGCACGGAGCAGATCGTCTGTGATGGCACGTTCCCGACCGACACCTGGATCGACAACCCGTCGATTACGGGCACGGCCCCGGCCGGCACCGAGACCGTCCAGGCGCTGCTGCTCTACCTGCAGCCGGCCTTCGACGGCGGCGGCTGCCAGTTCGACGACGTCGAGTTCACGACCGTGTCGTCCTGCGACATCTCCGTGAACGGCGGCTTCGAGACCGGCGACCTCACCGGTTGGCAGGTCTTCGAGTCGGCCGCGGCTCAGACCTCGATCGTCTCCCCGGGCTCGAGCTCGAACTTCGCCGTACGCATCAACAACCAGCAGCTCGCCTCGGCATCGCTGATCAAGAACGCGAACATCGGTATCGGTCCGGCATGGCCGGCCGCGGACACTGTCCAGCCCGGTGAAACCGTCGTCATCTCGCTCGACGCTCGCGGCACGACCGCGGTCGGCGGCGTCGCCTTTGCCGAGTTCTTCTCGGAGCTGAGCGCCGGCGGCACCTCGCAGAACGAGATCCTCGGTGGCGCGCCGCTCGCGCTCGACCCGGACCCGACGGTCTGGACGACGTTCTCGTTCACCACCACGACCGGCCCCGACGTGTCGGGTGGCGTAACGCTGCAGCTCGCGGCGATCACCGGTGGCGCTCCGGGTAGCGTCGCAGACATCGAGTTCGACAACATCAGCGTGCGCATCGTGCGCCCGGGCCCGACGTGGTCGAACTACGGCACCGGCTTCGCCGGCACCAACGGCGTCCCGGGTCTCACGCTCGACTCGAACCCGACGCTCGGCCAGACGGTCGGCATCCAGGTCGGCAACTCGCTCGGCGCGCCGACGCCGGCCGTGCTCCTCTTCGGTGGCACGCAGCTCGAGATCCCGACCCCGTTCGGCGGCAGCCTGCTGAACGAAGCGACAGTCCCGGTCAACCTCCCGGCGCTCGCCGCCGGTGGTGACACGGTCGCGCTCGACCTCCCGGCGAACGGCGCCCTCTGCGGCATCTCGCTCTACTGCCAGTCGATCCAGTTCGACGCTGGCGCGTCCGCCGGCCTCGCGTTCTCGCGTGGTCTGCGCTTCATCCTGGGCGGCAACGGTAACTGAGCCCGCCGTAGCTCGACCTGACACGGGAGCATTTCGCGGCGCGTCCGCGGGGTGGTCCCGCGTTTCGTTAATGGCGAAACGCTGGCGCTTTCGGCTCCCGGAGAAGCCCACCGGATCGACACGCCGCATCGGATCGTGTAAGTTCGTTCTGTTGCCGAACTAAGTGTCGCCCGCCTCGCCAGCGCTCGTTTCGACTCTTCACCTCCCCCTACACACAATGAAGATCAACCGCTTCGCAATCGCTCTCTCGACCGCGATGCTCGCGCCGATCGGCGCCGCACAGAACCTCCTGACCAACCCGGACTTCGAAGCCGGCCTGACCGGCTGGAACGTCTTCGGCAACGCGTTCGCCGAGAGCGCCAATCCGCCGGAGATCGACCCGCTCAGCGGCACCGGCGAGGTCAAGATGTTCGGCAACTTCTCCGGCGGCTTCGATGTCTCCGGCATCTTCCAAGAGTTCCCCGCCGCGCCGGGCGACATCTTCACGATCGACGCGTGGTCCCGCATGTGGTCCGGCGACACGATCCCGGGCAACGGCCCCCCCGGTGACAACTGGGTCGTCATGAAGATCGCATTCTTCGACGGCGGCGGCACCGAGATCGCTGGTGCCGAAGGCATCATCCTCGACGGCAACTCGCCGACCGACACCTGGATCGACAACCCCGAGGTCACGGGCACCGCGCCCGCCGGCACCGCGAGCGTGCAGTGCCTGATCCTCTACCTGCAGCCCGGCAACGACGGCGGCGCCGCGCATATTGACGACGTGTCGTTCACGAGCTCCGCTCCGCCCCCGCCGCCGACCGGCAACCTCCTGGTGAACCCGGGCTTCGAATCGGGACTCAGCGGCTGGGATGCGTTCGGCAACGCGTTCGCCGAGCCGGAGAATCTGCCCGAGATCGAGCCGCTCAACGGCACGCAGCTCTGCAAGATGTTCGGCAACTTCAGCGGCGGCTTCAACGTCAGCGGCATCTTCCAGACGTTCGGCGCGGAGCCGGGCCAGTCGTTCTCGATGGACTGCTCGTCGCGCCACTGGAGCGGTGACCCGCTGCTCGGCGCCGGCCCGCCAGGAGACAACTGGATGGTCATGAAGATCGCGTTCTTCGACGGCGGTGGCACGGAAATCGGCGCGGCCGAAGGGATCATCCTCGACGGCACGTCGCCGACTGACACCTGGATCGACAACCCCGCGATCAGCGGAACCGCGCCGGCGGGCACCGAGAGCGTCCAGGCGTTGATCCTGTATCTGCAGCCGGCCTTCGCCGGCGGCGGTGGCCAGGTCGACGACATCCTGTTCACGACGACGTCGGACTGCGACATCGCGCGCAACGGAGGCTTCGAGACCGGCGATCTCACCGACTGGCAGGTCTTCGAGTCGGCCCCGGGTCAGACCACGATCACCTCACCGGGCTCGGGCTCGAGCTTCGCGGTGAACATCAACAACTCGCAGATCGCCTCGGCATCGCTGATCAAGAACGCCAACATCGGCATCGGCCCCGGTTGGCCGGGAGCGGATGCCGTCCAGCCCGGCGAAGAGATTCAGATCTCGTTCGACGTGCGCGGCTCGACCGATGTCGGCGGCGTCGCGTTCGCCGAGCTCTTCTCCGAGCTGAACGGTGGCGGCGTTTCGCAGTCCGAGCTCCTGGGCGGCGCTCCGCTCACGATCGATCCGGATCCGACCGTCTGGACGACGAACACGTTCACGACGACGACCGGACCCGACGTCTCCGGCGGCATCACTCTGCAGCTCGCGGCGATCACCGGCGGCGCGCCCGGCAGTTTCGCGAACGTCTTCTTCGACAACGTCCGCATCACGATCGAACGCGTCGGTCCGACCTGGACGAACTACGGCACGGGCTGGGAAGGCACCAACGGCGTGCCGAGCCTCGGCCTCGACGGCAACCCGACAATCGGCGAGACCGTCAACATCCTGCTCGGGAACGCCAGCGGCGTCAGCGCGTCCGCGTGCCTGCTGTTCGGTGATCAGCAGACGAACACGCCGACTCCGCTCGACGGAGCGCTGCTGACCAATCCGGTCGTCCCGGTGCACATTCCGGCGCTCGCTCCGGGTGGCGCGTCGTACCCGCTCGACATTCCCGACAACAGCACGCTGTGTGGGATCGAGCTCTACGGCCAGCTCATCCACGTCGACAACGGCGCGTCCGCGGGTATCGCTTTCTCGCGCGGCCTACGCTTCATCTTCGGAGGCTAGCAGCATCCCTCAGCACTCGACGCGCGGGAGCATCGCGGTTTGTCCGTGAATGCTCCCGCGCTCCGTGTACGGATCTTGCGTGGAGCCCGCGTCGCGACCCACACCCAGCGAGAGCACACGCACTCATGAGCCGACTCATCAACGTCTCGAACCGACTCCCCGTGCGCATCGATTCGAGCGGCACGGCGCACCGCACGACCGGCGGGTTGGCCTCCGCTCTCGAGGGCGCGGAACTGGAGCAAGAGCAGCTTTGGATCGGCTGGCCCGGCCGCGCCGTCGAAGACTTTGAGGACCTCGGCGTCGTCCACAACGCGATGGAAGTCGAGGGCATGCGACCGGTCTTTCTGACCGCCGCGGAGATCGACGGATTCTACGAGGGCTACGCGAACTCCACGCTCTGGCCGCTACTGCATTACATGGTCGAGCGGGCCAGCTTCTCCAACGCCTGGTGGCACGCGTATCAGCGTGCGAACGAGCGCTTCGCCGAAGTCATCGTAAAGGAGGCCAAGGACGGGGACATGGTGTGGATCCACGACTACCACCTCTTCTTGTTGCCCTCGCTGCTCCGCGAGAAGACGGACAAGGACCTGCGAGTCGGCTTCTTCCTCCACACGCCGTTCTGCAGTAGCGACCTGTTTCGCGTCCTGCCCGAGCGCGCGGAGATCCTGCGCGGGCTACTCGGCGCCGACGTCATCGCGTTCCACACGTACGGCTACCTCCGCCACTTCCGTTCTTCGCTCTTGCGCGTCCTCGGCCTCGAGTCGGACGTCGAGGGAGTGTGGCACGGCGGACGCCAGGTTCGGCTCGGGGTCTATCCGATCGGGCACAACCACCTCGGCTTCCAGCGCGAGATGGCGCGTGACGAGTTCGCCGAGCTCGTCGAGAAGCACCGTCGCGAGCTCAACGGCAAGCGCCTGATCCTCAACGTCGAACGCCTCGACTACACGAAAGGTGTGCCGGAGAAGCTCGCAGCCATGCGCCGGTTCTTGGAAACGACGCCGGACAAGCGCAACGAAGTCGTGTTCGTGCTGATCGCCGTCCCGTCGAGACAGGGCGTGGAGGAATACGATCTACTCACCGAAGAAGTGCAGCAGGGAGTGGGCGCGATCAACGGCGACTTCGGCCGAGTCGGCCACGCGCCCGTGCAGTTCCTTCACCGCGGCTTTCCGATGAAGGACCTCGCCGCGCTCTACACGCTCGCCGAGATCTGCCTGGTCACACCTCTTCGCGACGGGATGAACCTCGTTGCGAAGGAGTTCATCGACTGCCAGGACGCCGACGGCTGCCCGGGCGTGCTGATCCTCAGCGAGTTCACCGGCGCCACCGAGGAACTGGCGCAGGCCCTGCAGGTCAACCCGTACGACGTCGACGCCGTGTCCGATGCGCTGAATCGTGCTCTCGACATGACGGAGGACGAGCGCCGGGCTCGCATCGCACCGATGCAGTCCCGCGTGCGCAGTCAGCACAGCGGCGTCTGGGCGCGGCGCTATCTTCACGACCTCGCGTCGGTCCCCGAGCGCGAGAAGCAGGTGGTCGTAGCCGACATGAAGCCGCTCGCCGAGGACGTCGTGGAGAAGTGGCGCGCGGGCGACCGCGTCGGACTCTTCCTGGATTACGACGGCACGCTGCGCGACTTCGTCGACGTTCCGGATGAAGCGGTTCCGGACCCCGGGCTGCCCCAGCTCCTCCAGGCACTCGCGAGCCACGACCGTTTGTCACTCACGATCGTGAGCGGCCGCGCCCCGCAGTTCCTCGAGACCCACTTCGGTGGCCTCGGCATCACCCTCGTCGCCGAGCACGGGTATCGATGGTTCGAAGCCGACGGCGAGGAGTGGACGCTGTTCAATCCGCACGTCGACACGACGTGGAAGGATCTGATCCGCGCACAGCTCGAACAGGCGTCTTTGCTCACGCCCGGCACGCACGTCGAGGAGAAGCAGTCCGCGATGGTCTGGCACTATCGGCAGGCCGATCCCGAGTTCGGTCGCTGGCGCGCCCGGGAACTACTCGACGAACTCACCCAAACGGCCGCCAACTTGCCGGTGACGGTCCACCACGGCCAGAAGATCGTCGAGGTGTCCAGCCTGCAAGTCAGCAAGGGGCTGGCGGTCGACGCTCTGATGACGCGACAGCGCAACGACGTCGCGTTCGTCGCGGGTGACGATCAAACCGACGAGACGATGTTCGCTCTCGAACCGAAGGGCGTCGACTTCTACACGGTGAAGGTCGGCAAGGCTTCGACCCGCGCCCGCTACCGCACGGACATCACGGGCGTCCGCCTGTTCCTGGAGACCCTTCGCGAAGAAGTGGAGCGTATCCACGCATGAGCGCCCAACCAAGAGACCTGCCCCGAGACCTCGCATCCGACTACCACCTCGCGATGATCGGCAACGGGCGCACGTGCGCGCTGGTCGACGCCGCGGCGAGTATCGTGTTCTGCTGTCTGCCGGACTTCGATTCCGGAACCGTCTTCGCGTCGCTCCTCGACGAAGAGAAGGGCGGCTCGTTCGGCATCGCGATGCGGAACGGTCGCGTCACGGAGCAGGCCTACGAGAAGAACACGAACGTCCTCGTCACCCGCTTCGAGGGTGACGACGGTGCGTTCGACGTGATCGACTTCATGCCGCGCTACACCTCGGACGGGCGGGCCGGCTTCTGGGATGACGTGGGGCCGGACATCTGCAGGGTCCTGCGCCCGGTGCGCGGACGGCCCGAGGTCCTCGTGCGGTTCGATCCGCGACTCGAATACGGACAGGGCGAGACGAAGACGACGCGCATCCGCCGCGGCCTCAAGGCGACGACCCGCTGGCGCAACGAGGAGGGCTCCTCGGTCTACGAGTCGATCTATCTCTACACCGACCTCGATGCGGAAGCCGTCCGCGACGGCGAGGCCATCGCCCTGGACGACGAGAAGTTCCTGCTCCTCAGCTATCACGACAAGGTGCAGCATCCCGATCGTGATCTCGTCGACCTGATGCTGGAGCGAACGCGTGCGTACTGGTTGCTCTGGGTCGCGCGGACGCACAAGACGCTCGAGTACCAGGATCAGGTCGTCCGCAGCGCGCTCGTGCTGAAGATGCTGCAGTTCAGCCCGAGCGGCGCGATGCTCGCGGCCGCGACGACCTCGCTGCCCGAGACGATCGGGCACGAGCGCAACTGGGACTACCGATTCTGCTGGATCCGCGACGCATCGATGACCGTGTCGGTCCTGCACAAGATCGGCCATCCGTCGATGGCTTCGCGATTCATCGACTGGATGCTCCGCACGGTCCCGACCAAGGACGACTCGCTCCAGATCATGTACGGCCTGCGCGGTGAGCGCGACCTGACCGAGCGCTCGCTCGACCACCTGAGCGGATACCGGGGTTCGCGGCCAGTGCGCGTCGGCAACGCCGCCTACACGCAGGCGCAGCACGACATCTACGGCGTCTTGATGGACGTCGTCTACCAAGACCTGATGCTCCGGCAGCGAACACCCGAGACCCTCGACCGGATTTGGACTCGCGTGCGCTCGGTGACGCGAATCGTCCTGGAAAGCTGGGAGGAGCCGGACCGCGGAATCTGGGAGATCCGCGGCGAGAAACGTCACTTCGTCCTCTCCAAGGTCCTGTGCTGGGTCGCCATCGACCGCGCCGTGCGCATCGCGGATCTGCTCGGTAAGGACAAGTGGAAGGCGAAGCACCGCGACGTCCTGGAGGCGATGCACGCGTCGATCGTCAGCCAGGGCTGGAGCGAGACGAAGGGAGCGTTCGTGCAGGCCTACGGCTCCGACGACCTCGACGCCTCCAACCTCTTGATGGCCGAGTACGGCTTCCTCGAGCCGACCGACCCGCGCTTCATCTCGACAGTCGAGCAGTCGCAGCGCGAACTCTGCGTCGAGGGATTGATGTTTCGCTACCGCAACGAGGACGACTTCGGCGAGCCGGAGAGCGCGTTCACCGTGTGCTCGTTCTGGTTGGTCAAGGCGCTCGCACAGATCGGCAGAGAAGACGAGGCGCGAGAGTTCTTCGAGCAACTGGTCGCTGCGGCCAACCTGCACGGCCTCTACGGCGAAGACCTCGACATCCACACGCTGCGACACCTCGGAAACTTCCCGCAGGCATACTGCCACCTCGCGCTCATCGACTGCGCGCTGGCGCTGGCGGAAGGCGAATCGGACGAGATGATCCGAGCGTGAACCGGCCGAACCCAAGCAATCCGCGTCAGCGCGAACCCGACAAACGCCACTGCTGGGTGAAGCCGACTGCCTGCCGAAACATCCACTCACCGAGCGACTCCAACCGTCCCGTGAAGCGCACGCGCACCGCCATCCCGAGCGAAGGCTCGGGCGGCATCTCGTGCGGATCCAGCAGCAGACGCACGTAAGCACGTTCGGCCTGCTCCGCGCCGTCGATCGTCTCGAGGCGGATCGGCCCGCCGGCATGACTCGTCAACAAATCCGGGACGTCGCCGCGATCCGCGACCGGGTCGATCTCGATCACGGTCGCGTCATGACGCAGGACGAGGTCTCGCAGGTAGCGGACTTCTGCTTGCTCCGCCGTATTGATGCGACTGCGCTCGATGTCGCGCGCCGGGATCCAAGCCTCGACGCGGCGTTCTTCGCCCTCGACCACGACGAGCGGATCGCCGATCTGCACGTACGAACCCAGCAGATCGGGACGCGCCCAACGCGTCACCGTGCCGCGCAGCGGCGAACGGACGGTCGTCGACGCGATGCGCTGCTCCAGGGACGCGACGATCTCGGCATGTCGACGCTCGCGCTCGCTGGCGATCTTCGCGGCGACCGGGTCCGTGCCTTCGGCGGCCAAGCGCTGCTGGCGATTCGCGTCGAGTTCGCCGCGCGCGTTCCACAGCTTGCGCTCGAGATCCGGCGCCTCCAGCTCGACGACCACGCCACCCGCACCGACGGCGCCGCCGACCACGACCGGTACGGCGCGGACGAATCCGGCAATCGGAGCCCGCAGCACCCGCTCGCCGCCTTCGGAGACGACGATGCCGGGCACGTCCACTTCGAGGCCGACGGGAATCGCCGCGAGGGCCAGTGCCGGACCGACGGTCACCATCGCGAGCCCCAGGCTGCGCGCCTTCCAGCGGATCTCCCGCGTCTCCGGGCTTCGCCACAGCCAGCGCACGCAGCGCAGCACCGGCTGCCCGAGCATCATCCAAGCGAACACGACGCCGAGCATCGCGCCGACCAGCGGCCAGCCGAGCACGACGGTCGTGACGATACCCACCGACAGCAGGATCTTGTAGACGAACGCACCCACGCCGTAGGCCAAGTGAATCCGAGCACGCGCCCCAGCTGCAGGCACCGGCAGCTTGAGGAGCTTGCGGCCGAGCCTGCCGAGTTCGTTGCTCGATCGGGCGCGCATGTTCGGCTCCCGAATCAGATCGGTCAGCACGTAGTAGCCGTCGAACTTCATCAGGGGGTTGATATTGAAGAGCACGGTCACGGCGGTCGCGAGGACCACGACGTTCTGGGCCACCGTCCGCACGATCCCTTCCTCGGCGCCCACCCAGACGATCAACGCGATGGCGGCGAGGAACGACTCGGCGAACATGCCCCCCATCGAGATCCCGATGCGATGCCAGGGATTCGACAGCTTCCAAGCCGAGCTGGCGTCGACGTACGCACAGGGAGCGCCGAGCACGAACGCCAACCCCATCTCCGGAACGCTGCCGCCCAGGTAGCGGCAGGCGTAGGCGTGACCGAACTCGTGGAATACCTTCAGGACGATCAGGGTCACCCAGAGGACGCCGAGGTTCTCGAGCTCGAGGAGTGACGGGGCGCTGGTCAGCATCTCCCACAGGCGACCGCTCGAAGCCCACCAGGCGAACGCCATCAGTGCGCACCAAAGCGCGATCCCGTAGCGACCGAAGATCCAGCCGACGTACGGCATGGTCTTCTCGAGGAAGTGGTCCGGGTTCCAGATCGGCACCCGCCAATACATGATCTTGCGGAACGGCGAGATCTTGCGGTTCTGCTCGCGCCGGCGCTTGGCCCGCTCCCAGGTGCGATGGCCATCCGCGATCGGCAGGCGCAGAAGGCGCCGCTGATGCTGCAGCAGGATGAAGTCGTAGAACGACTCGCGATCCTCGTCATCGAGCACGCCCGCTTCGACCAGGCGCTGGAGGACGTCCGCGAGTCGGCAGCGCGCGTCGATCGCCGACAGAACGCGGTACTCGTGTGCGTCGAAGAGACTGTTCTCGAAGCTCACCGGGTCGTGAACGACGTACTGCACACGACCGCCACCGCTAATCTGACGCGTCACCTCGAGGTCGGACCGCAACCCGACACGGACACCACCGAGCTTCTCGAGCGCTTCCTTCGGCAGCCCGGAAGCCGTCACAGCCAGGTGCTCCGACGTAGCCAGTGGATCACCGGTCGACTGTAGGCAGTCCACAGGCTGATCCGTCCGAGCCTTACGCGCGCGACGCCCTCCATGCCCGGCCGAAGAGCGGCCTCGGCACTCGGCAAGACCTCGGCGTTGACCAGGTAGACCGCGCGCTGCTCCACGATGTCCGCGGCGGGCGGCACCGTGCAGACGCCGAGTTCGAGCTCGACGCCCGGGTGCGCATACGGCTCGAAGGTCGCGACGGCATCATCCAGCTGTTGCGTGGACGGCAAGTCTTGGTCCGGCACGCGAAGCTCGGCGCAAACGCGCTCCCCACCGATCGTGAACAGGTGCTCGCCGACGGCGAGCCGGTCCCCGACCCGCGGCCGCAACTCGCCTGCCAGGATGCGGCCGTCGATCGGCGCACGAATCTCCGCGTCCGTCAGCCGCGCTTCGATGACTTCCAGCTCGGCTTCCGTCGCTCGCAGTCGTGCACGGCTCGCGTACATGGCGCCGAAGTCGGCCTTGGCTCGCGCCACTTCGATCTCTACAGCCAGCACGTCGCGGCGCGCCGCCAGCTCCTTGGAGGCGAGTCGATCGTCCTCGAGGTCGAGCACCGCGAGCAGCTGCCCCGCGACCACGGTGTCACCCGCATCGGCGAGCAGCTTCATCAGGCGCGCATCTCGCGGCGCAGAGACGACTCGCGGCGTCGACGGGACCAGCCGGGCCGGCACGTCGACCACGTCGTCGACTTCGACAAAGGCCATGACGCACGCCATGGCCACGGTGACCACGACGCTCATCACCGTCCGCCACCATCCGACGCCCACGATTTCGCGCATGCGACGTCGCGTGGCATCCATCGCGTGCCGCGCGACGCTGCGTCCCGCGCGCTCGACGAGCGGGAGCAGAGCCCCCCACGCCTCGAGCTCCTTCTGGATCGCCGCGAGCTTGGCCAGACGAATCGGCTCGACCGTCGAGTGCCGAAGCGTCACCACACCGACAGTGCGACCGCGAGAACGCAGCGGTATGGTCGCCACCGGATCACCACCGATCGACTCACTCCACTGCCGATGAAGCCTGGGGTCGTCCGGAGCCTCGCGCACGTCGTCGATCGACGGTCGATCACGCCCGGCCCAGAGCGTCATCTCGTCGCGATCCAGAGCCTCTTCCATCGCGGCCCGGATCCTGCGCACCCCGGGGTTCCCGGCGCGGACCTGATCCATGCCGCTGACGACCTTGACGTCGACGCGCTGTGCGTTCGGCACGACGACACCGAGCGCGACCTGGTCGAAGGCATGGCGGGCCTGCAGATCCCCCACTAGGTCCCAACCGACTCGCCAAGGATCCTCACTCGGGTCGCCCCCGGCTTGCGCGGCCGAGTCGGAGGCCGTCTGCGAAGGAGCCGATGCGTCCCCGGCACCGGACTCCATGACGCGCTGCAGATCGATCTCACTGCTGGCCAGCAGCGAGACGAACCCGACCATGCTCTCGAATGCGCGCAGCAACTCGAGCGCCTCGTCACGGTCCGAGCACGGTGCGACCATCGCGGCACCGCCGGAAGGAGACAGCTCCTCGTTGTACATCGTCGCGACGACGATCACGGCGCCTTCCGCGATGCGGCCGCTGCCGCCGCTGAGACGCAGGCATCTCGCGGCTTCGCCACCCATCGCCGTGAATACGGCCTCGTTTACCCGCTCGCGAAGCTCGTCGCCGATCGGACAGTCTGCTTCGGCCCACTCCTCGCTCAGCGGTTCTCCGGCCGGACAGCCGTGCATCGCGATGTAGACGCCGCCGAAGTGACGCCCCATCCGCTCCAAAGACTGCCGAAGCGCCACGTTGGGCGGCGCGATCTGGAACAACCTGCGCAGCTCGAGCTGCATGTTGGCGGAGCTCGCCGGAGAACCGGCGGCCCCCTGCGCGGTGGTGTCCGGTGCGTCGATCACCGCGTCCGAGAGCTCCCGCCCAGCGCACGGCGCAGGTCGATGTCGACGAACGGCCGCAGCGTGGCCCGGTAGGTCTCCGGCGAATCTTGGGATTCCACACAACCGGTGCATCGCATGACCGAGTGATCCGCGGATTCGAACGCGAGCTCGTCTGGGTCGAAGGACACCACGTAGTGGTCCCCGACGAACATCGGCTCGGACGACGTGAGCGTGAACTCGCGCGGGGCGATACGGATCAGCCGAGCGTCAATCGGACCGCCGGCTCGCCGGCTCCTGTCCGCCAGTCGGAACTCGCCGCGCAGGTCGACCGAGAGATGGTCGTCTTGCAACAGAGCCGCGACGTCCGCCTGCGGCTCGGTCGAGAGCGTGAGCTCCTCGAGAAGCTCGACCATGTCTTCGCTCTTGGGCTCTTTCGGATCCTCGAACATCAGCTACTTCCCTTCCTTGGATTCGATCCGGCGAACGTGCACGCGCCTACCGGACAGCCACGCGCCGTCTTGGTTCGGCAGGACCAGCCGCACCGTCACGGTTTGGCTCGCCACTTCGACCTGGCGGCCGCAGAACACCACCTTGGCCCGTCCCGTGGATCCGGTGCCACCGTCCGAAACCTCCGCCACGCTCCCCTCCCGCCACTGGTCTCGCTCCTCGACCGGGCACGGAAACTCGACGTGCAGCGGTCGCAGCGCGACGAGACTCAGCACGGGGTCCAGGTGGTCCACGCTCTCGCCGACGTCGTGAAAGACCTGTTCGACGCGACCGTGGAACGGACTCCGGCTCCGCAGCAGCTCGAAACGCGCCTGTGCTTGGTCCCGTTCCAACGCGAGGAGCGCCTGCTGCTCTCGCGCTCGCGTCAGCTCGGCTTCGGCGATGCGCCGATCGGCGACGGCCTCGTCTTCGCGCGCGCCGCTCGCGATGTCGCGATCGCTCAGTTCGGCGATGCGGTCGGCCTCCAGCCGAGCCTTCTCGAGGCGTGCCGTCGCCAGCGCGATCGCGCCACCGGCGCTCGCACCGAGTCGGAGGCGCTCGTAGTCCAAGCGCTCGACATCGTTCTCGAGTTCGAACAGCAGCTGTCCCTCTTCGACCTCGGCTCCGGGTTCGACCTGGATCCGCGCGATGCGTCCAGCGCGGGCGCCGCCGAGCTGCACTTCACGGCTCGGCTGCGTGACGCCCACGTGATCGTCGACGCTCTCGGAACGCACGACCGTGGCGGCGCCATCCTCCCCGACATGCGCGCGGTGGACCACGCCCACGACGAGCATCACGGCGAAACCGGCCCACGTCAGATTGGCAACTACTGCGTTCATACTGGCTCCTGGTTCTTGCGGCCGACGACGTCTGCTCAA
Source organism: Planctomycetota bacterium (assembly GCA_028281765.1). GTDB lineage: Bacteria > Planctomycetota > UBA1135 > UBA1135 > UBA2386 > JANQJF01. Next base: position 1,086 of record JANQJF010000045.1, on the reverse strand, counting down.
CGGCCGTCGCGCTCGTCGCCGGTGCGCTGCCCCTTGAAGAACGTCATCAGCGAAGCCCAGGCGTTCCCCAGCCAGCTACGCGCTTCGGCCGGCTGTTCGTCTTCGACGGGCTCGTCATTCGGCTGCTCGAGGGATGCGCCCACCGACTCCTGCGGTGCGTCGAACGGCTCGACGCGATAGGTCGGCGCCGCCCCGGCGCGATCGGCGGAGGGCTCGACTTGCGCCTCTGCGGACAAGACATCCGCGAGGTCCGCGCTCGGCGCTTCCACCGCCGAGGGGGTCGCCGAGGGAGCGGCCTGGGTCGCGGTCGTTCCGCCCGTGGCGAACGAAGCGGCCTCGGCCTGCACCGATGAGTCGGACGAGTCGGTCGCGGCTTCGACGAACCCACCGCCCGACGCGCCCGAGTCGTTCGCGGGAGCGTCCGTCGCGGAGGTGTTCGAATCGTTCGCCTCCGCCACCGCATCGGCCATGAGCGAATCCGCGAGCATGACGTCGAGAGCGGACGCGCCGTCCTCGTTGACCGGAGTCGTCGGATCCGCGTCCGCCGAAAGCGAGACCGGATCCTGCCCCGCATCGGACGCAGGCTCCGGAGTCGCGTCGGCCGTCGGGGCCGGCTCGGGCACCGGCTCGGGTTCCGGATCGGCGGACACGGTCGGTGTCTCCGGTTCGGGCTCGGGCGCCGGTTCCGGATCAGCGGGCACAGTCGGCGTCTCAGGCTCGGGCGCGGGCTCCGCCACTGGCGGCGGGCCTTGGATGATCTCCGACGTGCCACTCCAGCTCGTGTCGTTGGTCGTGAGATCCCCGAGCACGTAGACGTTGGCCCCGTTCAGACTGGACAAGCCGTCGACCGTCAGGTCGCCGCCAACGATCACATCACGTGCCAGAGTCGTCGACCCCGCGACGTTGAGCGACACATCGCCGAGCACCGCACCGCCGGTGTCGATCGTCGTGTTCCAGCCCTGGAACTCGAGTTCGTGCCCGGCCTGGTCGAAGCTGCCGTTCGCGACCGTGAAGTCGCCGCTGACCTCGAGCTTGTTCGCCAGCGTCACCGTGCCACTCGCCTTGTCGATCGTCACGTCGTGCAGC
>JANQJF010000031.1 GCA_028281765.1 Planctomycetota bacterium | reverse complement strand
CTGTTGCCCCCGTACCACGCAATCCCGTCCAAGACTGGCGCATGGTTTTCGCCGAGAATCTCCATCGCGCCCGCGTACGTCGCCTCCTCGCTACCCGCGCGGCACGCATTCTCCCACTCGGCCTCCGTCGGGAGGCGAGCCTCCAAGCCTCCGCACGCCTCGTTCAGGCTCGGCAGGAACTTCGACACCACGTCTTCCCAACTGACCTGCTCGACGGGGCGCTTGGCGGAGACGAACCGGCTCGGATTCTCCCCAATCACCGCCTCCCACAGCTCCTGCGTGCACGGCGTGTCCGCCAGCCAATACCCGTGCGTCAATCGGACCTCGTGCCGCGGACCCTCGTCGTCGTAGCGACCCGGCTCGTCCTCCGGCGAGCCCATCCGAAACCGCCCCGGCGGCACCCAACGCATCCGTTGCACGACCCCCTTGACCGAGAATTCCGCCCACAGCCCGAATCGATCCCGGCCAATCGCGTCCGCCCATTCCGGGCGGTGCACGCGCTCGAGCACGACTTCGTCGACGTCGCTGCGCCACCACATGACCGCGGCGCGCGGCGGCACGAACGCGATCGATTCGGCGGGACGCAGCGTCTCGCCCCACGAGCCGCCGTGCGTGCCGACGCGGAGCGCAGAATGGACGACCACGTCGCCTATCGGGGCGCCGACACCTCCATACCTCGGCCCAGTCGCGAAGGTGATCGACTCGCCGTGATGACAGCCGAGCCACGACACCGCGCCGCTGGTGTCAACGCTCGTCGCTGTTCGCAACGCCTCCGGAGGTGTCACGTGCTCGGCCTGTCGGACGTCCAGGCTGTCCCATGCCGCTCGGAGTCGCGGACCGAGTTCCGGATCCACCCACGCGCCCTGATGTCGACGCGCCATGTCGCGGAACCACCCGGCAAGTGCCTTCCGCAGCAAGTCCTCGCGATCGACGCCCTCGAGCGTGAGGTTGGCCGCGACGCGGGCGAGCAGCGCGCGCGCGTCGTCGAGTTCTCCAATCTGCAGCAGGTCCGCGGACTCACAGTCGAGCCCGAGCAACACGATCTCTTCCGCCCAGGTCTCGGCCGGACCGCCGGAGTGCCAGTCGCGCAACAGATCGACGAACGCGCGCGCATCCGCGCCCAGCAACGCGCGCCAGCCGTTGAGATCGCGAGCAGCACTCCGCGCGTCGGCGCCGGCGGTACCGTATCGCTCCCAGAACAGATCGTATTCGGTGCCGGCGTCGAATCGCTCGGCGGCGAACAGCAACCGGGCCGCGCGCAACAGCCCGTCGCCGAGCTCGAGCGCGGGAGCGAGCCGCCGCGACAGCGCGCGCCGCCGCCGCCGCCGCCGCTCTCGGTCCGACACGCCGTCGAGCGCTCCGGGTCGACTCGGCGCCTCCCACTCGAGCGCGGACCAGGCGCGCACCGGAGCGGCGCCGACGCGATCGCGCGGCACCGGCATCACCGCGAGCCGCGGCGCCTCCAGCCGCTCGAGCTCGGTGGCGAGCCGCGACCAATCGGCGGCGACAGTCGCGCCCGCGTAGGCGCCGAGGTCGCTCAACGCGAGCACGGGTTCTCCGGCATCGGGGCGAACTTCCCATTCGGCGACCGGCGTCACGCCGTGCGGCCACCACTCAACTTGGATCACTACCGCGCCGAGGCGGCGCTGCAGATGGTCGAGTACTTCACGCTGGTCCGCCCAGAACGGTTCGAGATGGCGGCTGCGGTCGACGAGCACGAAGATGCGCGCACTCGGCACGCGGCCGCGGTGCCGTGGCAACCTGCGCCGAGCACGCAGCTCGCTGACGTCGCGCACGAGCCGCTGCACGTCGACGCGCCCGCACTCGACGCGCGTGCGGCAGAAGTCCGTCAAACACGGCCGGAGCCGGGACCAACGAACGAGCGGCGGCCGAGGCGGCGCTGGCGCGAAGCGGCGATCGCGGAACTCGTCGAGGGTGAACGGGCGAGCGTGCGACGACACCGGCTCGGGCTCGATCCAGCGACGTCCGACGACCCGCCAGAACGGCACCGGTACGAGCGGTCCCCCGCCGGCGCGTCCCACTGCAGACGGCTCGGTCGGCTTCGACTGGCTCTCGCTGACGCGGTCCGGCGACGACGGCGCTGCGGGCCGTTCGCGCATGCCGAGCGTCGCGACGAGTGCGGCGAGACCGAGATCACCGCCTTCCGCCAGCGCGTGCAGCAGATCACCGCGCCAGACCACCGTGCGGGTGCTCGCCCTCTTGGTCATGCCTCGTCGGTCGTCGGGTGCTTGTCGAACACGAATCGCCGGAGTCGCGACAACAGCGCGCCCTGGGCTGCTTCGTCGCCGGGCGCGAGCGCGACGACCGCACGGCACAGGTCGAGGAACTCGGCCTGTCCGGGCGGGCAGAGCTGCCGGCCGCGCACGCTGCGCCGATCATCGGCGAGCAGCCGCGCGGCATCCTGCAGAACGGAGCTGCTGATCTCCGACTCGGACGGGTGGTGCGCGCGGCCACGGCGCACGAGCAGCTCGACGAGCTCATCGGGCTTTTCCGGTAGACTCAGGTGCAGGACGAGGCAGCGCCGCAAAAACGCGTCGGGCAGCACACGCTCTTCGTTCGTCGTGACGATCACCAGTGGCTGCGCCTGACCCTCACAGCGCGCGATGCGGATGCCCCCCGGCGCGTCGAAGACACCGGCGCCGAGCGCTTCGAGCAGTCCGTTCGGCACCGAGCTATCGGCCTTGTCGATCTCGTCGATCAACAGCACGCAGCCGCGATTCGGCTGCCACTTCGCCGGCGTCTCCGGCTCGGCCGCGCCGATCCGCTGTGCCTGCTCGGCCGCGCTGGCCCAGTCAAACGCCCACCACAGCGGACCCGGGGTCAAGAACCGGTCGGCCGCGAGGTTCTCGCGCGCCTGACGTTCGTTTGCCCCGATCGCATGCTGGAGCTGCGCCTGCGCGAGCCGCTCGACGGTGTCGAACCGCCACTTCAAGTCGTCGGACTCGACCTGCGCATCGACGACACGCGAGACGAAGGCGCGCTTCAGCTTCGCCGCCGCGGCGCGCGCGAGCTGGCTCTTGCCGACGCCGGGCAGTCCGCGTAGGAGCAGCGGTCGACCAGCCGCGAGCGCGGCGTTGATCGCGTCGATCGCGCGCTGCTCGAAGAGGTGATTCGTCGGCGGCAGGTCACCGTGCTGGGGCAGGGGGACGGGTTCATCTGGATGGGCTTCAAGAAACTCGATCACGGGGAGAACTCCTCACCGGTGCGCGCACGGTGGATCAGGTCGCGGAGGTGCCAGCAGATCCGAGACTCATCGCTGTCGGACCGGTCTTGTAGCAGTACGACTGCGAGAGCCGGCAAATACCGTTCGATCTGTGCCAAGAACGTCCGATTACCGGCATGCCGCTGCGCATCCAGCACGAGGTAGAAACGGACCGCACCGCGACGTCGATTCGCATAGTACTCGATGGCGGCGTTCAGCTCTTCGAGTTGGTGGTTCGTAAGGTCGCGATCCTTGACGACCGGCTGCCCGAGCAACCACTCGGCGAGATGTGTCGACAGCCTGCGAAACTCGATCGTGCCATCGACGTCGATCGCGATTCCAGCGCGCACAGCCACATCGGCGGCCGGGTACGGTAGCCCGCGCACGAGCTCTCCGTAGTCGAAGGCTCGCTCGTCGAAGCCCGCCATCAACAGCTCGGCTGTCGTCGCCGTACTCGCGGGGAGCGGCCAGACCGAACCGCCGCGGGGCGGCCCACTGCCGACGAGAGTGCGGATCGACAGCCACGGCAGCAATCGAGCCAGAATGTCAGCAAGCGCGTCGGCGGTCGCTAGCGCCCGCGGCTCACGCATGTAACAACCGGCGTGGGCATTGTCGAAGTACTGCGTTAGCTGCAGCGCGGAGCTCGTCAAGATCGCTTCGACAAGAGCTTCGAGCTGTCCAGACTCGTACGCCGACTGCCACTCGGGCGCGACACCGAACAGCTCCCGGCGCACCGACTCGTCCGCATCGAGCGCACTGCGCAGATCTCGGCGTAGTGCTTCGAACTCCGGACGCGACTGCCGCAGACCGACCGCTTCGACGAACCCGGGCTCCGCGAGCAGCCGTGATGACGGTAGCGCGACCAGTCGGTTGCCCTCGAACCGTGCCGCGCCGTTGGTGATGATCCCGCAGATCACACCTCCGACGAACACCGGTGCACCGGAGATACCGGACCAGTCCTTCGCCCGTTTGGGCGGACTCTCGGCGGTCACCTGAAAGTGCGATGCGTCTTCGACGAAAGAGAACGCTTCGCCCGAGAGCGGAACCTCCCGCGCCCAGGGCGTTTCGTCGTCTTTCGCCGGCGCATCGCCCGCGACCGCGTATCCTCGACTCTCCCACTCGACGGTCCGACGCAGCGGCTGGCTGGTGAGATATGCGCCCACTCCCTCCGGAGTAGAGCCCTCGAAGACCTCGAGCACCGCCGCGTCGAGTGCCCCGTCTCGAGCCACGTCGCCGGCCCGGATCCAGGTGCACCGCGCTCGGCACTCAGCCGTCGGCTGCTCGGCTCCCCAGACCACGCGGAATTCGGCACCGAGTTCTCGGGCAACGTGTCCCGCCGTCAGTAGGCGTTGTTCGCTGAGTGGATACGCCGTCCCGACGACTCGCCCTTTGGCGTCTACCACTCTGGCGAAGTGACTCAGTTGCACGTCCGAGCTCCGGTGTTGACGGGGACCGATCGCGTGGGACACGGGGCGGACATCCGCGATACCCTACCCTCAGCGGCACTCGGCACGGCACGGTCAGACATTCGGCCACTCCTTGCCGCGTGTTGTCGCTCGATATACCAGATCTTTGAGGTGGCCGCAGAATCGGGCGAGCGGATCCGCCTCGTCTCCTTCGAGCACGACGACCATCAGAACGTCTTTGAGCGAAGACCCTCGGAGACTCTCGACGAGCGTCCGTCGGTCGTCGTCGTCTCTTCGCGCCAGCACAAGATAGTACTCCTCGGGATGACGGGCCCGGCCCGCTAGATGTCGCATTGCTTCCTCGAGCTTTTTGAGCTCGCCCGATCCTAGGCCATTCGAGGGATGCTCCTCCTTGACGATCCAATCCCACAGCCCGTCGACGACGTCTTGGAACGCGAGCTCGCCGAACGGGTCGATCGTCCGACTGCCACGGCGACGAACCTGAAACTTCGCCAGCACTTCACGATCGAGCGTCTCGTACGCCATCGGGCGCCCGGACGTCCCGGCGACCAGGAGCTCACCGATCATCGTGTCGGACGTCGGAATGCTCAGCACGCTGTTGGTGATCGTCACCGCCTGAGCCGCGCCATCCAAGGCGAGACGCGGAAGCAACGCAGCGATGAGCTCGTATAGATCGTCCGCGTAAGTCACTTCTCCGTTGTCGAAAAACCTGCCATGCAGTCGGTTGAACGCGTCGACCAGAACTGTCAACTCGGTCGAGAGAAGCGCGTCACAAAGCCCCTTGCTCTTGGCGGCCTCCCACCCCGAGCGCCACGACGCGCAACCGTCGGGTAGGACACGGGAGTCCGAGGGACCAAAGTCACAGAGAGTACGGGCGATGTCTGGCTTGCCTTCGAGCCAGCTCCGCACACCCTCGCGCCACTCTGCAAAGTCCCTGTCCGACTGCGCCAAGCCGGCGTGCTCTTGGAAACCCTGAGCCGCGAGAAGTCGATGCGCCGGCGTGGCGAGGATCTGCCTGCCGTCATAGCACGAGGTCGCGTCGCCGAGTACACCGACGACGATTCCACCGACGAACACCGGTCCGCCCGAGAAGCCGAGCTGCCGCCCTAGGTCGACTCCGTTGTCGACGGTGAGAATCAGCTTGGTGCTGCCTTCATCGCAACCGAACGCGCCACCACCGATCGCATCGAGACGTGTCCACCCGGTAGCGCCGACGTCCGCGGCCCTCGGGTACCCCCGCGACTCCCACGTCGTCGTCGCGCTGAGCGGCTCCTCCGCAAAGAGCGCGAACCCGGATGGAGGCTCATCCCCCTCCAGGTACTTCAAGACCGCGGCGTCGATCTCACCGCGTTCGACGCTCCCGGCCTCCGCCCAGACGCATTGGACGGTGCACCGCCCCTCCGCGTAGTCCTCGCCCCAGACCAAGTCGCGCGTCTCGCCGGGCGTACCGACGACATGTCCGGCCGTAAGGAACGTCGACGCACCGATCGGGTAGGCCGTGCCGTCGACTCGGTCTCCACCGACGTCCGTCATCACGCGCACGAAACTCGAAGGCCGCACGCTTCAGCCCCCCGCGCCTCGACGCAACTGGGTCGACGTTCCGTCCGGCGTAGTCGGCCGCAGGCTCAGCTTGATGGTCTGCGTGACCTCGTCCTTGCGCGCGGCGGCTCCGCCGACGCTCAGGATCCAGGACTTGATGCCGGCCTTCCCTTCCTTGCTGCGCTCAACAACGATCTGCAGTTCGAGTTCGAGCGTCTCGACGTCGAAACGAACGGACTTGCCTTCGCCCTCTCGACTGGCCTTGGTGATCTGGCGTCGCAGGTGCTTGATGTACTCCGCGAGCTCGATGCGTTGCTCGGACATGGCGCTCTCCTCGTGACCACTCAGCGAACCTCTCGGAACCCCTCCACATACCGCGGATGCAGCCGGAGCACAAGGCCATGGTCCGTGCTGGCAGCCGTCGCGACCGAGCTGCGGAACTGCTCCATCAGCGACGGCAGTTCCTGAAACAGCGCCCGGACGTGGTCGCGCTCCGCGCCCGCCCCGAGCCACGGCAGTTTCGTGTACCACTGCATGCTCGCGTGGAACCGCCCGAGAACGTCGTCCGTCGCGTCGGCGGGGAACTTCTCGATCAACGGCTTCTCGTCGGGGTGCGGGAACGGCATGAACTCGAGCGCGGCGAACGGGCCGTCGATCTGCTCGCCGCGACGCACGCGCAGGAGCTCGCCGAACGACGCGGCTACCGCGAGCGTCGGCTGCTCGACCATCGTGCCGTCGTGTTTCGATCCGATGAACAACTGGCCGTCGCAGCGCGTGCGCCAAGTATTCCCCGCGGCGTTGGTGACCAGCAGCCCCTCCTCCGGATCGACCGGCTCGCCATCGGAGTGGAAGCTCGACACATGCCCGTCTTGGTCGTGTAGCAGCTTGGAGAGCGCACCGGACAGCTTCGGGTCGTAGCCGCGACCCTCTCCCCAAATGCAGATCTGCGCGCGCGGCACGCGCACGTGACCCGCCGCGAAACCGTCGGTCAAGAAGTGATCGGCGAATGCGTTGGTGAACAGCGCGCGCCGCCAGGCTTCGCTCGTGTCCGGCTGGCCCTTCGATTCCGCGGCCAGACTCAGCGCTTCCTCGTGCCGCTTCACGTACTCGACTGCGTTGTGCCAACCGAAGTGATCCGTGTTGTCCAGAGCGAGTTCGATGTAGCTCTTCGCGTTCCAGGCGAGCGCGATCGTCTCCACTGGATACTGGACCGAATCTCCGCGCCGCTGCATCTCGATCGCGTCGAGCTCGCGAGCGAAGATCGCGAGCAGATCCGAGATGTCGTTCGACTCGTAGAGCCAGGACCACCAACCGGCGCTCTCTTCGAACAGGTCCTTCGGGGTCGCATAGAAATCGCCGGACAGCGCGACGAGCTCGCCATAGCTGAACTCCTCGTCGTCATCGTGCCTCGCGATCGCGTCGTAGGGACGCGACGACTCGTCGAGAGCAGCACACGCGACCTCCACACCTTGGTTGCCCAGCCAGGCGTGTTCGCCCGACATGAACTCGCGATCGGCACTCGCGTTCCGCAGGTGCGCCTTGAGCTTCCGTAGGGGATCATCGTTCGCCATCATTCTCTCCTCTTCTGACCGTCAGTCCCCGTCACGTCGTGTCCACTGCGCGGGATACATCGACTCGACGTACCCTCGAGACTCGTGCACGTCGAACACCCCATCGAGCGTTCCCCGGAGCACTCGCCCGCCAGCGCTACACGCCTCGGCGAAGTCGTGTTCGCCGGTCACGTGCACTGTCTCCACCAGCCGCATATCCGGGTCCTCGTCATCGATGAGTTCCACGAGCGGGCGCTTGCGGAGAATCGTCCAGCCGTCGTGCGGTTTGGGGTCGCGCATTCGCTCACGAGGTCGGCTGAAGAAGCGACGGTGCGCCGCCTCACTGCGCCAGTAGCCGAACGCGGTGTGGCCGTTCACGAGCACCAGCACCGGACGAATGCCCACGTGTTCCGCGCATGCGGCAAACACGAGCGCTAGATCGTGACAGGTTCCACGACGGTAGCGGACCAGCTCGTCCGGAAACCGCACGCGTTGTCCGACCCTTCGCGCCGGCGCAACGGCCTCGTCGTCGGCTCCCGCCTCGGGAGTTACCGGCAGGCGGACACCGCTACCAGGCGGCGAGATATAGCTGACGTTGAGCTTGCTCTGCAGGAGCTGGTAGAAGCTGCGGATCTGCGCATCGACACGCAGCCGCGCGTGGACGCCATTCGGATCGGGGCCGAAGCCGGCCCGGTAGCCGGTGAAGGTACGAGCCGGATCCTCGGTGATGATCTGTAGAATCTCCGTGGCACCCGATACAAGCTCGCGGACCGCCGCGCAGTGGGGAACCACGTACGAAGACACGTACGGACGTGTCTCATCGGTGTCGAGCCACTCCCAAGGTCCGAGGAAGAGGATGCGTTCGGTCTTCCGCAGACACAACTCGCCATCGATCGACACGGAGACGCGGAGGTTCGTGTAGCGCCGATCCAGACCTCGCTCGATCAGTTCGAACAGAATTGGGAACTGAATGCCATTGAGATCGGTCACGGGCAGACCGACCCGCAGGACATCGACGGGGTACGTGGCCTCCCACACCGAGCTGCCGAGCCCGGCGTCGAGCACCACACGAATCTCGGCGACTCGGCCGCCCGAGACCCCTTCGACGTGCAGGCCCGTGATCGGGGAGCTGCCGTTCTTCAACAGCGCCGGGCACATGGACTCGACGGTGTCGAGATGTAGCTCCGGGATACGCACCGGTGCAGGTTCCGGCGAAGCCGCTGGCGCCCGTGCGAGCCGAGGGCCGCGGCTCAGTGGGATCGACGTCCGCACTCCCTCGTCGTCCCTGTCCCAGGCACCGCTTCCCGCGGCGGCACTCTCCTCGCCGTCACCCTCTGCGGCATCGCCTTCCGCCGCGTCGTCCTGGTCGTAGAACCCGTCGTCGTCGTCCCATTCGTCATCGTCGATCTCCGGAACCGCTGCCGGCAAATCATCGGGCACCGAGGAGAAGCAACGCGATAGATCCTCCCCCGATGCCACCCAAACGGCCGGATGCGAGACGGACGAACTCAAGTCGACGTGCCGCCGGTGCTCGCCGTACACCCGGAGCGCCTGGAGGATCGTGCGTCCCTCGAGCAGTTCACGATACAGCACGCGCGCGAACTGCCGCGCGACTTCGCCATAGACTTCGCCGAACCATCCCGTCGTCGGAACGCCGCCCAGTCGTTCTCCGATCTGCTTCTGGGCGTACCCGATATCGCAAGAGTTGAGCACCAAGAGTCGCAGCTCGGCGCAGCGCGTCAACGAGTCCAGGAACTCGGACATCATCCTCAGACCGCCCGGCTCATCCCGACCCGGGAACTCGAGCACCTCCGTCTCACGATTCCACTCGGCGAATGCCACGAGGTGAACGATGTGAGGCTTGCGATTCGAGACCACGCGCGAGAGTTGTTCCGGACTCGGGTCATCGATCCACTCGAACTCGACGCGGTACTCGGCAAACAGCCGCTTCAGATCGGCGACCTCCTTCTCGATCGACGGGTCGGAGTCCGAGCCGATCGAGACCAGCAAGATCCGCGCCGGCTCGTCAATCGCCGGTGTCGGTTGCAACGTGTCGACTACCCGCGGACGAAGTCGAACCAGCGTCGAGTTCTGAAAATGGTCGACCAGCAGCTCCCACGGAATGGCGGCGAGGTCCGGCTCGTCTTCATCCGTCGTCAAGAAGACAACCGCTCCGTCACGCGCATCGTTCCAGGCGAGGACTTCGCGTACGTCGGCGGGCAGCAGTGCTCGAGTGGTCCATCGGCGAATGGTGTTGGCGACGGGTGCCAGCCACTGCGAGAGTGCCGTCCAACGACTGCTCCCGGGCCGTAGCGACAGTCCACTCGACACGCTGTCGCGAGAGATTCCAACCGAACCCGAAATCGACGCCTGACCCTCGACGTCGCACTCCACGAAGAGCTTGTCCGCGTCGTCGAAACAGACGCGAAGATGGACTGGCTGCGGCATGATCCTCCTGTCCGGGCCGTTGACTCCCTACAACCCGGTCGAGGCGCATGATCGTAGCGCGGCCGTGACGACGAGCAAGCGCCGCCTAACGGCCGTGCTACCGGTGACGCACCGACCCTACTCCTATCGCCCTTGGCAACTCGAGCACGACGTTCCTCCGTGTCGGGGACAGCACCGGATCTTTCGGGCCTCCGACGGCGGTCACGGGCGCGGGAGAACCGCGCTCTCCGACATCGACGGCGATGGCGATGTCGACATCGCGGTGGCACCAGGCGAAGTCCTGCTCCAGCAGCGCACTCACCCGGCGGGGATCTCGCCATTCGGCATCGGTACGCCAGGCTGCGGGGGTGTCTACGGTGCGACCACAACCCACTCGGCCCACCCAGGCAACGCCGACTTCGCGCTCGTCGCGACGAACGCACCGCGCGAACTCAACATCGGCGTGTGCTACATCGCGACCGCCGGCGCCCAGCCGGGCATCTACGTCGCCCCCCTCGACTTCACCTACCACGTCGACGTGTTCACGACGGCGTTCTTGGTGACGATTCCGGTCGCGCGGGACGCGACGAACGCGGTGTTCGCGCCGCTGTCGATCCCGGCATCCGCCGCTCCGCTCGTCGGCACGACGTTCTACGCGCAGATGAAGTTCTGGCTGCGCGACGACGTGCCGTGCCAGCCGTCACTCTTCGACCTGACGACCGGGCCGGGGATCGCATTCACGCTAATGGCGGCGCCCTAGCCTCAGAAGACGCCGACCGTGGTCGTGAGACTGTTCGTCGACGCCGCGAACGTGATGCCGGTGGCACCGAACTCGAGCTCGAGGGCTTGGTGGAACAGCGGAATGCCGAACACGGTCGGATCGTTCGGAATCGTGATGCTCCAGCTGAGCACGCCGTTCTGCGGCGCGTCGAGGTTCACGATGTCCGGCGTCACGAGTCCTTGACACGACGGATCGGCCGCGCCGAGTTCCGGAACCGCCTGCAGCGAAATGTTCAGCGGCCCTGCGCCGAGGACGGTCATGCCGAGCGCGGTGTTGCCGAAGCCACTCGCGCTGAACTGGATCGTCGCTCCCGTCCATGCCAGCGAGTCCGCGGTGAGCGTGAGCGGCGTGCCGCCGAGGCCCAGGCATCCAGCACCGGTCGACGTCGTCGTGGCCGGGCAGCCGCTGATGAGCCGCGCGAACCCTCCCGACTGCACACCACCGGCCGTCGCCGACGTTCCCACGGCGAGTTCGCCTGCGGGCGTAATCTCGAACGACCACGTCCGGGCAGCGCTACCGGTCGGAATCAGCTCGATCCACGACGAAGTCGCTTCGTCGAAGCGGGCGATGTTCTGGATGTTGGGATTCCCGTTGGCCGTGAAGAGGCCACCCGCCACGAGGTCGCCACTGGGCAGGATATCGATGGCCGCGACACCACCGGAGAGTCCGGCGCCTAGTGCCGACCAGGTGCCGCCGCTCCAGCGCGCGATGCCGCCGGTCGGAACGCCGCCCGCGGTCGAGAACCCACCGCCGACGATGAGGTCCCCGTTGTCGAGCACCTTCATGCAATCCACCGGACCGTTCAGTCCGGACCCGAGCGGCGACCACGAAAGGCCGCTCCACACGCCGATGCGGTTGTAAGTGTTGCCGGCGAGGGTCGTCGTGAAGTTTCCACCGACATAGACCGCGCTGCCGTTCGAATGCGTTGCGAGCGTCGTGACGTTTCCGATGTTCTGAGGCAGCGCCGACCACGAACCGCCGCTCGAGATCGCGAGGTTGTTCGCGGTGACGCCGCCGACAGAGGTGAAGTTGCCGCCCACGACCAAGTCGCCGTTCGCCAACTCCGTCATCGCGAACACGGACCCACCAGTGAATCCAGGGCTCGCGGGGTTCCAGTCCGTTCCATCGAACGAGGCGATGTCCGCCGACGGCGAGAGCGGAAAGAAGCCGAACGATCCACACGCAAGCAGCGTACCGCTGCTGGTGAGGAGCAACTGCCGAACCTGCGAGGCGGGAGTCCCGAGGGTGCCGGCCGCCTGCCAAGCCGTGCCGTCCCATCGAGCGACGTTGGTGATCGTCTGGCCGTTGATATCCGTGAACCCACCGACCCCGAACAGCCCGCCGGCGGTCTGTTGCATGTCGATGATCGCCGAATCGAATCCGGGGACCGCACCAGTGACATCCCACGCCGGCGTGCATTGCGCGCCGAGCGTGAACATGGATTGGGTCAGAAAGACCGAGGCTGCAGCGAGCCTCGACAAGGAACGCGAGTTGTGCATGCGCGTCTGTGTCGCGTCCCGTGGGATGAGTTCTCCGAAACGGAAGATGTGCGGCGGACACTCGAATAGACTCGGGTCATGCACGTCGCCGTCTGCCTCGCCGCGCTCGCCATCCCCCAGACCACCGACTGGCCCCACTACCGTGGCCCCGATCGCACCGGCGCCGTCGCCGCGCGCAGCTGGTCGCCCGAGGGCCGCGCCGAACCGCTCTGGCGCACGAACGTCGGCAAGGGCTACTCGTGCCCGTCCATCGTCGACGGCCGACTTGTCACGATGGGCTTCGACGAAGCGAAGGGTGTCGACCGCATCGTCTGCCTCGACGCGGACCGCGGGACGAAGATCTGGGAGCACGAGTTCGCCGCCACGGACGAGCCGCAGTACCACGGTGGCGGAACGCTGACGTCTCCGGCGCTGCGCGACGGCCGCGCCTACTGCCTGAGCCGGCTCGGCAAGTTCCACGTGCTCGACCTGAAGAGCGGCGACGTCGTCTGGGCGCGCGACTACGGCGCGGAACTGAAGATCGCGAAGACGTTCCACGGCTTCTCCGCCTCGCCGGTGCTCGACGGCAAGCGCATCTTCGTCCAGCTCGGCGGACTCGTCGCCGCGCTCGACGCATCGAACGGCGACGTCGTCTGGAAGACCGAGAATCTCGGCGACATGGCGTATTCGAATTTCGCCCTGCTCGACGTCCACGGCACACCAGCGCTCGCGGCGGTGTGCCGCGCGTCGTTCCTGGTGCTCGCGCGCGACGACGGGCGCAGGCTCTACGAGTATCCGTGGCAACTCCGCGGGAACGCGGTGCACTGCGCGACCCCGATCCCGCTCGGAGACGACCGCGTGTTCTTGTCGACGGCCTACGGCAAGGGCTGCGCGATGCTGCGCCTGGGCAAGGACGGGAACGTCGAGAAGGTCTGGGCCAACCGCCGCATGCGCAACAAGGTCACCGCGTGCGTGCAGCATGACGGACACTTCTACGGCTTCGACGAATCCATGCTGCGGTGCGTCGACGCGAACGGCGCGTCGAAGTGGCGCAAGCGCGGCCTCGGTCTCGGCGCGCTGTCGATGGCCGGCGGACGCCTCCTCGTGCTCAACGCGGACGGCGAGCTGATCGTCGCCGACGCCGATCCGTCGGGCTTCCGCGAGCTCTCGCGCAAGAAAGTCCTCGACGGCGGCGTCTACTGGACGATCCCGGTGTTCTGGGACGGCCGCGTCTACGTGCGCAACAGCCTCGGCGATCTCGCTTGCCTCGACCATCGCATCGCCACGCTCGAACCGACCGCGCAGGCGAAGCCAATCGGTGCGTCAACGCAGGCGCCCGCCGCCGCGACGCTGTTCCTCCGTCATGCGGAATCGATCGGTGTCGACGCGTTCGCGGTCGAGGGCAAGGCGCTGCGACTCCGAGGCACGTGGGCCGTGCCGCTCCGCGGCCTGGCTCCCGAACCGATGACTTGGACGCTGATGGCGCCGGACCGCTGGCAGCAGCGACTGCACGACGGCGGGCTCGAGTACACGTTCGACGGCACGGTGGCGTGGGCGGTCGAACCCCAAGGCCCGCGACTCGTCGAAGGCGACGAACGCTTCGAGCTCGCGCAGCTGTCGCCGCTGCCGCAGCTGTTCGCGCCGACGCTCCCGACCGGCGCGGCGACCACGGCCACACCGGCCCGCTTCGCCGAACGCGACTGCTGGAAGGTCGTCGCGACCATGGCGACCGGCGACTTGCGCACGTTCTACTTCGACGCGGCCAGCGGCCAGCTACGCGGCACCGAAGGCACGCGCCGTTCGACGCTCGTCTACCACGGCTCGCAGCGCCTCCAGGGACTGACCCTGCCCGAACGCATCACGCGATACCGCGCCGAAGATGGACAAGAACACGTGCTCGCGATCGAGAGCGCCGAGTGGATCGACGTCGGGGACACCTTCGCGAAGCCCGGGGCGATCCTGCGGCTGCTGCGCACGCCGGAGGAGATCGCGCGCGCGACGAAGGCGCTGACCGAGCGATTCCGCGCTTCGCTCGCGACCTACCGACCGCTGATCACGGAAACGCCTCTTGGCGACCGTAAAGTGCAGCTCGTCGTGCGAGACGGCGAGCTGTGGCTCGAACTGCCCGGCGAGCCCTACCGCGCGTGCAGCGAAGCTGAGAAAGACGGCAAGATCCGAATCGACGGCCTGCCGATCGAACTCGTGATCGTCGCAACGGAGAAAGCGGACGAGCCGACGATCGCGATCATCGGCCCGGACGGCATGAAGCTGCCGTTCCAACGACTCACGAAGTAGCGCGGAGTCAGCGCCCCGCGGTCAGCACCACGGCATTCAGCAGCAGCAAGTTGAGCCCGTCCGCGAACGCCCGCACGTTCGGATCCTCGGCAAACGCGACGACGTGGCCGCGCCCGTGCGGCTGGTGCACGAGATACGCCTTCTCGGGCAGCTGCTCCGCGTTGTCCGGCCACAGGAACCCGGCCTTGAGCAGCTCGTCGCGCTTCGCGTAGCGCACGACGTTCGTCCCGCGGTTCAGCTTGACCGGCGTCAGGATTTGCGAGCTGTCGTGCACAACGTAGGCCGTGCCGTCGTAGCCGAACCCGAGCCAGTGCCAATCGTCGACGATCACCTGCAGGATCGCGCCAGGCGTCGAAGGCGGCGACTCTTCGTCGGGCCGAATCGCCTTCGCGTAGTCGTACTCGGGCTTCTCGCCACCCTCACCCTCGCCCTTCTTTCCCTCGCCCGACTTGCCATTGCCCTTGCCCTTGCCCGCCCCGTTCTTCTTCTCCCCCCGACGCTTCTCCAAATCACTCGCCAGTAGCTCGACCCCGTCCGCAGCCAACCACCGCGTCGCCGACCCGAGCGTCACGAGCACACCACCGCGCCGCACGAACCCCGCGATCGCCTGCCCGCCACTCTTCCCGAACGTCCCGCCGTACCCCCGACTCTCCGGCAGCACCAGCACCGTGAACCGATCCAGGTCCGTCCGTGTCAGCTCGTGCGATCGCAGCACCGTGACCGGCAACCCGTAGCGCTGCTCGAGCAAATACCGCAACCACCCCGCCGAGTAGGTGCTCACCGGCCGGTCCCACGCCATCGCGATCCGCGGCTTCTTCAGCACGTGACCCTCGCGCGTCCCGAAGCTCGGCCCGTCTTCGATCCACGAGCTGTCCGCGCAGTACGGCGTCACGCCGTGCGTACGCGACAGTGCGCCGATTCGCTCGTGCAGCCCTTCCCCCTGGCCGTGCACGCGCACGACGAACGAACCCGCCGGGAAGTCGCGCTCGTCGAGCACGAATGGCTCGTCCACGCACTTGACCTTCACGCCGGCACGGAGCAGTTCGACAAGCAGCGCGGCCGCTCCGTTGTCGCCCCACGCGAACACGTACGCGACAGCCGGCGGCTTCTCGCGGATCGCGGGCGCACCAGAACTCGCCTCGCCGACCTTCAGCAAACGCCTGTCGCCGCTCACGGCCTCGCGGGTCGCGAAGCATTCGACGTCGAACAAGAGCGGCAGCGACCACGCAGTCAGGTCGTAGAACTCGGTTCGCTTGCGGCGCGCCTCGTGGCGCTTCTGCCGTTCCAGGAACTCCGGCTGCATGTCGAAGTGCGGCTGCAGCAGCAGCGTCGCGAGCGTGCTCGCCGGCTGAGACATCGACACCACGAACGAGCCGGCCGGGAACGTCGCCGACCTCGACTGCTCGCTGCCGATCCGAACCGCGACCAGACACTTCAGCTCCTCGGTCGCTTCGTGGACTTCGATCCCCTGCCGCATCATCAGATTCACGAGGCGCGCGAGACGCGTGCGATCGCCGCGAGCCGGCAGCACGTACTCGCGCACGTCACCGGCCTGCCCACGCGCGACGCCGGCCCGGCGGTGCGCGAGAAACGCACGCTGCGCCTCTTCGCGACCGTTCGCGAGCGTTTCGAGCGTGCCCATCGACGCGACGAAGTGCCGCCGGACGCCGTCGCGATAGAACAGCAGGGAGTCATCGGACCGGCGGTACACCAGCCCGCGCGCGCTGGCCATCTCGAACGTCATACCGATACTGCCGTGCGCCATCGGCCAGCTGTCGCCATAGCCCGGATAGAACGCGTCGTACGCTTCTCTCGTGAAGTAGTCGAAACCGAAGCGATCGAACCAGCGCGCGTTGTTCTTGCCGTAGCGATTCAGCCAGGCCCGCTGCGTCTCGGTGATCTCGTCGTTGATCGGCTTGGCCGGCGGCGGGAAGTAGTACGTCGAGTTGCCTCCCATCTCGTGCAGGTCGACGTAGACCAGCGGCCACCAGTCGAGAAAGGCCTGCACGCGCCCTGCGGTTTCCGGCTGCGTCATCGCGAACCAGTCCCGGTTCATGTCGAACAACGCGTGGTTCGTGCGCCCGCTCGGCCACGGCTGGCTGTGCTCGGCCGAACGCGGCGTCGGGTCGGGCCAGCGCCCACGCGCACCGCGGGTGTAGAACACGAAACGGTCGCGCCCGTCCGGGTTCTGCAACGGATCGATCAGCACGAGGCATTCGTCGAGCACCTTGTCGACAACGGGGTCGCCCTGAGCGGCCAGCAGGTGATAGAGCACGTAAAGCGCGGCGTCGGTGCCGGACGGCTCGTCGCCGTGCACGCAGTTCGCGAGCCAGCCGACGGCCGGGAGATCCGCGAGCAGGCGCTCCGCAGCCGCGTCGTCGAGGCCGCGCGGGTCGGCGAGGCGCTGCATCCTCTCGCGGATGTCATCGGCACGACGAACCGTCTCCGGTTTGCCGACGATCGCGTAGCGCAGCGTGCGCCCTTGCCAGGTCTCGCCGTAGTCGACGACGCGCATGCGATCGGGCGCGGCGGCAGCGAGCGCGCGCAGATACGCCGACACGTCGGCGTGCGTCGAGATCTCCGCTCCCCAAGAGTGGCCGGTCACCGCGTCGAGCGTCGGGATCGACGCGTCGTAGCGGACGCCAGGCGCCATCTCGAACGGCGCAGCCGGGCTCGGGTCCGGAACTTGGGCGGACAGAATACTCGAGAGTACCAGCACAGCCGCAGCGAGCGGTCCACGCGCGGTCGGAGGCGTCGTCATGCGCGTGTTTGTAGCAGCCGACCGACGGATTCCGAAGATTCTGAACCCTTCGAAGCCGGTCGCGACCAAACCAGGGACGCCGGGCCGTATCCTCGGCGCAGTCCGCCTCGGGAAGACTTTCGGGAGACGCCAGATGTTTCAACGCCCCCTCTCTGTCGCATCGGCCTTGCTCGCCACGGTCGCGTGCGTGACCGCACAGTCCTTCACCGAGCAGTCCGAGCCAGTGGGCGACCACCCGGTGTTCGCCGACTTCGACCGAGACGGGAACTCGGACTTGCTCAGCGGGAACACAGTGCGACTCGGAGACGGCACGGGCGCGTTCCCAGTCACGTCGCACACGTTCCCCGCGGGGCCTGGCGCGGACCCAGGCGAAATCGAGCCCGACACGCCCGAGAACGCGATCGGCGACTTCGACGACGACGGGATCATCGATGTCGTGCGCGTTCACTACCGAGAGCTGACCGCGTTTCTCGGCAACGGGGACGGGACGTTCACCCAATCGGAAACGCGCACCAACTTTCCCGCGCCCCTGTTCGCGTTCTTCAACCACTGGATCACGGACGCAACCGTTCGAGACATCGCCGAGCCCGTCGACGGGGATCTGGTCGTGTGTGACTTCGACGGTGATTCTCGGCTCGACATCGTCGTTGAAGGCACCTCCAGCGAGCACGTGCTCCTCGGTGACGGCACGGGTCACTTCGGCGCGCCGACCGCCATCGGCCAGACGGGCAAGATCGCGGTCGCGGACCTGGATGTCGATGGCGACGTCGATATCGCCGTCACGTCCGGCCACGTCTTCCTCAACCAACGCGCTCATCCCGCCGGCGTCTCCACGTTCGGAACCGGCACGCCGGGCTGCGGCGGCGTGTTCGGCGCGACCACGACCGGCACCGCGTTCCCCGGCAACAGCGACTTCGCGTTCGTCGCGACCAACGCGCCGCGCGACGTCAACATCGGTGTCTGCTACATTGCCACGGCCGGCAGCCCGAACGGGATCTACGTCGCGCCGCTCGACTTCACCTACCACGTCGACGTCTTCACAACGGCGTTCCTCGTGACGATCCCGGTCTTGCCGGACGCGACCAACGCCGTTTTCGCACCGCTGTCGATCCCGCCGTCGGCCGCGCCGCTCGTCGGCGCGACGTTCTACGGGCAGATGAAGTTCTGGCTCGGACCGAACTCACCGTGCCAGGCGTCACTGCTCGATCTCGCGACGGGGCCGGGCATCGCCTTCACGGTGCAGTGAGCACTCACTCGAGCTGCCGACAGCCGAAGAATGCTGCTTCTGCGCTACGCTCACGACCATGACGGATACGCCGCTCGAACGTCTGACCCGCACGATTCCCCAAGTCGGTCGCCTCGACTGGATCGGCATCGCGCCGGCGCAACGCGCGGACATCACGCCGGTCGAGCGAGTCCGCGTCGAAGTCGGCACCGGCCTCGACGGCGACCACCACGCACGAGGCGGCCAGGGCAAGCGTCAGGTCACGCTGATCCAAGCCGAGCACCTGCCGGTGATCGCGACTCTGCTGGATCGCGACGCTGTCGACCCGAGCAGCCTGCGCCGCAACCTGCTCGTGTCGGGGATCAACCTCTGGGCGCTGCGCAAGCTGCCGTTCCGCATCGGCGACGTGCTGCTCGAAGGCACCGGTCCGTGCCCGCCGTGCTCACGCATGGAGGAGATCCTCGGCCCGGGCGGCTACCACGCCGTGCGCGGCCACGGCGGCATCTGCGCGCGCGTCGTCGAAGCCGGTGAAGTCGCGATCGGCGACGCCGTGCGCTTCGATCCTACGAGCGAGTGAAATCGAGCTCGAGGACCGGGCTCCACGTCGCACCGCCATCCGACGTGCGCTCGCGGCGCAACCGAATCGTCGCCGCGTCGACGACCTCGTAGCGCACACGCCGCGTCTGCTCGAGGCGCGCGCGCTGCGCGTCGGTCCGCACGAACTCGCCGAGGTCTCCGTCGAAGCCGCCGATCAGCACGTCGAGGCGAGGAGCACGGTCGTCGAGAGCCTGCGCTTCCCAACAGCCCCGCTGTGCCTGCCAGGCCCAGGCCTCGAAGCTCCGGTCCACGCGTGCGCCACGCTGCACGTCCAGAAAGCACAGCGTCGCGCAGCCGCGGTTCGTGCTGCTCACGCGGAGAGTCGCACGCACGGCCTTCGCCCCTCCCTCTTCGTGCGAGCGACCCGAGCCCGACCACGCGCCGACGAACCGATCGAACTGCCGCGCCTCTTCAGTCGCGCAAACACACTTCTCGGGCACGGTGCCGATCGGCTCTCCGTCGGCCCGCGTCGCGATTACAGACTTGGTTCGAGAGAACTCCATGATCCAAGACGTCTTCCACCCGCCACCCGCAACCGGCGTCGCCATGTCCCATCGACACGTCTCCGGCAAGGCATCCGAGAACGTGAACCGCGTCGCGCGCGGTGGCTTGCCGCCGAACGCGGACGGCGGGAAGAACTCGGCGCGACCGTGCCGAAACGAGCCCTCCATGCGCGAGAAACCGGCAGCCTGCGCATTCGGCCAGTTCAGACCGATCACCCACCGCCCCGTCGCCGGGTCGAAGTAGCGCACGCTGATCCCGAACGTTCTCTGGTGATACCCCGTGCGACCATCCCACTCCTCGAGGATCGCCGTGCCGCCGAGGATCGGCCGGATGCGAGCGACCGACGTACCCGCGTCGACCCAGCTGCCGTCCTTCTGCAGGGCACGGTTCTGCACGGACCACTCGCCGATCCAGAAATCGAACTGGCGCTCCGGCTCGGCGGGCTTCGAAGGCGCCAGCGGCGCGGGGTCCTGCGCCAGAACGAGGGTGGCGAGCACCCAGGGGGTCGCGATCATCCCTCGATCATAGCGACCCGTGGCGACGCGATGCGGTATCCTCGCAACGACGAACCCTTTCACCGGAGTCGCGATGTCGAAGCTGTCCCGCCGCGCGTTCCTGACGAGCACTGCCGGTCTGCTCACGAGCTCGGCCTGCTCGACGCCGACGAACGCCTCCCCACGCTTCGACCGTGATCGCTTCGTCGACGAAGTGCGACGCGCGCTACCCGCCGGGCAAGCCGCGGTCGACGAGGTGCTCGCGCGCGCCGTCGCCGACCCGAGACTTGTGATTCGCGAACTCGGCGAGCCCGACGCCCGCGCCGCCGACCTCCTGTACTGCGACGACGAGCTGACGATCTTCAACATCGTGTGGCCACCGGACGCGGTGATCGGACCACACGACCACTTGATGTGGGCCTCGATCGGGTGCTACTCCGGCCGCGAAGACAACGTCGTGTGGCGACGGAACGGCGACGCGATCGAACGGGTCGCAGCCGAATCCGTCGGCGTGCGCGGCGTGTTTCCCCTTCCGGGCGACGCGATCCACTCCGTTCGCAGTGCCGAGCGCGAATTCACGGCTGCGATCCACGTCTACGGCGGAGACCTGACCGCGGCGAGCGGAAGCCGCTGGGATCCGAACACGTTGGAGAAGGTCGCGCGGGCGGCTCAGCCGACCACGGCCCGCAGCCACGTCTGAGCCATCAACGCCGCGCCCGCCGGCGACGGGTGCACGCCGTCCTTCGCCCAGTGCTCCGCCGGCGCGTAGCGAATCGCCTCGTCGAACATCGCCTGGAACCCGACCCACGTCGCGCCGTGCGCATCCGCGACGCGACGAGCTGCGGCACGGTAGCCGTCGAACTCGGGGAACCACGACTCGTCGACCGCACCACAGCGCAGCACGAACGGTTCGCACACGACGAGCCTGACGCCGGGCAGCTTGGCGCGGGTCTCCTCGAGAAGCGCGAGGTAGTCGCGCTCGTAGATCTCGATGGTGCCGTCGTACTTGCCGTTCTTCGTGTGCCAGATGTCGTTGACGCCGATCAAGATGCTGACGAGGTTCGGCTTCAACGCGAGGCAGTCGCGCTCCCACCGCTTCTGCAGCTGGAACACCTTGTGGCCGCTGATGCCGCGGTTGAACACGGTGCAATCGCCACCGCGCTGCACGAGCAGACCGGACGCCGCAAGCCAGGCGTAGCCGCGCCCCAGCGCGGACTGCACGTTGGGCTGCGACGCGGTGTCGCGCGTTCGGCCGGCGTCGGTGATCGAGTCGCCCTGAAAGAGGACGACGTCGCCTGCCGAAACGAGGGACGTAGACTCCGCGGAATCCGCGCTCGGCGACGCGCAACCCGCGACGCCCAGCGTGGCGAGCGAAGCGCCGAGGAACGTGCGGCGCGGGACGGCGGCATGCGCCGGATCGTGGTCGGTCATGCGACGGAGCATAGCGCCGACGTGAGTCGATGCTGCTCGTGCGCCAGCTCCTCCAGGCGGCGACGAACGTCCATGTCGACGACGTCCTCCCTATCGAACGAATCGCCGGTCGCGTAGACGAAGCGCGGAACGACGAGACAGCGGAAGTCGAGCATCAAGGCGTTCAGCAACGACATTCCCGACATGTACGAACTCTGCCCGCCGGCCGCGCAGAGCAACGACACGACCTTGCCGGTCCATGCGCTGCCGCCGAGTTCGACCGCCGTCTTCGCGGCGGCGGACGCCGAGTAGTTGTAGATCCCCGTCGCGAGCACGACGCCATCCGCGGATTCGATCGCGGACTGCAGGGCGGCGGTGGCCGGGTGCTCCCAGCTCCCGGGTCCCCCACAGAGCGGCGGGTCGAGTTCGGCGAGATCGAGCTCGACGACCTCGTCACCGATCGCGCGCAACTCGGCCGCGGCCGCGCGCGAGAGCACGCGGCTACGGCTCGTCGGCGACAGGCTGGTCGAGAGCACGAGATATCTCATGCGCTCTCTCCGAGCGGGGCCGCGACGTAGCGCACGAGCTCGACCTCGATCCCGTCGGGGTCGAAGAAGTAGATCCGGCGACGAATGTCTTCGTCGACGTCGTAGTGGACCGTGGCGCCGAGCGCCTCGACCCGCTCCCGCGCCGCGTCGAGGTCATCGACGACGAGCCCGAAGTGGTTCATGCCCGGCGCCTGGTAGTCGACGTCCGGCTTCGAGTCCCGATGCTCGTCGCTGGCTTCGAACAGCGCGAAGTAGAAGTCGTCGGTGCCGACGTGCGCGGCCGGCTCGCCGGTGTTCGTGTGCCCTTGCCAGCGGACCCGGAGCCCGAGGAGCTCGGAGTAGAAGAAGATGGACCGACCGAGGTCCGAGACGGTGAGGTTGACGTGTTCGAGGCGCATGGCCACTCCTTTTTTAGGCAAGTGAATACTTAGGTAAACGATCCGGGGTCCGAATATGTAAAGGAAATGCTTTTGTTTTTAGAATCACCCCCGTACACCGATCGAAGATGACCGCCGAACCGACCCCCGCCCGCCGACGCCTGCTGGACTACGTCCGCCGGCTCGGACCGGTGCGCGCGAGCGAGCTCGCGGAGGCCCTCGAGACGACCGACGTCGCGATGCGCCAGCACCTCTTGGCGCTCGAGGAGGACGGGTTCGTGGTGTCCAAACAGGCGGCACCGGAAGGCCGCGGTCGCCCGGCCACCGTGTGGAGCGTGACCGACGCCGCGCGGCGCTTCTTCCCCGACTCCCACGCCGAGCTGACGGTGGGCCTTCTCGATGCAATCGAGGATGCGGTCGGCAAGGACGGGCTTCAGCAGGTGCTCGAGTCCCGCGGCGACCGCCAGGTCGAGGAGTATCGCGCCGCGATGCCCGGCAAGACGCTCGCGTCGCGCGTCAAGGCGCTCGCCAGGCTACGCGAACGCGACGGCTACATGGCCGAGGCGAAGCGCAACGACGACGGGTCGTGGTCGCTGATCGAGCACCACTGCCCGATCTGCACGGCGGCGCAGCGCTGCCGCGGGATCTGCAGCGTGGAGATCGACGTGTTCCGTCGGGCACTCGGGAAGGGCGTCGAGGTCGAGCGCGACGAGCACGTGCTCGATGGCGGGCGGCGGTGCGTGTACTCCGTGCGGGAAAAGTAGCGCAGTGACTCAGAACATCCGCGCAGGATCGAACTCCAGACTCGGGAACGCCACGCTCCGAAGGGGCTCAGCCGTCGGCTCGCGCTCGATGAACCGCCGGCCGTCCTGCACGAGCTGCGTCACGATCTCGTCGTCTGGATCGAGGATCCAATACTCCCGCACCCCCACCTCTTCGTAGAGCGCGCGCTTGGCACCACGGTCGACGCGCCGCGTGGACAGCGAGAGGATCTCGACGACGAGGTCCGCCGGCCCATCGATCATCGCGTCGAGGGTCACGGCGTCGTTGGTGGTCGAGATCGCGACGATATCCGGCTCGACGAAGTCGTGTTCGGACAAACACAGCCCGACCGGCGCGGTGAAAACTCGGGCCAGACCGTCGTCCTCGAGCACGCCGAA
This sequence comes from Planctomycetota bacterium, assembly GCA_028281765.1. Classification (GTDB taxonomy): domain Bacteria; phylum Planctomycetota; class UBA1135; order UBA1135; family UBA2386; genus JANQJF01. Next base: position 7,793 of record JANQJF010000031.1, on the reverse strand, counting down.
CTGGCGACTCGCCCGATACTGGATCGAATGGTGCCGGATGCGGCGGCGGATTCACGTGGTGCTTCCCGTCGATGATCTCGTGCCGCCGGCCGTCCTCGGGACAGGCCATGTAGTCCTCGAACGTCAGCTTCGCGTCGGTGTCGGATTCGGTCGGCATCTGGAGATCGGGGAACGGGATTGCGGGATTCCACGGCCATTCTAGGGACTCCCACGGATTTCCGAACCGCCCCCCCTTCGACCACGTTCCTGAAACGCTACGCTCCCCCTCCCCGTGGTCATCCCCAGCGACATCCTCACCCAGGCCCTCCAGCCGGCCGCCCGCGAGTGGCTCGACTCCCTCGACGCCTCGCAGGACATCGCCGTTCTCCTCCCGCAGCTCCCCCGTCGCACCGGCCGGGACCCGTTCGGTGGAACGCGCCACACGTCCGACGACCACGACGTCGACTTCGCGCCCTGGCGCTCGTGCGACGTCGCAGCCGCGCACCTGTTCGAGAAGCTCAATCCGACCGGCGAACAGCTCCGCGACCTGTTCGCGCACGGGGACTTCGAAGAGCGGGCGATGGTCATGCGCACCCGCGCGGTCTTCCCGGCCGACGACACGACCTGCCACCTGATCCTCGAAGCCCAGCGCACGAACACGCAGGATCACATGGAGGCGCTGATCCTCGACTCGGATCTCGTCGCCCGCGCGGTCGACGCCGGCCTCCCGATCGACGACTTCAACCGACTGATCCTGAAGACCGCCTTCGTCGACCTGCCGTTCGGTCGGATGTTCGGCTCAGAACGCCACGCGAGCGCCGAGCTGTCGACGATGGTGCAGGACCTCGCGACCGAGCGCGAAGCCGCGGGTCGCAAGGTGTGGTACGACACGAACCGCGTCATCGGACTCGCGCCGGCTCCCGGCACGATCGCCCGCCTGCTCGGCGGCCTCGAGCACGGCGACGACAACCATCGCCTCGCCGCGGTCGAAGGCATCGTCTCGACCGGCGACACGGAACTCCGCAAGTATCTCGAAGCCCGCCTCCCCCGCGAACCCAAGCCGTCGATCCGTGACGCGATCGAGTCGGCCCTGCAAGCGACCACATGATCTTCGAACCGCACATCCACATGTTCAGTCGGATCACCGACGACTACGAGGCGATGGCCAAGCACGGCATCCGGGCCTGCCTCGAGCCCGCGTTCTGGCTCGGCCAGTCGCGGACGAACGTCGGGTCGTTCATCGACTACTTTGACACGATCGTCGGCTGGGAGCGCTATCGAGCGAGCCAATTCGGCATTCACCACTTCTGCACGATGGGGCTGAATCCGCGCGAGGCGAACGACGACCGGCTCAACGACGACGTCATGGAGATCCTGCCGCGCTACTGCGAGAAGGACAGCGTGCTCGGCGTCGGCGAGATCGGCCTGGACGATCAGACGCCGAAGGAAGAGAAGTACATGCTCGCGCAGATCGAGCTGGCGATTCGCCACGACCTGCCGATCCTCATCCACACTCCGCACCGCGACAAAAAGAAGGGCTTCGAGCGCTGCATCGACATCTGCAAGGACTCGGGCATCGCGATGGAGCGCGTGCTGCTCGACCACGGCAACGAAGAGACGATCAAGATCACGAAGGAGCTCGGCTGCTGGTCGGGGTTCTCGATCTATCCGAACACGAAGATGACCCCGGAGCGCATGGTCGTGATCGTCGAGGAGTACGGCCTCGAACGCATGATCGTCAACAGCGCGGCCGACTGGGGCATCAGCGATCCCCTGCAGGTGCCGAAGACCGTCGCGGCGATGAAGCAGAAGGGCTTCACGCAGGAGCAGTGCGACGAGTTGACGTGGGAGAACCCGATCAACTTCTTCGCCCAGAGCGGACGCCTCGACCGGACCGTTCTCGAGGAGCCCGCGAAGTTCGATCGGCGCGAGACATTCACCGGGAACTCGATCCTGCGGGGTCAGGACCCGGACTCGTTCTAGTCGTCAACGCAGAACGCGGTAGACGAACACGTCCGCGCCGACCGCGAGCGCGAGGCGATCGCGCCGCGGGCTCAACGTTGCAGCGGTGATCCCCGCAACCCTGCCGAACGCGCTGCGCTCGCGATCCTCGGGCTTCGGATACGGGAAGTCCGGCAGCTCGACGCGCGCTTGGGCGAGGTCCGGGAGCCGCAGCGACAGGGTCCGGTTGCCGTCGTGCGCGAGCACGAGTTCTTCCGAGAGAAAGTCCATCCACTGCACGTCCGCGAGTTCGAGCTTCGCGGCTTGTTCGAACGATTCCGCATCGAGGAGATGGACGCCCTTCTCCGTAGCCGCGAGCAGCCACTGGCCATCCGGACTCACGGCGACGCTCAGGACGTCGTGCTGGAACGGCTTCGAACCGACCGGAGCGCCAGTCTCGTCGTAGGCACACAACGCACCGAAGAACTCCTTGCCGATGTACGGCGTGCCGCTGGTGTAGGGCGGCGTCGCCTGCGCGAGCACCAGCTCGCGACGCGCCGCGCTCCACACCATCTGCGTCGTGTCCAGGCTGTGGGACAACTTCGGACCCGCCAGCGGCTGGAGCTTCCGCATCGTCCGCTCAATCCAGTCGAAGACGACGGAGCGGCGCGATTTCGGGCCGACGGCGTCGCGCAGCGTCACGCCGAACTCACCGCAGTTGACGAGTCGACGCAGCCCGACGTTCGAGTTGTACCAGAGCCCCCAACCCGGCTCCGGACGCCAGCCCTGCGGGATCTTCGTCTCGTCGTGCGTCGTGTCGGTCGACGCGTTCCAGCGGCGGCACGTCCACGGGTCGAGCAGCACGAACTCGGGGCCCTGCGCACCGACGGTAAACGCGACCGGCCCCCCAAAGCGACGAAACACCGAACCGTCCGCGCGCGCGACAACCGTCGCGCCACGGCCCGTCGCCGCGACGAACTGGCCGTCCGCCGAGAACACGAGCTCGCGCACGGGCCCGGCATGGCCGCCGAGCAGGTGCCGACGCTCCCCGTCAAACACATGGCACACGCCGTCGGAGTCTGCTGCCGCGACGGTCCCGTCTGGCGAAACGGCGATGCGGGTGAAGAAGCCCGCGTGCCACTGCCCGACGACCTCCGGCTCGGGACCGACGAGAACCGCGTCGTGCGCGATGTCGCCCCGGAGATACGCCACGGGTGCGCCGCGCGGGCCGACCGCGATGTTCGAGCGATAGCGTCGATTCGAACGGAACTCACCACAGACGAGCTGCCCTTTCTCGTAGGTGACCGCCGCGCCGCCGAGCGCGAATCCGATCACGCCGTTTGCAGACTCGAATCGAGCTTCAGGGTCTCCGACGTCGAGCATCCACGACTCCGCATTGCTCCCGAGGTAGAGCGTCGATCCATCCCCGAGGAAGAACAACTCGGACGGCGTTCTCGCCCCGGGCAGCTCGAGTCGCCGATGAGTCGACTCATCCGCGTCGATGTCCGGCAGGATCCGCAGTTCGTGCTGCCCATCCTTCATCCGCGCGATCGCGACAACACCTCCGGCCGAGATCGCGACGCCGATGGCACGCGGGCCGACGAGCACGCGGCGCTTTCCGGTCTCGAAGTCGACCACGACCGCGCCATCGGCCGCCCCACCGGATCCGAGGACGATGGCGAGCGGCCGCGTCGGGTGAAACGCGATGCGCCCCGTATACTGGTGGACGGCATCGAAGCGTCTCTTCTCGGTCCACGTCTCGGCGTCCCAAAGGATCAGATCTCCGCCGTCCCCCACCGACAACATCTCGCTGCCAACGGGGTGGAACGTCATCGAGTCGAAGTCGTTGCCGTGGCCGGCGAACTGCCCGATGCGCTCGGTCTGGAACGAGCGATCGACGGCCTGCGCATGCAGCGGAACCGCAGCGAGAAGAACCCCGAACCAGTGGATGACGATTCGCATGGTGCGACATCGAATCGTTCGTCCCGGACGGAAACTCCGCAATCGCCGATCGAGGAAACGGTCGATCCGCTTCAGAACGTCAAGGACCCGCGCAACCCGAGCAGCAAATCAGTCCCGTCTTCGCCGGCCGGATTCTGCACCGCCTGCACGCTGACGGTGATTGCGGCGGCATCGGTGAGCTGCGCACGGTAGTAAAGCTCCGCCGCGGTTTCGGCCGCTTCCGCGCCATCCAGGTCGACACGGCTGATCATCAGCCCCGACGAGTCCTGCTCGCGCCGCCGGAACGGGGAACTCTCGATCCCGAGCGCCGCGTGCTGCCGCACCTCGCTCTCGCCGGACGCGAGCGCGGCGAGTCCGAACGTGCGCACCACATCCCGAGGACCGAACGCCTGCTCGACGCCGACGTAGGTGCCGGAGGCGCGGTCGCCGTCGTTGTGCCACGCGCCCGCAATGCCACGGAACCCATTCTCGGACGTCGCACGCACTTCGCCGATCGCGAACGAACCGCTGCCCACGGGCTCCACGTCGTCACGGAACGTCTGCTGGAACGAGTTGTCGTAGAGGCCGGCTCCGGCCGACCAGATGGAGTCGGGCTCGTACACCAGCTCCGCACCGGGAGCCGTGAACGGCCACGTCGGAATCCCCGCGATCGCCGGCGACGTCGCCGGCGCGGGGTTCAGGAACTCCGCGGTACTGTCGAGCGCGGCGAACTCGCTGTTCCCGTCGAGCAGACCGACGCGCAGGCGCGCGTCGAGTGACCCGAGGGAGTGGGCGTAGAAGGCCTCGTTGACCTGGTCCGCCGCCGGGTTGTCGATCGTCGAGGATCCTTGCGACGTCTCGAGGGACGCCGCGTCCCCGCGGTTGCTACGGACGTCGATGAACACCGTGCCGCCGACGCCGGGATCGATCCGCTCCAGACCCGCCTCGATCTGCACCGAGCCGACGAACCGGGTCGTCACGTCGCGTGAGCGACTGACCTCGGACAGGAACTCGCCCGAGACCGAGATCGGCAGAGGCTCGAGGAACTCGACGCCACGATCGTGGTCGCCGTCTCCCTTCGACGCTAGGCACGCCGTAAGGCTCAGCGAGAAGAACAGAATGTGAACTCGTTTGGCGAGGACCATCGTTCAGCTCCCGAGCGTTCGTTGGACGAGCCAGATCGCGCCGCAGACCGCGACGGTGGCGTTGAGACCGGGCCGGCAGTAGCGCGAGAACCACGCTGCACGACTCGCTCGGAGCAAGAGCGGAGTGGCACATGCCGCGATTGCCAGCTGGCCGACCTCGACGCCGACGTTGAACGACACGAGGGGCGGCGCAATACCGAACTGCGAATCGATGCCGAGCTCGCGCAACACGGACGCGAAGCCGAATCCGTGCACGAGCCCAAACACGAGCGTCAGCTTCCAGCGATGCTGCGGCTGCTTGACGACCAGGTTCTCGACGGCCACGAACAGCACCGACAGCGCGATGATCGACTCGACGATCGCGATCGGAGGAGCCAGCCATCCGAGCGTCGCGGCAATCAACGTGATCGAATGCCCGACGGTGAACGCGGTGATGAGCTTCGCGGCCGCACCCAGGCTTTGCACGCCGAACAGCAACGCGAGCAGGAACAGGATGTGGTCGAACCCGATCAGGATGTGCTCGACCCCGAGCACGAAGAACTCGACGACGACTCCGCCGCTGCTCGTCCGGGCTCCCGGCGTGTACTCCGTCGCGTTCCGAGCGGCGCGCAACAGTGCGTTCCTCAGGGGGGCACCATCCGGCCGAACCACCGCCACGTAGTGCCGATGGCCCCGCGGAAGATCGTCGAACGCGTCGAGCGAGTAGCGGAGGGACTCGCCGCTCGGTCGCGCGGCACGGATCGCGAGCACGACGTCGTCGTTCTCGGCCAACTGCATCGACGTCACGATCGGGGTCTCCGCATCGGACCCCGTGAGCCGCACGGCGCGCGTGGCGAACTCCACGACGGCGTCTCGCCCGGCGCGCAACTCGCGCTCGTCGAGCGCGCCGTCACCATCGAGATCGATGCCCAAGGAGGCCGCCAGATCCGAGTTGTTGAAGCAGAGCGCGGCGACGATCGCGTCGGATCGAACCTCGAGACGAGAGGAGCTGAGACCCGGGTCGTGTGCACGCGCCGTGGTCGCAGTCAGGAGAACGAAGAGCGTGGCGAGTCGGAACATGGCCTTGTAGGGAGGGAATTCGGGTAACCCCGGCGGCCTCGCGCCGCCGGGGGAAAGAGGGGTCGGGATCAGTCGTGGGCGTGGTTGCGACCGTTCTGCGGCGTCGGCGCGTACGGCATCACCTTGCTGAACGCGACGTCGTTGCTGTTGACGTTGTCGCCGGCGACACGGATCACCGGCGGGCACGCGCCTGGCTCGCTGATCACCGCGGACACCGCGATGTCGAGGACGTCGTCGCCGAAGCGGCGACCGTTCGGCCAGCCACCCGGGACCATCGCCTGCTGCAGCGGGCTCCAGAGCTCGTCACCACCGAACACCGACAGACGCGAGAAGCCCGCGTCGTCGGGGTTGGTCGCGTGATCGGCGCCACCGCCGGCGAGACGCGCCGCGTCGGTCGACAGGTCGACCTTGATCAGGTCGGGGATGAAGATCCCGGCGATGTCATCGCGGTTCGTCTCGATGTTCGGCAGCGGGTTGCCGTCGAACACGGTCCCGTTGAGGAGCGCCGCGAGTTCCGGCTGGGTCGCGTACTGCGCGAACAGCGCCTGATCACGGTGCGGACCCGTTCGGCTGTACTTGTCCTTGTCGGCGATCGCGACGAGCGCCTCGCAGAACAACGGGTTGCCCTGACGGGCTACCTGCACGAAGCGACCCTTGCGGATCGGATCGAAGTTGTCGAAGCGCACTTCGATTTGACGACGCGACGTCGTCGCCCACACGCCGGCGACCTGCATGTCGCCGCCCAGGTCGGAGACCGGGATCCGGAGCGCGATCGTGTGGACGTTGAAGCCCTTCTGCGAGTCCTTCGCGGGATCGCGCAGGTTGAGCAGATCGAAGACGGCCTGGATGTCCGCGTAGAATGCGTCGTCGCGCTGACCCGCGAACACCGAGTAGCCATCCCCGAGATCGTGGACGGTCTGGTCGGTGTAGCGATCGAGCTGCTGGCCACGATCGACGCCGCCCTTGACGACGCCTTCGCCGTCGAGCGTGTTGTACTCGGGCGTCACGATGCCCTGGTTGTTCGGCGGCACGAGCAGCCCCGTGCCGAGGACCTCGACGCGGTTCTGGCCCGGACGCCGGTCGATCTTCGTCACGCGGTAGCGCTGCGTCAGGTTCTGCGACGCGTCGTCGACGTCCTGCACGATGCCGGTGTAGGACTGGAGAATCGTGCCCTCGTTCTTGAAGGTCGTGTCGAAGTTGAAGAAGTAGCTCAACGTCGGGCGACCCGAGGTGCGATCGTCACCCAGGGCGACGTGGATCGCGTAGCGCACGTTGTCGTCGAAGTTGTACTTGTTGGGCCCGATGCCCGGATCCTCGAACGGATACACGGACACGGCAGTCGACAGGTACTTCGCGCCCGCGTCGTCCGCGGTGAGGAACGCGTAGACGTCGGTGGTGTTGGCCGCGTCGTCGAGCGTGATCAACGGCGCGTCCATGTGGCTCGAGGCCAAGAGGCTCGGGGCCGCGAGGGCGGCGCTGAGCACGAAGGAAGTGGTTCGAAATGTGGCTCGCATTGTCTTGTCTCTCTCTGTGAAAGTGATGAATGAGTCAGTACGGACGGTCTCCCTGGCGCGACGCCTGACGGCGACGCGCTCGAGAGGACTACGGGGGTGAGCGCCGGAGCTAGTGGGGCGTCGCCGATGTTCGCCACATATGTCGCTGCCCCTACGGTCCGCCCGCTGCGTTGCTGCTCCTCAACTTGTCCACTGACAAGCCATGTCGTCGCAG
>JANQJF010000129.1 GCA_028281765.1 Planctomycetota bacterium | reverse complement strand
CCTCAACTTGTCCACTGACAAGCCATGTCGTCGCAGCGCCTTGCGAGCGAACCCCAGGAACACCGACATACGCAACGCACTTCAGCGACACCCCACTAGAGCCCACCCCAAGTCCGGGGCGGCCGAATCTCGAGAAATCGCTGCGGGGTCCCGACGCGGCCCTGGTTCTCCGGATGCCAGCGGGTCCCGCTGCGCCCGACTTCACTTCCGGAGAACCCCATGAACGCCGTTCGATCCCTCGTTCCCGCCCTTCTCGCCGCCACCGCTGTCGCCCAGGTCCAGCTTCCGCCTGCCGATCTCGCCCCCGGCGCGCCCTACCGCGTGATGTTCCTCACCAGCTCGGCGCGGGATGCGAGCTCGACGGATATCGACGACTACAACCAGTTCGTCGCGCAAAACGCCGCCCATTCCGGCCTCAACGGCACGTGGCGCGCACTGGTCAGCACCGAGTCGGTCGCGGCCCGGGACAACACCGCGACCAACCCGATCGCACCGGGCGCGACGGGTGTCCCGATCTACTTGCCGAACGGCACGCGGATCGCGGACGACTACGACGAACTCTGGGCTGGTCAGCTGCTGACCGCGCCGAACGTCGGCCCGACCGGCTACCCGAGCCCGGCGACCATCGCCTGGACCGGAACGGTCGGCAGTGGCATTCCCGCGCACTCGGGTGTGACGTTCGTCGACCAGATGGGCACGGCGATGGCCACGACCGGGGATCCGTCCAACACCAGCAGCGCATGGATCGCGAACAGCACCGCGTCGACCACGTTGGTCTACGCCGGGCTCTACGCGATGTCCGACGTCATGATCGCGCCGGTGCACCCGACCCTCGGGCTCAACGAGCTCTACCGTGTGCTGTGCGTCACGAACACGACACGCTTTGCGGATTCGAACGACATCGCGGACTACGACGCGTTCGTTCAGGCCGACATCGCGAACAGCCCGCTGGCGGGGCTGAGCACGAACTGGCGCGCTCTGGCGAGCACGGCGTCCGTTTCGGCCTCCGCGCACACGGGCACCGATCCGTCGCCGCCTGGGGCGAACGGCGTGAAAATCTACCTCCCCGACGGCACCCTCGTCGCGGCGAACTACGACGAGCTCTGGAGCGGCACGCTGCTGAATGCGCCAGCGATAACCGCGTCGCGGACCTCGTCCGCCGCGTCGCCGTGGACCTGGACCGGCACCGATGCGTTCGGCAACGCCTCGAACCCTCTCGGCAGCGGTGCCGCGAACTACGGGAACTCGAGTGTGACGGGACTGCAGTGGGTGCAGCTCGGCGCGGGAATCGTGCAGCAGAGCCTGCGGCTGTTCGCGATCTCGGACGTCATGCAAGCGAACCCGTACGCGCCGGCCCCGACGTACCGCGTCCTCTGTGTGACCAAGGGGAAGCGGGACGCGACGTCGAGTGACATCGCGGACTACGACGCGTTCGTCAACGCGGACATCGCGAACAGTCCGCTCGCGGGGCGGAACGTGAACTGGCGTGCGTTGGTGAGCACGTCCACGGTCTCGGCGCGCGATCACGTCGACATCCCTACGCCCGCGAACTGCCCGATCTTCACGCCGGAAGGCTTCCTGATCGCGCAAGACGTCGCCGATCTGTTCGACGGTTCGCTGGCACGGTCGCCGGTCATGAACTCCTGGTTCGAGACCGGGGGGCAGTTCGTGTTCACCGGTTCGGCCGCATCCGGACTGGGCTCGCTGGTGCTGGGCGGAGACTCCGTGCGCGTAGGCGATAGTTCGGAGGCGGACTCCACGTGGTTGGACGCCATCACGCGTTCCGGGTCGGACGAGCTGTCGTTCTACGCGATCTCCGACGTGATCACCCCGAGCGCAGGCCAGTATTTGTTCAACATCCCCGGACAAAACCCGCAGGCCCTCGTCGAGTCGTCGACCCCGCCCGTCCTCGGTTCGACGTGGCAGCCGATTATCGATCACACGTTCTTCATGGAGAACGCGACTTCGGACGTCCTGATGTTCGGTACGCAGAACATCTACTTCGACATCCCGGAGATCGGCATGTTGTTCACGGTTCCCGAGTTCACGATCTCGACGACGCCGGGCCAGCCGTTCTCGTTGGCGATCCCGGCGAACGTCGGCCTGGCCGGGCTCGGGTTCCGGACGCAGGGAGCGTCGGTCAGCGCCACGCCTGAGATTCGGTTGACGAACGCGATCGACATGTGGATCGGGCACTAGTCGGCCTCCGCGCTGGACAGCGCGAGCACCAGCAGGCCCGTGGCGACGAGGAGGGACTTCTTCATGGCGAGGATTGCGAGCAGAGCCGCGGCTCCGGCGATGGGCGCGGTGGCAGGGACCGTCTTGGCCGCGTGAGAGAGAACGGTGTCTCGCGCCGAGGCGAGGAACTCGGGGGAGATGGTCGGGAATGCCAGCGCCGCGGGCGCGACGCCCTGCGGCAGTTGTCGCCGCAGGTGCTCCATCCCGCGGTGCAATCGCATGCGCACCGTACCGGCGCGCACGCCGAGTTCGGACGCGACTTCGTGAGCGGCGAACCCATCGATGAGGTGGCGCTCGAGAACGGTCCGGTGTGGTTCCGGAACCGCGTCGATGGCGACGCGAAGCGCGTCGCGGAGTTCGCTCTGTTCGGCTGCCTCGCGCGGTCCGGGCTGCCACCGCGGCGCCTCGAGCCGCTCGGGGTCGACAGCTCGGCGCGCCCGGCGGCGCAGCTCGTGGACGCGGTTCGTCAGCAGGCCGAGCAGCCACGGAAACAGCGGCCGCGTCGCGGCCCACTGGTCCCGGTGCTCGATCGCGTGCAGGACGTGTTCTGCGGGGCGACCCGGTCGAACACCTAGCCGAGAGGCTTCGGATCGCCGGTGCGGCGAAAGCGTTCGAACCATCGGTCTTCGGGGGCGCGCATGACGGGGCTACTGGACCCGGCGGAGGAGGGGCGTCACCGGAAACACCGAAAAACTTCGCCGACCAGCGAGACGACGGATGCGCCCCCTCGATCTCCGGTTCATGCGTGATCCTGCCCCTCTCCCGAGCGATCCGGACCTCGCGGGGATTCGATCACGAACTGCGGCTGCGCTCGCCCTCGTCGAGGTGCCGCGCGAGCTCCGCGAGCGCGCGGTGCAGCAGGTTGCGCACCGATCCCTCGGTGCGGTCCATCGACTCGGCGACTTCGGCTCGCGACAGGCCGACGACGCGCGACAGCACGATGACTTCGGCGTAGTCCTCGGGGAGCTTGTCGAAGGCCTCGGCCATGTGTTCAAACTGCTCGCGTGCGATCGCGGCGCCCGACGGCGAAGCGAACGCGAGGCCGGGGTGACCGTCCACGCCGGCGCTGCCCGGGTCGGCCTCGCGGCGGATGTCGCGTCGTTCGGCGGTGTGGAGCTTGTGCTTGTCGAGGATCTTGCGCAGCGCGGTTGCGTAGAGCCAGTGGCGGAAGCCACCCTCGCCGCCGAAACGGAACGTCCCTTCGTGCTGCAGCACTTCGCGGCAGACGGACTGCACGACGTCGGACTCGTGCTCTCGCGCGCGCACGAGGGGGCCGGCCTTGAGCCGGACGAAGCTGCGCAGTCCGGGCAGGTGCCGGACGAGCAGTTCGTCGACCGCGGGCTGGCTGCCGCGGGAGGCTTCGAGGCCGAGGTCCTGACTGGAACGCATGGAGATCGTTTCGCGAGAGGGATGGTAGCATCGACGTGCGCGTTCTCCTGGTTCAGACCGGTGAGTTCCTCATGAGCGAGTTCCCTTCCGATCCAGTCGACGATGAACGCACCGACGCGTTGATCGCGGCTTGCCTCGCGGAGGTCGAGGAGTCGGGACCGAACGCCATCGAAGAGTTCTGTCGAGAGCACCCGGACCTCGCGTTGCTCGTGCGTCGTCGCTTCGAACTTCTGCAGAAGACCGGATTGCTGGACGACTCCGACGCGGAGCCCGCGATGCCGTCTCGTTTCGGTCCGTATCGGGTCGTCGGGCGACTCGGCGGCGGCGGTATGGGCGTGGTCTACCGTGCGGTTCAGGAGGATCTCGAGCGCGACGTCGCGATCAAGACGATTCGACCGGAACTGCTTCACTTTCGCGATGCGCGAGCCCGCTTCCGGCGTGAGGTCGAAACGCTCGCGCGCTTGTCGCACCCGGGCATCGTGCCGGTCTTCGGCTCCGGCGAAGAGCAGGGTGCGCCGTGGTTCGCGATGCAGCACGTCGCCGGTGCGTCGTTGGCACAGCTGTTGAACCGTCTGCGCGGCCGCGATCCCGCCGAGCTCACGGGACGTGACCTCCGAGCCGCGCTCGTCGACGAGCTGGGTGAAGACGAGGGCGGGGTGGTCGACCAATCCTCGGATCTGTTGCGCGGCAGCTCGTGGATCGAGATCTGCATCTCGCTCGGTCGCGATGTCGCAGCGGCGCTCGATCACGCGCACTGCGCGGGCGTGCTGCATCGCGACGTCAAGCCGAGCAACCTGCTGCTCGGGCGTGACGGGCGCGTGCGGTTGTTCGACTTCGGCCTCGCGCGGCAGGACGGTGAGGATCTGCAGGTGACGCGGACTGGCGCGATGGTCGGCTCGCTGCCGTACATGGCCCCCGAACAGGTGCGCGGAGTCGAGGTCGATCGAAGGACCGACGTCTACGGGCTGGCTGCGACGCTGGTCGAGCTCGCGACGCTGCGTCCGCCGTTCGACGTCTCCGATCCGGAGCGATTGCGCGCCTCGATCCTCGATGGACAGCTTCCGCGGCTGACCGCGCGCAACCGCGCGATGCCCCGCGACCTCGCGACGGTGCTCGCGAAGGCGATGGAGCGCGACCCCGAGCAGCGATACGCGTCGGCGACCGAGTTTTCGGCCGATCTCCAGGCGGTCGTCGAGTCGCGCCCGATCCTGGCGAGGCCGGCTGGACCGGTCCTGCAGCTAAGACGTTGGGCGCGCCGTCGCCCCGCGCACGCGGTGGCGCTGGCGGCGACGGTGGCGTTCCTCGTTGCGCTACCGATCGTGCTCGGGGTCGCGAACGCGAGGATCTCGCGCGCGCTGGAGCGGGCCGAGGCGCGATTCGGCGACGCGCAGGAAGCGATCGTCGGTCTGGCGGCGACCGTCGCCGACCAAGAGCTTCGCGACGTGCCGGGCATGGGGGCGATCCGCGAGGACGTGTTGGCGCGTTCCCTCGCGATGTACGATCGGCTGGTGCCGGACAAGCCGGACGACGTCGACGTCTTGTTCCAGCGCGCTCTCTTGCAGCGGCAGCTCGCGTCGCTGCGATTCGAACTCGGTCGTGTGGAGGACGCGAAGCGGCTCGGCGACGCGGCCGAGGCGTGGATGCGCGAACGGCTCGAGCGTGCGCCCGGCGACGGCGTTGTCCTCGCCGCGTTGGTAGACCTGCTAGTCGACCGTTCCTCACTCGGTGGCGAAGGCGCGCTGGAGTTGCTCGACGAGGTCCTGCTGCTGCTCGATCGAGCCCCCGTGGACGAACGCGTCGATGCGGGCGACTTGCTCGTCATGCGCCGTCAGGCTTTGCACAACCGCGCGAACCTGTTGCGTCGCGCGGGTCGTGCCGAGGACGCGTTCGCGGCGGCGGAACGGGCGTGCGACGTGGCCGATGACCTGCTCGGGATCTCGCCGGACGGCGACGCGCGGGCACGATTGGCCTCTGGCGAGAGCCGTGGTTTGCGGGCGATGCTTCATCACGACGCAGATCGCGACGCGGATGCGCTGCGAGACTTCGAGCGTGCGGAGCAAGTGCTGTCCGACTTGGTTGCCGACGTGCCTCGTCCGATACACCGCTTCCGTCTCGGGATCGTGCAGACCAACCTCGCGCACCTGGAGTATGGTGTCGGTCGTGGCGAGCAGGCCGAGCGTCACGCGCTTCGTTCGGTCGAGGTGTTCGCGCGACTGTGTCGGGAGCAGCCTTGGCGTACCGCATGGCGGAAACGCCTGGCGATGGCCTACGACATCGTCGGCGGTGCGTTGCTGCTGCAAGATCGCTCCGGCGACGCCGTAGGCTGGCTCGAGCGAGGGGTGCACGAGATGACCGAGCTCGTCGCCATGCTGCCGGGCGATCGCAGCGTCGCGCTGCGGTGCGCGATCAACCGTCACAACTGCGCGTCGGCGTTCGTCGAACTCGAGCGACGTGCCGAGGCGCGGCCACACTCGGACGCCGCGGTGCAGGCCATGACGGAGCTCGCCGCGGCCGGCGACCGTGGCGCGAAGAATCTGTTGCCGATGTTTCGGTTGCTGCAGGTGCGGACCGGAATCGGCAACGGGTCTCGAGTACCGAGTGTCGACTACCTGTACGGCATCGTGCGTTCGGCGGGCGAGCCCAACGGCGATCTCTGGTTCCAGTTCGCGGTGAGCTGTGCGGATATCGCGGGAGTTGAGGGTGCGGCCGGGTTCGGTGATTCGGCCGTGCGGGGTTTGCAGAAGGCCGTGGAGGCCGGCTTCGACGACGGTCAGCGGGTTGACGGGGCGAAGGCGTTGGGTTCGGTGCGGCACCGAGTGGACTTCGGAGTCTTGCGCGCACGGATGCGCTGACGAGGGCGCTCACTGACTCGGCGTCAGGTGTGAGTGCGGCGGCAGCGAAGTCTCTTCTCAATGTCGCCGGCCCTGCACGGCGTTCGCGGCGTTGCTGCTCCTCAACTTGTCCACCGACAAGCCGAGTCGTCGCAGCGCCTTGCGAACGACGCGCATGCCTCGCCGACATCGAGAAGGAACTTCACTGCCACCACACTAGACTGCATCGCACTCGCGATGGAGAACCGTTCGATGCCCTCACGACTCGTCTGGTTGGCCGCGCTCACGGTTTGCGCATTGGTCTTGTGGTTGCTGTCGAGAGAGCAGGACTCCGACCCGGATCTACCGCGCGTCGATCCTGTCCAGACGACCGGTGCTGCTCCCGAGTCTTCTGCGGATTCGAGCGAAAGGGAGCCCGTGCCGGGGCCAGCTGGCGAAGACGTCACCGGGGAACCGGCGGACTCGGAGGCCGCGGGTGCACATGGACCGGCTTGGTCGGAGGTGCTCGTCGTCGACGATTTCGCCAAGCCTGTCGCTGCGTGTCGGCTCGTCGCCTGGCGCGGCGCGAAGTTCGACCGATCGGTCCGCGCGCCCGGCGTCGATGCGGTCACGAGGGACGGTTGGACGGCTGCGGACGGAGTGTGGCGGTTCGAGTACGAGGACGGCCTGCGGATCTGGGCGGAGAAGGACGGTGTCGGTCGGAGCGGTACCGTGCGAGTCGGTCGGCCGGGCGCGCGTCAGGTCGTGACGTTGCATCGACCGATCATGGTGCGCGGCGTGGTGGTCGAAGGCGTCGACACGCCGGTCTCGGGAGCGGCCGTGGACGTGAGTCGCTCGGGTGGCCGGTTCGGAGGTCCCCGGATGGTGCCCGACAGGGTGTCGACGGATCGCGACGGGCGATTCGAGCTCGACGTTGGCCCGGGCGGGCTCTACTCGATTCGCGCGGAGAAGGGCGAGGTGTCGACGTTCCCCGTGCGGTTCGACACGATCTCCGACGAATCGGACCACGAGATCGTGCTGCGTTTCCCCGGCGGCTTCACGTTGCGGGGTGTCGTCGCTTCCGAGGGTGCGGATCGTGGTCTCGGGGTCGTTCGGGCGTGGTCGACGATGGATGACGGGACCGGATTCCGCGTCGACAACTGGAAGGGTACGGTGAAGGTCGGCAAGGACGGTGCGTTCGAGTTGACGCTGCCGAAGCCGGGCGAGTACGCGGCGGTCTGGAATCCGGATCGGCGCCTGCCGTCGATGGTGCGCGAGTTCGCGGTGACGACGGATCGACCCGTCGAGAACGTGACGTTGCGTTCCGCTCCCGCGTCGGAGATCGCGGGCACGATCACGCGTCCCGATGGCATGCCGGTGCCCGGCGTGCATGTCTACTTGCGACCCGACGTCGACTCGGTCCATCCGATGGATATGGACGTCCGCAAACTCTTCGGGGTCGTCGACGCCGTGACTTCGAGCGAGACGGGGTCGTTTCGATTCGAAGACGTGCACCCCGGCACGCCGTGGCGGCTGACCGTGTGTCCGCGGAACGACGCGACGGAACTGCGCGTCGAGCGTTCGGGTCTTCGCGCGGGTGACACGAACGTGTCAGTCCTGCTTTCGGCGCTCGAGCTGTCCGGGTGTTACGTGACAGGGCGAGTCGTGACCGCGGCGGGGGAGCCGGAAGAGGACTTCGACCTCCGGTGGACGCGCGTGCTGGACGCCGGGGGGACGCGCACATCCAGCGGCTCCGTCCCGGATCTGTCGATCGAGAAGGAGCGCTTTCGGTTCGGTCCGGTCGCACCGGGGACTCGCTGCTTCGTCGTGGCCGACGCCCGCCCCGAGAGCGGCGAGATCTGGAGCGCCGCGAGCTCTCTGCTGACGGTCGATCAAGACGAGGTCGACGTCCTTCTGCGGGTCCCGGAGCTGGGCAGAGTTTCCGTCCTCGTGAAGGACGCGGAAGGCCGGCCCGCGCCGGCGGTGCCCGTCTTCGGTGTCCCGGAACCACGCCCGCCTTGGTACCGCCGCTTTCGACGGCCTCAGACCAGCGGTGAAGACGGTCGCATGGAGTGGACGCTCCTCCATCCGACGCGCTGGCGGTTTGGTGTGCGGCGTGGAGCCGACGTCGTCACCGAGCGATTCGTCGACGTGCGCGAGGGCGGCCTCGTAAGCGTCGAGCTCGTGCTGCCCCCAGGGTGAGTTTGGCGCCCGCAGCTCGAACATCGAAAGTCCCGATCCGAGACTCGCGACCTCCCCCTGCCATCGCGCGCTCCGGTGCCGGCACGATGCGCAGCCACCCGTCGAGTGGCCGCTCCCCGTTTCCTGCGTACCCTTCTTCGACGGCACCTAGCGTCCGCGGGGTGTCGGCATCTTTCTTTGTTGTGTGGGGGGGCCGTGGCTGGCGTTGCCAGTCGCGGCTCCTTTTATTGGGTCGCTACTCATGATCGTTCGTGACCCCGTACAAGGCGACATCGAGCTCACGCGCGAAGAGACGCGTATCCTCGACACGGCGCAGTTCCAGCGCCTGCGTGGCGTCAAGCAGCTCGGCACGGCGTACCTCGTCTTCCCCGGGGCCATGCACACGCGGTTCGAGCACAGTATCGGGACCGCGCACATGGCCGGGCGCCTGCTGCGAGCCGTGAACCGCAACGCCGAGCGCGATCCCGCGGGCTGCCGCGCGGTGACTCCGGACGAGGTCCGCGTGCTGCGCTTCGCTGCGATGCTGCACGACATCACACACATCCCGTTCGGGCACAACATCGAAGACCAGACCGGGCTGCTCGAGCGGCACGACGTTCCGGCGCGGTTCCGGGCGATGCTCGGCGACACCGAGGTCGGCAGCGTGCTCGAGTCGCTCGGCGTGCGGGACGAGGTCCTCGCGATTTTGACCGGAGAAGGCGCGGGCATGCCGGCGTTCTGCAAGCAGGTCCTGTCGGACACGATCGACGCCGATCTTCTCGACTACCTGCGTCGCGACGCGTACTACACGGGTCTCACGCTGCAGTACGACAACCGCGTGCGTGAGTACTTTCGCGTCGACAGAGAGTCCGAGCGGATGTTCGTCGACTGCGAGAAGCAGGGCATGCTGCGTGAAGACATCGTGTCGGAGCTGATGCGCGTTCTCGACATCCGCTATCACTTCTCCGAGCGCGTCTACTACCACCATGCGAAGATCGCGGCCGGGGCGTTGCTCGCGCGAATGGTCGAGATCGCGCTCCGGCACGGTGCGTTGACTGCAGAAGAGCTCCAGCACAGCACCGACGAGACGCTCCTGGATCGCCTCGAGCGCGCCGAGACCGGCGAGGCGGAATCGCAGGACCGACTGCAGCGCTTCGCGCGGCGCTTCCGGCGTCGCGAGCTGCCGAAGCGCGTGCTCGTGTTGCCCTTCTATCTCAACGAGTCCGTGCAGGACGAGCTGCTGTCGACCTACTTCGAGCGCGGCAAACCCGAGGCCCGCTACGCGTGGGAACGCGAGATGGAGACGGCCGCGAAGAAGCGGTTCGGTCGTGACCTCGACATCACGATGTACTGCCCCGCGCGCCGCATGCAGCTCAAGGAAGCGCGCACCCTCGTGCGCTTCCCGGGCTCCGGCGACCGAATCCTCGAGCTGTCGAAGTTCGGCACGCACGTCGCGCGGCTCCAGGATCTGACGGACGCGTATCCCCGTCTGTGGAAGATGTACGTGTTCACGTCGGAACAGGACGTCGACGTGCGACGGCGGCTGCAGGAAATGTGTCTCGATGCGCTGCCCGCCGACTGCACGAACGGGCTACAGCTCTGACGTTCTGGTAGGATTCCCGCGGGGCTCGAAACCACGGGAAGAACCTGCCAATGCATCCGACACTCTCGTCGACTCTCTTCTTGGCGCTCGCTGCGTCACCGCTCGCGTCGCAGCAGCTGCTCGACGACATCCTCGCGACGCCGATCCCTGGCGCCTCCGGCGCGGTTCGCGCGTGGGCGACCGCGGACGGCAATCGTCTGTTCTTCCCGGGCAACGACCGGCTACACGGCGAAGAGCTGTGGGTGACCGATGGCACGAGTGCCGGCACGCACCTCATCGAGGACGTGTCGCCCGGCTCCGTGTGGTCGTCGCCGCTTCTCATCGAGCCGGTCGGCGGGGGCGTCGTCTACGGCGCGGGCGTCGGAGGGCCGGTCTACTGGACGGATGCCACGACGACGCGTGCGCTGCCTGTTCGCAACGGCTGGGGTGGGGCGCAGCTCGGCAACTCGTACTTGTTCGCCGCGCAGTCGCTGAACGGTGGATCGGGCGGCGTCGAGCTGTGGTCGACCGACGGTACCGTCGCCGGCACGCAACTCGTGCGCGACATCGTCCCCGGTGGTTCGCCTTCGAACCCGTTCGCGTTCACGGCGACTCCGAATGTCGCGTTCTTCCTCGCGAACGGCATCGCCGGTGGCACACGGGTCTACGCGAGTGACGGCACGACAGCCGGGACCGGCGAGGTCGGTCCGGCGGCGCCGTACTCGGCCCCGACTCCGCCCGTCGTCGTCGGAAACCTCGCCTACTTCGGCGCCATAGGCGCGAGTGGAGGCGAGCTCTGGGTCACCGACGGGACGCCGTCGGGCACCACGCTGGTCGCCGGCGGGTTCTTCGGTGCTCCCGACACGCTGACGGCGTACGGGGCGAGCGTGCTGTTCCGCGCGAGTGATGGAGTGAACGGGCTGGAGCCGTTCGTTTCGGACGGCACGGCTGCGGGCACGTTCATGCTGCGCGACATTCATCTCGGCGGCACGAACCAGACGGTCGAGTGGTTTTACGTCGTAGCGGGGCTCGCGTTCTTCCCGGCTTGGGGCACCGAGGGTCCCGAGCTCTGGCGCACGGACGGCACGACGGCCGGAACGCAGCTCGTCTTGGACATCCGTCCAGGCACGACGGGTTCGGATCCGAAGTATCCCGTCGAGTTCCAGGGGGAGCTCTTCTTCGTTGCAGACGACGGAACGCGCGGCGCGGAGGTCTGGCGTTCGGACGGCACCGCGGCGAACACCCGGATGGTCGCGAACGTGCGTCCGGACGGTCTCGCGGAGATCCGGCCGTTCGCGCTTACGGCCTTCGGCTCGCAGCTGTTCTTCATCGCGGACGACGGCGTACACGGCCGCGAGCCGTGGGTGACCGACGGCAGCGCCGCCGGCACCTCGATGCTGCGGGACATCCACGTCGACGCGTCGAGTTCGGGGCCCGACCAGTTCACGACGTTCGTGCGCGACGTCGTGTTCTGGGCCAATGACGGCGTGAATGGCCGCGAACCGTTCTTCTCGGACGGCACGATGGCCGGCACCGTGCCGCTCGGCGACCTCGACCCGGGTCCGGCCAGTTCGCGGATGTTCGAGGCCGTCGAATGGAACGGCCGTCTCTGGATGAATGTCGACACCGTCGCGACCGGTCGCGAGCTGTGGGTCACGCAAGGCACGCCGGGCACGACGAACCTCTTCTACGACTTGGTTCCCGGCACTTCCGATTCGTTCCCGCGGGAGTTCACGCCGCTCGGCGACAAGATGCTGTTCGCTGCCAACCTGCTCGGCATGGGGCGGGAACTGCTGGTCACGGACGGCACGGTGGCAGGGACGCAACCCATCGATCTCGATTTGGTCAGCTCCGCGTATCCGCAGAAGCTCTCGCGGATCGGGGACGACGTGCTGTTCGTCGCTACGCACTCGGCGGTCGGCCAGGAGCTGTGGAAGACCGACGGCACGCAGGCCGGGACGACGCTCCTGGCAGACATTCATCCCGGGCCGGACGGCACGTCGTTCCACGATTCGATCGTCGCCGGCGGACGCATGTTCATGGACGTCCGGACGGATTCGTTCTTCGAGCGGAAGCTCTGGACGAGCGACGGAACGGTCGCGGGAACGTACGAGCTGATCGACTTCAACGGCGACTTCCCGTTCTCGCTCGTGTCGTGGCAGGGCAAGGCGTGGTTCGGAGTCGACGACTTCGTCGGCACGCCCGACCTCTGGTGCAGCGACGGCACCGTCGCGGGTACCCAGCTCGCGGTTGCCGGATTCGAAGGAGCCCTCGTTCCCGCGGGTGACCTGATGTTCTGGACGTCCGGCGATCAGCTCTGGGCCACGGACGGAGTCACGCGTTGGGTCGTCGTCGACTTCGCGCAGGCGAGCGGTGCGCTCACGGGTCTGACGGAGCTCCGCGCGATGGGCCAGGGCACGCGCGTGACCTTCACCGCGGACGACGGCGTACACGGTCGCGAGATGTGGACGTCGGACGGGACCGCCGCCGGCACGATGCGCGTCACCGACGTCTGGCCGGGCGCGACCGGTGGGGCGCCGGGCTCGGTGCACCGCGCGGGGTCCAAGGTCTACTTCACTGCGGACGACGGCGTGAGCGGTTACGAGCCCTGGGTCATGCCGCTGTCGCAGGTCGAGGGCACATTGCTCGAGAACTTCGGCTCCGGCTGCCCGGGTTCGAACGGTATTCCGCGCGCGACCGCGACCGGTCTGCCGGAAGTCGGCGGCAACTTCTTCGCGGGGCTGGTCTCGGCGCTACCGAATTCCCCCGCGGTGTTCGTGCTCGGGCTCAACCTGTTCCCGCAAGCCGGCTGGGAAGGGTGTGGTCTCGCGATCGCGCCGCCGTCGTTCTCGTTCGCGATGACGACGAGCGCGAACGGCAGCATCGGTCTGTCGCTCGCCGTCGCCAACGATCCGGCGTTGCTCGGGCAGGAGTACTTCTTCCGCTGGTTCGTGCTCGACGCCGGCGGCGGTCTGCTCGGCCTGCTCTCGGCGAGCGACCTGCTGCACTTCCACGTCGGCCGCTGATCAGCGGTCGAAGACCTGATCGACCGCGCTCCTGCGGTCGCGCGCCTTCGCCTTCTGCTCCTTCAGGTCGTGGAGCAGTTTGTCGCGCACGCGCATCGGGGCGGCGACGGGCTTGACCAGGTCCGGCGTCGGCGCCAGTTTGGTGTCGGGCGATGGGCCCGGGCCGGTGTCGTCGGCGGCGGGCTTGCCGCCGCAGCCCGTAAGCGCGAGGGCCGCGATCAGGATCCAGGTTCTCATGCCGGTTCTATCGGCACGAGAGCGCCGTTCACAGTTGCGCGTGGGATCCGTCGCAGCGCGCGCCGTTCTTGCTGTGCTTGCAACCGCACCATGCCACCGTGGTTTTCTCTTCGATCTTCTCGACGATCGGAATCATTCCGGTGCCGCCGTGCGAGCCGTCGCAGTACGGCTGGTTCTCACTCTTGCCGCACGCGCACCAGGCGTAGGTGCCGGGCTCGCACTCGATGACGTAGGGCATCTTCTGTGGGATTTCGGGGTTTGCCATGCGTCGGAGATTACAGTCCCGCGCCACATGTCGAAACGAATCGCGTCCGCAACGATCCTGGTGCGGGGACACGGTCCCGAGCTCGAGGTGTTTCTCGCCGAACGCGCGCCGCAGCTGCGCTTTTTTGGCGGCTACTACGCGTTCATCGGCGGCGTGCGTGAGGACATCGACGGTCCGGACGACGAGGATGGCGACAGCACGCCGCTGCGCAATTGCGCGGTGCGCGAGCTCTTCGAGGAGGCCGGCGTCCTTGCGGATCCCGACATCGCGACCGCGGATGGAGAAGAGCTCGCGGCGGCGCGTGCGGAGCTGCTCGATCTCGATCGAGGCAACGAGCATTGGGCGCGGCTGGTCACGCGCGGGCGCGGCCGCGCGACCGTGCGCGAATGCTGCCGCATCACGACGCCGCCGTTCGCTCCGGTGCGCTACGCGACCGCGTTCTTCGTCGTCGAGCTGCCGGCTGGTCAAGAGCCGACGATCGAGTCCGGTGAGCTGACGACTGGCGACTGGTATCGGCCGAGCGACGCGCTCGCGGCGTGGCGTCGCGGCGAGATGGAGATCGTGCCGCCCGCGCTGATTCTGCTCGAGCTGCTCGAAGGCGGAGACGTCGACGCATTCTGCGCGCGTGCAGAAGCGATCGCGCAGAGCTATCGCGACGGCATTTTGCACCGGGTGCGCTTCTCGCCTGGCATTGTGCTCGCGCCGCTCGAGACGCCGACACTGCCGCCCGCGACGACGACGAACTGTCTGATCGTCGGCACGAAGAACCTGTGGGTGATCGACCCGGCGTCCGGTGACGGAGCCGAGCTGGCTCGACTCTACGAGCTGTGCGACGCGCTCGTCGCCGAGGGCGCTTCGATCGCGGGCGTGCTCTCGACGCACCACCACCCCGACCACGTCGGTGGCCTCGTGCCGTTCTGCGAGCGCTACGGTCAGGTCGTGCGCGGCCACCCGATCACTCTGGAGCGGTTGCCGGAGGGGTGCCCGATCGGAGACCAGCTACACGATGGCGATCGGATCGACCTCGGCACGGCGCCGGATGGCTCGGACGGGTGGCAGCTCGAAGCGATTCACACGCCCGGTCACGACCGTGGCCACCTGTGCTTTCGCGAGAGTCGCTACGGCGCGATCGTTGCGGGCGACATGATCTCCACGATCTCGACGATCGTGATCGATCCGCCGGAAGGGCATCTGCAGACCTATCTCGACAGTCTCGCGCGTTTGCGCGATCTCGAGATCGGGGTCGCGTATCCCGCCCACGGTCCGGCCGTGCGGCAGGGGCGTCGTGTTTTCGACAAGTTCATTCGGCATCGCGCGACGCGCGAGGCCACGCTCGTGCGCGTGCTCGGCGAGAGTGAGCCGAAGACCGCGGCGGATCTCGTGCCCGCGGTCTACGACGACACGGATCCGCGGATGTACGGATTCGCGGAGCGATCGCTCGTCGCGGGACTCGAGAAGCTCGCCGAAGAGGGGCGTGCCGTTTGCGAGGGAGATCTGTGGCGCGGCGTCGACGCTACCAGTTGAACGTCCACTCGCGCTTCTCGACGAACGTGCGCTCCTCGTCACCGGCCTGCACGGTCGACTTTCGTTCGGTGACGAGTTCGATCGGCTGCGCGGTGGCGTAGCGCACGACGAGCTCGGCGCGTTCGCGAACCGCGAGGCGCACGTGTTCGAACTGGTCGTCGGCACGACCGAACAGCTGCTGGCGCCACTTCATCGCGGCGGCCTCGAGTCGTCCGCCCTTGGCCTCGAAGTCGACGCTGAGTCGGACGAGGTCCGGCGAACCGGCGACCGGGCCTTTGTGCTCGGCTTTGCACGTGCCGTCGACGATGTCGCCAGTTGCGAGAATGCACTCGCCCTCGAACGGTTCGAGTCGCTGCGAGCGGAAGTTGTAGCCGAGCCAGCGCGCGATCCACTCGTCCCAGGGCCGCTGCGCCTGTTGCTCCAGCGTGCGCTGGTGCTCCGGCGTGCGCAGCTGCGCGAACGCGGAGTCGGCGTCGGTCTGAGACAGATGGCCTTCTTCGACGCGCGCCTTGAGCGTGCGGCGGCAGCGCGCGAGCCACGACCGCTCGACCTCGACCCCGTCGATCTCGCCGTCCTCCGTGCGCACGATCAGGTCGGGTAGGGTCTCGATCTGCGTCTCCATCGGCGCGAGCTGGGGACGCACGCGTTCGGGCACGGCCTGGCCGTTCCAATGCGTCACGCGCACGTCGCGGCGGCCGATCTGCAGAGTCCCGTCGACGACGCCCGGGCGGATCACGAGTCGGAAGCGCGTCGTGAACGTGCGCTCGTCCCGGGTGTTCTTGCAGGTCACGTCGACTTCGGACGGTGCGGGCCACGCGAACGTCAGCACGCGGTTGTCGGCGGCGGGCGGCGTGCTCGGCCGCGACGCGGGTTTCGTCTCTTGGGCGACGGTCGGCGCGGCGATCAGCAGTGCCGTCAAAAACCAGCGGGAGTGCATGCCGGGAGCATACGCGAACAGTCTCGACTCCAGGGACACGCCACACAGAACGTGAACTCGTGTGAGGGGTTCAATCGGGGTTCCGACTAATCTGTCGCGCCCACACCAGAACCGGAAAGCAAAGAGCAATGCAAATTGGCATGGTCGGCCTCGGCCGCATGGGCACCAACCTCTCGAAGCGGCTGCTGCGCGAAGGCGTCTTCGTCTGCGCGTACGACGTCGATCGCGCGGCGGTCGATGCGATCGCCGGAGAGGGGGCCGCTACGGCCAACGACCTCGACGCATTCGCCGCGGCGATCGATCGTCAACGCGTGGCGTGGGTGATGGTGCCGGCGGCGCACGCGGGCGCGGTCATCGACGAACTCGCGGACAGCTTCGACGAGGACGACATCATCATCGACGGCGGCAACTCGAACTGGCAGGACGACGTCGAACGCGCGGCGCGCCTCAAGGACCGCGGGATCCACTACATCGACGTCGGCACGTCCGGCGGCGTGCACGGTCTCGACCGCGGGTTCTCCCTGATGATCGGCGGTGAGGCCGACGTCGTCGAACAGCTCGACGAGCTGTGGGACGCGCTCGCGCCCGGCATCGATGCCGCGCCGCGCACGGTCGACGGCGACGAGCGTCCGGGCGAGCGGGGCTGGTTGCACTGTGGTCCCGCCGGCGCAGGTCACTTCGTCAAGATGGTCCACAACGGCATCGAGTACGGAATGATGGCGGCCATGGCCGAAGGGCTCGGCATCCTGAAGGCGGCCGGAGCTGGGATCGAAGGGCGTTCGAGTGACGCCGAGACCTCGCCGCTGCGGGATCCGAAGTTCTACCAGTACGACATCGACACGTCGGCGGTGGCCGAAGTGTGGCGTCGCGGTTCGGTCGTCAGCTCCTGGCTCGTCGATCTCACCGCGCACGCGCTGGCGGTCGATCCGAAGCTCGATGCGTTCGGTGGTCACGTGTCCGACTCCGGGGAAGGCCGTTGGACCGTACAGGCGGCCGTCGAACTCGGCGTGCCTGCGAACACGATCGCCGCGTCGCTCTTCGCGCGGTTCGCGAGTCGCGGCAACGACGAGTTCACGAACAAGGTGCTGTCCGCGATGCGCAAGGAGTTCGGGGGGCACCACGAGAAGTCAGGAGATTGAGATGGTGAAGGCGGACGGCGACGCGTTCCTGTTGTTCGGAGTGACCGGAGACCTTGTCCACAAGAAGCTGTTTCCGGCGCTCTACGAGCTCGCGCGAGAAGGGCGGCTCGACCTGCCCGTGATCGGAATCGCGCGGCGCGATCTCTCCGACGATCAGCTCCGGGAGCGTGCGCGTGCCTCGATCCAAGAGCAGGTCGGCCCGGACGCGAGCGAGAACGCGGTCGAGCATCTCTGCTCGCGACTCTGCTACGTCCGAGGCGACTACTCGGATCCGGACGTGTGGCCGCGCATCGCCGCGGCGATCGAGGACGCGAAGACCCCGGTCGCGTTTCTCGCGATCCCGCCGAGCATGTTCGCACCGGTGGTCGAAGGGCTCGCGAGCGTCGGGATCACGCGCCGCGGTCGCGTCGTCGTCGAGAAGCCCTTCGGTCGTGACCTCGCGTCCGCGGTGGAGCTCAACACGACGCTGCGGCAACACCTCGCCGAGGAGCAGATCTATCGGATCGACCATTTCCTCGGCAAAGAGCCCGTGCAGAACCTGATGGTGTTCCGGTTCGCGAACTCGCTGCTCGAGCCGGTCTGGAATCGGCATCACATCGAGTCGGTGACGATCACGATGACGGAGGCGTTTGGCGTCGACGGTCGTGGTGCGTTCTACGACAAGGTCGGCGCGGTTCGCGACGTCGTGCAGAACCACCTGCTCGAGCTCGTTGCCCTGCTCGCGATGGAGCCGCCATCGAGTCGCGATCCGGCGGCGCTGCGAGACGAGAAGGTGAAGGTGTTCAAGGCGATCCCCGCGATCGACGCGGACAAGGTCGTGCGCGGACAGGTGCGCGGATACCGCGACGAGCCCGGCGTCGCGTCGGGGTCCGACACGGAGACCTTCGTCGCGCTCGAGCTCGCGATCGACTCGTGGCGCTGGGCGGGAGTGCCGTTCTACATCCGGGCGGGCAAGTCGCTCGAGCAGACCGTGACCGAGGCGGTCGCCGAGTTCAAACAGCCACCGCGCATGCTGTTCGCCGACGACGAGCGCTGCCCCGAGCCGTCGCGCCTGCGCTTCCGCATGAAGCCGAACGACGACATCACGCTGACGATGCAGGCGAAGGTGCCCGGCATGGAGATGTTCAGCCGTGCCGTCGAGATGGCGGTCGACTACGGCGCGCAGCTCGGCGGTGACGGACCGGATCCGTACGAGCGTTTGATTGCTGACGCGCTGTCCGGGGACGAGCGCCTGTTCGCGCGTCAGGACGGCGTCGAAGAAGCTTGGCGCATCGTCGACCCGCTGCTGGAGCCGAAGCGGTCCGTGCTCGAATACGAGCCGGGGTCGCGCGGTCCCGAGGTCGCCGAACTCGTGCTGTCGGGGACGGATTGGTGACCGAGCTCGAAGTCCTCGCGGACGCCGAGGCCGTGGCTGCGCGCGCTGTCGAGCGCATCGTGAGCGCCGCCGCGGACGCGATCGCGGCGCGCGGCGTGTTTCACCTCGCCGTGTCGGGCGGCACGACGCCACGCCGGATGCTCGAGTTGCTCGCCGTCGCCGATGGCGTCGACTGGACCCGCGTATGCCTCTACCAGGTCGACGAGCGCGTCGCGCCCGACGGCGCTACGGAGCGCAATGCCACGATGCTCGACGAGGCGCTGCTGACCGAGGCGTTCTCGGCGCGCACGGAGTTCGCGGGCCTGCGTCTGATGCCGGTGACTGCTGGCGACCTCGCCGCCGCAGCCGCGAGCTACGCGGCGGCGCTGCCGGAGAGCCTCGACCTCGTGCAGCTGGGGCTCGGCGACGACGGCCACACGGCGTCGCTGGTGCCGGGCGATGCCGTGCTGCAGGAAACGGATCGGGACGTCGCGCTGACGGCTCCGTATCGAGGCACGCGCCGCATGACGCTGACGATCCCACTGCTCCGCCGAGCGCGGGCTCAGCTGTGGGTCGTCACGGGCGTCGGCAAACGCGACGCGCTCGCGAGGCTGCAGGCCGTCGATCCCGGGATTCCCGGGAGCCACGTGGTCACGGACCGAGCCGTGGTGCTCGCGGATCGGGACGCCGTGCCGGTCGCCTCGTGAGGCGAGACGGAGCGTTCAGCAGCAGGGCATCTTGCCCTTCTTGGGCTCGTCGTCATCGGGCTGCGCTTCGCTGCGACGCTGACGCGGCACTACGGACTTCACCTCGCGGGTGACGCCGTCGATTTCGCTGCCGACGTCGATGATCGTCGGTGCGCCGTCCGGCAAGGAGTTGCCGTAGGCGTCGATCGACAGCTTGACGCGCGGTTGGTCCCGGCGGCCGCCATGACCGATCACGGTGCCGTACTCGCCCGTCGACAGGATCAGCCTCGTGCCGAGCGGGTAGAGGCCGATCGCGTCTACGAAGAACCGCAGCCACTTCGGATCGAAGTCGTCGGGGTTGCGGTGCATGATCGCGTAGGCCTCGACGGGCGTCAGTGCGGCTTTGTACGGGCGCACGGACGTCAGCGCTTCGAACACGTCGCAGACCCGCACGAGCTTGCTGATGCCGCTTGGTTCGAACGGCAACGTTGGCTTCGGGTAGCCGCGGCCCTTGTCCGCCATGTGGTGGCAGAACGCGGCGCCGATTGCGCTCGGATCGATGTCGGGCTGCTCGATGAGGATCTCCGCGCCGAGGCGCGGGTGCATCGACATGATGCGCCACTCGTCGTCGTCGAGCGGGCCCTGCTTGAACAGCACGGACTGCGGAACGCGTGACTTGCCGATGTCGTGCAGCAGCGCGGCGGTGCCGGCCTTGAGCAACATCGGCTCGTCGGCACCGCACGCGCGTGCGACCTGCAGCGCGAGCAGGGCCACGCGGACGGAGTGGCCGACCGTGAAGCTGTCGATGTCGTCGTAGTAGGCGAGCGACAGGAGACCGCTCGGCTCGCGGTCCATCTCGGCGAGGGCTTGTTCGACGACGCCGTTGGCTCGGTCGAGTTGGATCGTCTCTCCGCGCGACGCCGCGACGTGGCTGTCTTGCAGGCAGTCCGCGAGTTCCTGGTACCCGGTCAGCGCCGCGGGGGCCTCGGGTTGTGAATGCGAGCATTGCGGGGAATGCTCGAACCCTCGCGTGACGTGGACGTTCGGGATGCCGGCCTTCTCGAGGGCCGTCGCGAGTTCGGGCGTGCCGAACACCTCGCGGTCCGCGCTCGAGGTGAACAACATCAGAAAGCGCAGCAGCTCGTTGACGTCGACCTTCGCCCCGAACGAGATCGACGCGACGTCGCGCTCCGCTGCCGCGGTCAGCAGCCTCTTCGCCTGCAGGCTCGCGCCGAGCATCGGTCGGTGTGCGACGGACAGCTGCGTGCGGCCGAATTCGACGTCGACGCGGTTGAGTCCCGAGTCGAGGATCGCGCGCAGTTCGGCGAACAGCTGGTGCAGGTTCTGCTGCACTTCTTCGCTGTACGGCGAGTGCAGCTCGAGGTTGATGGCTGCGACGACCAGTTCGTGAGCGAAGGCCTGTAGATGGGCTTCGACCGCGACTGTCGGGACACCGTTACTCATCAAGATCCTCGATGTTGGATAGGGCCTGGCGCGCCGACGCAAGGAGCACCTGGAGCAGCACCGAGACGTTCTGGCTGTCGTCGGCGCCTTCGATCGCCGAGACGAGTTCGTGGAGGAGCTCGAGACCGAACTCGTCCGTGGTCGTCATCCGTGCGACCATCCCGCGCAGCTCGCGGGTCGCGAGTTCGCGCGCGCGGCCGGCGCCGTTGGTCGCGAGATCCGCGAGCACCCACATGCGCTCCGAGCGGAGGCGCGCGGCGACGTCCGGGACCTCGATCTCTTCACCGTTCGAGTAGAGCGCGAGGAAGTCGTCGATCTCCTCGCTTGCGACCTGGTTGCCTTCGACGACGACCGGCGGCAGATTCGCCTCGGCGGCGGCCGCGGCGGCGGCGGTCGGACCCGACATATGACTCAGGAAGACCTCGGCCACAGGACCGGTCAGCGCCTCCTCGACACTCTTGTCGCAGGTCTTGAAGACGCCGCTGGGTAGGGACGACGTCCTCCGTACGGACTCCATCTCGTCCGTCGGTTCGACGCTCTTCGTGGGGCGCTTTCTGCGCTTGGGTCCCCAGAGTCCCATGACCCGTTCTTTCGGCTACCCGAACTCTCGTTCTTGATGGCAACCGGAACCCGCTGCCGCGCCGGAACTGTGGCGAAACTCGACGGTGGCCTCGGCGTCGAGCGGGGATAGACTCCGCGGATGGAACCAATCGTCATCATCGGCGCTTCCCGCACGCCGATCGGAAAGTTCTGTGGCGGACTCTCCGCGCTGTCCGCGGTCGAGCTCGGGGTCGGCGCCGTGCAGGGTGCACTCGATGCGTGCGGACTGCAGCCGAACGATGTCGATGAAGTGCTGTTCGGGCAGGCCCGACAGCTCGGATCCGGTCCCAACCCGGCGCGTCAGGTCGCGATCCGTGCGGGCATGCCGGAGTCGACGGTCGCGATGACGGTCAACAAGGCGTGCGGCTCGAGCCTCAAGGCCATCGACCTCGCGCGCGCGGCGTTGTTGCTCGAAGACCGCGACGTCGTCGTCGCGGGTGGCATGGAGAGCATGACGAACATCCCGTTCTTGCTGCCCGACATGCGGCACGGGTACCGGCTCGGTCACCAGAAGGCGCTCGACGGCAACTACAAGGACGGCTTTACCTGCGGCATCCTCGACGAGCCGATGGGCATGACGGCCGAGTACGTCGCGGACGAGTACACGATCGATCGCCCCGAGCAGGACGCGTACGCGCTGGAATCGCACAAGCGGGCCGCCGCGGCGCAGGACGCGGGCAGGTTCCGGGACGAGATCGCGCCGATCACGATCCAGCACCGCAAGGGCGACGTCACCGTCGACACCGACGAGCACGTGCGTCACGACGTGACGATCGAGAAGCTCGGCAAACTGCCGCCGGTGTTCCGCCCCGACGGCGGCACCGTGCACGCGGGCAACTCGTCGGGCATCACGGACGGCGCGGCCGCTCTGGTCCTGACCAAGGCGTCAGTCGCGAAGGCGCGCGGCATCGAGCCGCTGGCCGTCCTGGGCGCATCGGCGACCGCCGGCGTGTCGCCGCGCACGATGGGTATGGGGCCCGTGCCCGCCGTCCAGCGGATGTGCGAGAAGGCCGGCCGCGACGTCGGCGACTACGATCTCTGGGAGCTCAACGAAGCGTTCGCCGCGCAGATGCTCGGCTGCCTCCGGGAGCTGCCGATCGACCGCGACAAGCTCAACGTCAACGGCGGTGCGATTGCGCTCGGTCACCCGATCGGCGCGACCGGCGCGCGGATCGTCGTCACGCTGCTGCACGAGATGCGGCGCCGCGACGCCCGACTCGGCGTGGCGACCCTCTGCATGAGCGGCGGAATGGGCATGGCGATCGAGTTCGAGCGGGTCGTCGGTTGAGACGCCGCCAAAGCACAGCTACAAGACCACCATCATGAGAACGACAATCCTCACGATCCTCGCCGCGCTCGCGACGGCGCTCGGACTTGCCGCGCAGAACGACGCGGCGTTTCGCATCGGGCTGAAGGCCGTCAAGCCGATCGTCAGCTCGGGCGGCTCCGCTTCCCTGCAGCTCACGGTCGAGATCCAGCGCGACTGCGAGATCGATCAGACGCTGCTGACCGGGATGAGCCTCGACGCCTATTCCGGTGGGGGACTGATCGGCAAGATCGACGAGTCGAAGGACGGCACGGTCGCCCTGGCCGCCGGTACCAAGGTCGAGCGCATGCTCGACGTCGATCTCGCGAAGCTGCCGGCGTCGGCGCCTGACGACGGCATCAAGTCGGTGACGTTCAAGTGGGCGGGAGCCGAGGGCGCCGAGGCCGAGTTGCGGGTGCGCGCGTCGCAGGAGAACCTGGACATCGCGACGCTCGACCTCGCGAAGACGAAGGTTCGTCTCGTCACGAACCACGGTGACATGACCCTGACGTTCCGTCCGGACAAAGCGCCGAACCACGTCAAGAACTTCCTCAAGCTCGCGAAGACGGGCTTCTACGACGGCACGCAGTTCCACCGCATCATCCGTGGGTTCATGATCCAGGGTGGCTGTCCGAACACGAAGGAAGGTGCGACGGGCCGGCCCGGCACCGGCAACCCGGGCTACACGATCGACGCCGAGTTCAATGACATCAAGCACGTCCGCGGCGTGCTCTCCGCGGCGCGGTTGACCGCGCCGAATACGCACGGATGTCAGTTCTTCATCGTGCACGGCACCGCGTCGCACCTCGACAACCAGTACACCGCGTTCGGCAAGCTCGAGTCCGGCTTCGAGGCGCTCGACAGCATCGCGAACGTGCGCACCGGCGGTCGGCAGCGTTCCGACCCGATGACGCCGGTCCACCTCTACGCCGCGGTCGTCCTCCCCGTCCTCAATTAGCGAACGCAGCCATGATCGATCTCGAACAAATCGACCTTTCCCGGCTCGAAGCGACGGTCACGACCGACCGCGGCGATCTCGTCGTGCGCTTCCACGCCGACAAGGCGCCGCGCCACGTGCGCAACTTCGCGGAGCTCGCGCAGAAGGGTTTCTACGACGGCGTCGCGTTCCACCGCGTGATCCGCAACTTCATGGTCCAGACCGGGTGTCCGAACAGCCGCGAAGGCGAGTCGGGCACGCCCGGCACGGGCGGTCCTGGCTACCAAATCGACGCGGAGTTCAACGACGTCAAGCACGAGCGTGGTGTTCTCTCGATGGCGCGCGCGCAGGACCCGAACTCGGCCGGTAGCCAGTTCTTCATCGTGCACGCGGATCACGTCGAGTCGCTCGATGGCAACTACACGGCGTTCGGCTATCTGAAGGACGGGCTCGACGTGCTCGACGCGATCGCGACGGTCGAGTGCGACTTCGGTTCTGGCGGCGAACGCAGCAAGCCCGTCGAGCGGATCACGATCCAGGGCGTAGCGCTGCGCGAAGCGGAGCCCGAGCCGGAGCAGGCGGAAGAGCCGGCGGCGGAAGGACAATCGGTCGAAGGCCAGCCCCCAGAGGCGCCGCCCGCCGAGGCGGATGCGTCGACTGCGACGGAGCCCGAAGCACCGTCGGAGGAGGCCGAGCCGAAGGCGGAAGAAGCTGCCGGAGGTGAGGCGTGACCTCCGTCCTCGTCGACCGTGAGGGCTACCTCGCCATCGTTACCGTCAACCGTCCCGACAAGCTCAACGCGCTCGACTACGACACGATCACGGCGTTGCACAGCGCGATCGACGAGCTGTCGACGAGCGACGACGTCGGCGCGATCATCCTCACTGGTTCCGGCGAGAAGGCGTTCGTCGCCGGCGCGGACATCGGCGGACTCGTCGGGCAGGGCGTGCTCGGTGGCAAGACGAATGCCCAGCACGGGCAGGCCCTGACGACCGCGATCGAGTCGTCGCCGAAGCCCGTGATCGTCGCGATCAACGGGTATGCCCTCGGCGGAGGACTCGAGCTCGCGCTGTCGTGCGACATGCGTTTTGCGGCGGACTCGGCCAAGCTCGGTCTTCCCGAAGTGTCGCTCGGCATCATTCCGGGCTACGGCGGCACGCAGCGTCTGCCGCGCCTTGTCGGCATGGGCAACGCGCTGCAGATGATCCTGACCGGCGACCACATCGGCGCCGAGGACGCACTCCGCATCGGTCTGGTCAATGCCGTCTTCCCGGCGGCGGGACTGCTCGACGGCGTAAAGAAGATCGCGATGCGCATCGTCAGCCGCGGCCCGCAGGCCGTCGCGCTCGCGAAACAGGCTGCGCGCCGCGGCGCCGACATGTCGCTCGAGCAGGGGCTCGAACTCGAGGCGGATCTCTTCGGTGCGATCAGCTCGACCGAGGAGATGGACGAGGGGCTCAAGGCCTTCCTCGAGAAGCGCAAGCCCGGCTGGTTGCGCAGCTGAGGCCGAGGCCGGCCGTCGCCCACCTCGCGCGCTCCGCTGCTGCTACTTCGTTCCGAGCGCGTGCAGAATCGCGTCGACGTCGAGCGGGTTCGTCGCCTGCGTCGAGATCTGCATCGTGCCGAGGTTCAGATTCCGCGCGAGCTCCAGCGCGACGTAGTTGTCGCCACCCTCGACGGCGAGCGCCTTGCGTCGCAGCGTTTGCCCCGCGGCTTCCGACTCCTTGAGTAGCTTGGTCGCTGCGGCTTTCTGCTGCGCGGCGTGCAGGTCGGCGTCGGATTTGATCTCGACGACCTTCTTCTGGTAGTCCGCGCGTAGCGCTTCGATCTTGCGGTTGTTCTCGGCGGTCAGCGTCGTGAGTTCCTTCTCACGTTCCTGGTCGATGACTTGCACGATCGCCTCGGTCTCGGCTTCGATCTTGTTGGTGCGACCGCGGTACTCCGCGGCCTGCGCCTGCGCCTGGTTGAGTTCGATCGCCTCTTCGGCGAGCGCCTTCTCCTTGATGCGCTTCTCGAAGTCCTCCTGGAACTGCACGTCGCGGATGAGGATCGCGATGAGGTCCACGTCGAGCGACTTGAGGTCGGCCGTCAGGCTCTCTTCCATCGTGCGTGCGACGTCGGCGCGCTTCTCCGGATCGTAGAAGTCTTCTGTGTTGATCGAGCCGAGCGCTTCCTGGAGGACGCGGTCGGCGCGGTCTTCGACCTTGGCCTTGTAGCCAGACCGTCGCGTGCTGCCGGTGCCGTGCTGGCGGACGATCTCCCAGACCTTGTCGTCGGAGATCTGGTATTTGATGCTCACGTCCATCGTGACGCTCGCGCCCTCACGGCTCTTGACGATGAGCGGACCGCGGCCCTCTTCGTTGGCCTTGAGGTTGCTCATCATGTGGAGGGTCTGCACGGTCGCGTCCATGCGCGACCAGCGGTGGACCCAAGGCAGGCTCATGTGGTAGCCGGGACCGTAGTCGTGCTCGTCGAGGCCGTCGAAGCGCGTCAGCACGCCGATCTCGCCAGGCTCGATCTTGATCACGAGCGTGCGGGCGAGGATCAGCAGGACGACGGCCGCGATGACCGCGATACTCACGTTGCGAATGGCTTTCACTTCTGGCCTCCCCGGTTCGAGAGTGCGTTGGCGGCGCCGCTCAGGTCGACGCGCTGGATGCGAGGATCGGTCGCGTAGGGAACGCCGGAGATCTCGGCGAGCTGCAGGGCCTCGGCGTACTGCAGCTTCACGAGGTTCTTCGCGCCGTCACCGGCCATCGAGTTGGCCAGGCGCGACAGGCCCTCCGCCTCCGCGGTTGCCTGCGCGATGATCGCCTGCGCTTCGTTCTTCGCGCGGTAGAACTCGGCGTCCGCCAAGGTCTTCGTCGAATAGGCGTAGGCCTCGGCTTCCTTGGTCTTCTGCTCGGCTTCGGCCTCGACCTCGAGCACGCGCTTGTCGAGCTCGCCGCGCTTGCGGGCGATCGCCACGTTCTTCGCGGCCTCGGCGGTGATCTTCTCGCGCTCTTGCGCCTGCAGCGCCGCGCGCGCTTTCGACTCCTCGCTCTTGACCTCCTGCTCGGCGGCCTTCTTGTCGTTGATCATCGTCTCGAATTCCTCGTAGAACCAGAACTTGCCAGGGACCACGAGGGTGACGTCGATGCCGTGCGGGTTCAGGAGGCGGTTGAGTTCGTCGGACGCCTCGCGCGCCTTCGCGTTGCGTTCGTCGGCGAGATAGAAGCGCTTGGGCGTCAGCTCGCCGAACTTGTATCGCGCGACCGAACGCGCGAAGTCGCGGATCCACTTGAGCTTGTAGGAGTCGATTTCGTCGAGCTTGTGGAGGCCGCACTCCGGCACGACGCTGTCGCGGATGACGGTCGAGTCTTGGACCAGGCGGTAGTTGATCGCGACGTTCAGGCTGACGTCTGCGCCGTCCTTCGTCTTGATCCGAACCGAGTCGCGAGGCGTGCCGCGCTCGCCCTCCATTCGGTAGCTCTGCTCGGTGTTGTCGAGCTTGTAGAAGTCCGTGATCCAGCCGTTGTAGATCTGGACTCCCGGTGACATCGCGACGGAGATGTCGCCGCTGATGTTGTTGACGAAGACGCCGATCTCGTTGGCTTCGATGCGGTCCATGCGCATCGTCGTAAGCAGCAGCAGCACGACGAGCGCGGCCGCAGAGATCGGCAAGACGGGGATGTTGACGGGTTTGCGTTTGATGACGACGTCCATTGGGCCTCTGGCTCCGGTCGGCGCTAAGCTAACGGGCAACGCCGACCCCATTCATTAGAATCCCGATGCCCGTTTCCAAAGTCGATGCAGCCGGCGTTGCGCCATTCCGCGCGCTGCTCGACGCGCCGCGGGACGAGCCCGTCGCGCTCCTGCATTCGTGCGGCGACGGGCCCGCGACCCTGTTTCGTGCGCCCGTCGACGTGCTGAGCGTGCCGGCGGAGGCCGTCTCCCCGGCTCTGGACCAGCTCGAAAGATTCGTCGCGCGGCACGGTCAGCGCGCGTGTGTCGGCTACCTGGGCTACGACCTCCGCGACGCGGTCGAA
The DNA here is from genome assembly GCA_028281765.1 of Planctomycetota bacterium. GTDB lineage: Bacteria > Planctomycetota > UBA1135 > UBA1135 > UBA2386 > JANQJF01. Next base: position 17,663 of record JANQJF010000129.1, on the reverse strand, counting down.
GCGCTCCCGCGCCGCATCGCCGACGACATGCCCGTGCCCGTTCTTCACTTCACGGCCTTCGGCGAGTCGGAGACCTGGAACCCATCATCCGTGCCCGATGCGCCGGAGGTGCCCGCGTGCTCGGTCGCACCGCATCTGCCGCGTGCGGACTACGAGGCGCTGGTCGCCCGCGTCGTCGAGCACATCCGCGAAGGCGACATCTTCCAGGCCAATTTGACGCAGCCGTTCAGCGGCCGGTTCGACGGCGACCCACGCGAGTTGTTCTGGCGGCTTTGCAAGATCAGCCCCGCGCCGTTCGCGACATACCTCGAGACGGGCGAAGGCACTGCGGTCCTGAGCTCGTCACCCGAAGAGCTCGTGTGGCGGGACGAGTCGACGATCCGCACTCGGCCGATCAAGGGCACGCGACCTCGGGATTCCGACCCGGGCCGGGACGCTGCTCTGCTCGAGGAGTTGCTTTCCAGCGACAAGGATCTCGCGGAGCTCGCGATGATCGTCGACCTGTTGCGCAACGACTTCGGCAAGGTCGCCGAGGCGTCTTCGGTCGAGGTCGGGTCATTCCCCGAGCACGATAGCTTCGCGCAAGTGCACCACCTGTTCGCGACCGTCACGGCGCGACTTCGTGCCGAGTGCGGTCACGTCGATCTGCTGCGTGCGATCTTCCCCGGTGGCAGCATCACCGGCGCGCCGAAGCTCCGCGCGATGGAGATCCTCGAAGACCTCGAGCTCGTTCGTCGCGGCGTCTACACCGGCGCGGTCGGGTGGATCGGACCCGGGCCGCGCATGCATCTCAACGTCGCGATCCGCACGATGACGTGTCGGGATGGGCGGCTGCGCTTCAACACCGGCGGTGGCATCACTGCGGACAGCGATCCCGCCGCCGAGTACCGGGAGACGCTGGACAAGGCGCAGGGGATGCTGCGTGCGATCGGTGGAGGGCTCGAGGGTGCGGACTGATCCGCTCGCCTGGCTTGACGGCGAGTTCGTGCGGAGCGAGTCCCTGCCGAAGCCGAGCGGTCGCGGGTTCTTCGAGACGATGCGCGTGTGCGACGGGCGCGTTCCGCTGTGGAGTCGCCATCTGCGTCGGCTGCGCGGATCGGTCGAAGCGCACGGCATGCCGTGGGGCGTGGCGTCGGACCTCGAATCGATCGGTGCGGAGCTCGCGCAGCGCGGCGACCGACGTGACGACGTGCTGCGCCTCGCGGTGTTCGAAGACGGCGATCGGGTTCGGGTTCAGTTCACGACGCGCGAGCGGCCGCTGAACGTGCAGCCGGTGGTGCTCGCCCTCGTCACCGCCGACGAGGGCGGCGTCGGCGCGACCCCGGATCACAAGTCGGTGCACCGCGAGGGCTACGACGCGGCCTTCGAAGAAGCGCGCGAGCAGGGGGCGGACGACGTACTCCTCGTGACGCCCGACGGCACCGTGTTGGAGACGGCGATCGGCAACGTCTTCGCGCTCGTGGACGAGCAGATCGTGACGCCGCGGCTCGATGGTCGCCTGTTGCCGGGGATCGGCCGCGAGGTCCTGCTCGAGCGGTTCGGCGAACGCATGATCGAGACCACCCTCGACATCGGGATGCTCGAACGCGCGTCCTGCGTGTGGGCGACGAACGCCGTGCTCGGCCCCCGCGTCGCGCGAGTGTCGAAGGATCCGACACCCGACAGCGGCCCGTGGGCGACCGAATTGATCGGCGCCTGGCATGCGGCGCTCCGGTCCTGACGAATCTCTCAAGCCGGACACCGCCGACTCGCCGATAGCATCGGAATGAGCACGACGACTGTCGCCCCGCGCCTTCCGGCCAACGTCACTCTCCCGGTACCGACCTCCCGAGTGCCGCGACCGTTCTCCTGGCTCCAGCCGGCTCACTCGCTGTCGTCGACCGCGTTGCGAGGACTCGGCGACCTCCGCGAGCTGACCGCGGATTCGGCCGCGCTTCTGACGCGTGGCCTCGTGGAGTTCTCGCTTCACGACGGCAGGACCCTCAACCTCGTTGCCCAAAGACGCTCCCCGTCGGTCAGCGTCCTCAACCGTCGCCGCCGCGCGGCCCGACTCTGGATCATCGCGATCCTCAACGGGCAGTGCGACGAAGAGACGACGCGCGCCGTGACCCGCAGCTGGCTGCGCCAGCTCGCCGGCACCGGCCCCGACCCGAAGCTCGCGGTCGACGCCGGCCGGCGCTTCCTGGAGTATCTCCGCGGCGCCTTCACGGCGCTCTTGTTCGACAGTTCGGCGCCCAACCTCGTCCCGCAGGCGCGCGCTCTGAGCGCCCTCGAAGGCGTCCTCGCGGTCCATCTGCACGCGATCGACGCCCTCGCGGAATCCTGACCTTTTGGTTGCACCGATCCGGGGCGAATCTATGCTTCTGCGCCCCAATCGGTACCCGTAGCTCAATTGGATAGAGCACCTGACTACGGATCAGGAGGTTGGAGGTTCGAGTCCTCCCGGGTATGCCAAACGAAAGAAGGCCGGCCGCGTAGCGGCTGGCCTTCTTTCGTTTGGCATACCCGGGAGGACTCGGTGTCGCCCGTGCGTCCGCCTGCGGCGGTCACTCGCTCGACGGCGAGTCCGCGGACCGTTGCCGGCTGCGGGGCGTATCGGTCGGCGAGAGCGCCTGAGCCATTCCCCCGAGGAGGAACGTGATGCAGCCCGAACAAGTGATTCGAGATCTCTACACCGCCTTCAAGGCGAAAGACGAGCCCCGCCTCCGCGAGCTGATCGCCGCGGACGTCGAGTGGAACCAGTGTGAGGGCTTCCCCGGCGGCAAAAACCGTCGCGGGATCGACGACGTGCTCGCAGGGATTCTGGGGTCGAACCACTCGCTGTGGGAGGGCTTCCGGGCGGAGACGACGGAGTTCCTGCCTTCGGGCGACACGGTGGTTGTTCTCGGCGCCTACAGCGGGACGCACACGGGCACCGGGAAGTCGATGCGGGCGGTGTTCACGCACGTGTATCGCGTCGCGGACAGTCGGGTCGTGCGGTTCGATCAGGTGACCGACACGGCGCCGATGGTCGCGGCGATGGAGTGAGCGTCAGCCGTTGGCCGGGCTCGTCTCGAGGCCGCTTGCGGCGTCCTGCGACTGGTTCTCGGGCGCGATGGCTTCTCGATCGACGGCTTCCGGATCGGTGGCTTCGATCCACTCCTCGAACGGGTCTTCGAACTGTAGCCAGGCCTCCGGGCCCTGCGCCATTTCGGCGTCGTCGAGCAGGCACGTGTCCAGCGTCTCGCGGAGATGGGCTTCGTCGACGTTCACGCCGATGACCACGAGCTCTTGGCGGCGGTCGCCCCAGGGCTCGGCCCACTGCTCCTTGTATTCCTCCGCGAAGTCCGGGTCTTCAGGCCACTCTTCCTTCGGGGTCGCGGCCCACCAGGCGCCGGCGCAGGACATCGTGCAGGCCCCGCCGGCCTGCTGCCACATGCCGACGAGGTCGTTGCGGGTCGCGAGCCAGAGCCAGCCCTTGCTCCGGAGCACGCCGGACCAAGCGTCGTCGGTCTCGAGGAGCGTGTAGAGGCGATCGGGATGGAAGGGACGGCGTGCGCGGTAGACGAAGCTGCCGACGCCGTACTCGTCGATCTCGCTCGCCTCTTCGCCGCGGAGGACCTGCAGCCAACCCGGTTGGTTGGCGGCCTTCTCGAAGTCGAACTTGCCCGTGTCGAGGATCGCGCGAGGGTCGACCTTGCCGTGGTCGGCGAGGATCTGCTCGGCGTTCGGGTTGAGGCGGGTCAGGAGGCCGCGGAGTTCCGCGAGGTCTTCCTCCGACGTGAGGTCGGCCTTGCTGATGACGAGCACGTCCGCGAACTCGACCTGCTCGATCAGCAGCTCGTCGATCGTGCGCTCGTCCTCTTCGCCGGCCGCGAGGTCGCGCTCCTGGAGCTCTTCGCCTTGGCCGAGGTCCTTCGGGAACGCGCTCGCGTCGACTACGGTGACCATCGTGTCGAGCCTCGCGACGTCGGAGAGGCCCTTGCCCTCTTCGTCGGCGAACGTGAACGTCTCCGCGACCGGCATCGGTTCCGAGATACCCGTCGACTCGATCAGCAAGTAGTCGAAGCGGCCGGCTTGCGCGAGCTGGGACACCTCTTCGAGGAGGTCTTCCCGCAGCGTGCAGCAGATACAGCCGTTCTGCATCTCGACGAGGCGCTCCTCCGTGCGGTGCAGCTCGGCGCCGTCGCGCACCATGTCGGCGTCGATGTTGACCGCGCTCATGTCGTTCACGATCACGGCGACGCGCAGGCCGCTGCGATTGTGGAGCACGTGCTGCAGGAGCGTGGTCTTGCCGGCGCCGAGGAAGCCGGACAGAACGGTGACGGGAAGCCGGGAGTCTGCGGTTTGTTCGCTCATCAGTCGGAGCCTTCGAGGGGGCGTTGGCTGAGCATATCGACCCGGAGCAGGGTGCGCTCGACGCCTTCGGGGTTCGGCGACCGGTGCACGGCGCCGAACCCCTCGGCCTGCGGCCAGGCCTCGCCCTTGAGCAGCACGACGGAGAACGGGTCCACCGTGACGATCTCTGCTCCCGGGCGCATGATTCCGCTCTCCTCGTCGGCGAGCCCGTGGCCCGCGGGTCCGAGCCAGGCTCGGTCGCAGAACGGATTCGGGAGGATCTCGGTGCCCGGGCCGCGATACGTCACGAGCATGCGGATCCCGACACGGTCGACGTGAAAGCGCGGACAACTCGCCCCGGTTGGCGCTTCCAGCGAGACCATGAGTTCATCGGCGGCGAGGAGGTCGGAGAACGCGCGGGCGAGAAAGTCGACGTCGTCGAGCAGCGCATTCATGCCGATCGGGCACGCACGATGGGCGGCTTCGGGAAGCAGGCCGCCGATTCGAGTCCGTAGGTTTTCGTCCTCCGCATGCGCGACGATTCGCGCGTTTTCGCCAAACCGGCACTCGGGGCGAGCGAGGCAATCCTGGATCGTGGCGTCGATCGGACGGCGCCAGGCGACCGCGTGGAGCGCGGGATCTAGGATATCCGCCAGGTCCGCGAGTTCGTCGACTTCGCGATACCCGGCGAAGCTGGGCTTCGTGGAGGACAGAGCGGTCACGCGGTCTCGGTGCCGCTCGCGCCGCGCGAGTTCCGTGAATTCCCGGTCGCGAGCTCTCCGCCGCGAATTCTCCGCCGCGGATCGTCAGCCGCGGAGCCGCAGCTGCGCGACGTGCTTCCAGAACGTCTCGTGGTTCCCGGCGGCCTGCACGATCGCCTTGAGGAGCGGCTCCGCGTTCTCGCGTTTTCCGAGGCGCAGGTAGGCCTGCACGATCATGTAGCGCAGTCGCTGCAGGTGGCCGGACTTCGGGAAATTGTCGGCCATGTTGCGGAGCGCGTTCTCGGCGCGTCGCATGTAGTCCTCGAAGGTCTTCAGCTGTTCGTCGGACGGATCTCGCTCGAGGCGCGAGATCGCGCCGAGTGCTCCGGTGCCGCCGAGTCCCTTCGAGCCGTGTCCCGACGTGCCGAGCAGGACGCGGACGCGGTACTGGTGGGCGAGCTCGGCGGCGTCGGAGCCCGGGAATTCGCGGATGATGCGGTCGAGCCAGTAGGTCGATGCCGACTCGTCGACGAGCCAGCTCGTGTCGACGGCGAACGTCGACGGCAGCTTGGAAAGCCAGAACTCGGCGGCGGTGAAGTAGCTCCGTGCGACCGCGTTGTCGATGCGTTGCACGCCGACTTCGGTCAACGCGTCGGCGAAGCGGGTGAGCATTTGGCGGGCCTGTGGTGCGTACGTCGTGTCGGTCGACTTGACGACTTCTCGCCAGAGCTCGGCGGCGTCGGCCAGGCGATCTTCGTCGAGGGCGATGCGCGCGAGCAGCATGCGCGCGCGGTTCTGAATCTGACCGCCGCCCGACGAGTGGATCAGCGTGATCGCGTCGCGCTTCGCATCCTCGACGAGGCCGTGGCGGTACAAGTCCTCAGCGCGCCGAACGGTCGGGTTCTGGGGGAGGGCGGTCACGCACAGCAACAGCGGTGCGGACAGAATCAGCAACTTCATACAGCTCGAGTCCGGGGTTCCACGGTCGGTGAGCCCGGACGGTCGCACGCGCCGATTATTCCGCCGAGCTCGCGTCTTCGTCGTCCGTCGCGTCCGCCATGCGCCTCTTCTGCCTTCGCAGCAGCTGGATGCGCGTCGCTTCGGATTGAGACATTCGCATCACGATGCCGAACGCGGTCGCGACGCCGAGGCCTGCGAACAGGAGGTCGAGCGGGCCGAGGCCGTTCGACACCGCTTCGAACACGTTGACTTGTGATGCGGCTTCTTCGCCCCACTCCTCGAACGTCATCGGGTTCGCGGCGCCTTCACGCAGGAACGCCTCGGAGTTCGCGCGGAACTCCTCGACGGTCTGGTCGATGCCGCGCTCCATGATGAACGTCTCGATCTGGTCGTCGGTCGGAGTGTCGCCGAGCTGCGCGAACGCGTCGATGTCGGCGCGCTCTTCGTCGTAGTGGCGACGCATTTCGGGCGACGAGAAGAACGCCGTGACCATCCACTGCACGGCGAAAACCTTGCCAATGGCGATCGACGCAAAAGCGAAGATCGCGGCGGTGATCGCCATCTGCTTGCCGCGGCCGCCTACGAATCCGCACAGGCCGCCGACCAGGCCACCGATACCCCAGGCGACCCAGCCGATCTCGCGGTTGACGGAATACACGATGCCGGCCCAGACGAGCGCGCCGGCGATGGCGCCGACGATGCAGGCCACGTGCGCGAGCGCCGGGTTCTTGGTCTGGATGTCCTCGGGACGAATCCGTTCTTCAGCGTAGCTGGGGCGCGGGGATTCTTCGCGGCCTTCGCCGCCCGTTTCCTGTTCGGTCATCAAATCTCCTGGGCGATCATTGTGTGCGTCGGAGTGCGACACGCCCAGACAATGTGGGGAGAACTCGAGGGCGGGCGTCGACAACTTCGCTGTCGTCTATGGCGGCGTGCAGCGTTTCGACCTCGGCGCACCGCGAGGGCTACTCAACGCGGTGCTCGACCGAACCGGCGGTCACGACTCCGAGAGGATTGGCGCCGGGGGAGAGCCACGCCCACTGGGAATAGAGATTGCCGATGAACACCGGGAAGTCCTGCAGGGGAAACTCGACTTCGGCGAAGCCGTTGAGCCCGACAGTCGACGGAAGCGTGGCGATCTCGAGAGTCGGATCGACTCCGTAGATGCAGCCGGGCATGCCGATGCTCGAGAGATCGATCGCGGCCGGTCCGAACGACAGGAAGAACACGACCGGCGTGCCGATGGGCAGTCCGCTCAGGCGCTGGAGGAAGAATTCGGAACCCGCCCAAGGACGGACGCCCGAGCCCGAGATGCCCGTGGCGCACGAGTTCTGGATGAGTGCGGACACGGCGTTGGGGGAGTATTGGAGGCTCCGGTAGTAGACCGGGTTGGCGGCTTCCTCCGTCGCGAACGCGATCGGGAACTCACCCGTGAAGTTCGGACGCGCGATCGCGACCGCGGGGAAGCCCGGGCGATCGGTCATCGGGTGGAGGTCTTGCGTTTCGACGGTGCCGCCGGAGTATCCCAAGCGCTTCACGCGTGCGTTGCTTCCGGCGAAGCCTTCGTCCACTTCGTAGGCGATGGCCCAGTGGGAACGCGTCCCGTAGTTGTAGGCGAGGTCGCGGTTGGTGATGGTGTTCGGGGAGAGCGCCGAGTCGACCGTGCGCAGGTCGCCGAGCGATAGCGCACCGACCTCCGGCCAATCGACGCGCCGCGCGCGCAGCTGCTGGAGTGAGAGCAGGTTCGTGGTCGCGCTCACCATGTAGCGCTCGTTCGAGCCGGCGACTTTGGGGTTCCGAGGAATGGAGGTCGCCTGCAGCACGATCGAGTTGCCGATCAGTGTTCCGTCGAATCGGAACACGCCGCCGCGCACGGCCGCCGATGGACTCCACTGGGTCGCGACCCAACGCCACGAGTCCGAGGTCTGCGAGAGTGGATTGACCGACGGGGTGGTCTCCTGCGGGTTGCCGCTCACGCCGAGATTGGCGGAGGTCACGATCGTGAGCGTGGACGACGTGAGCAGCGTGCCGCGCGAGTTGAAGGTCGTGCCGACCTGCTGGTCGTACACCAACAGCGACCGGAGCGCGAAGCGACTGCCGCCCAGTTGCGGGTTCAGGAGCGGCCCCGTGGTCGACAGAATCGAAGTCACGATCCCGCTGAACGGGACGTCGCTACCGGCGAAGTGCGAATAGAGGCCGATGCTCGTGCCGCCGAACGCCGAGGACTGTTCGTATCCGAGCAAGAACCGTCCGTCGCCACCGGAATAGCAGCAGGTGACGTTCTCGGTCGTGAGGGACGTGACGTCCGAAAAGACCAGGGCCACGTTGCTGCCGTCGAGGTCGCTGAGCAGCGCGAACACATCTTGGTCGCTCCCGGTGAACACGCGGGAGAAGCAAGTCATCACGCGAACATCGGTCGATGCGGTCGAGGAAGCGATTGCGGTCGAGGTCACGGGGGCGAAGACCTGGGTCGAGAGCGTCGCGGTGCTCGTCAGTGGATCGACGACCAGCGGATATGCCGCGTCCGCGAGCGTGTTCGCGTCGAGGTGTAGGTGGATGTTCGCTCCGTCGAAGCTCGTGACCATCGGCGTTCGGCGGCCTGTGGCGTCGATCGCGGTAGCTTCGCCGTACGTGACCGCGGCGTTTCCACCCGCGGAGAGCGCGAACTCGAGCGGCGCGTGGGCTGCTTCGCGAACCGCGCACCACATGTCGGTTTCGACGCGGCACTCGATCACGAGCGGTCCGCTGGTCGTCGGCCGGGTCGCGAGAACGAACGTCTGCTCGATGCCGTCGACGCGTACGTCGTAGGCTTCGACGATCCCGGACCCGTGTTGTCGCTCACATCGATGTGTCGACACCCGACGCGTGGTCGACATCGGCTCCGCGAACTCACGCTCGCCGACGCGGATCGACGTGGTCGTGAGGCGAAGCGGGCGGTTGCGCTTCGAAGTCGCGCCGAGGCGGGGTAGGAAAGTGAAGCCGTCGTCGAACGACGCTTTGTAGTTCGGGCCTGCTGCCCAAAGCTGCGTGTCCTTTTCGTGCAGCGGGACCAGGAAGTCTTGTTCCAGGGGTGCTTGGGCGAGAAGTTGCGAGGCGAGGCAGAGCGCGACGCATCCCGACAGTCGATCCTTCTTGTGCATGTGCGCACTATCCCAGGTCGCCGCGTTCTCCGACAGGTGCCGTCGCGATCCTCGAAGAACGCGAATGCGCGCGGCCGTCTTGCTCAGCGCTGCGCCGGGCGCGCACTCGCGCGAGCCTCACGGAACCGTACGAGAAATTGCGGGCCTGCTTCGCGACTGCTGTCGCTCTCCCCGGCGACATGCATACCACGATCACCTCTTTCGCAGCGGTCTCGCTGTGGCTCCCCACGTTTTCCGAGCCGGTCGAGCCGCCCCCCGTTCCGTTGGTTTCTCCCGATGCCGTGCTTGTCGCCCAGCTCGACGGGCCCGCACTCTTTCGGCAGAAACTGCTGCCGACCGACGTCGGATCCATGCTCGCGACGAAAGAGGCGGACGCGCTGTGGAGGCTGGTTCAGGAGCCGTTGCAGGGCGTGGTCGCAGCGGCTTCGAGTGAGCCCGATGCGGATACAGGAGGGGCTCTCGCGTTGGCCAAGTCCTACGGCGGGCGCATCACGCTCGGCGTCGAGTGGCTCGGGAAGAGCTCGAGCGAGTTCGCGGGGCTGCTCGTGCTGGCGCCGGATGGCCGCACCGACCTGGGTGCCCTCGGGACCCTTGTGCGGCGGGCCATCGCGAGATCGGGGACCGTGGAGAGAACGGCGACCGTGGGTGAGCGCGAGTTTGCATTCGCGGTCCTTCCGAACGGGTTCGGCTTGGGGTTGCCGGTCGACGTCGAGAAGCACCTGGTGATTCCGTTCGGGATGCAGATCGAGGCGGTGATCTCACACGTCTTCGCGCCAGGTCGTGACGCGGTATTCCGGCCGGACTCGGAACTCGCCGCCTCGACGTTCGGGATGCGCGTCGATCTGGTTCAGGTCACCCGGAAGATCGAGCGCGAGACGATGCAGTGGCTGCAGTCGCCCTTCGCCGGTGGCGCGCTCTGGGAAGTCGGCCTCAAGAGCCTTCGCTCACTTCGTGTCGGCGTGAAGCCCGCAGGCGGCTCGATCCGAATCGAGACGTCGGTCGAATTCGCGTCCCGCGAAAAGGAGAGCAAGCGCGGTGTGTTCGGCGGTCTCATGCCGGCGATCGAGGGCGCGCCGGCGATGGCTGCGCACGTGCCGCCCGGATTCTCGTCGTGGCAAGTCGTCAAACACGACAGCGCGGAGATCGCCCGCGCGCTCATCGATGCCACGACGGCTCTCGGATTGGGAGTGCGTCAGCGGCTGCGCGAGGGCTTCGGCGTCGACCTGGACAAGGACCTGCTCGTCCATCTCACGGACGAGGCGTTGGTGCTCGGAGACTTACCGCTCGACGGCAAGGGGTTCTTTCCGGTTCCGGCCGGGCTGCTGGTCCTGTTCGAAGTCGAGGATGCCGAGGCGTTCGATGCAGGGCTCGAGGCGATGAAGCAGGGCCGGTTTCCGATTCTCGACAAGACCCCCGACCACGTGGATGGAGTCGCGATTCACTCCGATCGTTACGTGACGCACGCCCGATTCGACAAATGGTTCGTGCTCGCGCTCGGGAGTGAAGGTCGAGACCGGACCGAGCGCGTAATCAAGCACCTCCGCGATCCCAGCGCCAAAGCCGAAGCCGAGGGACTGTCGGATCTGAAGCGCCTGCGGCGTCGCGCACCGCCCGGGTTCCACGGGCACGGCCAGGTCGAGGCGAGCGTCGTGTCGAGCCTCCTGCTCGCGATGATGCCGCGTGGGATCGCGCGTGTGATTCGCCCTGCGACCGAGGAGTTCCGACGGCTGCTTCGCGAGGACGGACGGACCAAGGCACGGATGCTCACGGGCTTCGACTCGGACTGTTGGCGGGCGCGCGTGTTTTGGTGATCGAAGAAGCAGTAGCGCGCCTGGCTCAACGCTTCGTCGCGAGCTTCGGTGGGAACCGCTTCAGCTTGGCCCCGACCGGTTTGCGGTGCCGTTTGGGCAGGCCGTCGACGTCCGCAGCCACGCGGTGCCAGAGTTCGGCGAGTTCGTCGACGCGCTTCGGCTGCTTCGTCGCGAGGTCGTGGAGCTCCGTTCGATCCGTCGCGAGGTCGAACAGCTCCCATCGACCGCCGCGCGCGGACACGAGCTTCCAGTCGTCGACGCGGATTGCGCGGTTGTTGCCGAATTGGAAGTAGAGCCATTCGTGGGCGGGACGTCGCTGCCCTTCGAAGATCGGCGCGAGCGACCGCCCCTGCAACGGCGGGATCTCACGCGCGCCGACGTTTTCGGGATACCGCGCGCCGCAGACGTCGATCGCCGTCGCGAGGACGTCGATCAGGTGACCGGCCTGCTGCGTGATCGCGCCGGGCTTCGTGCGGAGTCCGCGCGGCCAGTGCACGATTAGCGGGGACGCCACGCCGCCCTCGTGCTGGTTCTGCTTGAACCAGCGGAATGGCGTGTTGCACGCGTGGGCCCAGCCGACGTCGTAGCACCAGTAGGAGCGCGGGTCGGACGCCTCGTGCTCCTTGCCGCGTGTTCGGTCGAACGGGCACGCGCCGTTGTCGGAGCAGAAGAGGATCAAGGTGTCGTCGAGGACCTCGCGCGACTCGAGATGGGCCAGCAGTCGCCCGACGTTCTGGTCCACCCGGTCGACCATCGCGGCGAAGACCGCCATGCGTTTCTCTTCCCATTGGCGTTGTTCGTCTGTCAGGCTCGACCACGCCGGGATCTCGGTCGGTCGCGGACTCAACTCGGTCCGTTCGTCGAAGAGTCCGAGCTCCTGCTGTTTCGCGAACCGCTGCTTCCGCAACTCGTCCCAACCGATCGAATACCGGCCGCGATACTTCGCGATGTCCTCCTCTTTCGCTTGCAGCGGGTAGTGCGGCGCGTTGAACGCGACGTAGCTCAAGAACGGCTTCTTCTTGTCGACGGCCTCGTCGATGAAGCGCATCGCGTAGTCGACGTTCGCGTCGGTGGTGTAGAAGTCGTCGCCGAAGTCCGACCACTTCTCGCCGTTGAGTCGAAACGACAGGTCGCCGGTGAAGAAGTTGGTCGCGCCGGACAGATGGCCGAAGTACCGATCGAAGCCGCGGTCGGTCGGCTCCTGCTTCAGGTGCCACTTGCCGGTCATGGTCGTAAAGTAGCCGGCATCGCGGAGCACCTCGGCGATCGTCGTCGCTCGTCCGAGCGCGCTGTTGCCCGCCTGATGGCAGTAGAGGCCGGTCAGCAGGGAGATGCGCGACGAGTGGCATTTGCCAGTGTTGTAGAACTGCCCGAAGCGCAGCCCGTTCGCGGCGAGGCGGTCGAGGTTGGGGGTTGCGATCTCGCTGCCGTAGCAGCCGATGTCGGAGTACCCGAGATCGTCGACGAGGAGGATCACGACGTTGGGGCGCTGGGCCGTGGGCGCTTCGCGGTCCTGGGCCGTTGCGAACGTCGAGAGGGCGGCGAGCGTCGCGGAGAGGAGGGCGTTCACGCGCTGGATCATAGCGGGGTGGCCCGCGAGGTCGGACCGCGTAGAGTGCGCGCATGCAAGGTCCATCGCCCGAGCAGATCCTCGCGGGGCTGTCCCCGGCCGGTCGAGAACGCGTTCGCGCCTGGGTCGAGCAGAACACGTACGACGCGCTAGCCGTACGTGCCGAGACGACGTGGCCGGGCCGTCGCTTCTGGCAACGCCGCGGTCCGGAGTTCGCACTGACGCGCATGCAGTCCAAGTACGGCGGTGCGCCCTACTTCGAGGCCGCGAGCGAGATCCCGCGATTCAAGGGGCGCCCGTTCGAGCTGCTCGCGCAGTTCGAGCTGTCCGAGCTGCCGCGGGTCCCGGGCCTGCCGGACACGGGCATGCTCGTGCTCTGGGTGATTCGCGGCGCGTGGACGAGCCAGCCGTTCGCGGTGCGCTACTACGAGTCTCCGTCGGACGGGCGCGCGGCCGCGCTTCCGGACGACTTGAAGCTCGATCGGCGTCGTGAAGCGTCCGTCGCGTTCGAGGTGCGTCGCCTCGTCACGTTGCCGTCCGACGAGTTCTGCCGAGCCGCCGTCGCGGACGGCAACTTCGACGAGATGCTGCTCCCGGATCCGCCGCATCGCATGCTCGACGAATACTTCTACGGGCTCGGCTTTGCGGACGACGAGAGTGGCAACGTGTTCTTGCCCGACGACGTCGAATGGGTTCGGTCCAACGTTTCGGACGGCGAGCTCGACGGGCGTCGCCTGTTGCTGCGGCTCAGCGACGACTGGTCGGTGAACTTCGAGGTCGGGCCCAGTTCGCTGTACGTGACGATGGCGGACGACGAAGGCGGCTCGGTGGTCGAGCCGCGTTGCTTCACCGCCTGAGCGCCGATCAGTCGCCCTCGGGCGTGTTGATCAGCTGCAGCCAGTTCTGGCTGAACGCGAGGTTGAGCTGCGTGTCCACGTTGATGGTCTGGAAGTAGATCGGCACGTTGAGCGCCGTCACGTGCGGGACGGTCAACGTCCAGCAGCCCTGGCCGAACGGGTTCAGCGGGACGCCGCCGAGCGAGGTCATGTAGAGCGGGTCGATGTGAAGGCTGTGGAAGAAGCCGGGAATCTGGAGCGGGTTCGGCAGCAGGAACGGCGACAGGAATAGCGCCGTCTGGCCACCCGGGGGGCCGTCGACGTGAACCGTGTAAGTCACGGTGTCATCGGGGTTCCGGACGACCTCGCCGTCGAGCGACTGGGCGCTGGCGGCCGCGGTGAGGGTCAGCGCGAGGGTGGCGATGCGGGACAGCTTGCGGAGGGTCGTGAACATTGGATCGTCCTGAATTGAGTGGTGAATTGCGGTTCACCCTCCTCAGCGGGCGGGGGTTCGGCCACCGGAGGCGATCTCTCGAAAAATCGCGATCCGGGCCGAACGCCAGCGGCTTTGCGCCCCTAAGGGCGTACCGCTAGGCTCCTGGCCCCAGGCCACTGCCCGACTACTCAGACCCGAAGGAAGCCATGAGGCGACTCATTCTCACCGCGCTGGCCACGGCGCTCGTTGTCTGCACCACCGCGTTCGTCACTTCGCCCGCCCAGGACAAGGACGACACCGAGCTCACGAAGCACATGAAGGTGATCAACACCAGCATGCGCAAGCTACGCGCGGCGTTGAAGAACCCCGAGCGTCACGCGGAGGCGCTCGAGCTCGTGCTGTCGATGCAAGAGCACGCGCTGGCGTCGAAGAAGCTCGAGCCGGAGCTCATGGCGACGATCAAGGGCGAGGACGAGAAGAAGAAGTTCCTGATCGACTACCGCAAGTCGATGCACGAGTTCATCAACCACATGTTCACCTACGAGGTCGCGATCCTCGAAGGCGACATTGACGCCGCGAAGGCGGTGCACAAGAAGCTGCTCAAGGGCAAATCGCCCGCGCACAAGAAGTTCAAGATCGAGAAGTAGCTCGATCCCGGCGCGTCGCGCGTCACTTCAGCGTCGCGAGGAACTCGACGACGTCGCGCAGCTGACGCCTGTTCAGGATGCCACCCATCGGCGGCATCGTCGACACCTTCTGTGTCGAGCGCGACGTGATGTGATCCGTGTTGACGCGGGTCAGATTGCCCGCGGCGTCGGCGAGCGTCAGCCAGCCGTCCGACTCGTCGATTGCGGTGCCGGCCGCGGTGCCGCCGCCGGTCTTCTCGACGACCGTCATCGCGTAGCCCTCGGCGATCTTCGCCATCGGGTTGACGAGCGATTCGAGGATGTGCGCTCGGGTCGCGCGCTCGCCGAGCTTGTCGAGGTTCGGGCCGGCTTGGCCGCCCTTGTCCGCGACCATGTGGCAGCGGGTGCACTGCGCGGCTGCGTGGTTGCGGAACAGGCGGCGACCGGCTCCCTTGTTGCCGCCTTCGAGGGCGACGAGGTAGGGCGCGACCATGTCGTTCGCGGGCAGGCTCTTCGTGTAGGCGTCGAGGTGCTGGGCGACCGTGCCGTTTTCCTTGCGCGCCTCTGCCGCTTCCAGGACCTCGAGCTGCATGTCGCGGGGCACGTCGCCACGCGCCAACCGTTCCGCCCAGCGCGCGACCACGGAGTCGGCGGACGCGGCCTTGCTCTTGCCGAGTGAGCGCATCGCGTTCTGTCGCTCCCTGCGGCCGGCGTCCTCGCACAGACTCTCGAGGAGGGGGACCGTCGCTTCGGGAGCGTGCTTGCTGAGCAGTCGAACCGACGCGTTGCGGACCGAGACGGGATCCTCGCGCGTGACTGCCGCGAGTGTCCCTTCGATGCCCTCGAACTTCAGGGCGTCGAGGGCGTCCAGCGCGGCGACGCGCGTGCGCTCGTGGCGCTTGCGGTCGCGGGCGATGCGCTCGATGTCGGCCGTCAGGGTCTTCGTGCCACGGGATCCTGAGAGTCGAATCGCCGTGTTCGCGACGTTGTCGGCTTCGTCGTCGATCCACGTGCCGAGCGACTCGGCGAGCAGCACATCGGCGTGCTTCGGATTCTCGCGGGGCGCCACCGGACGCCAGCGGCCGAAGACCCTGTCACGAGAACCGGGCTTCGACCATTCGCCGAGAATCTCGAGCGCTTCGACGCGCAGCGCCGTCGGCGCTTTCCCGCGCAAGACGAACATGGCGAGTGCGTCCGCGGCTTCGTTCGTGCCGAGGTGGCGATTCGCGTTGAGCACGCGGCGACCGAGCGACGCGTCCGTCAGTTCTACTCGTCGGATTTGCGCCGCCAGGGCCGGCATCGACGACTCGACGTCGCGGTAGATCGAACGCGCGGCCTCGCGCGCGATCGTGTCGTCCGCGTCTTCGAGGAAGCCGGCGACGGCATCGCTCTTCATGCGCGTGAGCGCGATCAGAACGCCGCGTCGCACGGCGGCGTTCTGGTCCTTGCCGGCCGCGACGAGGCTCGGTTCGTCACCGATCCCTGCGAGACCCATGATCGCCGCGTGGCGCAGGTGGGCATCGCGGTCGCCGTTGTCACGAAGCACTTGGAGCAGCGCGGCAACGTGGCCCTTCGTGCCGATCTTGGCGAGTGCGTGGGATGCGAACTGCCGCACGCGCGAGTTCCGGTGCTTACTCAGCTTGGCGATGGCGTCGGCCGCGGGTGCGAAGCCAGCGTCGCCGCAGGCCCGCGCCGTCTGCGCGACGACCTCGAAGTCGGTCGAACGCAGCAGGTCCTGGATCTTCGCGCAGGCCGCCGAGTCCTTGCGCCCGAGGCAGCCGACGCCCCAGATCCCGTGCAGCCGCGCGAGTCGGTGGTTCGGATTCTTGGCGGTCTGCGCCAGCGGGTCGAGAGCGCCGCGGTCGACGAGTTCGAACTGCGCGGCGAGACGGACGCGCATGTCGATGTGGCGCAGCAGCGCGACGAGGTCGTTTTCGGAACGCCCCCTCATGCCTTCGCGCATCAGCTGGCCGGTGTCGGTGACATCAGTCGAGTTCGAGATCTTCGGATCGTGCACGCGGTAGACCCGGCCGCGCTGCGGCAGGCCCCAGCCCTCGACCCAATCCGAGAGGTAGAGGCCGCCGTCGTAGCCGAACTCGACATCGGTCGCGCAGACACGCCATGCGAAGCGCTCCTCGGCCGCGAGCTCGAACGACGCGCCCTTCGGCACGTTGCGGAACGCGTAGACTCCGCTGACCGCCTGGCTCGCGCGGAACTCGCACAGGAAGAACGTGTCGTCGTAGCGGTCGGGCAGTCCGGTGCCGGGGTAGTAGGTCAGGCCGGACGGGCCGTTGATGACGTTCGCGATCGGCGGAACGATCCACGCCGGCTGCCCGACGTGGTGGGGGTGCCAGAGTTTCTCGCGGTTCCACGGGCCGCGGTCGGGCATCCACTGATAGCCGCACCTCCAGCCGGAGTCGCTGCCCTCGACGAGGTAGACCCAACGGGCCTTGTCGCCGCTGTCGGAGTTGTTGTCTCCCGTGAAGAGATTGCCGTGTTGGTCGAACGCGAGTTCCTGCGGGTTGCGCAATCCGGTCGCGAACAGCTCGAGGTTCGAGCCGTCGAGTTCGCAGCGCAGAACGGCACCGGTCTGCGTGCATTCGATCCGCCCGTTCTCGGTCGGCACCGACAGTCCGCGGTCGCCGATCGAGAAGTAGAGTCGCCGGTCCGGGCCGACGCGCAGCCCGTGCATGTCGTGGCCGATGAACTGGAAACGCACGCCGAAGCCCGTGTGCACGGCTTCGCGTTCGTCGGCGACGCCATCGCCATCGGTGTCCCGCAGGCGCCAGAGTTCCGGCAGGCACGTGAACCAGACGTCGTCGCCCCAAGCCATGACTCCCGAGGCGAGCCCGTGCGCGAGATCGGAGAAGCCGTCCGCGAAGACCGTTGACTCGAGCACGCCGTCGCCGTCCGTGTCGCGCAACAGCCTCACGCGTTCGCTCGCGACTTGCAGCGTCTCGATGTCCTTCGGCCACAGCTTGTGCATCATCGCGATGCGATCCTCGACCGTGTTGCACGCCAGGTCGTCGTCCACGCCGCGACGGTGGTCGCGCATGTCGAACACGCCCTTACGCAAGCGGAAGGTCTCGCAGACCCAGATCCGGCCCTGGGCGTCGACGTCGAGCGCGACGGGGTTGGCGAGGTCCGGCTCAGCCGCAATCAGCTCGGCCTGCAGGCCGGGTGCGAGTTCGAATCTCCGGATCGCCTGTTGTGCGGCATCGGACGCCGGCTTGATCTCCGGGACGAACGGCTGCTGGGCGATCGCGAGG
>JANQJF010000106.1 GCA_028281765.1 Planctomycetota bacterium | reverse complement strand
AGGCGCTCGCGCACGGCGGTTGCGAGCGGGCGAATCGCCGCCGACCAGCGGCGCGCGTCCGGGTCGTTCCAGGTCCGCAGCTCGGCGTCGAGCTGCAGGAGCCAGGCGAGACCGTACGGTCGCTCCCAGGACGCGCGGCCCTTGCCGCGGAAGTACTCGATCTCCTTCTCGATGTTCGCGGTCGTCAGCGACTCGGCGAGCGTTTCCTTCGCGCGCGGCGCGAACGCCGCCTCCGGGAACGTTCGCGCGAGCCGCACGAGGAGCCAGTGCCCATGCACGGCCGAGTGCCAGTCGAAGCACCCGTAGAACGCCGGCGTCAGATCCCGCGGCGCCTTCACGTCCTCGTCCGAGCTCAGCACGTGACTGACCTTGTTCGGATACTCGCGATGCACGCACTCGAGCGCGAGCGTCGCGAATCGCGCCGCGTCCTTCGCGGCAAACACATCCTCCTGCGCAGCCACTCCCGCCCCGAAACACATCGCCACGATCCATCGTCCGACCATACGCCTCATCCTAGCGCCAGTCTTGCCTGTCGCGCCCGCGCCCGCGCCCGCGCCCGACCGCCCGAAAAAACGAGACGCCGCGAAGCGGCGTCTCCTACGATCTGCCCATGGTTTCTGGTGGGGACCGCCTTCGCAACATCGGCATCGTCGCGCACATCAACGCGGGCAAGACGACGCTGTCGGAGCGCATCCTCTTCGATACGGGCAAACAACGCTGGGTCGGCGATGTCGAGTCCGGCACCGCGACCATGGACTGGATGGTCGAGGAGCAACGGCGCGGGATCTCGATCACCGCGGCCGTGACTTCGGTGTCGTGGCGCAACCATCGGATCAACCTGATCGACACGCCGGGACACGTCGACTTCACGGCCGAAGTCGAGCGCTGCCTGCGCGTTCTCGACGGCGTCGTCGTCCTGCTCGATGGCGTGCGCGGCGTCGAGTCCCAGACCGAGGCCGTGTGGCGTCGCGCGCAGAAGCAGGGGCTGCCGTGCCTCGTGTTCGTGAACAAGCTCGACCGTGCGTTCGCCGACTTCGACCAGAGTGTCGAGTCGGTGCGTCGCGTCTTCGGGTGCCGCACCGTCGTCGTCTCGCGGCCGCTGTTCGACGACGACGGTCTGGTCGGAGTCGTCGACGTCGTGACCGGAGAGGTCGTCGGCGACGCGCCGCCGCCGGACGCGGTCCAGCTGCACGCGTGGCGCCAGGACGTCGTCGAGGTGTGCGCCGATTTCGATCCGGGCATCTTCGAAGACTTCGTCGAAGGCGTCGAGGTCGAGCCGGCGCGGCTGCGGCGCGCGCTGCGGAAGGCGGTCGGCAGCCAGTCGGTCGTCGCCGTCTTCGCCGGCGCGGCGCTGCGCGATCTCGGCGTCAATCTGCTCCTCGACGGCGTCGTCGACCTATTGCCGTCGCCGGGGGACGGGGAGGACTTCGACGGCTTCTCGGCGCTGCTCTACAAGGTGCACGTCGGGGACGACGTGTGCTCCGGCTACCTGCGGGTGTTCTCCGGCGTCGTCAGCGTCGGCGACACCGTCGAGATTGCGTCGACCGGCGCGCCGCTCGTGGTCAGCGAGCTCTGGCGATCGCACGCGAACGAGCACGAGGACGCCGACGACGTCGGCGCGGGGGACTTCGCGGCCGTCGCGCTCCCGATGCCGCTCCGCACCGGGGAGACGCTCCGCGCGCCCGGCTCCGCGGTCGTGCTCGAGGAGATGCGATTCTCCGAGCCCGTGCTGACGATGACCCTGGAGCCGCGCACCTCGGACGGCCGCGAGGAACTCGAGGCCCGGGCCCGGGCGATGTCGTTCGAGGACCCGACGCTCGAGGTCCGGCGCGACCCTTCGTCCGGGCAGCTGCTCGTGTCCGGGATGGGGGAGCTGCACCTCGAGGTGTTCGGCAGCCGGCTCAACCGGCGCTTGGCCGAGCCGGCTCGATTCGGTCGACCGGCAGTGACCCGCTACGAGACGGTGGCCGGCCCGGGTGTCGAGGCTGCCGAGCTCGCCCGGCGGGTCGCGGGTGACGACTACTACGCCAGGGCCACGGTCGAAGTCGAGCCGCGGGAGCCCGGCAGCGGGGTCGAGGTGCGGACCGGGCTGGATTCCCCCGTCGCCGAGGAGGTCCGGGCCGAGCTGGAGGTCCTGGCCCAGGGCGGGATCGCCGCGCCTTCGCCGGCCCGGGATCTCCGGATCCGGCTGACGGAGCTCGAGTTGCGGGGGGAAGGCGCGTTCCTGCAGGGGCTCGCGACCGAGGCGGCGATCTCCGCGTGTCGGCGGGCGGTGACGGCCGCGGGCCGGGTCGTGCTGGAGCCGATCGTCGAGTTCGTGGTCGAGGGGCCGTCGGAGTCGTTCAGCGCGGTGCTCGGCGATCTGCGCAGCCGCGGCGCCGAGATCGGGTCCGTCGTGCCGGGATTCGGTTCGACGAAGGTCGAGGGCGCGATCCCGCTGGCAGCTTTGCTCGGCTACGCCGGACCGCTGCGTTCGATGACCCAGGGGAAGGGTTCGCTGCGGTTCGCGCTCGCGCGATTCGCCGCTGTCGAGGGCCAGACGGGCCAAAAAACCCGCCCTCAGCCTTGATCCCTCATAGTCGCCTCGGTAGATTCCTTGGCTCTCTTGCCGTCACGGATAGCTCAGGACGGCATAAATCGTTTGTTTCAATAGGGTTAGGTCGAAAGCGTCGGCGGGGTAAGCCGGCTCTTCGGCCTCGGTTTGCGTTCAAAACAGCTCGGATCCAGTCATGCAGGAAAAGATCCAAATCCGCATGGAGGCCTACGACTACGAGGCCCTCGACCAGGCTGCGCTGGACATCGTGGAAACCTCCGTGCGAACCGGCGCGCGGGTCGCTGGCCCGATCCCGCTCCCCACACGAATCGAACGGTACACGGTCCTGCGCTCTCCCCACATCGACAAGAAGAGTCGTGAGCAGTTCGAGATGCGGACGCACAAGCGTCTGATCTACATCTCGGAGCCCACGTCCAAGACGGTGGACGCGCTCAGCAAGCTCAACATGCCTGCTGGCGTCGACATCCGCATCAAAGCATAGAGGTAGCGGTCGCGTCGCTGGCGGCGCGGACGACTCCAGATCAGCGTTCGGTTCCTGTGTCGTGCGGGGCCGTGCGAAACGAGGCAATCCATGGTTGAGGTCAAGGTTTACTCAGGCGGCTCGGTCGGTTCGAAGACCGTGGACGAGTCCGCGTTCGGCGAGCGGGTGCTCGGTCGTACGCTGAAGGACGCCGTCGTGATGTACGAGGCGAACGCGCGCCAAGGCACCGTCAAGACCAAGACGCGTGGCGAGGTCGCCGGACCCAACAAGAAGCGCTGGAAGCAGAAGCACACCGGCAACGCCCGCATGGGCACGAAGAAGTCGGGCATCTGGCGCGGCGGTGGTGTGATCTTCGGTCCGCGCCCGCGCGACTACAGCTACCACATGCCGGTCAAGGCGCGCCGCGTCGCGCTGCGCAACGCCGTCTACACGAAGTTCCGCGACGGAGAGGTCGCGATCGCGGACGGCTGGCCGTCCGAGCCGAGCACGAAGGCCGCGCACTCGATCCTCAACTCGCTCGAGATGGGGCGCAGCGCGCTGGTCGTCACCCACGAGCGCGACATGGCGCTCTACCGCTCGCTCCGCAACGTGCCGTATGTCGACGTGCGTGTCGTGACCGACATCAACGCGCGCGACGTGCTGCTGCGTCGTCACATGGTCCTGACGCCCGACGCCCTGACGGCGCTCGAGCAACGACTCGGAGGCAGCAACTGATGGCGGACCGCACCCCCAAAGAAGAGCACTACGCGCTGATCCAGAAGCCGATCATGACTGAGAAGTCGACGAAGCTTCAGTACCTGCGCAACCAGTACACGTTCCGCGTCGCGCCCCACGCCAACAAGCGTGAGATCAAGAAGGCGGTCGAGGACCTGTTCGAGGTCCACGTCGAAGACGTCAACGTGGTGAACGTCCCCGGCAAGATCAAGCGCATCCTCGGCCGACCCGGCCGCACTTCGGGGTGGCGCAAGGCCCTGGTCAAGATTCGCGAAGGCGAGTCGATCGAGATCGTCTGAGGTAGCGCGCGATGCCCGTCAAAGTCTACAAGCCCACCTCCGCCGGACGACGCAACTCGTCCGTGCTCGACTTCTCGCACCTGACGAAGAAGCGTCCGGAGAAGTCGCTCGTCGAGCGTCTTCCGCGCAAGTCGGGCCGCAACAACCACGGCCACATCACGAGCCGCTTCCGCGGTGGTGGTGCTCGGAAGCTCTACCGCAAGGTCGACTTCCGCCGCAACAAGGATAACGTCCCGGCGAAGGTCGCGGCACTCGAATACGACCCGAACCGCAACGCCGACATCGCGCTCCTGCACTATGCCGATGGCGAGAAGCGCTACATCCTCGCGCCGAAGGGTCTCGAGGTCGGCATGAAGGTGATGTCTGGCGAGAAGGTCGAGCCCGAAGTCGGCAACTCGATGCCGATCCAGAACATCCCGCAGGGCCTACAGGTCCACAACGTCGAGCTGCAGCCGGGCCGCGGTGGCCAGATGGCGCGTTCGGCCGGCATGGGCTGCCAGCTCCTGGCGCGTGACGGCGACTACGCCGTGCTCGTCCTCCCGTCGGGCGAGATGCGCAAGGTGCACGTGCGCTGCCGCGCGACGATCGGTGAGGTCGGCAACGCCGACTACCAGAACGTCCGCTGGGGCAAGGCCGGCCGGAAGCGTCACAAGGGCCGTCGCCCGCACAACCGCGGCACGTCGATGAACCCGGTCGCTCACCCGATGGGTGGTGGTGAGGGTCGCACCGGCGGTGGTCGCCACCCGGTGTCCCCATGGGGCAAGCTCGCCAAGGGCGGCAAGACGCGCAAGAAGAAGCGCTCGTCGTCGAAGTTGATCCTCCGTCGCCGCAAGCCCGGCAAGCACGTGAAGTAGGGTGCTATGAGTCGTTCAGTCAAAAAGGGCCCGTTTCTCGACGAGAAGTTGATCAAGAAGATCGACAAGGCCAACGCTACGAATTCACGCCACCCGATCACGACCTGGGCCCGTGCCTGCACGATCTCGCCCGAGTTCGTCGGACACACGTTCATGGTCCACAACGGCCGCGCGCACATCAAAGTGTACGTGACCGAGGACATGGTCGGTCACAAGCTCGGCGAGTTCGCGCCGACGCGCACGTTCCGCGGTCACACCAAGAAGGACAAGTAGCCCGATGACTGCCGAATTCCGAGCGACCCACCGCTACGCGCGCCTCGCGCCGCGCAAGGCCGAGGGCTTGATGAACCTGATCCGCGGTCGCGCTGCCGGCGAGGCGCTCGACCAGTTGCGCAACGACAAGCACCGTGCGGCCGCGATGATCCAGAAGGTGCTCGCGTCCGCCGTCGCGAATGCGCTGCAGAACCCCGACGTCCGTCCGAACCGTCTCGTCGTCTCGAAGGCGTCGGTCGGTGCCGGCCCGCTCCTGCAGGGACGGATGCGCTATCGTCCGGGCCCGATGGGTCGCGCGATGCCGTTCCGTCGTCGCACGTGTCACCTGAGCGTGCACGTCGCGGATCCCGGTGTTTCGGGGGTCGCGGGCGCTGGTGTCGCGGCCGGTTCGGAGAACGAGGAATAACCATGGGACAAAAGACCCACCCCACCGGATTCCGGATCGCGATCACCGAGCCGTGGCGCTCGCGTTGGTATGCGTCCCGCAAGGACTTCTCGAAGTTCCTCGTCGAGGACCAGAAGATCCGCAAGTTCATCCTCGACAACTGGGCGTTCGCGGCGATTCCGCGCGTCGAGATCGAACGCACCGGCGACCTGATCACCGTGTTCATCCACACGGCGCGCCCCGGCATCCTGATCGGCAAGAAGGGCGCGAAGGTCGACAAGTTCCGCGAGGACCTCGAGAAGCTGACGGGCAAGGCCGTCCGCATGAAGATCGTCGAGATCCATCGCCCCGAACTCGAGGCCACGCTGGTCGCCGAGTCGGTCGCCGAGATGATGAGCAAGCGGCGCAACTACCGCATGATCCTCAAGAAGGCCGTCGAGCAGACGATGGCCGCGGGCGCGCTCGGCGTGAAGATCGTCGTGTCCGGCCGCTTGCAAGGCGCCGAGATGGCGCGCGTCGGCAAGATCAGCCGCGGTCGCGTGCCGTGCACGACGCTGCGCGCGAAGCTCGACTACGGCCAGATCCACGCGAAGACGAAGGCGGGCACCGTCGGCGTCAAGGTGTGGATCTTCAACGGCGAATACGGCCCTGACGAAACCACGAACGGTCTGCTTCCCGTCAAGGGCAAGGACCGAGTCCCGTCCGCAGTCTGATCCTCGAGCCTGACGAGAGAGAACCACCATGTTGATGCCCAAGCGAGTCAAGTGGCGCAAGCAGCAGCGCGGTCGCATCCGCGGTCGCGCCACGCGTTGCAACACGGTCGCGTTCGGCGATTTCGGACTGCAGGCGCTCGAGCCGGGTTGGATCCCGTCGCGCACGATCGAGGCC
Source organism: Planctomycetota bacterium (assembly GCA_028281765.1). Lineage (GTDB taxonomy): Bacteria > Planctomycetota > UBA1135 > UBA1135 > UBA2386 > JANQJF01. The sequence goes on along the minus strand of JANQJF010000106.1, from coordinate 44,401 downwards.
GCGCGTATCGCGTGCAGTCGCGGTGCGCCGGAAGCGAAGATCTTCATCCGGATCTTCCCGCACAAGTCGGTCAGTTCCACGCCGGCCGAAACTCGTCAAGGCACGGGTAAGGGCGACATCGATTACTGGACCGCAGTCGTGAAGCCGGGCACCGTGATGTTCGAGCTACAGGGCTGCACCGAAGAAGTCGCGAAGCTCGCGTTCAACCGCGTCGCGCACAAGCTGCCGGTCAAGGCCCGACTCGTTCGCAAGAGGCACCACTGATGAAGCTCAAGGACATCCGCGGCAGGGACTCGCGCGAGCTCAAGCTCGACGCGCAGGAATTGCACAAGGAGCTGTTCGAGCTCCGTTTCCGCGCTGCTTCCGAAGAAGTCGGGAACACCGCGCGCTTCAAGCAGATTCGTCGCACGGTCGCGCGGATCAACACCGTGCTCCGTGAGCGCCAGATGGCAGAGTCCGCCGAGTCTGGGGCCAAGAATAGCTGAGTGGAGCGACTGTCATGACGGAAACCACGCAAACCAACCCCCGCCGCCGTCGCAAGACGCAGACCGGCACGGTGACGTCCAACAAGATGGACAAGTCGATCACCGTCCAGGTCGAGCGACTCGTCAAGCACCCGCTCTACGAGAAGTTCGTCAAGCGCCGCACGAAGCTGCACGCGCACGACGAGAAGAACGAGTGCAACGTCGGCGACCTCGTCGAGATCGTCGAAACGCGACCGCTGTCCAAGCTGAAGCGTTGGCGCCTCGTGAACATCAAGAAGCGGGCGATCGTCGACTGAGGTCGATCCATGATCCAAGAACAGACCATCCTCGACGTAGCGGACAACACCGGCGCCACTCAGGCGCAGTGCATCAAGGTGCTCGGTGGTTCGCGTCGTCGCTATGCCTCGCTCGGCGACGTCATCGTCGCCAGCGTCAAGAAGGCCTTGCCGAACCGGGACGTCAAGTCCGGGGACGTCGTGCGTGCCGTCGTCGTTCGCACCGCGAAGAGCGTGCGCCGTCGCGACGGGAGCTACGTGCGCTTCGACCGCAACGCGCTCGTGTTGATCGACAAGGACAACAACCCGCGCGGAACGCGCATCTTCGGCGCCGTTGCGCGTGAGTTGCGCGACCGCAACTTCATGAAGATCGTCTCGCTCGCAGAGGAGGTCATCTGATGGCGTGCCGTATCAAGAAGGGCGACAAAGTCGTCATCATCGCGGGCGCGGACAAGTCGGAAGAGCCGCGTGAAGTCCTGGTCGTCGACGAAGAGAGCGACACGGTGACCGTCCAGGGCGTGAACGCGCGCTGGAAGCACATGCGGAGTTCGCCGCAGAACCCGGAGGGAGGTCGCGTGCAGCGCGAGTTCCCGATCGACATCAGCAACGTCCAGCTCTTCAGCGAGAAGGCAGGTAAGGGCGTTCGCACTCGTATTGAAGTCGTCGACGGCAAGAAAGTCCGCGTCGGCATTCCTTGTGGGACCAAGTTCGACTGAGTGTCGACTGAATCCCGTTCCATCACATCACACTTTGTGACGCTCCGAACATGACCACGACAACCGAGGCAGGGCCGGCCCCGCGGCTGATCTCGAAGTATCGCGACGAAGTCGTTCCAGCGTTGCGCGAGCAATTCGGATACCAGAACCCGATGCAGGTTCCGCGTCTCCGGAAGATCGTCGTCAACATGGGGATCGGCCGTGCGGTCGAGAACAAGGCGCGCATCGAGCACGCCACGCGGGACCTTGCGACCATCACCGGTCAGAAGCCGATGACGCGCGTTGCGCGGAAGTCGGTCGCAGGCTTCAAGATTCGAGAGGGCTACCCCATCGGGGCGGCCGTGACCTTGCGCGGAGCGCGGATGTGGGAGTTCTTCGATCGTCTCGTGACGATCGCGATCCCTCGTATTCGTGACTTCCGTGGGATGCCGAGCAAGCTCGACGGCAGTGGCAACTACAGCCTCGGCCTCGCGGAGCAGAGCATCTTCCCCGAGATCACTCTCGACAAGATCGAGTACGTCCAAGGCATGAACGTGACGTTCGTCACGTCGGCGCCGACCGACGAGGAGGGGCTCGCGCTCCTCAAGCAACTCGGATTCCCGTTCAAGAACTGACCAACCGCACACTGCTTCTCGCGAGTCGCGCAGAGTCCTGCGCGGGTCGCTGAAAGCTGAGATCTCCGATGGCAAAGAAGTGTTTGATCGCCAAGCAGCAGCGTAAGCCGAAGTTTTCGACTCGGCGCTACAACCGCTGCCAGCTCTGTGGGCGTCCTCGGGCGTACTACCGCAAGTTCGGTATCTGCCGCTGTTGTTTCCGCGACCTCGCGCTCAAGGGAGAGATCCCGGGCATCCGCAAGGCATCGTGGTGACGTTCCGCAGGTCCTGAAAGCAAGAGGTATACGGCCATGATGACCGACCCGATCGCCGACATGCTGACCCGCATCCGGAACGCTCTCCGGATCAAGGCGGAGACGTGCAGTGTCCCGGCGAGCAAGCTGAAGCTCTCGATCCTCGACGTCCTCAAGCGCGAGGGATACATCGACAACTACCAAGTGCAGGCCGATGGCGTCCGCGCTTGGGCGCACGTCGATCTCAAGTACGGTCCGGAAGGCGAGCAGATCGTGACTTCGATCCAGCGCTTCAGCAAGCCGGGCTGCCGCCGCTACCGCGGCTGTGCCGACCTGCCCGCAGTGCGCGGCGGTCTCGGCATCGCCGTGGTGTCCACGAACGCCGGTGTCCTTTCCGATCGCGAATGCCGCGAGAAGAAGGTCGGTGGCGAAGTCCTCTGCACGGTGGAGTAAGCACGATGTCGCGCATTGGAAACAAGCCGATCTCGATCCCGTCCGGCGTCTCGATCTCCGAAGGCGACGGCCAGATCAAGGTCAAGGGCAAGAAGGGCGAGCTCTCGATGCCGCTGCGCCGAGAGATCACGGTCGACGTCGGCGATAAAGAGATCAACGTCAAGAACGACCGTCCGGCGAGCGATCGCCAGGCGCGTGCGTTCCACGGCATGACGCGGGCTCTCCTGCAGAATCTCGTGATCGGCGTCAGCGAAGGTTTCGAGCGCAAGCTCGAGATCAACGGCGTCGGCTACAACGTGACGCTGCAGGGCCAGAAGCTCTCGTTCAACCTCGGGTTCTCGCACTCGGTCGAAGTGGATATTCCCACCGAGCTCCAAGTGGAGTGCCCCAACCAAACCTCGATCGTCATCCGCGGCTGCGACAAGCAGGCCGTCGGCCAGCTCGCGGCGCAGATCCGCAAGCTGCGTCCGCCCGAGCCGTACAAGGGCAAGGGCATCAAGTACGACTTCGAGATCATCAAGCGGAAGGCCGGCAAGGCCTTCGGTTCCGCCTAACCGACACGAGTTCTACGATGTCCCAAGAAGCCAAGAAGAGAGCCCGTGTGCGGGACCGCGTCGCGAAGAGCACGCGCCGCCGCATCCGTGTCGGCGCGACCCGTCCGCGACTGTCCGTGCACCGCACGATCTCGAACATCTACGGCCAGATCATCGACGACGCCCAAGGCAAGACCCTCGCCGCGGCGTCGTCGCTGGACAAGGACGTGCGCGACTCGCTCAAGGGCCTCAAGAAAACCGAGGTCGCGAGCAAAGTCGGCGCGATGCTGGCCCAGAAAGCTAAGGAATCCGGAGTGACCAAGGTCGTGTTCGACCGCGGCCGCTTCCAGTATCACGGCCGGGTGAAGGCCCTCGCCGACGCCGCCCGCGAAGGCGGATTGGAGTTCTGACATGGCGAAGCCCAAGTATCCGAACGTCCCGATCGACGAGGCTCTCCAGGCCGAAGTGCGCGACGATGTCGTGCAGATCAACCGTTCCGCAGCCGTGGTCAAGGGTGGCCGCCGTTTCTCGTTCAGCGCTCTGTCGGTGATCGGGGACGGCAACGGCCTCGTCGGCCTCGGCTACGGCAAGGCCAAGGAAGTGCCCGCCGCGGTCGAGAAGTCCGTCAAGGACGGCCGGAAGCGTCTGATGCGGGTCATCCGCAACGGCACGACGATCCCGCACCAGGTCGAGGCGGTCTTCTGCTCGTCTCGCGTGCGTCTGATCCCGGCCGCGCCGGGCACGGGCGTCATCGCCGGCAAGGCGGTCCGCAAGGTGCTCGAGCACGCGGGGATCTCCGACATCCTGACCAAGGTCTACGGCTCCACGAACGCGCTCAACGTCGTCAAGGCGACGATGGCCGCGCTCGCGCAGCTGCGCGACAAGAAGCAGACCGCCGAGTTGCGGGGAGTGGACATCGCATGAATCTCGAAGAGGTCAAGGCCATCGGCCTGAAGTACAAGACCCGCAACCGCATCGGTCGCGGCCCCGGCTCCGGCAACGGCAAGACGGCCGGCCGCGGGCACAAGGGCGCGAAGGCGCGTTCCGGCTGGTCGATTCGCGCGGGTTGGGAAGGCGGACAGATGCCGCTGTTCCGTCGCTTGCCGAAGCGCGGCTTCAACAACAAGAACTTCCGCAAGGTCTACACGATCATCAACGTCGGCGATCTCAACGTGTTCGACGACGGAGCGACGGTCGACCTCGCGGCCGTGCTCGAACGCGGTCTCGTGTCCCAAGAGAAGCACACGGATCTCTTCAAGGTGCTCGGCAATGGCACGATCGAGAAGAAGCTGACGCTCCGCGTCGACGCGATCTCGAAGTCCGCGCGCGAGAAGATCGAAGGTGCCGGTGGCTCCGTCGATCTCATCCCGCAGAAGCAGATGCGGCCGAAGTTCGAGAAGAAGTCCAACCCGACCCCGGGCCGCGCCGCCAAGCGCGCCGCGAAGGCCAAGGCCGAGTCCTGAGTCGCGTGTTCATCCGCATTCGCATTCGTCGCAACACCGAACCTGACAGGTCAGCATGAGCGTTTCACTCGGGAACCTGGTACGAGTCCCGGAGATCAGGAAGAAGCTCCTGATCACCCTCGGCCTGTTGTTCTGCTACCGCATCGGGTTCGCCATCCCGCTGCCGGGCGTCAACGTCAACGAGTTCCTCGCGCAAATCAACCAGACCGGCGGTGAGGGCCTCGCGAAGCTGACGGGCCTGATGAACGTCCTGACCGGTGCCCAGCTGCAGTCGGCGACGCTCTTCTCCCTCGGCGTGATGCCGTACATCTCGGCGAGCATCATCTTCTCGCTGCTGACGAAGGTCGTGCCGACACTCGAGAAGATCTCGAAGGAAGGTGCCTCGGGCCAGCGCAAGATCAACCGCTACACCCGCTACGCGACGATCCCGATCTGCCTCGTGCAGGCGCAGTTCGTGATCTTCGGCCGTCTGCTCGGCGGCTCGGGTCAGAGCATGCTCTACCCCGAAGTGCAGGAGAACGCGTTGCTCTACGCGATCCTCGCGATGGTCTGCATGACCTCGGGCACGCTGTTCATCATGTGGCTCGGCGAGCAGATCACCGAGCACGGTGTCGGCAACGGCATGTCGCTGATCATCATGGCGGGCATCGTCGCGTCGCTGCCGAAGGCCTTCCTCGGCTACTTCGGCTCGGAGGACGGCTTCACGTCGGAGGCCTACCAGACGCTGCTGCTGTTCCTGATGGCCTGGGGCATCGCGGTCGTCGCCGTGGTCTTCATGACCAAGGCGCAACGCCGGATCCCGATCCAGCAGGCCAAGCAGACGCGCGGCCGTCGCGTCTACGGTGGCCAGCGCCACTTCCTGCCGCTCAAGGTCAACCACGCCGGCGTCATGCCGATCATCTTCGCTTCGGCGCTGCTGATCGTGCCGCCGATCATCGGTGGGGCCCTCGGCTGGGGCTTCCTCGAGGACTTCGCGATCGCGCAGGGCTTCTGGTACATCACCTGCTACGCGGGCCTGATCTTCTTCTTCGCGTTCTTCTGGACGTCGCTGATGTTCCAGCCGAACGAGATGGCCGACAACCTCAAGGAGCACGGGTCGTTCGTGCCGGGTATCCGCCCGGGCACCAAGACCGCCGAGTTCCTCGAGTCGACGATGGTGCGCATCACCCTCGCCGGCGCGGCGTTCCTCGCGCTCGTCGCGGTGTTCCCGTCGTTCATCTCCGGTGGCTTCGCCGGGCTCGACATGTCGCTGATCTACTTCATGAGCGGCACCTCGATCCTGATCGTCGTGGGCGTCGCGCTCGACTTGGTCGAGAAGATCAACGCGCTGCTCGTGATGCGGAACTACGAGGGCTTCATGAAGGAGTCCGGACCCTCCTCCTCGACGACCGCCGGCTGGGGCACGGGACGCGGCACCTGATGGCATTCCGGGCAGTATTCCTCGGGCCCCCGGGGGCCGGCAAGGGCACGCAGGCGGCTCGCTTGGTCGAAGACCGCGAGCCGCTGCACGTGTCGACCGGCGACATGCTTCGCGAGCACAAGGCCAACGGGACCGAGCTCGGCAAGCGCGCCGTGGAATACATGGACCACGGCAAGCTGGTCCCGGACGACCTGATCATCGCGATGGTGGAGGATCGTCTGAGCGGCGGAATCCTGGCCCAAGGATCCTGGATCCTGGATGGTTTCCCCCGTACACTCCCGCAGGCGGAGGCCCTCGACCAGAGCGTCGGGTCTGCGCTGACCCACGTCATTTTCTTCCGAGTGCCGCAGGAAGCCCTGGTCGAGCGTCTGTCCGGACGCTGGACCTGTTCTTCGTGTGGTGCGATTTGGCACGAGAAGTTCAAGCCGACCACCGAACGCGGCAAGTGTGATGCTTGCGGCGGTTCGCTACGTCAACGCGAAGACGATCGTCCTGAAGCCGTTCGGAAGCGCCTCGAAGTGTATACCGCCCAAACCGAGCCGTTGTTGGACTACTACGGCGAGAAGGGCATTCTGACCGAGGTCGATGCAAATCGATCCCCGGAGGACGTTTACAGCAGTTTGATTCAAGAGCTATCGAAGGAATGATCGCGCCCGTGTCGAAGCCGCAGCGGGAGTGCAACGCAACGATCCAACGGGTCCTGCCGAACGGGATGCATCTCGTGACGCTGGATTCCGGTGATGAGTTGGCCGTGCACGTCAGCGGCAAGATGCGCGTTCGATTCGTCCGTTTGTTGCCCGGTGACCGCGTGTGTGTTGAGCGCTCGCCATTCGATGCGACGAAGGGACGGATCGTGCACGAGGGAGACCCGGATCGCGATAGCCGACGAAGCCCCACGGAGACAGATCGATGAAGGTCAGAGCCAGTGTTCGCCGCATGTGCTCGGGATGCCGCGTCGTACGACGCAAGGGTGTCATCCGAGTGATCTGCAAGACCAACCCCCGCCACAAGCAACGGCAGGGCCGCTAGGAATCCATATGCCACGTATCCTTGGTGTAGACGTCCCGAACGACAAGCGCCTCGACATCGCGCTGACGTACATCTACGGCGTCGGTCTGCGGACGGCGAAGAAGGCGATCGAAGAGCTTTCGATGCGCCCCGAAGTGCGCGCGAAGGACCTCTCCGATGAAGAGAGCGCCCGCATCGCCAGCCACCTCGACGACAACTACCTCGTCGAAGGCGCGCTGCGTCGCACGATCCTGGCGAACATCAACCGCCTGAAGGACATCGGCTGCTACCGCGGACTGCGCCACCGGCGCGGCCTGCCGGTCCACGGCCAGCGTACGCGTTGTAACGCCCGCACCCGGAAGGGTCCGCGGAAGACCGTCGCCAACAAAAAGATTCTGAGGAAGTGATCCATGGCTGATGCCAAACGCAAGCGCGCACGGCGCAACGTCGGCAAGGCGATCGCCCACGTAAAGGCGACGTTCAACAACACGACCATCACCGTCACCGACGCCCAGGGCCAGGTCATCGCCTGGGACTCGGCCGGCACGATCGGATTCAAGGGCAGCCGCAAGAGCACCCCGTTCGCCGCACAGCGGGCGGGTCAGCGCGTCGCCGAGAAGATCCGCAAGATGGGCGTCCACGAACTCGAGGTCCGCGTGAAGGGTCCGGGCTCGGGCCGCGAATCCGCGGTCCGCTCGCTCGCCGGCAGCGGCATCGAGATCAAGAGCATCGAAGACATCACCCCCTTGCCGCACAACGGCTGCCGCGCCCCGAAGCGCCGCCGCGTGTGAGGCCGGGTTCCCCAGCTTCCCTTTCGATCGTCACAGTTTCGTTCGTGTGATCTCGGAGATCACGCATCCTCGAACACAGAGAAGACTCCATGCGCATTCGTTGGCGTAACTTCGAGCTCCCGTCCCAGGTCAAGATGGACACGGAGACGGCGACCGAGACGTACGGCCGGTTCATCGTAGAACCGTTCGAGCGCGGCTTCGGCACGACCATCGGCAACGGCCTGCGCCGCGTGCTGCTGTCGTCGATCGAGGGCACCGCGGTCACGACCGTCAAGATCGACGGCGTCGTCCACGAGTACTCGACGATCCCGGGTGTCTACGAGGACATCACGAGCATCATCCTCGCGATCAAGAAGCTGCGGGTGCGCATGCACACCGACGCGCCGACCATGCTGCGCCTCGAGGCGACGCAGAAGGGCGACGTCACCGCCGGCATGATCGAAGTCGACCACAACGTCGAAGTCGTGAACCCGGACCTCCGCATCTGCACGCTGACCGACGATGTCCACTTCCAGTGCGAGATCCAGGTCAAGAAGGGGCGTGGCTACGTCGCGGCCGAGGACAGCGTGACCGAGGACATGGAGGTCGGCACGATCCCGGTCGACGCGATCTTCAGCCCGGTCTACCGCGTCAAGTACGGCATCGAGAACACCCGGGTCGGCAAGTTCACGAACTACGACCGACTCGTCATGGAGATCTGGACCGACGGCACCGTCGGTCCCGAGATGGCGCTCGTCGAAGCGTCGAAGATCTACCGCAAGCACCTCAACCCGTTCGTCCAGTACTTCGAGCTCAAGGAAGACCTCGCCGTCGAAGGCGGCGCGCTCGCTCCGGAAGGCGACGAGTCCGCGAAGCGTCGCGAGCTCGACGAGCTGCTGGCCAAGTCGGTCGACATCCTCGACCTCTCGGTCCGCGCTCGGAACTGCCTCGAGTCGGAGAACCTCGGCACGCTGCACGATCTCGTGTCGCTCACCGAGGCCGACGTGCTCAAGTTCCGCAACTTCGGCAAGACCTCCCTCAAGGAGGTCAAGAGCAAGCTGAGCGCGCTCGGACTGTCGCTCGGCATGCAGATGGACGACTCCCTCGCTAACTGACCGCCTGAACAACCGCCACGCGGCCTAGACGCCAAGGGCAAGACAGATGAGACATCGTTACCTCGGTAAGAGCCTGAACCGTTCGCCTTCCCATCGCGCGTCGATGGAGCGCAACATGATCTGCTCGATCATCAAGCACGAGCGCGTCGTGACGACCTTGCCGAAGGCCAAGGCGATGCGTCGCAACCTCGAGAAGGTCATCACCCTCGGTAAGAACAAGACGCTCGCGCGCTACCGTCGCGCGATCTCGATGCTTCGCGACGAGGAAGCGGCGAAGAAGCTCTTCGATGAGCTCGGCCCGCGCTACGCGAACCGCCCGGGTGGCTACAGCCGCGTGCTGCGCCTCTCCGAGCACCGCATCGGTGACGGCGGCGACCGCGCGATCCTCGAGCTCGTGGACAACAACGTCCTCGCAGCCCAGATCGCGAAGGCCGAAGAGGCCGCGGCGCACGACCACGATCACGACCACGACGAAGACGAAGACTGAGTCGGACTCCGGTCGGTGATGCAGAGGCTCGCTTCGAGAGAAGCGGGCCTCTTGTCGTTTGGGGGAGGAGAGGGGAAGTGCGCACCGACGCGGTGCCGCGCTTCGCGCGGCACGCGCGCTCGGTTTTTGGCAGACACCAAGATCACCAAGGACCACCAAGGACACCACGGGAGTCGGGCGTGCTGGCGACGTCGGACTACCGGTGGTCTGGGGCGATCCGCGACCCTCTGCATCTAGAAAGAAGACCGAGCCGTGACTGCAGTGGCGCGCTCTGGCAGATCGAGCGGTCTTGGGCCGTTCGAGAGGCAAGGGCGTTGAATGCCCGACGTCGTTCGTAGGCCTCTCTTGAAGAAATGGCCCGGGACGCTCACCGGCCGACAGCGTTCGCACGTCGTGACGCTTCGGCAGCTCGTCTCACTTGGTGATCTTGGTGCCTGCTTGGTGCTCTTGGTGTCTGCCAAAAAACCTCGGGCTCGTGCCGAGCGAAGCTCGGCACAGCCTCGGGCGGTGGTCGCGATTCCCATCTCCATCGCGCCGTCCGCGAATCCACCGGCGATCTACTTCGTCCACCCGGGCCCAGTGCGAACGGAAGCTTCTACGACATATCCCGAGTCGAAAACGACGGACACCCTGTAGTCGAGGACCCGTCGGTCTCCATCCTCACCAACCTTGTCGTAGATCCATGCAATCCCCGAGCCTCGCAACTTGGATTCGGTGGGATAGCCGAACTTCGCGTGCACTTGCTCCGGCGTCAGTGACGTCAGCGCCGTCCGCTCTGTGGGGGAGAGGCGAACGAAGTGATCCAAGGAAGGCCACGAAGTGGGGATCTTGGTTTCGGCGATCCTTGCCAACTGCGCGATCATCTCGGTTCGCGCTCGGGATCCGGCGGCTTCGGTGTTCTGGTTCTGGATCTCCGACGTGAGCTGATCGATGCGTCTCGAGAGGTCAGTGGCCCAGTCCGGTGTCCCTACGTCGATGCGGTCCCTGGATGCGGCCGGACTCACCTGAGTCTGAGGGTGGGCGACCGACTCTTCCAGGCGCCGAATCCTCTCGTCAATGCTCTGCAATCTCCGGGCGATGACGGCGAGATCCTCGGACTCGCGTCCGACTGGTTCCTCGCCGCTGCATCGGTCCACGATCAGGTAGCCGGAGAGAAGGAACAGCGAGGTCGCTGCGATCAGGCCGCTTGTTCCTCCCCGAGAGAGTGCTCGTTCTCCCATGGCCTCGAATGTACCGGGAACCGGCTTTCGAAGGTCGGCTTCGTCCCGAAATGAAGTGCGCACCCGACGCGGTGCCGCGCTTCGCGCGGCACGCGCGATTGGTTTTGGCAGACACCAAGATCACCAAGGACCACCACGGACACCACGGGAGTCGGGCGTGCTGGCGACGTCGGACTGCCTATGGTCTGGGGCGAGCTGCGATCTTCTGCATCTAGAAAGAAGACCGAGCCGTCACTGCAGTGGCGCGCTCTGGCCGATCGAGCGGTCTTGGGCCTTCGAGGGCCAGGGGCGTTGGGTGCCCGACGTCGTTCGTAGGTCTCTCCCAAGGAACGGCTGGGGGCGCTTCACTGGCCGACAGCGCTCGCACGTCGTGACGCCTCGGCAGCTCAACTCACTTGGTGATCTTGGTGCCTTCTTGGTGCTCTTGGTGTCTGCCAAAATCCGCGGGCTCGTGCCGAGCGAAGCTCGGCACAGCCTCGGTGCGCACCGTCCCCCTAAGACTGAAACTCCAACCCCTGTGACATGTGGATCACCGGCTGCGAACCCGCATCGAACCCGTACGTCGCCGCCTGCATCGTGAACAGCCCCGGTGGCACCAGCACGCCGTCGACGATCGTCGTCCCCGTCGGATCCGGCACGAGTGGCAACGCGACGAAGTAGTCGCACAGCAAGTCGCAGCCCCAAGGCAGGGGGAACTGCAGCGCGCCGTCGCCGATGAACAGGACGCCGAACTGCAGCTGTTCCGGGTCGGACACCGTCAGCTGATAGCCGAAGGTCGTCGGTGTGGCGGAGAAGTCCGTGCCGCACGGCGTGCCGTAGGCGGTGCTCGTGTCGCTGGGCGTGACGCGGGAGTCGATGTCGAACGACCAGGACTCGGTCGCTCCGAAACTCTGGTTGGACTGGGCCAGACCGGTCAACCGGATCACGATGCCGGTCGCGTCGACGAGCACGTTCGTGAGCGGGCCACCGCCGAGTAGGGTGGCTTGGGCGCTGCCCGTCGGCGGGAGCGAGTTCGTGGTCCCGGTTTGGAACGCCACGGCGGAGAGGGCGATGTCGACGCGCATCGGGACGACGGACCGATACGTGAGGTCGATCGATGCGTGGGACTCCCAGAGGCAGAAACTGAACGCGGGAGCGGAGGCGTTCAGCTCGACGTGGCTGTCCTGCGCCTGGTGTGAGACCGTCAGCACCGGGAATCCGAGCGCTTGGAACGGGATGCCGCCCGATACGTCGCTGCCCGCCGGAATGTGCATCGAGCTCTGTGCGCCCGAGCACCAGAAGTCGACTCCGCCCCCGGACACGGTGGCGGTGACGGTGAGTTGAGCAGATGCGATCGTCGCGACCGACGCAGCGATTCCCCAGACGAGTACGCGTTGGAACATGTCTTTGTCTCCGAAGAGGGTTTTCCCGAGTGCGCCATGATAGACGACGCCCGCCCGCAATGGGGGACTCGCGGGTTCCTTCGGCGAATCGCGCGACGCGCTGCCTCGGTTGCGCGATCTCGTCCCCGGAAACTCAGCTCCGCACGAAGCTCAGGTTCTCCGGTCCGACCGCGATCGACAGTTCGTCGAGCAGCTCGTCCCCGACCTGGATCCCGTAGCGTCGGTCCGCGCGGATGCGGTGGACCTCTTCGCCGTCGACGACTTCGAGCAGCAGCTGCTGTTCGCCCTTGCAGCGCTTGGCCGCGGTCTGGATCGACTCCATGACCTGGTCCGACGTCTCGTTTGCGTCGAGGTGTACGACGATGCCGGCGACCTCTCGTGCGAGGATCGACTTCGCGGGGACGACTTCGTCGAGCATCAGCCCGAGCTCGTCCTCCTTCTTGTCGACGCGGCCGGTCACGAACACGATCGAGTCCTCTTCCAGCAGGTCCTTCACGACCTCGTACGTGCGCGCGAACACGACGACCGGGATCGAGTTGTCGAGGTCCTCGAGGAGGAAGCGCGCCATCTTCTTGCCGGCGTTGCGGCCGTTCTTGATCGTCATGACGCGGACGGTGCTGATCATGCCGGCCATGCGGACTTCGGTGCCGCCGTCGAGCGACTCGAGCTCCGCGGAGTCGTTGCCGGCGAGGCGGGTCAGGAACTTGCCGCGGCGCGCGAACGGGTGGCCCGACAGGTAGAACCCGAGCGCGGCCTTCTCCTCGTTGAGACGTTCGAGCTCGCTCCAGTCGTCGTCTGCGCGGGTGCCGTTCGCGGGCTTCGCGGGTGGCGGCTCGTCGAACGCGAACAGCGAGCCCTGGCCTTTGCGCTTGTCCTCGCGCGCTTGCGCGGAGCTGCGGAGCACGGCTTCGAGTCCGTCGATCGCGCCCTTGCGGCTCGGCTCGAGTTCGTCGAACGCGCCCGCGCGCACCATGGCTTCGAGCGCGCCCTTGTTGAGCACCGTGGGGTCGAGGCTCTCGCAGTAGCTCTCGAGGGAGCGGTAGTCGCCGGTCTCTTTCCGAGCTTCGATCGACGCCTCGGCGAGCTTCTGGCCGACGCCCTTGATCGCGGACAGGCCGTAGCGGATCGCGCCGTCTTCGACGGTGAAGAACGGGTAGCTCTTGTTGATGTCGGGCGAGAGCACCTGGATGCCGCCGTGCCGCACGGAGTCGACGAACTCCTTGAGCTTGTCGGACTGGCCCGATTCGACTGTCATGTTCGCGGCGATGAATTCGATCGGGTAGTGCGCCTTGAGGTAGGCCGTCTGGTAGGTGATCAACGCGTAGGCGGCCGAGTGCGACTTGTTGAAGCCGTAGCCGGCGAAATACTCGATCGTTTCGAACAGTTCGCGCGAAAACTTCTCGGCGTGGCCGTTCTCCGCGGCGCCCGCGACGAACTGGTCTTTGAACTTCAGCATGACCTCGGGCTTCTTCTTGCCCATCGCTTTGCGCAGCGAGTCCGCTTCGTTCATCGAGAAGTTGGCCAGGACGTTCGCGATGCGCATGACCTGCTCTTGGTAGACGATGACGCCGTAGGTGTCCTCGAGGATGTCGGCGATGCTCTCGTGGGGATAGACGGTCTCTTCTTCGCCGTGCTTGCGGCGGCAGAACATGTCGACCATGCCCGAGCCGAGCGGGCCCGGACGGTAGAGCGCGAGCACCGCGATCACGTCTTCGAACTTGTCGGGCTTGAGGCGGCCGAGCAGTTCGCGCATGCCCGACGATTCGAGCTGGAACACGCCGAGCGTGTCGCCGCGCGTCATCAGGTCATAGGTCGGCTCGTCGTCGAGCGGCACGTGGTCCAGGTCGATTTCGACGTCGTGCACGTGCTTGATGAGTCGGCACGCCTCGGTGAGGATCGTCAGCGTTTTGAGGCCGAGGAAGTCGACCTTGAGCAGGCCGACTTCCTCGAGCTCGGTCATCTGCCACTGCGTGACGATATCGTCGCCGTTCTTGCAGAGCGGGACGTAGTCCTTCAGCGGGCGGTCGGCGACGACGACGCCGGCGGCGTGCACCGACGAGTGGCGCGCCATGCCCTCGAGCTTCAGGCCCATGTCGAACAGGCGCTTGTTCTCGGGCGCGGCGTCGCGGATCTCCTGGATTTCCGGGTCGGACTCGAGTGCGGCCGCGAGCGACGCTCCGGGGCCCTGCGGGACCTTCTTCGCGATGTTGTCGACGTCGGCGAGCGGTACCTCGAGCACGCGGCCGACGTCGCGCAACACGCCTCGGCTGGCCATCGTGCCGAACGTGATGATCTGAGACACGCAGTCGTGCCCGTACTTGTCGCGCACGTAATCGATGACTTCGTCGCGGCGCAGGCCGCAGAAGTCGATATCGATATCCGGCATGCTGATCCGCGACGCGTTCAGGAATCGCTCGAAGATGAGGTTGTACTTCAGCGGGTCGAGGTCGGTGATCTTCATCGCGTAGGCGACGATCGACCCCGCGGCCGAACCGCGACCGGGACCGACGGGGATGCCCACCTTGCGGGCGTACTCGATGAAGTCGGCCGTGATCAGGAAGTAGCTCGGGAAACCGAGCTGATTGATGATGCCGATCTCGTAGCGCAGGCGTTGCTCGATCTCGGGAGTGATCTCGCCGTAGCGCATCTTCGCGCCTTCGAAGCACTCCTTCTCGAACAGCTCCTCTGGCGTCATGTCCGGGCCGCTGTCGAACACCGGGAGGTGGTAGGTGTTGAAGTCGATGTCGACCTGGCAGCGCTCGGCGATCTCGATCGTCGACGCGAGCGCCTGCGGCAGCTCGCGGAACAGCGCCTCCATCTCGGCGCGCGTCTTGAAGTAGAGCTCGCGCGACGGCGGGCGGAAGCGATTCTCGTCGCTGATCGCCTTGCCGTTGCGAATGCACATCATGATGTCTTGCGCGACCCAGTCCTCCTGCTTGAGGTAGTGGACGTCGTTGGTCGCGACGAGCGGGACCTCGAGGCGTTTGTGCAGTTCGACGAGTAGCGGGTTGAGGCGCTTTTGGGCCTCGATGCCGGTGTCCTGGATCTCGAGATAGAAGTTCTCCTTCCCGACGATCTCCTGCATCTCGCCGACGGCACGCGCCGCGGCGGGGGTGTCGTTGGCCTGTAGCAGTCGCGGGATGTCGCCGGTGAGATCGCCCGACAGGACGATCACGCCTTCGCCGTGCTCGGTGAGGAGCTGCTTGTCGATGCGAGGGCGGTAGTGGAAGCCGTCGACGTTCGACGTCGTCGACAGCACGCGTAGGTTCTCCCAGCCCTTGTTGTTCGCGGCGAGCAGCGTGACCTGGTTGGTCGGGTTCGCGGCGCCACTCGCCTCCGTGTGGGACTTGCCGGCCTGGTACGCGACCGTGCCGAGGACCGGATGGATCTCGGCCGACTTGCACGCCTTGTAGAACTCGATCGCGCCGTACAGGTTGCCGCTGTCGGTCAGCGCGAGCGCCGGCTGTTCGTCGGCCTTCGCCGCGGCCACGAGGTCCTTGACCCGGGCCGGTGCGGACAGCAGCGAATAGTGGGAGTGCGTGCGGAGATGAACGAACGGCGCTGCCATCAGCGGACTATCCGAGAAGGTGCGTCAGGAGCGCCTTCTGGGCGTGCACGCGGTTCTCCGCCTGGTCGTAGATCACCGAGCGGTCCCCGTCGAGGACGTCGTCGGTCGCGACGACGTTGCGACGCACGGGCAGCGGGTGCATGAACAGGGCGTTGTCCGTGCGCTTCATGATCTCCTCGTCGACGCGCCACGAGTGCAGCGAGCGCTTGACCATCGCTTCGCGCTCGGGATCGCTCCAGTACTTCTGCGCGCCCCAGGCGCGGGCGTAGAGCACCTCGGCGCCATCGACCCCGGACTCGAAGTCGTTGACGACTCGGAACGAGCCGCCGCTCGATTCCGCGGTCGTGCGCGCCTGGCCGACGATCTCGTCGTCCAGCTCGAAACCGAGCGGGTGGGCGACGGTCAGGTCCATGCCCATCATCGCCGCGACGTGCAGCAGCGAGTGGCATGGGCCCATGCCTTTCGGCTCGGGGTGGTCGGTCCAGGCGAGCGTCAGCTTGCGACCCTTCAGGTCGAGCAGGTTCTTGCGGATGGTGTAGATGTCCGCGAGCGCCTGGCACGGGTGTTCGAGCGTCGACTCGAGGTTGATGACCGGCACGGTCGCGTGTTCGGCGTACGCGTGGAGCAGTCGTTCTTGGCGATCGACGTCCCAGGACTTCGAGCGGTGCAGGTGCCGCACGCCGAGCGCGTCGACGTAGCGCGACAGCGTCTTCGCGGCGTCCTTCACGTGCTCTTCGGCCGTGCCGTCCATGACGACGCGGTCGTCCGGCTCCATGCCGTAGAGCTCGTTCTCCGCGAAGATGTTCAGACAGTGGCCGCCGAGCTGCACGGTCGCGACTTCGAAGGAAACGCGGGTGCGCAGGCTCTTCTCGAAGAACAGCAGTCCGATCGTGCGGCCCTGCAGCACATTGCCGGTGCGCGTGCCGTCCATGCGCGCGGTCAGTTCCAGGAGGTTCTCGAGTTCGGCCGCGCTGAAGGTCGAGGCGGTCAGGACATCGCGTTTCGTCATCGGAGTCGCAATCTACGGCGTGTGCCGTGCGGTGGGAGCAACGTGTCGGTCGCGGCAGGAAGTTGTCGGTCCCGTCGCGAAGCGTCGGATGATAAGAATGTCGGGGTGTCGGCGACAAGCAAAGCGGATCTGCCGTTCATGGAACGCTGCCTCGAGCTCGCGCGCGAAGCCGCGGCCGACGGCGAGGTGCCGGTGGGGGCGGTGGTCGTCCTCGACGGCGTCGAGATCGCGGCCGGCCGCAATCGTTGCGTCGCGACGAAGAACCCGCTGGCCCACGCGGAGATCGAAGCGCTGACCGGGGCGTTTGCGGCGACCGGAGACGCGCGTCTGCCCGGCGCCGTGCTGTACTGCTCGCTCGAGCCGTGCTTCATGTGCACGGGTGCGCTCCTGCACGCCCGTGTGTCGCGCATCGTGTTCGCGACCCACGATCCGAAGTTCGGCGCCTGCGGCTCGCTGGCCGACTTGCCGGCCGATCCGCGCCTGAATCACCGCTGCCCCGTCGATCACGGGTTGATGGGGGAGGAGAGCGCCGAGCTTTTGCGGGAGTTCTTCCGGCGGCTGCGTTGAAAAACCGGAGCGGAGGTGCAGAATGCCCCGCCCCGGAATCTCAGTTCCAGGCACGGAGAGGTGCCAGAGCGGCTGAATGGGCTGGTTTCGAAAACCAGTGTAGGGGTGACTCTACCGGGGGTTCGAATCCCCCCCTCTCCGAAACCGTCAGAGGCCCGCCGGCAGCGTAGCTGCCTGCGGGCCTCTGCGTTTTCCCCGTGAACGTGCCCGTGCCCGCTTCCGTGCCCGCCCGTGTCCCGTGTCCCGAAAGGCGCGTCCCTCCAGCCGAGCACGCAAGCGGGCTCGGGCACGTTCACGAGGAATCCAACCTTGCACCCCTCCCCGCTCTCCCTTAACTAATCGCGTCCTCCCCGCGCACCCGAAACCCGTGAGGAGAGGTGCCCGAGCGGCTTAAGGAGCTCGCTTGGAAAGCGAGTGTAGGTTCACGCCTACCGGGGGTTCGAATCCCCCCCTCTCCGCCAGTGCGGATCGGGTGCGCGGTGGCGGACTTCGACACCCGAAAGTGGGGATCATTGGGTCCCGGACGAGTGGGCGGTGCGAACCTGGTCAGGCCGGGAACGGAGCAGCCATAAGCATGCGGTTCACTGCGCTCGGGGTGCCTGGTGTTCTCCACTTTCGGGTGTCGTCGTTCGCTGCGCAGCAAGTCGGGGTCCCGCGGCGGCCGTGGGGCTCGCGGAGATGCTAGCATCGAGTCCAGCGACGTCTTTCGCAGAGACTGCGTCGACGGAACCATGATCCTACGTCTCGCCCCGTTCGTTCTCTTCGCGGTCGTCATGGCCGCGCCCTGCGCGCAGATCTCGCTCGACGTCGAAGCGATCGGCGAAGTCGGTATCGAGGTCGATGCCGGCTCGGGTCCGATGCGCGAATCGCTCACCGGTTCGATCGACCAGACCACCGTGCTCCGCATCGCGGAGAGCGGTTGGGTCGCGGACCTCAACCTCGCGCCGTCGCCGGAGTCCTTCGTCGCGACGCTCCTGCTGTCCACTCCCCCGATCTCGCCGGTGACGATGACGACCGTGGGCGGGCCCGCGCCGGCGACCGCGGTCGTGCCGCAGTTCTACAGCGGGGAGTTCACCGCACCGGTTGCGCAGTCCGGCGTTCTCGTCGTGCGCGTCGGCTTGCGCGGAGCGGACGGAGGCGCCGGCTCGGCGCGCGTTTCGGTGCTGGGGCAGGTGACCGAGGCCGACAGCGACGACGTCCCCGTGCTCGTCGCGACGCCGGTTACCGTCGGTCCCGAGGGCATCGAATGGACCGCGGAGCTGTCCGCGTCCTTGAGCAACATCGGGGCCATCGGCGGGTTGATGACGGCGACGATCGACGTGCGTTTCTCGACGGATCGCTGCTACTCGACGAACGAAGCGATCTCGTGCTTCTCCGGAGGCAACCACGGTGTCGAGGTCGGCGGGGCCCAGGGTGACGAGCTGACATTCCTGCAGGTCCCCTTCTTCGCCGGCGCGCCGCCGGTTCGTGCCCTGTTGTTCTCGCCGTTCGGTGGGTGGGCGCCGCTGCCGCCGAATCTCGGCAGCGGGTCGTGCCGCGTGCTCGCGTTCGTTCCGCTCGCGGTCCCGATGCCGGATCTCGATCCGACCGGTTCGTTCCCGGAGTTCCGGCTCACCGTGCCGCCGGCCTTCGTCGGTTCGATGCGCTCACAGGTCGTGTCGATTCGCGACGGCCAGTCCGTGATCGAGACTACCAACATCGCGCGGACCGACTGCGTCTACTGAATCACGCCGGGCGGCGCGAAGCGGCTCTGCGACCGCGATCCGATCGGATCTCAGCCGCTGCTGTAGATCGGAGCGCGTCGGCCGTACACTCTGGGCCGATGTCCACCGACCCCACACCCTACCGCGTCGTCGCTCGCCGTTTTCGGCCGCGGACGTTCGACGAGGTCGTCGGCCAACAGTCGGTCCTGCAGTCGCTGAAGTCGGCGCTCGAGCAGGATCGCGTGCCGCACGCACTGCTCTTCTCGGGCAGCCGGGGGGTCGGCAAGACGACGCTCGCGCGCATCGTCGCTCGCGCTCTGAACTGCGAGGAAGGCCCGACGCCCACGCCGTGCGGCAAGTGCCACGCGTGCCTGACGACGCTCGACGGCAAGAACCCGGACGTCGTCGAGATCGACGCCGCGTCGCACAACCTCGTCGACGACATCCGGGACCTGCGCGACCGAGTGGGCTTCGCGTCGATGGGGTCGCGCTACAAGGTGTACATCCTCGACGAGGTGCACATGCTGACGAGGAACGCGTTCAACGCGTTCCTGAAGACGCTCGAGGAACCGCCGAAGAACGTCGTGTTCATCCTCGCGACGACCGAGCTCCACAAGGTTCCGGAGACGATTCGATCCCGGTGTCAGGTGCACCTGTTCCGGCGCATCGGTGACACCGACATCATCGAGCGGCTGCGCGCGATCTGCACGCACGAGAACCTCGAGGTCGAGGACGGCGTGCTCGGCGAGATCGCCGCCGCGAGCCGTGGCGGCATGCGCGACGCGGAGACCGCGCTCGAACGGGTCCTGCCGGTCGCGCTGCAGAACGGCGGCAAACTCGACGTCGAGGCCTACCGCAGCCTCGTGCATCGCGTTGGCCTGGATCGCGTGACCGACGTCGTCGAGAAGCTCCTCGAGGGCGACGGCGCGGCCGGTCTGCACTTCGCGGCCGCGGTCGCCGAAGGAGGCGTCGACGAACGGGAAGCGCTCGGCGAGGTCGTCGACGTCTTGCGAGCGATCCTCGTCCTGTCGATCGACGGTCCCGAAAGCGGTCTCGTCGTCATGTCGGGTGCCGTGCGGGAGCGGCTCGTCGCGATCGCGAAGGACGTTGATGGTGATCGCATCGACGCGATGATCCAGGCCGCGTTGCTCGGCCGGGAGCGGATCCGACGCCTCGACGACCGACGGCTCGTGCTCGAGATCACGATGCTGCGCCTCGCCGAGGCCGGTCGCGTGCCTTCGCTCGCGGACGTCGTCAGTCAGCTCGCGAGCGGGGCGCCCGTGACCGCGGCCGCCGCGCCGGCAGCGGCCGCGCCGGTCGCGGTGCCGGCGGCCGGGATCAAAGGTGCGCTCTCGGCCCTCGTCTCCCAGCGCAAGCCGATGCTGCAGGCGACGGTCGACGCGTGTGACTTCCAGGGCCCCGACGAGCAGGGCGTCGTCACGATCAAGCTGACGAGCCACCGCAAGATGCACGCCGACCGACTCGCGTCGACCGAGGTGCGGGCGCTCCTGACCGAATTGCTGACCGAGATCGCGGGGCGGCCGGTGCAGCTCCAGCAGGCTGCCGGGGCCGGCGGCGCGGCAAGCATCCGCAAGCCGTCGTCGCAGAAGCCGCCCGGCAAAGCGGTCGATCGAATCGCCAAGAAGTTCGACGGGAAGTTCTTGGAAGATAGTTAGACCGTACCATTCAACTCCCGACACAGCCTGTACCCACAAACAGACTGTCCCCACAATTAGGACAAGGCATGGCCTCAGGATTCGGTGACATGGGGAGCCTGCTCAAGCAGGCCCAAGAGATGCAGAAGCGCATCCAGGAGACCGAGCGCGGTCTCTCGGAGCGGATGGTCGAAGGCACGGCTGGCGGCGGCGCCGTCAAGGTCGTGGTGAACGGCAACCAAGAGGTGCAGTCGGTGACCATCGACAAGGCCGCCGTCGACCCCGAGGACGTCGAGGGGCTCGAGGATCTCGTGACCGTCGCCATGCGGCAGGCGGTCGACGCGTCGCGCGAGCTGCGGCAGCGCGAGATGTCGAAGGTCACGGGCGGCATGAACCTGCCCGGAATGGGCTTCTAGCCCGGCTCGATCGAAACGTGTCGCGACCGCGCAGCGTCGAACGACTGATCGAGAGCTTCGGTCGCCTGCCCGGGATCGGGCCGAAGACGTCCGAGCGTCTGACCTACTTCCTGCTGCGCTCGGAGAAGCGCGTCGCCGCGGAGCTCGTGAAGGCGATCGAGGACGCGCGCAATTCGACGAAGGTCTGCTCGCAGTGCTTCAACCTCGACGAAGTCGAGCCGTGCCGCGTGTGCGCCGACGAGACGCGGGATCGTTCCGTCGTGCTCGTAGTCGAGGACCCGCGGGACGTCGCCGCGTTCGAAGAGTCCGGGTTCCGCGGTCTCTACCACGTGTTGCAGGGGCGCGTCTCGAGTCTCGAAGGCATCGGCCTCGACGACCTGACGCTGACCGCGCTCGAGCAGCGGATCCGCGACGAGCCGCCGGAGGAGATCGTGCTCGCGACGAACCCCGATCTCGAGGGTGAGGGCACCGCGCAGCTGATCGTCGAGCGGCTCGCCGAGACCGGCGCGCGCTTGACGCGGATCGCGCGCGGCATTCCGGCGGGCGCGACGATCACGCAGGTTTCGAAGTCGATCCTCTCCGACGCGGTCGAAGGGCGCCGGCCGCTGTCGTGACCGCGCCCGAGCTGCCGGTCGACGCCGTCCTCCCGCGGATCGTCGACGAGCTGCGGGACGCGACGGCGCTGACGATCGCGTCGCCACCGGGGTCCGGCAAGACGACGCGCGTGCCGCCGGTGCTGCTCGATCTCTGCGCGGGGCAGGTCCTCGTGCTCGAGCCGCGCCGGATCGCGGCGCGCGCTGCCGCCCGCCGCGTCGCGTCCGAGCTCGGTTCGCAGGTCGGCGACCTGGTCGGCTACGAGGTGCGGGACGACCGGAAGGTGCGCAAGCACACGAGGCTGCGGTTTCTGACCGAAGGCGTTCTCGTGCGCCGCGTAATCGCCGACCCGTATCTCGAAGGGGTCGACGTCGTCGTCCTCGACGAGTTTCACGAGCGGCACGTCGAGACCGATCTCGCGATCGCGATGCTGCGCGAGATCCGGGAGACGGTGCGCCCCGATCTTCGCATCGTCGTGATGTCGGCGACTCTCGACGTCGAGCCGGTGCGCGCGTTCTTGGAGCCGTGTGGGCACGTGGACGCGGAGGGGCGCGTGCACGAGGTGCGGATCGAGTACGTCGATCGTTCCAGCGGCGACGAAACCCTCGACCGCGTGCGTCCAGCAGTCGCGCGGGCGCTCGACGAGACGCGCGGTGACGTCCTCGTGTTCTTGCCGGGTATGGCCGAGATCCGTCGCGCGGAGCGGGACCTCGCGGAGCTGGCTCGAAACCGGCAGCTCGAGGTCCTGCCCCTGCACGGCAGCCTCGACGCCGCGGCGCAGGACCGCGCGTTGCAGCCGGCCGAGCGGCGCAAGGTCGTGCTCGCGACGAACGTCGCGGAGAGTTCGCTGACGATCGAAGGCGTCACGGCCGTCGTCGACACCGGGCTCGTTCGTCAACTGCGCCACGACACCGCGCGCGGACTCGACGTGCTGCGCGTCGAGCGGGTCAGCCTCGCGTCGGCCGCGCAGCGCGCGGGCCGCGCCGGCCGCACGGGGCCCGGCGTCTGCTACCGCCTCTGGTCGCGCGTCGACGAGCGCGGCTTTCCCGAGTTCGAGCCGGCGGAGATCCGGCGGATCGATCTCTCGGGGCCGAGCCTCATGGTGCGCGAGTTCGCGGGTCGCGACCCGCGCGAGTTCGGCTGGTTCGAAACGCCGGACACCGCGGCGCTGGAGCGAGCCGACGATCTTCTCGCGCAGCTCGGCCTGGTCGAGAAGGGAAGAATCACGGCGGACGGTCGGGAGGCGATGCGACTGCCGGTGCATCCCCGACTCGGACGGATGCTGTGCGAGGCGGTGCGCCGTGACTGCGCGGCGGCCGCGGCCGAGATCGCCGCGCTGATTCAGGAGCGCGAGCCTTGGCGCGGGCGCGGCGCGGACCTCGCGACGTGGTGGGAGGCGTTCGCCGCGGCCGAGCGCGGGGGCTTCCGGCGCCATGAGTGCCAGGCGCTGGGGATCGACGTCGGCGCGGCGCGGTCGGCGGCTCGCACGCGGGAACGGTTGCGCAAGATCCTGCGCGCCGGACCCGGGACCGAAGACGCGATGGCGGTCGGGTGCGCGGTCATCGCGGGATTCCCGGATCGTGTCGTGCGCTGCAAGGGCGATGGCAAGGGACAGCTCGCGTCGGGTCGCGGGGTCGTCGCCGACGACCCCGCGTTCGCTGACGTCGGGCTCCTTGTCGCGCTGCGTGTCGACGACGGGCGCGGCGGGAAGTCGCGTTCGGTGTTGCGGCTCGGCCTCGTCGTCGAGCGCGACTGGCTCGAGGAGGTGTACCCCGACGGTCTGCGCGTGGTCCACACGGCCGAGTTGACGAGCGGTGGGCAGGCGGTCGCGATCACGCGGACGATGTTCTTCGATCTCGTGCTCGAGGAGCAGCGCGGCGGGCGGGCGGACGCCGCGGCGATCGAGACGATGCTCGCGGACGCGGTGCGGTCGGATCCGTTCCGGCATCTCGGCGACCAGCGCACGCTCCGTCGCTTCCTCGCGCGGCTCGAGTGGCTGCGTCGCGCGATGCCGTCGGCCGAGCTACCGGCAATCGGCACCGAGGAGGTGGGTGAGGCCGCGGCGCAACTCGCACCGGGCAAACGGAACCTGCGGGACTTCCGCGACGCGCCGGTGCTCGATCTCCTGAGAAGCACGCTGACGCGCACGCAGCAGGAGCTCGTGCGGCGCGAGGCGCCGGACAAGGTCACGCTCGCCTCGGGACGCGAGCTGCGGGTCGACTACGATCCCGAGCCGCACATCGCGGCGCGGCTGCAGGAGTTCTTCGGTACTCCGGAGACGCCGCGTCTCGCCGGCGGGGCGGTGCCGCTGCAGTTGCAGCTCCTCGCACCGAACGGGCGGCCGGTGCAGATCACTTCGGACCTCGCCAGTTTCTGGCAGACGATCTATCCGCGCGTGCAATCGGAGCTGCGCAACCGCTACCCGAAGCATGCGTGGCCGGACGATCCGCTGCGTGCGAAGCCCGACCGTCCGGGTCGTCGTCGCAAACCGCGGTGACACGGCGGCCACGAGACAGAGCCCAAGCAATCGTTTCAGACTGCCGAAAGACTCGACAGTGTCGGTTTTCTCGCCGTCGAGCTCTTCGTCATGAACCTGAACGCGAATCTGTCGCAGCGTCAGCAACAGCGTATGGCGCTGATGCCGCAGATGTTGCGGTCGATCGAGATCCTGCAGATGTCGACGGTCGACCTCTGCGGATTGATCGAGGCCGAGCTCGCGCAGAACGAGCTGCTCGAAGCGATCGCGACGCCGGACGCGAGTACCGAGGACGAGGCGCAGCGGGAGCGCGACGAGGACTTCGATCCCGATCGGTTCCGCGTGCCGAGCGACGGCGCGGCCGACGCGAAGAGCGAGTGGTTGAAGAACGTGCCCGGTCATGCGGCGGGGTTGCGCGACCACCTCCTGCAGCAGCTCGCGTTGCGGCAGCTGCCGGTGCCGGTGCGTTACGCCGTCGAGACGCTGATCGATGCGCTCGACGAGCGTGGCTTGCTCCCGCTCGACAAGGACGAGGTCGTGCAGCTGGTTGGCGCCGAGTGCGCCGAGGCCGCGGTCGCGGTACTGCGTTCGCTCGACCCCCGAGGCGTCGGATGCCACAGTGCGATCGAGGCGATGCTCGCGCAGGTCGCCGACGACGACCCCGACTACCCACAGATCGCATCGCTCCTGCAGGAGCACCTGCAGGAGCTCTCGCGCAATCGGATCCCCGAGGTCGCGAGCGCGCTCGAGTCGTCGATCGACGAGGTCCAGCGTCTGCTCGAACGGATTCGCGACCTCGATCCGCGGCCGGGCTCGGCGTTCCGAGACGATTACGCGCCGCAGGTGCGCCCGGACCTCGCGGTCGAGCGACGGGCCGACGGCGAGTTCCACGTCGTCGTCGACGACCTGTCGCTGCCGGTGCTGCGGATCAGCGACGAGTACGCGTCGATGATGCGGGCCTCGACGACGGCGCGGCCGGTGCGGAGCTACCTTCGGGACAAGATGCAGTCGGCGCGGGACCTGATCGCCGCCGTCGAGCAGCGTCGAGAGACCCTGGCCCGCGTCGGCGCCGCGCTCATGGCGCGCCAGCGCGGGTTCCTGGAACGGGGCCGCAGCGCGGTGCGCCCGATGCGTATGTCGGTCATCGCCGACGAACTCGGCCTGCACAACAGCACGGTCAGCCGGGCGATCTCCGGGAAGTACGTCCAAACGGACCACGGGGTGATCGCGCTGCGTGAGTTCTTCGACGGCGCACGGCGGACGAAACAGGTCGGCCCGAACCCCGATGGCATGGGGCGCATGGCGATTCGGCACGAAATCGGGGCGCTGATCGCCGACGAAGACAAGCGGAGGCCATTGTCCGATGAGCAGATCGTCGACCTCCTGCGAGAGCGGGGGATCGAAGTCGCGCGTCGGACGGTGGCGAAGCACCGCCAGGAGTTGGGTTTTCGTTCGAGTTGGCAGCGAAGGAAGCACGGAAGCTGAGCATGGATACTGACGATCCCTTTGCACCGCGTCCCAAGACCGGTGGCGGTGCGTCCGCGGCGGACGAGTCTCCTGAAGACCTGCTGTTCGCGGTGCCCGAAGAGGGCGAGAGCATCGTCAAGAATCCATACGGATCGGACAGCGGCTTCGACGACGCCGAGGACTTCGGTCCGTGCGCCTTGACCGACAGCGGTTCTCCGGGTCCGGCCGTGAACGCGCCGACCGACAGCGAGTCCGTCGAGTCGTTGATGTCGTTCGATCTCGACTGGTCGGCCGACGACGTGCGAGAGGATCCCGCGGCGGCCGCGCTCGAGGTCGAGTCGTTGGATCCGACTCCGGCTGCACCACGCGACCCGGTTCCGGCGAAGCCGAGTGACCCCGAGCCGATCGTCGCGGGGCGACCGAACGATCGTGCGGCCGAGTTCCGTCCGCCCCCGGCTCCGGCCCCGGGCACGCCCGCGCCGACGCTCGGCGCACCCGCGCCGGCGCGCAAGAAGCAGCGTTCGTCCGCTGGCGCGAGCGTGATGATCCCGGGCCGCAACCGGGTCAGCTACAGCCAGGGCCGAGTCTCGGGCACGAAGCCCACGGTGTCCGGCCGCCGGGAACGGAGCAAGAGTTCGTTCCTCGCGTGGGCGGTGCCGACGTGGCTCGTGCTCGTCGGGGGTGGCGCCGGTGCCTATCTCGGGCTCGTCGTGGGCAGCCCGGTCCTCGGAGTGGTCTCGGTGACCGTCGGCGGCATCGCCGCGCTCTTCTGCCGCGTGCTGTTGCACAAGTGACCCGCTTCGGGTCCGATCTTCGACTTGTCGAGGTTCTTGCTGACGATTGCCTACGACGGGTCGGCCTATGCCGGCTGGCAGCGCCAGGCAGGCCAGGACTCGATCCAGGCCCGGCTCGAGGATGCGGTGCGCGAGATCACTGCGACCGATGCCGCGATCCACGGCGCGGGACGCACCGATGCCGGGGTCCACGCGCTCCGTCAGTGCGCGCATGTCGACCTCGACTGGAAGGCCGGTGCGGATGCGCTGCGGCGCGCGCTCAACGCGAAGCTGCCCGAGGACATCGCGGTGCGCGAGGCGCGGGACGTTCCGGACGTGTTCCACGCGCGCTTCAGCGCGACCGGGAAGCGCTACGTCTACCGGGTGCGGGCGAGCCGCGATCGTCCCGTGCACGAGCGATCGTTCTGTGCGTGGATTCGCGTGCCGCTCGACGTCGACGCGATGCGTCGGGCTGCCCGCTGCCTGGTCGGCGAGCACGATTTCGCCGCGTTCGCGACCAATCCGGGCTATCCGCGCCAGCGCGGGACCGTGCGCCGCATCGACCGGCTCCACGTCGTCCGGCGCCGGGCGGGGTTCGACCTGTTCGTCCAGGGCAACGGATTCCTGTACAATATGGTGCGGACGATAGCCGGTACGTTGATTTGGGTCGGCAAGCACAAGCTCGAGGAGAGCGACGTGGCGGACATACTCGCTTCGTGTGATCGGCGCCGAGCCGGGCCGAACGCGCCGGCGCAGGGCCTTTTCCTGCAGCGGGTTCTGTACGGTTCCCACGCGGAAGAAGCTCACTCTTGAAGTCCGAGTTGACCGAAAGTTCACTGTTGTACCGGGTGTTGGCCCGGGACCCGTTTTGACCTGCTGTCTGCAATGAGGGTGGAGCGCTGATGAGTGCGAACCGAGAAGTCCCGATCGAGATCACCAGCCGTCACGGGCACGTCTCTGGCCGGATGGAGGAATACGCGACCAAGAAGGCGGTGCGCCTGCTCAAGTTCCACGATCGGATCTCGCGCATCGAGATCGTCGTGGACGGGCCGCACGAAGCGCCCGAGGTCGAGATGATCGTGCACGTCGAGCACTCCGGGACGTTCGTGTCTAAGCAGCAGGAAGAGCACTTCTCGAACGCGGTCGACAGCCTCGTGGCCAAGCTCGAGCGTCAGCTCGTCAAGGCCAAGGAGAAGCAGCGCGACCACGGCAAAGGCAGCATCCGGAACATGGATGTCGACGAGCAGCCGCCGGAGCCCGAGGAGACGTACGACGATGTCGTGCGGCGTGACCTGAACCGATGATCGCCGCCTTGATCGACAACGCGGTCATCGTGCCGTCGCTGAGTTCCACGACGAAGGACGACGCGATCGTCGAACTCGTCCAGGCCGCAGCGGACGCCAACCGGATCAAGGCTGCGCACCGAAAGCCGCTGCGGGAGGCGCTGTTCGCCCGCGAGGCCAACGGCAGCACCGGCATCGGGAACGGCATCGCCGTGCCGCACGTGAAGGCCAAGCAGATCACGACGATGACGCTCGTGCTCGGCTGCTCCGCCGACGGGCTTCCGTACCAGGCGGTCGACGGTCGCGACGTGCAGACGGTGTTCATGATCCTCGCCCCCGAGAATGCCGCCGAGGATCACCTGCAGGCGCTGCGCTGGGTCTCGACGCTCGCACGGAACGCCGATTTCCGACGCTTCATCCAGACGGCGACCGACGAGTCGGCGATCCGGGAACTCTTGCACGAGATGAGTCCGTCGTGATGAGCGAAGCCCCGTCGCACGCGACGACCGTGACGCTGCAGAACCGCAACGGACTTCACGCGCGGCCGGCGCACCTGTTCGTGCAGACCGCGAATCGATTCGCCGCGGAGTTGAAGGTCAACCGTCCCGGCGAGGAGCCGGTCAACGGCAAGTCGATCATGGGCATCATGATGCTCGCGGCCGAGCACGGCTCGACGCTCGAGCTCGTCGCGGACGGCGACGACGGCCCGGAGATGCTGAAGGCGCTCGAAGAGCTCGTCGCCGGCGGCTTCGACGAGGACTGAGCAGGCGAGGTTCGCGTTTGCGCGCCCGAACCTCGCCCGACTGTCGAGATCCTCGACACTCCCGTTGCGATTGCGATTTCCGCGCCACATCGCCGATTCCGCGCCTCAACCCGAGACGCCCGCCCGGCCGATAGTTCTCCCATACGCGCGCCCCGCTAGCGGCCCGCCCCTAGGAGAGAAGTGCATGCTCAAACAACGCAAGAGCATCGTCGGCTTGGACATTGGCTCTAGCTCGATCAAGGCGGTCGAGATCACCCAGGACAAGTACGACTTCATCATCACGGCATTCGCTCAGGTCGAAGTGGCCGGAGAGCAAGGATGGCGGGATGCGCTGTCGGATCTGTTCCGCACGGGCAACTTCCGGACGAAGCGCGTGTCGACAGCGGTGAGCGGCAAGTCCGTGATCTTCCGCTTCATCGACATGGTGCAGATGACGGATGACAACCTGCTGAACGCGATCCAGTTCGAAGCGGACAAATACATCCCCTTCGAGATCGACGACGTCGAGCTCGACGCGCAGAAGCTCATGGACATCGTTCATGAGGACGGCACGTCCGAGGAGATGAAGGTCCTGCTCGTCGCCGCGAAGAAGGCGATCGTCGAAGACCAGGCAGAGATGCTGGTCGACCTCGGTCTCCAGCCTTCGAGCGTCGGTGTCGACAGCTTCGCGCTCGGCAACGCGTACGAGCTCAACGACATCCTGAGTCCCGGACTGCAGGAGTCGGACTACACGGTCGCGCTGGTCGACATCGGCTTCCAGAAGTCGTCGATCAACATCATGCGCAACAACGTCACGCATTTCGCGCGTGAGGTTGCGATGGGTGGCCAGGACATGACCAACGCGATCACGCGGCGGTTCGGTCTCGAAGCGTACGAGGCGGAAGCGCTGAAGCGCGACCCGCAGGATCAGATCATGGAGGTCCAAGATGCCGTGTATCCGGTGCTCGACGACCTCGGCAACGAGATCAACCTCTCGTTCGACTTCTTCGAGAACCAGTTCGACGGCGAAGTGCAGGAGGTCTACCTGTCCGGCGGCTCCGTGCTGCTGCCGTTCCTGGAGGAGACCCTGGAGAAGATCTTCGAGAAGCGGACGCGGGTCTGGAACCCGATCGAAGGTCTGAAGGTCAAGGCCGACAACGTGGACATTGACGCGCTGAACCAGAGCGCGCCGCAACTCGCCGTGGCCGTCGGATTGGCCTCGGCCGTGGACTGAGGGGGGAGACACACATGATTCGCATCAATCTGCTTCCTGAGCACTACCGGCGCAGCACGCGCACCTCACCGAAGGTGTTCGCTGCCGTGCTGCTCGTCGTCATGGTCGTGTGCGGCATGTTCGGCTGGTTCGGCTACGTCTACTTCGGTGACCTCGGGGTCATGGAAGTCGCGCGGGCCGAGGCGGAGGAGCTGCTCGCGGCGCGGAAGGAACGCGTCAACTACTACAGCGCGCTCGTCGCCGAGAAGTCGGACTACGAGGAGCGCGCGAGCACGATCGAGGGCATCGCGAAGTCGCGCGTGCTCTGGACGGAAGTGCTCGACCAGATGATCGACACCGTCAACAACGACGGCGACATCGATCGCCACATGGCCTGGTTCCGCAGCATGGCGGTCAAGGACGCGACCGGGAAAGCCGGTCCGAAGGTCCAGATGCCGGGCTTCGTGCAGGGCGACGACATCCGCCGCCTCGCGGACTTCCACGACGACCTCGAGCAGACCCCGTTCTTCAAGTGGGTCGCCGAGAAGTCGCTGCCGTCCGGTGACGTCAACATCTCGCAGAAGAAGAAGCCGGCCGAGTCGCTGTTCTTCCAGCTGCAGTGGATCTTCAAGCCCACCGAAAACTGGGAAATGGAGCGCTGAGGAGCATCTGACACATGGCGAAACTCAACGAAAAGCAAACGACCCTCGCCGTGATCGGCGCGGGTGTGCTTCTCAGCGGCATCGCGGGCTTCGGAATCTGGTGGGCCCAGGGCCTCGTCGAGGAAGAAGTGAAGAAGATCGAAGGCATCAAGGGGGAGATCTCCAAGGCCGACGCTTCGATCGCGAAGATCCCGAACATCGAGTCGGACGTCATCACCCTGCGTGAGAACGTCGACGAGTACGTGAAGATCCTGCCGGGCGATGACTACATCAGTAACTTCATCCGCCGCACGCAGGAGTTCCTCGGTCGTTCTGGGGTCAAGATCAACAGCATCAACCCCGGCACGCCGAGCAGCCGCGGCAAGTTCGATCAGTACAGCTACCGCATCGCGCTCGAGGGCACGCTGTGGCAGTTCCTGAAGTTCGTCAACCAGTTCGAGGGCTACGAGCGATTCGTTCGCGTGAAGGAGTTCTCGCTGACGAGCGGTGACGGTCGCAAGGAAGCGTTGGCCGGCGGCGAAGTGCGCCACCAGATCTCGATGGTCGTCGAGACCTACGTGTATCGCGGTGCGCAGGGCGGCGGCAAGAACGTCAACATCCCGAACTACGCGAGCAAGCGTGAGCGTCTGCGCGAGCGGATCCTCGCGAATGCGTTGTCGATCCGATTGCGTCGCTACGAGTACAAGGACTCGCAGGGCCGTCGGGACATCTTCGTCGATCCGCGTCAGTCCGCGACGGTCACCGCGCAGGGCAACCCGCTCGAGGTGCAGAAGGCGCGCATCGAGAAGTACGCGTCCGACGTCAACGCGGCGAAGGAGATCTTCGATCGCATCCAGGACGAGCGCTTGACCTACCTGGAGCGCGCGAAGCTCGAGAAGACGCTGCGTTCGCGCCTGGCCGAGGTCAACGCCGGCATCGCCGACGTGCACGAACGCCAGCTCATCACGTGGCCGCCGTTCACGCTCAAGTGGAACAACGACGTCATCAAGCCGCTCGAGGACATCCAGAAGCGCATCAGCAAGCACCAAGAGCACGTCGCCGACCGGTGGCTCTCGATGGAGCAGCTGACGAACCTGCTGGACACGCTCAAGCGCGACATGGCGGACGGCAAGTTCGACGAGATCCGCGAGCGCTACAGCAGCGTGCAGAACAAGATGGGCGTCGATCCCGAAGACGAGCGCTACGCGGTCGTCGAGAAGATCGAGATGATGATGATGTACGTGGAGGCGGTGACCGAGTTCAGCGCGCTCCCGCTCGAAATCGCCGGCGTGGTCGTCCAGGGGGATGGCCGCTCGGGGCTGCTCGTGAACGGGCAGGTCATGGAGGAGGGTGAGTACGTCACGGACGAGCTGGTTCTGCGGGCCGTGGAGGCCGAGAGCGCGGAGTTCCTGTTCAAGGGGTTCGTGATCGTGAAGAACTGGTAGCCCACGCGCGCAGCGCGTGGGCTCCGCGCCCGCGCCCGCGCCCGCGCCCGAGCTCGCGCGCCAAGCTACCCGCCGATGCGTCGCACCGCGACCTCGCGCAGGCTCACGCGGATGCCGGCGAAGTTCATCGCGCGCCACTGGAGAACCCGTGGGATCGATGGTTCTGGTGGTAGGGCCATCGCCAGCTGGCTCGTCGCGGGGCGAGATTCCTTCTCGCCCCAGATGCGCACTTCCACGGCCTTCGAGTGCACCTCCACGTCGACGAACTGCCATCGACCCTCGCGCCACGGGATGCTCCGGCGTTGCTCAGCGCGTTCGACGCCGGATTCGGTGAGTGCGCCGAGCCGGTCTTGCAACAGGAGCACGTCGAGCAGTGGCGACGAGGATGGCCCGACTCCACTTCGGATCGAGAACCGAAACCCGCGCCCCAGGTCGATGCGGCGAGACTTGCGGACCACGCGGACGAGCATGCGGACGGCGAACCCGGTACTCGGGAGGAGCAACGGAAGCGTCGCCGTCGCCTCGGTGCTTTCCGATCCGGTGCCGCCGACCAGGGTCAGGCAGCCGTCTTCCAACAGGTGCCGCTCGCCTCGGCGCGCCGCGGCGCGATGCCAGAGCGAGCCGAAGTGCGTGATCCAAGCGGGCGCACGTTCGCCCTGGAATCGATCGAGAAAGGGCAGCGTCGCCAGCTGCGCGTCGTGGATGCGTGTGGGGGCGAAGCGTCGAATCAGTCGAACGCCGCAGTCGGCGTGTGGCCGGTTCTGCGTGGGCCGTCGACGGAACGACTGCAGGTTCTCGGGCCGCACGTCGGTCCAGGCCCCGCCCATGGCTGCCTCGAACTCCAACCCGCGTTCCCAGTGGTCGCGGGTGAGCTCACGGACCGAACCCGCGAGATCTCGAATGCCGAGCGGGTTCACGTCGACGGCGCGCGCGCTCCGCGTCGATCGGCGGCCGGTGAGCAGGGCCGCGTGCCGTGGTTCGAACGTGTTGCCCCATACGTAGGCGCGACCGTCGGCGCCCCGCGCGGCGCGTTCCCATTCGGTCGCGCTCGGTAGGGCGTACCACCATCGCGCCTCCCTCGGCAGGGAGTCGTTCTTCCAGGCGACGAACGTGTCGATGGCGTCTCGCGAGACACCGTCGACCGAGGCGTGACGATCACTGGTTCCGGGCTTCCAGGAACCGTCCTGTTGCTTCTGCAGATCGGTCGGCACGAACGAGTGGAACTCGTGCTCCGTGTTGCGGCAATGGTCGGCGAGCCAGTCGCTGTCGAGGAACCGGATCCATTCCGCCACGGTCACTTCGTGCCGCGCCATGAGAAATGACTCGCTGAAGGTCCATGCGAGCGCCTCGCCCGTAAGACTCCAACCGGCGGGGACCGGAACCCATTCGGGTCCGTGTTCGTGCGCTCGCGGAAGGGCGACGTCGTGTCGCGTCATCGCATCTGCTTCGTGGGCACCGGCACCGAGTCGTCGCACGACGAACGGGTATCGAGTCTCGAGGTGGCCGTCGAGAACGAATGTCGCGAGGTAGGAGCCTTCGGGCAGTCTCGTGCTCGAGGGGCCTTCTGGAGTTCGAGATACGGTTCGTCCTGTTCGCGCGTCGAGGATCGAGGTCGATGCACCGGGAGGGTCCGAGTGCAGCGTCACGAGGGACGCGGTCGGGCGCAGGTCCGGGGCCTGGGCGTAGTCGTTCGCGTTCGCCAGCTGGCGATCGAGCGCCCGAACCCGACCGGGGTCCAGGAGATCCGCGAACTCGGCGAGCGCCGTCCGGAGCTCGGTTGCGGTTGTTCGCGCCAATGCCTCACGAGACTCGGCGAGCGCGGACGCGGTCCAGACGGTGCCGAGTGTGAGGAGGAGCGCCGCGCCGAGGACGAGCCATCGGTGGATCCTCGACGGGACAGGGCGCGCAAACCAGCGGCGCCGCGCGGCGATGGGGTGGCCTTCGAGTGCAGCCGCGAGGTCGTCGGCGAACGCCGAACTCGTCGAGTATCGATGCGCAGGAGCTTTCTGCAGCGCGGTCGAGATGACACGCTCGAGATCGCGCGGGATGTGCGGGTTGTGTCTGCGCGGCGGGACGGGGGCCGCGGTCGCGATGTCCTCGAGCAGTCTTCGAGTGGACTCCGATGCGAACGGTCGCCGGAGCGTCGTGCACTCGTACAACGAGACGCCCATCGCCCAGACGTCGGTTGCCGGGCCGATCACGCCGACCGACGCGTCCACCTGTTCCGGAGCCATGTACGCCGGGGTGCCGACGAGGTCGCCGGACATCGTCAGGGCTTGGGAGGACGCCGTCGAAGCATCACGCGCGAGGCCGAAGTCGGTGATCACAGCGCGGCCGTCGACGGTCAGGATGATGTTCGCCGGTTTGACATCGCGGTGCACGATCCCGGACCCGTGCGCCGTCGCCAACGCTCGCGCAATCTGGATGATGAACTCCGTCGCGGTGCGAATCACGTCGATCCCCACGTGGTCGTCGGACTCCGCGGACTCCCGAGTCGACGGGTCGCCGATCCAGGATGCGAGGCTGTTGCCCTCGACATGCTCCATGACCAAGTACGGCACGCCTCGATCGACGTCGAATTCGAACACGCGCGCGATCCCGGGGTGCTGCAATCGCGCTGCGGCTTCGGCTTCGCGGCGGAAGCGCGCCTGCGCACGCGAATCGACTCGGTGCAGCACCTTGATCGCCACGATGCGCCCATCGCGGGTATCGCGGGCGCGGTACACCGTTCCTTGGCCGCCGACTCCGATGCGCTCGTCGATCGTGTAGGGACCGAGTCCGCCCGCGGCCGGCCGCGCGGTGGCGCTCGTGTGCACATGGCCGTCGAGGACCTCGAAGACCTGTCGCTCGAAACCTGGAAACAGGTCCGCGTACTCCGCGCGGGATCGGTCGATGCCGGCGGATTCGTCGAGCAGTATGCGCTCCAGCAGCAGGGCTTCGATCGCGGCTGCCTGGTGCTGGACAGACTCGTTCGAATCCTCGTAGTCTGGCGGTGGGGACAACGTGACCGACTCCTCGCAGACCAGTCTACATGTGCGGCAAGCCTGCGACGGAGATTCGCAGAGCCTCGTTTGGGTCGTGGAGAGATTCACGCCAGCCCTCCAGCTGCAGGCGAGCTTCCGAGTGGGGCGTGGCCTACGCGGGTTCTACACGGCGGAAGATCTGGTGCAGGACGTGTGGGCGACCGCGTTGCCGAAGCTCGGTCGCGTCGATCTGACCGGCGACGGCGATACCGACAGGCTCATGGCGCACTTGGGTCGGACGCTCCTGAATCTGTATCGCAACTTGCTCGAGAAGCGTCGACGCCGAAGCGTTCACCCGGAGCTCGCGTGGTCGGACCTGTCGCAGGCGCTGTCCGCGAGCACCTCGGGTGCGATCACTCGAGCCATGCGAGGAGAGCGCGGGCGCATCCTCGCGCAGGCGCTCGACGAGCTGTCGGAGTCGGATCGCGAGGTCATCGTGATGCGTGCGATCGAACAGGTCCCGCTTCCTGTCGTCGCGGCGCATCTCGGCGTGCGGCCCAACGCCGTGTCTGCGCGGCTGCGGCGCGCGATTGCGCATCTTCGGAGTAGGCTGCCAGGTACGGTCTTCGAGGACGTGACGGTCTCGTAGAATTTCTCTCGGATTCGGCGTCACGGCGCTCGGGGACGCGACAGGAACAGAGTGTTCCTCTTTCCACGGAGTTGTTCCCATGTCGCGCACCTCGTGCCGCTTTGTGCTCGCCCTTTCCCTTCTCGCTCAGACTGCCGCCGCGCAGACTTTCGGTCCCGCTCCGGACTTCGCCCTCGACGCGGGATCCCCTGAGGTTCCCGTTCCGTTCGGCACTCTCGACGTCGTCGAATTCGGTGCCGCCTCGATCGCGGTATCGGGTTCGATGCTCGGCCTCGTGCCGGGTGACGTGGTGTCGTCGGTCAGCGATGGCTACGACTCGATCGGCGGCGCTGGGCCGACTCCACCCGAACCCGACGGCTGGGCGATTCGCACGTTCTACTACTCGGTGGATCGTGCCTCGCTCGGTTTCGCCGGCGGGGTGGTCGAGGCGGAGGCCAACCCCGGCGGTGATGGCGCGGCGGGCGACATGTTTCGTGCCGTGCAAGCGTACGTGCCCGTGCCCCCTGGCGGCGGTGGCACGTTCTGGTTCATGCCGGACCGGCTGTCGAATGCGCCCGCTCACGGCTTGACGCCTCGCTCCGACTCGACCGAGTCCGATATCGACGCGATGGACGTCGGTGGTCTTCAGATCGTTCGAGACACGAACTTTCGCGGCCTTTGGTTCACGCTGGCTGCCGGCAGTCCGACGCTCGCGGCACTCGGGGCGGACCCGGCGACAGTCCTGTACCAAGGCATTCTGGTGTCGGGGGCACCGCCGCCGGTCGTCTACGCGACGCCGGCACAGCTCGGGTTGCAGCCTGGAGACGCGATCGACGCGCTCGCGATGCTTCCGACCTTCGGTGCGACGTCGTGGACGCCGACCGACGTCGTTTGGGCATCCTTGCGTCCCGCGTCGCCGACCCTGTCCGGACTGCCGGCTTCGCCTGCCGATATCCTCGAGCTCGGCGTCTTCCTTCAGGTTCGCGTCGCGGCCTGCTTGTTGGACCTGCTTCCGACCGATGATCTGGACGCGCTGACGGTGACGGATCCGGGCGGCGCCTGGAGCCATGTCATGCCCGGAGGTGACTGCGGGTCCGCCGGCTTGCAACTGCTCGCGAACGCCCCACCGGCCCTGGGCGAGACGCTCACGGTGAACCTCGTGCCGCCGCCGCCCGCGTTGGGTGCTGTGTTCGTCGGGTTTCAGCCCGTCACGCTGCCGCTGTTCCCGTTTGGTACGCCGCTGTCGTGCATCCTTCGGGTGGACCCCGGAACGCTGCCGCCCATCACGTTCACCGGAGGCGGACCGGCTGAGCTCGCACTCCCGATCCCCGCGGACCCGGCGATGTTCGGGCTGGCGCTGTTCTTCCAGGGCTCCGACTTCGGCCCGAACCCGTTCCAGACCGGACTTGCGAACTTGTCCCTGTCGTGTGCCGTGCATGCCGTGATCGGCTTCTGACGCGGCTCCGGGGTGGTGGACGGGCGCGAACAGGCTCGTCGGACTGCGACGTCACGGCCGGTTTCTCATTTTGAGTCAAGGCCCCCCGTGCCAGTTCCGATGACAGATCTAGTCGCGAAGGACTCCCCACCCGGGGAAGTAGGATCAAACATGCAGGCGAAGTTCTGGAAGATCGTTGGCAGTGTCGGGCTCCTCGGCTCGCTCGCCGTCACCCTCCCCGCACAAGACGAATCCGGCAGTACGCAGGATCCGCAGATCGAAAGCCGGACGCAGGGTCGTGACCCGACCACGCGTCTGACGCTTCGACTGCGCGACCGCTTGCTTCGGGAGGTCGTGCGCAACATCCGTCAGCGCTCCGGCGTGAACATCGTGATGTCCGAGGACATCGAAGATCGCGTGACGCTGGACCTCGAAGACGTCGAGTGGCGCAAGGCGCTCGAGCTCGTCGCCGAGTCGGCGGGCTGCGTCGTCGTCGAGGCGGGTAGTGGCATTCTCAAGGTGGAGAAGCCGCCGCGCGTCTACATCTCGTTCGAGAACGCCGACATCCAGAAGGTCATCGACATGATCGGCAAGATCTCGGGCGCGAACATCGTCGTCGCGCCAGAGGTCCAGGGCACGATCACGCTGCGCCTGCGGGACATCCCGTGGCGGGATGCGCTCGAGGCCACGTGCAAGACGCTCGGCTACGTCGTCGTCGAGGAAGCCCGTGGCATCCTCCGCGTCGTCCCGTCGAGCAGCCTGCGCGAGGACCTCGTCACGCGTAGCTTCCAGTTGCGCTTCGTGCGTCCGCGCTCGTCGTACCTGCCGTTCCTGGATTCGCAGTACGTGCTGTTCCAGCAGCCGATGATGATGCAGCAGCAGCAGGGTCCGAACATGGAGCCGCAGTTCTCGCTGCTCCAAGCACTGCGTCGCGCGCTGACGCCCGAAGTCGGCACGCTCGAGTACTTCGAGGATCAGAACCTCTTCATCGTCAAGGACACGAAGCCGGTCGTCGACGGGATCGAGAAGATCATCGAGAGCATCGACGTCGAGCCCGCGCAGGTGTTCATCGACGTCAAGTTCGTCACGACGTCGAACCAGGACATCCTCGAGTACGGCATCAACCCCGGCGAGAACG
Source organism: Planctomycetota bacterium (assembly GCA_028281765.1). Lineage (GTDB taxonomy): Bacteria > Planctomycetota > UBA1135 > UBA1135 > UBA2386 > JANQJF01. The sequence goes on along the minus strand of JANQJF010000106.1, from coordinate 6,511 downwards.
GCTGGACGGCCAGCCTCGGTCTCGGCCAGATTCCGACGAACCTGCCGTTCGACCTCGGTCCGGGTGGTTGGGACGACAACCTCATCGCCAACGACAACCGCGTCGGCCCGTTCGCCGACGAAAACCTCAACCCGACCGGCGACACCACGGTTCCGAACGTCATCTTCGGGGCGCTCAACTTCACCGAGGTCACCTCGTCGCTGCGTCTGCTGAAGCGCGACGTCAACTCGGAGATCGTGCAGGCGCCGAAGCTGATCTGCCTCGACCACCAGGAGTCGACGATCTTCGTCGGCGAGACGATCCGCTACGCGCAGGCGCGCGCCGAGCAGGGTCAGGCCGGTGGTCTACAGCTCGTCGTCGAAGAGGCGCCGGACTCGCCGGTCAGCACCGGCTTCCAACTGCTCGTCATTCCGCACATCATCCCGGGCACCGACAAGGTCATGATGGACATCATCCCGAAGTCGGAGGCGCTGTCCGGCACGGGTAGCTCCGCCCTCGCGCCGCCGGGCTTCGACGTGTTCAGCGTCGGCGCCGGCCAGAGCGACGGCACGATCGCGCTGCCGCGGATCGCGTCGAGCACGATCGCTACGAAGGTCCTCCTGCGCAGTGGCCAGACCGCGGTGCTCGGCGGCCTCGTGACCGACACGAACGTCGTCACCGACACGGGCCTCCCGCTGCTCGGCGACATCCCGGTCCTCGGCTACCTGTTCAAGGGCCACAACGAGACCAAGTCGAAGCAGACCCTGATCGTCTTCGTCACGCCGCAGGTCATCCGCAGCGCTGAAGACGTCGACGACAACCTCCGCAAGATCCTCGCCGAGCGCCGCGACCTGATGCGCAGCGAATACGAGGCGGTCTTCGGTTCGGGCTCCCGCCAGGGCTGATCCGGACCCAGCGCACGCCGCGACCCCGGGCGGATCTCCACCGCCCGGGCCCGCGACTCGTCGCGGCGGCGCACGCCGAGCTTCCGCAGTCCGATCTGCGTTGAGCTGGCGACCCGCGGTTTCTATGATCCGCGGCATCTCTCGCCCGTGGTGGGGGGGCGACCCGGTCAGAACCGCGTCCACGCCACGGGAGCCGAGCGTGATGGTTTTCCCCCGTCGAGCGGCCGGCGCGCTGCGCGGTGCCTCTGGCGGGATCGAGTTTCTACACGGCAGGAATCGACGCGTGCCCAAGCGCGCCGCAACGATGAACACGACGACTACGCGACCCACGCTGGCGATCCCGCCGCGTGGCACGTCCGCGCCTGTGTTCGCTGCTGGCCCCGAGCCCTCGGGCCGCGCGCCGCGTCGCCTGCACCTCGACCGCACCGCGGTGAGGACACCCCGAAAGGACCCCTTCCTTGAAGAGGATGCTGATCAACGCCATGGATTCCGAGGAGTCTCGGATCGCCGTGGTGGAGGATGGCGTGCTGCAGGAGCTGCACGTCGAAGTTGCGAATCGCGAGGCCTATCTCGGTAACACGTACAAAGGCAAGGTCGTCAACGTCGAGCCCAGCATCGGCGCGGCATTCGTCAGCTTCGGCGGGCGGATCAACGGCTTCCTGCACGCGTCCGACGTGCTGCCTGCCTACGCCCGGCCCGACTTCACGCTCTCCGACATCGTCGAGGGCCGCGCCCGTGTGACCGGAGAAGAAGGTCCGGATGCCGTGCGCGCCGCGATCGACGAGGACGCCGAGGCATCCGCGAAGTCGGAGGAGTCCGCGCCTGCCGAGTCCGCGCCTGCCGAGGCCGCCGACGCCGACGACGACTCCCCGTCCGCCGAGGAAGACAGTGAGTCGAACGACGATTCCGGGGACGACGGCGAAGTCGCGGAAGACGGCGCGGAGGCCGAAGCCGAGGACGCGACCGCCGCGGCTGCGGAGGAAGCCACGGCGACCGCGACCGTCGAGAAGCCGAAGCGCAGCCGCCGCGGCGGCAAGCGCGCCCGCGGCGGCCGGGAACGGCCGCGCGTGAAGACGCCGATCGACCAGCTGCTCAAGAAGGGGCAGGAGGTCATCGTCCAGGTCACGAAGGAGGGCATCGGCGCGAAGGGCCCGACCCTGTCGACCTACATCTCGCTGCCCGGCCGCAGCCTCGTTCTGATGCCGAGCTTGCCGAAATGCGGCGTCTCGCGGAAGATCGACGATCCCAAGGAGCGGCGTCGCCTCAAGAAGATCGCCGCCGAGCTCGACGAGACCGGCAGCGGCGGCGTCGGCTTCATCGTCCGCACGGCCGGTATCAAGAAGACGAAGACCGATCTGCAGCGCGACCGCGACTACCTGAACCGGATTTGGGAGCTCGTCGCGCAGCGCGTCAAGTCGACGCGCGCGCCGGCGCTGCTCTACGAGGAATCCGACCTCGTGCTCAAGGCGATGCGCGACCTGTTCTCACCGGACATCGAGGAAGTCGTCGTCGACTCCCGCGACGTCTACCTGCGGATCCGCGATTTCGCCGACAAGCTGATGCCGCACATGTCGGACCGCATCAAGCTGCACGAAATCGTGACGCCGATGTTCAACTCGTTCGGCATCGAGCGGGAGGTCGAGTCGCTCTACGTCCCGAAGGTCGAGCTGCCGAACGGCGTGTCGATCGTGATCGATCAGACCGAGGCGCTCGTCGCGATCGACGTGAACTCCGGCAAGTTCAAGCCGGGCTCGAACCTCGAGGAGACCGCGTTCAAGACCAACTGCGAGGCGATCCCCGAGATCGTGCGGCAGCTGCGCCTGCGCGACCTCGGCGGCCTGATCATGATCGACTTCATCGACATGATGCAGGAGAAGAGCCGCCGCGGCGTCGAGCGGAAGCTCGTCGAAGCTCTCAAGGGCGACCGCGCTCGCATCAAGGTTGGCAAGATCAGCCCGTTCGGGATGCTCGAGCTGACCCGCCAGCGCGTCGGCCCGGGTCTGAAGCACACGGTGTTCCACGCCTGCCGGGCCTGCAAGGGCACGGGTCTCGTGCGGACGGTGCAGAGCCAGGCGCTCGCCGTGCTGCGGGCCGTACGGGCGCTGATGCCGCTCAAGGGGTTCTCGATCCTGCAGGTGTTCGTGTCCCCGGCGGTCAACGACTTCCTGGTCAACACGAAGCGCCGCCAGCTGGTGGATCTCGAGGAGAGCATCGGCAAGTCGGTGGTGTTCAAGGCCGAGCCGAGCTATCCGGTGTCGGCGGTGCACTACCGGTTCATGACGGCGGACGGGCAGGAGGCGCGGATCGCGATCCCGGCGGGTTTGGGGGTCAATCAGTGAGTCGCGGCGCAGCCGCGACTCACTGATTCCCGTGAACGGGCCCGGGTCCGTGCCCGCCCGTGTCCCGTGACCCGCTCGCCTGCCGGACCCGGACCGGGCACGGGCACGGAGCGGTGGCACTCCGGATTCCCAGCCTGCCGCTCTGCGGCAGGCTTGAAATCCGGGGTGCCACCGCTACCATCCCCCGCCCTTTCCCCCCGATCCCCGAGGATTCCACCCCATGATCGCCGTCCTGGACGACCGCAACTGCCAATACCGCGTCTCCGCGGGTGAGCGCGTTTTGATCGATCTCAACGATCAACTCACGGTCGGCGATTCCGTCACCTTCGACAAGGTCTACGTCGTGACCGGCGAGGCGCCGAAGATCGGCACGCCGTTCGTCGACGGGGCGTCCGTCACCGCCAAGGTGACCCGCCAAGACGTGAAGGGTCCGAAGCTGATCGTTCAGAAGTTCAAGCGCCGCAAGAACCACCGTCGTCGGACCGGTTTCCGCGCGCGTTTCACAGAGATTCAGATCGAGTCGATCAACGCCTGAGGAGCGACCCACCATGGCACATAAAAAGGGACAAGGTTCGACTCGCAACGGCCGCGACAGCAACGCGCAGCACCGCGGCGTGAAGCGGTTCGGCGGCGAGGCCGTCCGCGCGGGCACGATCATCGTGCGCCAGTGCGGCACGAAGTTCCTGCCGGGCCACAACGTGAAGGCCGGCAACGACTACACGCTCTTCGCGCTCACCGACGGCGTCGTCCGGTTCCAGGACAACCGGCGCGTGCACGTCGATCCGGTCGCGGCGAACTGACGCCGCGTTCGCGGCACGCGGACCCCGCCGGTGTTCGTCGACGAATTCGAATGCACGGTGCGCGGGGGCAAGGGCGGCGACGGCTGCGTCTCGTTCCGTCGTGAGAAGTTCGTGCCGCGCGGCGGCCCGGACGGCGGCGACGGCGGTCGCGGCGGCAGCGTGATCCTCGTCGCAAGCACGGGTGAGAACACGCTCTACCCGCTCGTCGGGCGGCGCCTCTACGAGGCCAGCAACGGCCGGCCCGGCGGCTCGTCGAACAAGACGGGCGCGAGTGGAGACGACCTCGTGTTGACCGTGCCCGTCGGCACGCTCGTGCTCGACAAAGAGCGCGGCAACGTGCTCCGCGATCTCGGCGCGCCGGGGGACCGGTTCGAGGTTGCCCGCGGCGGTCGTGGGGGACGGGGCAATCAGCGCTTCGCGACCGCGATCAACCGGACGCCGCGCAACTTCGAGCAGGGCACCGAAGGCGAGTCTCGCGACGTGCGCCTGAGTCTGAAGCTCATCGCGGACGTCGGACTGCTCGGCCTGCCGAACGCCGGCAAGTCGACGCTGCTCGCGACGCTGTCGCGCGCGCGCCCGAAGATCGCGAACTACCCGTTCACGACGCTCGAGCCGAGCCTCGGCATCGTTCCTGTTTCGATCGACGACGCGCTCGTGTTCGCGGACATCCCGGGACTCATCGAGGGCGCGCACGAGGGCAAGGGGCTCGGCGACAAGTTCCTGAAGCACGTCGAGCGCACCCGCGTGCTGCTACACCTCGTCGATTGCTCGGCGCTGGCGCTCGAGGAGCCCGAAGAGGCCTACCGCGTCATCCGCGCCGAGCTCGAGGGCTACGCGCCCGAACTCGCGAAGCGGCCCTCGATGGTCGTCGCGACGAAGATCGAGGACGAGGACGCCGCGGCCCGAGCGGACGCGCTCCAGGCCGCGATCGGGGTCGAAGTGTCGAGAATCTCGTCAGCGACCCGGAGCGGTCTGACCGAGTTGGTATCGGCAGTTCACCGTTTCGTGGCCTCGGTCTGATTCCGCGGCGAACCTTCGCACGAATCTCCGACAGGATCGGGCGCCCGCGCGCCGATAAGTCAGCAGAGGAGATCGACGCACGGTGAGCCAACCCAAACTCGACGACTACCTGTCCGTGATGGTCAAGGAAGGCGCTTCGGACCTCATCCTCAAGTCCGGAAGCTGCCCCGCAATCCGTCTCGCTGGCGTGATCCGATTCATCGGTGACCAAACGCTCGATTCGGCGACCATGCGTCATCATGCGAAGAGCGTGCTCGATGAGCGCACCGCGCAAGAGTTCCATGAACACGGCGCCGCGGACTTCGCGTTGACCTCGTCCGGCACGCGCTTCCGTTGCAACGTCTTCAACCAGTCGGGCGACCTCGGCTTCGTGTTTCGGCGTGTCAACGAGAACGTGCCGTCGTTCAAAGACCTCAACCTGCCGGTGCAGCCGCTCAAGCGGCTCGCGTCGCTGAAGCGCGGTCTCGTGCTCGCGACGGGCGTTGCCGGCTCCGGTAAGTCGACGACGCTCGCGTCGATGATCGAGTTCATCAACCGGAACTCGCAGAAGCACATCATCACGATCGAGGACCCGATCGAGTACATGTTCGAGGATCGCCTCTCGATCGTGAACCAGCGCGAGATCGGCACCGACACGACGAACTACACCGCGGCGATGCGTCAGGCAGTGCGTCAGTCGCCGGACGTCATCCTCATCGGTGAGATGCGGGACAAAGAGACCGTGCAGGCCGCGATCTCCGCCGCCGAGACCGGCCACCTCGTCCTCTCGACGCTGCACACGGTCAACGCCGTGCAGACCGTCGAGCGGATCATCACGTTCTTCGAGCCGCACCAGCACGACCTCGTCCGCCTGCAGCTCGCGCTCAACTTGGCGGGCGTCATCTCGATGCGTCTGATCAAGACCAAGGAAGGCCGCCGGATGGTCCCGGCGGTCGAGCTGCTGATCAACACGCCGACCGTGCGCGAGCTGCTCGAGGGCGGCCAGACGCGGATGCTGCCGAAGGCGCTCGCCGAGGGCAGCTACTACGGCACGATGACGTTCAACCAGTCGCTGAGTCGTCTGTTCGAGGCGGGGAACATTTCGCTCGAGGACGCGCTGGCGTCGTCGGACAACCCGGACGAGCTGAAGATGCAGATGCGCGGGATCACCAAGGGCGGGACGCCCGCGGCGGGTCAGTAGGGGGGACGAAGGGGTTCGTCGGTCCCGCGTGTGGGACACGTTTTCGGACCCGGACCCGTTCACGTTCCACGGGTCGTTTCGCGTTCCACGGGTTGCGTCGAGTTCGAGCGCATGGCGCGCACCACCTGGCGACGTCCTGTTTTCACCCCGCGGCCCGTGTCCCGACCCGCGGAACGTGAACGGGTCCGGGCCCGAGCCCGAAAACGCGTCCCCCGGACTCCTCCAACTTCCCCCTGCCACCGCCCCCTCCCGCCCCCTCCCCGAATTTCTTACCCCCCAAGGGAATAG
>JANQJF010000077.1 GCA_028281765.1 Planctomycetota bacterium | reverse complement strand
GACGATCTCGATCAGCACCGTGGGCTTCCATCGCGAACGTATCCGCGCCAGCGCTCTCTCCCGCCCAAGTGGAGGGATGTCGACGATCACGAGATCGAGGTTGCGGCAACGCGCATCAGGTCGCTGGATCTCTTCGGTGGTCCCGAACGCAATACGGCACTGGGGCTTGAGTGGGAGGCGTGGATCCAGCCTCTTCTTGACTCGGTCGACGGCGTCGGCACTGGAGGAGATGAATCCCGCGATGTCCGAGTCACCTGCTTGTTCGGCGTTGTGCTGGAGTAGCGCAGCCGCCAAGTCGGGCGCATCCCATCCCTCCGGAACGGAGATGGGGATGACGCATCCTCTATCTCGGAGCTGGTCGATGCCATGAGCTACGTCGAGGAAGTTGGAGGGGCGCTCGTCCCCAGGGCCAAGGGAGTTGTCAGGTAGATGGGCGCGTTGAGGTTTCGTAGAATGGGCTGCGTCGAAGTGGTGGCTCGTCGACCTACGGCTGTCCGCCCCGAGGTGCAATTCGGGGGCGGGTGCCGTGCTTGGCTTCTTCATCGCGACACCTCTCCGCCGTTCAGGGCATCGTAGAAGCGCACGAGATCGGTCAGATCGATCAGCCGCCGCCCTCCTACGAGCCGTGACTCCAGGCGCTGACCGCGAACTCCGTCAACGCACCAACGGCGAACCGTCGCGGGGTCAGTCCGATGGACACAGCCGGCGATCTCTTGCCAGAGCTGTGCGGCTTCTCGGGGCGTCAGAGAACACGTCGCTCGCTGCGCGACACCATTGCTTTTGCAACTCATGATCGCCAAGCATGGGAAACGCACAGTCCGCGCACTGTGACATCGCGCCCCGATCAAGGGACACTTTGGAGATCAGTCGTCTTCCTCGAGGCGCTGCCGAAACCGCTCCTGGAGGCGCTCGAATCCGGCCTCTGTCAGTGAGTAGACGGAAGCGGTTCCTGAGGCCAGCCCTTGGCCAACAAGAGCGCGAAGCTGCCGTCGCGCCTGGTCATGATTTGAGTCACTTGCCAGGGTCTGGGTCTCTGGGAACAAGGCGCGTGCAACAGCAGCTGGTTTCGCAGCCGCGAGGAAGTTGAGTGCCACAAGCACGCGATACTCCCACTGCAGGTGACTGGGAAGATTGGATTCTACAGGTATGCGCGAGTGGCCGTCTGCCGAATCGACTCCCATGTGCGCAACCGAGCCGAACCTGAGAATGCAGTGCTCGCCTGCTCCCTCGGCTGGTTGGATCTCGCTTAGCAGTGCGCGGCCAGCATCGGTCAGGACCAGAGTTCTGTCGGAGTTTCGTCGAAGGAAGGAGCCCTCGCCGAGGAAGATTGCTCCGTGGGTGCGAGCCGTCTTGTGAGCTATCCCCGCTGCCTCGGCGACCTCTGTCCACTTCGTCAGGGAGGAGGGGGCTGAGTCGATGACGAATAGGATCTTTTGAGGCGCCCCTTGCACCCAATCGGGGATGGAAAGTCGTGGCATCACACCAGTTCGCACACCAGGTCTGTCCTCACGAGAAACGAGGCGGCCGGGAGACGCGTGCCTGGTGTCCCACGACTCAACCTCGGGCATCAATCCGAAGCCTGCTCACCGACCGCCACTCTTGATGATGCCACATCGCGAATGAGGGCTGCAATGTTCGGGAATCGACGAACGTCACTCCGGAGCTGGCAAGTTGAGCGATGACCAGCACTCCTCGAGTATTTCCTGAATGACATCATCCGAGAGCATCGGATCACCGGACCCAAGGTGCTCGAGCAACGCAAGCTCAGCGGCTGTATTCCGCGAACCAAAGAACCCATTCAGAGAGAGGCTGACGGACGCTCTGTTGAGGGCTTCGGGGTCAACGTCCCGGAGACCGTCGGAGGTTCGATCCCCGACGAGCACACTACGATGCGATATCGGGACGAACACTCTCTCGAAAGCTGACGCGAACTTGGCCAGCGCGCCAAACTCGCCGCTCGAGGTAGCAACGACAACTCCGTCCCCAAGGACGATCGTGTTCGAGTCAAACGTCTGGACGTGCCACTTGCTGACCTCGAATCCTGAGGGCGGCTTTCCGCGCACTGCCATCTGCTTCGCCATCAACTTAATGTGACCGTCCATCGAAGCTTGTGGCGCGACCGCCTCGAGACTCGAGAGAAGCCTGGGCGCGACGGGTAGGACATCATCCATGTGTCGCAGCGCCTCTTTGCGGGCCGCTTCCGGCCCGCCCAGACGATTGATCAGGTGCGCCCGGATCGCAGGAATTTCTTCCTCTGGAATCCCACTGTCGCGAAGAAGGTCATCGATATGCGTTTCGAGTTCATTCTCGATTCCTCGAGTAAACGCCGTCGCCATCGTCTCCGGAGAAACCTGCTGAAGACCAGTGAGTAACCGCTGAGTAACCTCGGCGAAGTGCCCTCGAAACGCCTGCGTCCGCGTGGCCAATGACCACACCAGCTCGGTCAAGAGTCCGCATCGGGACTCAAGATCCGCTCCGCCTGCTACTTCCTCGAGCAATGTGGCTTGGCCGCTCTCAAGTGCTTGGAGATCGTCTTCGATTTCGAGGCTCGGATCTCCGTAGAAGTATCTCGACACGGCCGCATCGCGAGTCCCGATAGCGACGGGCTTGGCGTTCTCACGGAATTGCCAGATGCGACTGCCTCCCTCGTCGTTCGCGAATCTCCGCAACAGGAATTGCGGGATGTAGTGGTTTCGCTTCTTCGCCATCTCTGGTCCTTTGACCCCATACGATACCGAGGCATCGGAGGACTCCAAGCAGGATCGGGACTACCCACAGCTCTCCGCCACCCGCTTCGACGCCTCGATATCAACCGCAGCGTAGACCTCGCTCATCGTCGCACTCGCATGACCCAGCACCGTGCGCACTGCCTCTAGCCCGAACTCTCGACGAATGCGTTCAGCAGCAGCATGGCGGAGCTGGTAGGGAGTCCACCGAGGAAGAGGATCCGATCCCCGGCCCGTGCGATCCCGGTTGGCCAACACAACGCCGCGTTCTATGGCTCGACGGAACGCCGTTGCTGTGTAGACCTCCCCCGGAGCCCTACTGGGATCCGAAGCACGCTCACGACGGAACCGTCCCTGCCGTCTGCGGGTACTGGGAGCACCACGCCGGTCGTCCGACTCTCGCCACTCCTGAACGGCGCTGAGGTCGTAGGTATTGTCTTCGTTCACCGGGCATCCCCGCTTCACCCAAGAGCGAGGAGTCTCGTGACCTACCCCAAGCCGATACGCAAGCTCGACCGCACTTAGACTCGTCGGATCCTCGCTTTGTCGTTGGCGCTCGTTCTTCTCCTCCACGGCATCTCGAGGCGAGAACAGCGGGCGATCTGGGCGGGGTTCCGGCACACGATCGAGGAAACGGCGAAGGACAGCTCGAGCTTGCGGACCGAACACGATCTCACGCCGCCTCCCCTTCCTGGCCGTCTTGTGCTCGGCGAGTCGCATCGTCCAGGTCTCCTCGGAGCGATCGATCGAACTCGGCGTCATGCCGAACAGTTCACTCGGACGAGCACCCGTCCACCACATCAGCTCGACGAGTCCCCCCACTTGTCGGCTGAGATGCGGAAGCGTCGCCCACACAACCTCCTCGGCCACAGCCTCGCGTCCGGGGTTATCCCGTGTCCCGAACTCACCGGCTCGAAGTCCATCCACCGCACTGAGCCCGTGCCACACGTCGGCGGGAATCAACTCGTTGGCAACCGCCCACCGGAAGCCTCGGCGGATCTCCCGAACCCTTCGGTTGATCTCGCTTCGACATAGCCGCCCCGCGTCGATCATTGTCGTGCGCACGTCTTGCAGGCGAAGGGGCGTGAAGTCTCGGGCCGCCAACGCACCGAAGCACTCTCCCAGCGGCACGAACGCCTGGGCGATACGGTCGTAGTTGTTCTCGATCCAGCCGGAGTCGTGCTTGTCGACGAGGTGCCGGAGGTAGCGATCGATCAACCGCTGGATCATCAGCAGTTCCTCGAGACCCACCGTCTCCTTCGTCGGTATCTCCCGCCCATTGGCGAGCCACTCGGCCTTGAACTCGTCGAACCGGCGATCGGCCTCGGGCCCCCACGTCCCGAACGAGATCGTCTTGCCGTTGAACTTCGCGAACGCGAGCACCTTGCCCGAACTCGGACTCCGACGCTTCCGCAACGTCGGACCTTGCCGTCTTCCTCTCATCGCAGCCTCTTTTTGAGCCTTCGAAAAGGTGCACGTGCACCCTTCGACTCGCGACTGCGACCGTCCGCCGTCACCCCCCTTCCACGCCGAGCCGCAGCGAGGCGCCCTCTTATCGCCTGCTTTGCAACCGCTTACGCACGCCTGTGACGCGTTGGGCGATGAGGGACTCGAACCCCCGACATCCTGCGTGTAAAGCAGGCGCTCTAACCAACTGAGCTAATCGCCCGGACAGCGGTCTCGCAGCGTACCTTCCATCGGCGCGCCACACCAGGACAGCACCCGCAATTCCCCTTGGCAGGCCGTTGAAGAAGTGCTTTGCGTTCCAGGTCGTCGGTGTCGTTTGCTCGCAAGGAGCGGAACCGGAGGCGAATCGGTGGATTCGGTGAGGTTTCGCGACGCAGCGAGCGGGCGTCACCGGCGATCTGGGATGCGAATGACTTCTTCAACGGGCTGCTAAGCCGCGTCGACCTTCGCGACGTTGCCGAGGTACATCTTGATCCCGCCCTTCGCCCCGCCGAACAGCGCCATCGTGACGCGGAACAGTGGGACGTGCCACGTGCCGGTCTTGACCGTCGCCTGGTTCTCGCACGTGACGCGCGAGCCCGAGTCGGTCGGTTCGATCCAGAACTCGCAGCGGGATTCGAACGGCACGACGGTGTCGGTCAGCCGGCGGACGAAACGCTTCGGCTCGTCGACCTCGACGTTCTGGATGCGAAGCGAAGAGCGGCCCATCGACTCGGTCCAGACGGCGAGGCCGTCCTCGCTCGGCAGCAGCTCGAGACCTTTGCACATGTAGCCCGTCATCGGGTAGCGCTCGGGATCGTGCAGGCGTTGCCAGACGTCGGTCGGCGGGAGCGGGATGTCGTAGCTCTTCTTGGCGACGTAGCGCTCGGGGAGGAAGAAGCCGACGAGGTAGGCCAGAAGGACGAGAGCGACGGGGATGAGGAGGAGCCAGAGCCAGATCATGTTCGAAGTCCTTGGTGGGAGTAGACACCTGGCGGTGATCGGGGCGCCGCGGAGGCTTCGGGGATTCTTCGAAAAATGCGACGCGCGTCGCGCTCACGGCTCGAGCCCGGCCGGACGCGCCGAAAGAACCGTAGAATCGAGGTTGGGACCGGCCCCGCCGCGTCACTTACCGAAGTCCATGTCGGAGAAACTCGAACTGCTCGAACGCTGGCACGGCGGGGACGCCGAAGCCCTGTCGGATCTCGTGGCACACGTCCTGCCGCAGATCACGCGGCTGGTCCGGAGCCGGATGGGACAGGAGCTGCGCAGCGTCGAGGAGACCGGCGACCTCGTGCAGGAGTCGCTCGTCCAGGTGCTGCGCGACGGGCCGCGATTCCGGATCGCCGACGATCAGCAGTTCAGCCACCTGCTCGCACGCATCGTCGAGAACACGATCCGCATGCGCCTCCGGCACTTCCGTCGCGAACGCCGCGACCGGAATCGACAGGAGCGACTGCCGACCGTGCTGGACCTCGACGCGTCGGCGACGCGTCCCAGCATGGCCGCAGAGAAGGCCGAAGAGGAAGCGTGGCTGCAGCTCGCGGTCGAACTGCTGGACCCGGACTACCGCGAGATCATCGTGCTGCGGAACTGGCACGAGCTGTCGTTCGAACAGATCGGTCAGCGGTTCGGCGTCACGGGTGAGGCGGCGAGGACGCGGTTCCAGCGTGCGCTTGCGAGTCTTGCGGGCGTGGTGTCGCGGATCCGGAAGGGTGAGATCCACTCGCTGCTCGAATCGCTGTAGGGCAGCTCACACTACCGAGCAAGCGCCGCACGATACCGCTCCAGCGCAGCCTCGAGCGCCGGCCGCCTCCCCTCGGGCGCCAACTCGCACGCGACCGTCATGGTCTCGACCGCGCTCGCGAAGTCTTCACGCTGGAACTGGATCTGCGCCTTCATGATCCAAGGATTGAGCGCGCTGCGCTTCGCGATCGCGAGTGCCTTCTCGACGGCTGACAGCGCGCGGTCGAGGTCCGTTCGATCCACGTAGAGCGCGGAGGCGAGTTCGAACCACGCGTGCCAGTGTCCGGGACTCGCACCGGTCCACGCTTCCGCCACTTCGATCGCATCCTCGATACGGCTCACCTGACGCAGCAAGAACACGAGGTTGTAGTTCGCCTGGAGATGCCCGGGCGAAGCCGCGACCGCCTGCCGGTGGTAGCGTTCGGCGCCGACGAGGTCGCTCTCCTCCAGGAGGATGTTGCCGACGTTGGTCAACACCTCCGGCCACTCCGGGCGAAGCGCGAGGGCGCGCGCGTACGCGGCCTTGGCCTCGTCGTTCTGACGCTTCTGACGGTGCAGGCTGCCGGCGCGCGCCGCCGCCTCCGCGCGCTGGTGTGCGGGGAGCGTGCTCGCCTCGACCTCGGCGTAGAGCGGCAGCGCGCCGTCGAAGTCCCGGTCCATGACGAGCACGTTCGCGTGGATCATCTTGGCGAGCGGCAGGTCCGGCCCGAGCTCGTAGCTCTTGGCGGCGGCCGCGCGGAACTCGTCCATGCGGCCGAGGGCGCCGTAGACGACCGCGAGGTCGTAGCGGATCGACGGGTCCTCCGGCGCCTTGCCAACCAGTTCTTCGAGGATCGTGAGCGCGCGCTCGTTCTGACCGTTGGCGTGCAGCGAACTCGCGAGGTTCTGCTTCAGCCGGCCGAGCGTCGGGTTCAAGCGCACGGCGCGCTCCGCGTCTTCCAATGACGCCGAGCGATCGCCGTTCTGAAACGCGAAGTAGCTCCAGAAGGACGCGACCCACGAGTTGGGCCACCGCCGGCGCAGCGCATCGCGCACGTCGTACTGCCCCATCCCGGAATCGCTGTGGCCGACGGCGTGGGCCCACTCGAAGTAGAAATACGAGCGCACGCGGTCCGAGGTCAGCACCGCACGGTGCAACAGAGGCACCGCCCGCTCGTACGCCGGCTGGCTCCCCGCGTGGCCGCGACGGATTTCGAGCACTCCGGCGACGAACGCGTCGAATGGCGACGCGGTCTCGGTCGGTTGCGGCCCGTCCGTTGCACCCGCGAGTTCGCTGTGGAGTCGCTGCAGTGCCGCGTGGCGACTCACGGTCTCGTCGAACCCTTCGAGGATCGCGACGCCGGCCTTCGCTCCCTTCGCGCGATCCGCCGTCAACGCGAGCCCCGCGATGGCCTCCACACACTCCGACTGCAACTCGAGAGCACGACGGAACCGCGACCGCGCTCGGCCGACGATTCCCTTGTGCAGCTGGAAGTAGCCGTGCGCGAGGTGCTGGTCGACTTGCTGCGTGACCCTCGCCTCCTCGCCGAGAGCGTACGTCGACCGATTCGCGATCAGGTAGCCACTGAGCGCCGCGACGATCGGGACGGCCAGCACGAGGACCACGGCGAGAGTCGCTTTCGCGCGCTCGCGCTGCGCCCAGCGCCACAGACGCAGCCCCAGGCCGCGCCGCCGCGCGGACACGGGCCGGTGCTCAGCGAAGGCGCGCAGGTCCTCGGCGAACGCGGCCATCGACTGGTAACGCCGGCTCGGCTCCTTCTCGATCGCGAGAGACACGATCGCCGCGAGCTCGACGGGGAGTTCGGGACAGACGCGAAGCGGGTCGCGCGGTTCTCGCGAGAGGATCGCATCGAACAGCGCCTGCGGGGTGTCGCCGTCGAACGGGCGGCTGAGCGTCAGCGATTCGAACAGCGTGACGCCCAGCGCGAAGACGTCGGTGCGTGAGTCCGTCTCCGCGCCGCGCACCTGCTCCGGTGCGACGTAGTTCGGAGTCCCGACCATCCCGCCCGTCGCGGTCATCCCGACGTGGGTCTCGGCGCGGGCGATGCCGAAGTCCGTCAAGATCGCGCGGCCGTCCCCGCGCACGATGATGTTCGCCGGCTTGATGTCGCGATGGATGATGCCCAGGCGGTGCGCGTGCGACAGCGCGTCCGCGACCTGTGAGATCACGTCGACGAGGATCGTCACGTAGGAACCGCGCGGCCCCGAACCGTCTACCGCGAGAGCCGCGCGCAGTCCGGCCGATCGATCGTGCGCGCTCTCGCGGGCGGCGTCGATCAGCGTGCTCAGTGGCACTCCGTCGACGAGCTCCATCGCGATGAACGGCCGCCCGTCTTCGCTGCCGGTCGCGAAGACCCGCACGATGTTCTCGTGATCGAGCTGCGCGATGACAGCGGCTTCTCGGCGAAAGCGCAGCAGCGCGTTCGCGCTGGACGTGCGCTCCTGCATGAGCAGCTTGAGCGCGACGCGCCGATCCAGCGAGATCTGCTGCGCCTCGTACACGATGCCCATACCGCCGCGCCCGATCTCGCGCACGATGCGGTAGTCGCCGAACCGCGAACCTTCGACGAGTCCGGTTTCGATCGGTTCGCCGCGCAGCATCGGCTCGAGCAAATCGGCGAGATCCTCGTGCTCGGCGAGGATCTCGTCGGCGTCGCGGCCCTGGATCTCGAACTCGTCGACGAAGATCGCGAGCGCACGTTCGAGGCGACCAAGCTCACTGTCCGAGCTCATGGGGTCATTCTCGGGACTGGGGGATCCGCATCGCAAGCCACCGTGCACGCAAGTGACGGGACGGGGTGGGTCCCAACGTCGGAATCGGGGTTTTTCGGGGTTTTGGCGGACTGGTTGGCGGCTACGGGGCGCGGGAGCGGGCAGGGGCGGGTCACGGGCACCATCGCGCAGGCGCACGCGCAGCACGGGTTATCGGGGGCGTCTCTTCGCTGGCGGATTTGCGACTTCTCCATTTTGGACGTTGGCGCGGTGCGCGGCGAAGCACTCGCCCTCTCGACCAATGACACGAGAGAGCAACTCATCATCATGAACATTCGCGCTTTCGGTCTCGTGACCACGATCTGCGCCCTCGGCGCGGCTTCGGCACAGACCCCCCTCGACCAACTCCCGACCGCGAACGGTTTCGCGGGTGACGCGTCGCAACGCGTCAGTCTCAACGCGAGCGACGGAACGCTGCGCGCCTACGCCAGGCGGTTTGAAACCGTGTTCAGTACTCGCACCGTCGAGTTCCAGCCGGCGCTCGGCGTGAAGACGGATCGCCTGCAGTCGCTTCGGTTCGAGACCGAGTCGATTCGTCGCACGAACGGCGAAACACTCGCAGTCTCGCCCGGCCAGCAAGTTGTCGGCAATCAACAGGTGCGCTACCAGCGCACCTGGTTCGACGAGATCTACGACGTGCACGTCGACGGCATCGAGCAGAGCTTCGAGTTCCGTTCGCTGCCGACCGGCACCGGAGACCTCGTCGTCCGGATGAACCTGTCGACCGAACTGGTCGCGAACACCACGGAGTGGACCGAGGCCGGCCTCGCATTCCACCTCGATGGTGTACCCGGCCAAGTCACGATCGGCGCGGTCACCGGCATCGACGCCGAGGGCAAGCGCTGCACCGGATCCCTCCGCTGCAAGGGCGGTGCACTCGAGCTCGCGCTGCCGGAGAGCTTCGTCGACTCGGCCGCGCTACCGCTGGTCCTCGATCCCTGGATCGGCAACGGGTTCCAGGGTTCGGCCAGTGACTTCGACGACGCGCGGCCGGACGTCGCGTACGACGAGAGCAGCGACACGTACTTCATGGTGTGGTCACGCGAGATCGGCGGCCTGACCCAGCTCCGCGGCCGCGCGGTCGACTCCGACGGCGTCGAGGTCTTCGGCACGATGAGCGTCAACTCGTCGTTCTCGGACAAGCTCTACCCCGCGTGCGCGAACGTCGCGAACCAGGACGCGTTCGTCGTCGTGTGGACAGAAGACGGCAACATCCGCGCGACGGCCGTCACCGCGAGCGGGACCACGGTGATCCCCGCCGGCATGGACGTCCAGGCGTCCCCCAACCTGGACTCGTTCCCGGACGTAGGCGGCGAAGCGACGTCGCTCGACAACGATGCGCTCGCGGTCTGGTGGGACTTCTCCGCCGCCAAGATCGAAGGCGCGCAGCTCGAGCTCAACGTCGCTGCCAGCACGCTGGTCGCGTTCGACCACACGGATCTCACCGCGCTCGCGGGCGGAGGTGGCTCCGGGGACTCGCTGCCGACGATCTCGAAGAGCGGCGGCAGCACCGGGCACCACATGATCGCGTTCCAGCGCTCACAGACTGACCTGGAAGTCTGCGCGATGGTCGTCGACCGCAACCTGAACGCGCTCGACAACTTCGTGCAGATCACGGCGAACTCGGTGAACGACACGGCGCCGTCGTGCGACGGTGACGGACGCAACTGGGTCGTGGCCTGGGAGCGCGACGAAGCCGGCTCGATCTCGGTCGAGGACATCTACTGCACGGCCGTCCACCTGAACGCCGCCGAGAACGCGGCGTACCTCGGCGCCTCCGGTATCCCGATCGAAACCGACGTGAACGACGACGAGCATCACGCCTCTGTGTCGTGGCTCGGCGAGTCCGTCCTGATCGCGTACGCGGACCAGAACTCCGGTTCGGACTACGACGTCACGTGCGTGCCGATCGATCCGTTCACGTGCCAGCGGAACGCGTTCGAGTACATCGTGACCTCCTCGACGCTCGACCAGGACTGGCCGGCGATCGGGTCCGCGTTCAGCGGCGGTAGCGACAGCGATCGCGCGTTGATCATCTGGGAGGAGGAGAACCAGAACTCCATCGCGTTCATCGGCGCGCGCTTCTGGAGCGCCGAGGAAGGCTTGACCACCGAAGAGGTCAGCGGCTGCGGCACGGGTGGCTTCGCCTACGCGACGCGCATCACCACCGGCAACACGGACTTCGTGCACCGACTCCGCTCGTCGCGCTCGTTCTCGCCGTGCGCGCTGGTGTTCTCGTTCGGCCGGATCGATGCCGGCTGCGGTCTGTGCACGCTCGTGCCCGACCCGACGACCGGCTTCGCGTTCGGTGCGTCGACCGACTTCCGCGGCAACGCCAGCGTGGCGATGTCGATCCCCGCGAACTCGTCACTCGCAGGACTGACGTTCTACGACCAGTGGCTCGTCACCGCGCCCGCGCCGTTCTGCGCGCCAGTCGGCACGGACTTCTCGAACGCGATCCGCGTCGTCATTCAGTGAAACCCGAGAGACCAGTGAATCCAGAGAGACAGGAGACTTGATATGAACTTCTCGAGAACCAGTCTGGTGATCGGTGCCGCGCTCACGGCCGGATCGTTCGCCGCTTCCCAGTCCGATCCCTTGCTCCCTGCCGGCGGCTCCGACCCCGTCGTCGAAGCCTCCCACGGCGCGATCCTGCGCGGCGACGAAGTCGTCGGCGGCGGGCGCGACTACAAGGTCCGCTTCGATTCGGACGGCATGGAGTATGTCCCCGCTCTCGGCTCGGCCCACCCATCGATGCCGTTCGCGTTCGAGGTCGAGTCGATCCGCCGCGGCGACACGGTGCTGCACGGCGTCACCGGTTCGCGCCCGACGCTGGCGGACGGTGACGTCGCCTGCTTCGACTGCGGGAACGGCATCGTCGAACGCTTCGACGTCGAAGCGAACGGAGTCGAGCTCAGCTACGTCTTCCCCCACCGACTCCCGGGCAGCGGAGACCTCGTCGTCCGTGCGAAGGTGCGAACCGAGCTCGAGGCCGCGCCGGGTGTGCATGACGATGGCGTCACCTTCTGGAAGAAGGGCGTCGGCGGCGTGTCGTTCGGTGACGTGACCGGCATCGACGCGATCGGCGACTGTCACGACGGCTGGCTGCGCTGGGACGGCGAATACCTCGATCTCGTCCTGCCGGCGGAGTTCGTCGACAACGCCCGGTACCCGATGGTGCTCGACCCGCTGATCGGCTCGACCTTCGACGTGAATCCCCATCAGACCGACTGGAACGACATCCGCGCGGACGCCGCGTTCGACATGAGCGGGGACAACTACCTCGTCGTGTGGCAGCGCAAGTTCGGCGTCAACGACACCGACATCCGCGGGCAGCTGGTCGGCTCGGACGGCACGTTGATCGGGGGCCTGATCCTGATCGAGTCCGCGACTCAGGTCGCGCTCAACCCGTGCGTCGCGAACATCACCGACGTCGACACCTTCGTCGTCGCCTACCAGACCGCGCCCACCGAGTTCGGTCCGTTCGACATCGAGTGCAAGGGCGTCAGCGCGCTGACGGGGGCGACGAGCATCCCGGTGACGATCGCGAACTCGAGCGGCAACGAGATCGACCCCGACGCGAGCGGGGAGCGGGTCTCGAGCCCGGCGTTCCGCAACGCGATCGTCGTGTGGTCGCACGAGGGCAGCGGCATCGAATGCGCGTCCGTCCACGTCGGCAACCACGGCGCGATCCCGGTGCCGAGCGCTCCGCTGAGTCTCTCGACGGGCGTGTCCGACGAGGTGCCGGCGATCTCGAAGAGCGGCGGCGACGCCGGTCGACACTGCGTCGTGTGGCAGCGCTCGGGGCACCACCTCCGGGCGCGACTGATCGGCCGCAACCTCGCCCCCCTCGGCACGCAGCTCGACCTCGGTTCGAACGCGCGCAAGCCGGACGTCGACGGGGACGGCGACGAGTTCATGATCGGGTTCGAACGCTGGGAGACGCCGCTGTCCGGGCCGCGCGACATCTACTGCCAGATGGTGCGATGGAACGTGAACGACCTCGTCCCCGACACCGCCGCGCTTCCCATCGAGGCCGAAGTCGGCGACGACGAGTTCGACATCGCGGTCGGATTCCTCGGGCCGAAGTACGTCGTCGCCTGGTCGGACGCGTTCACCGGATTCCTGCAGTCGAACATCCAGCTCCGCGCGCTCGGCGCCGACTGCGAGTTCTGCGGCACGAGCGCGAGCTTCGGCACCGGGACCTACGACATCGAGCCGCAGGTCGCGTCGCGCTGGGCCGCCGGGGACAACTCCGACGAGTGCCTGATCGTCAATAGCGCCGTCAGCATCAACTCGCTGTTCGACGGTTCGGTCCGGGCGCGCTTGTTCGAGGCCGTAGGCCAAGGTGGCCCGGTGGTCAGTCCCGACTCCGGCTGCGGGTTCGGCGGCGTGGCGAGCATCTCCGGTGCGTTCGCGATCGCGAACAACGTCTCGATCCAGCTGGCCGGCGCGCAGAGCTCGGTCGTCGTGCTGCACGTCGGCGCCGTCGGCGCGGCGTTCTCGTGCGGCCCGTGCACAATCACGAACCCGTTCTTGGCGATCCCGATCGAGATCAACGGCGGCAGCGGCAGCTTCACGCTGGGGATGTCCTGCTCGGCGTTCGACCTCGTCGGCGCACAGTTCGAGATGCAGTTCGTGTCCGGGTTCACGCCGGCGACACCCTGCACATTCGCTCCGACGGTGTCGTTCTCGAACCGTCTGCAGGCGACGCTGGGGCTGTAGTCCGCTGAACTCATCCCGGCGTCACGGATTCTCCGAGAATCGTGGCGCCGGCAGCGTTCAAGGGAACGCGAGAACCCGATCGGGATCGAACTCGCTCCACCAACGCGGCTCCGGGGCCGTTGTCCGATCCGACTTCTGCAGGATCACACACAACGTCTGGCGCGCGAATCCGAGCGGAACTTCGAGCTCGGCCTGACGGAAGTAGTGGATGAGGACGCGATCTTCGAGAGACAGGCCGCCGTGCTCGATGATCGGTTGTTCGAAACCGTGGCCAACCGTGAGCGGACGGAGATCACCGAGCGCGATCTCGAATTCGTGAAAGCTCACGCCGCGCCCCCAGCGATCGATCAGATCGCTGGTGCTCTCGAAAGAAACGCCGAGTTGCTTCTCTACCGCTTTCGCGAATGCGCGGTTCGGCGACCGCGGCGCGAAGTGCACGGCAACCTCATCCGGCAGCATGTCGTAGAAGGGCATCCGCGCCGTGTGTCGCTGTTCGTAGGCGAGGCGATTCGGCGTGTCGCCGACGACCAGGATTCCTCCATCGGCGAGACAGTCCCACGCAGTGCGAAGGCTCGCGAGGCGCTCCTCGAACTTCTGGTGCTCGAGAGTCGCGAACAGCAGCACGACATCGGCGGTGCCCGCGTTGTCCGCGCGAATCTGCTCCGTGATGCGATCCGGCGGGATGCAGTGGAAGCCGATGTTGTCGATTCCGAGCAGCCGCGCTCGACGTCGCGCCGCCTCGACCGAAACTTCCGCGATGTCGTAGGTCTCCACGTGCTCGGCTTCGGAGGCGAAGACAACCGTGCTCGAACCCGTGCCACCGCCGATCTCGACGACCCTGCTGCCTCGCAGGTCGCGGAACATGTTCACCCACGGCACGATGGTGTTCGTGCAGTAACGAACTCGACGCAAGGCGTGCTCGAACAGAGCCTCCTCCCCGGCCTTGCTGTCCAAGAACTCCTGCGCATGCTCGGCGAAGTAGGTCGCCAAGAGCTCCTTGCGCATCTCGTCGATGCGCTCGTTGGCCGAAGCCAGGAGCGCGCGACTCGCTTGCAGTGCCTGCGTAGTTCCGGGATCGGCTTCACCCATGCTCGCAAGCTACCCGACTCCAAGTCCGGCAGAACAGTCCGATGACGCACAGCCGGCCAAACCAGGGATATTTTCCTCGATATGGGCCGGAATCTCCGGATCTCGAGCAATCATGCCCGGGCAAAAATGCCGTATCATTCGCCTACCAACTCTTCGAGCACCGAGCCCTTCAGGCGCCCACGCAGACGCTCGAGCAAGCGGTTGTAACGCAGGGAAACCGCATTCGGTGAGTCGCCGAGCAGGGCGGCAACCGCCTTGTTGTCGATCTGCTCGATGCCACGGAGGACGAGAAGCTCGCGCTCTTCGTCATCGAGGTCGCCGAGCATCCGACCGAGCGCGTCGTCTCGTTCGCGGCGAATCGCACGGCTGACGATTCCGAGCGTCTCGGCTGGCAACGCGGCGGGGCCAGCCCCGCGCGACGAGCCTCCCGATCCGGCACGTCGCGCACGGATCTGGCTGCGCTTGAGCTCGTTGACCAGATTGAGCAGCGTTGTCGCGAGATAGCGCACGAGGACCGGCGTGTGGCGGCCATCACGTTCGCCGAGCTCGAAGAGGTTCGGGAGCGCGCGTACCCACACCTCCTGCAGCACATCCTCCGGCTCCACGCCCGGCAGCCCCTCTCGCAGGCGAAAGCGCGCCTGACTCAAGAGAAGCGGAGTCAGGCGCTCGACAAGCTCTGCCAGGCCATCTGCTGACCCTGCCCTCGCGCTGCGCACGAGCATCGTCGTCCGGTCGTTCGGAGCCTGGTCCACAACGGAAGCGTATCGGGCGTGGAGGGATCTCGCACAAAAGTCGAGAATGCGCGACGCCGCGCCGTGCGCACGATCACTGCTGGCGCAACCGATGACGCCCCCCCACGACAATCCCGCAATCGCCGCCGCGTTCTTGGATCGCTACCTCGCCGACGTCGAAGGCGGCGGGGCGCAGACGCTCGAGGAATACCAGGCGCTGTTCCCCGGACACGACGCGCTGATCGCGCGGGAGTTCGCGCAGGTGGAGCGGGACGACGACCATCCGGATCGCATCGCGCACTACGAGATCCGGCACGAGCTGGGTCGCGGTGGCCAGGGGCGGGTCTACCTCGCGCACGACACCAACCTCGGGCGCGACGTCGCGCTGAAGATCCTGCCCGACCACGGCGCGCTGTCGGCGAAGGCGCTCGCGCGCTTTCGACGCGAAGCCGAGACGGCGGCGCGGCTCGACCATCCCGGCATCTGCACGGTGCTCGACACCGGACGCAGCGACGGCATCGTCTACATCGCGATGCGCTACATCGACGGGGAATCGCTCGCGGCGCGCAATCGCAGCGTGTCACCGATCGAGGTGGAATCGCGTGGTTCGATCCTCGGCATGACGCGGCTGTTCGAACGCATCGCGCGCGCGGTGCACGCGGCGCACGAGGCCGACATCATCCACCGCGACCTCAAGCCGGGGAACATCATGTGCACGTCGGGCGGCGACCCGGTCGTGCTCGACTTCGGACTCGCGCGAGACGAGGGGGACGACAGCGATGCTTCGGCGCGGCTGACGCGGACCGGCGAAGTGTTCGGCACGCCGTTCTACATGTCGCCCGAGCAGCTGCGCGGCGCGGTTCGCATCGATCGACGCACCGACGTCTACGCGCTCGGCGCGAGCCTCTACGAGTGCCTGACGCTGCACCCGCCGATCGAGGCCGACTCACGCGAAGCGCTCTACGCGGCGATCTTGGAACAGCCGCCGCACGATCCGAAGCGACACAACCGCGCGATCCCGCGCGATCTCTGCTCGGTGCTGACGATCGCGCTCGAGAAGGATCGCGACCGGCGGTACGCGACTGCAGAGGCGTTCGCGGAAGACCTGCGGCGGGTCGCCGCGTACGAGCCGATCATCGCGCAGCCGCCGGGCCCGGCGACGCGGGCGTGGCGCTGGGTGCAGCGCAACCGCGTCGTCGCATCGCTCGCCGCCGCGCTGTTCGTCGCGCTGACGGCGGCACTCGGAATCAGTCTGTGGTTCTTGTCGGAGGCAGAGGCCGCGCTCGACGACATCCGCGCGGGCCGCGAGAGCAAACGCGAACAGGAGATCGAAGCGAAGCTGCTCGAGGGCTACCACGTGCTCTACTCGGCGGATCCGCGACTTGCGCCGGAACTGCTCGAGGACGTGCTCGCACTCGACCCACAGAACCTCGACGCGATCGCCGCACGAGTGTGGCTCGGTATCGAAGACCCGGATGCGTCGCTGCAGGTGCTCGATCGGATCGCAGCCGCTGCGCAGCTCACGGAGCACCCGGACATCGTCTGGCTGCGCGGCTTCGTGCTCGCGGCGGCACAGCGATCCGCCGAAGCGGACGAACACTTCGCGCGCGCCGGCGACGCAGAGAACTCGATGCGGCTCTACTTCCGCGGGCTGAAGGCCGCAGGAGGATTCCGGATACCGGTCGGTGCGGAGCAACAGGCCAAAGCACAACGACTGTTCGAACGCGCCGCGCTACGCGCGCCACGCCCGCGCTTTCACCACCACCACTCGCTGCTGATGAACGCGTCGTTCTTGCAGAACCGCGAGACGATGGAGCGGCATGCAGCGGACTTGGAGTACCACTGGCCGGACGCGCCGGCGACGCACGACGCAATCGCACAGTTCTTCATGCCGGTCGACAAGGCGCGGGCGCTCCGGTCGCTCGAGCGACTGACGAAGATCACGAAGTCGGCGGCGCCGTACTGTGGGCTGGCGTACGCGGCGGTGATGGACGGTGATCTGGACGCGGCGCTACAGCACTTCGACCGCGGGATCCAAGTCGATCCCGGGTTCGCGGTTACGTGGTTCATGCGCGCGGAGCTGAAGATGCAGCGCGGGGATGCAGAGGGTGCACGTAGGGACTATCTCGAGTCGGTGCGGCGTGACGCGCGCAACGGGCTCGCGTTCGCGGGATTGCAGCGGGCGCACGACGCGATCGGGGACCGGGCGGTCGAACGGAGTGACGTGGCGGCGCTGACGAGGGACGTGCCGGATGCGCCGTTCGCGTGGCTCGCGCTGGCGAGGATCGAGGCGCGCGATGGGTACGCGGCCGCGGCGGCGAATGCGTACGAACGCGCGGCGCGCGCGACGCCGGTGTCGGTGGAGGCGCTGCGCGGGCTGGAGACGCTCGCGGGGATGCATGCGGATGTTGCGGTGGAAGCGTGTGCGCGGATCACGGCGCGGCATCCGGATTCGCTGGAGGCGTTTCGGGGAGTGGCGCGGGTGCGTGAGGCGGCGGGTGATCTCGACGGTGCGATCGCGGCGTGGGAGCGTGCGCTCGAGATCCATCCGGGTCACTCGGAGTGTGAGGCGCGGCTGGCGGCTTGTCGGGCGCGGCGGTGAGGGGGGCGGGGGCGGGTAGGGACAAGGGCAAGGGCGAGGGCAAGGGCGAGGGCAAGGGCGAGGGCAAGGAACCTTAAGACGGGGGTCGAGCGGCGACGTTGTCGAGCGCGCTCGGCCTGCGGAGCCCCTCCGACCGTGGACGCAACGCCAACACGCTGGCGACGCGGTGGGGCAAACGGGGGCCATACAGCGGCCGGCGATGGTTGGGCGTATGGACGACTCGGGAACGGGCGCGGGCGGGCGCGGGTCGCGCGGGCGGGCGCGGCGACGCGATGCGGGCCGAGGCAGCTGGGAGAAGTACGGCGAATCTGTGTCTGTGCGCGATCGCGATAACCATATTAGTCCTGTTTCGAAAACATGATTGGGGAACCTTCTTTGCATGAAAGTCAATTGACTACTAAGGCCATGTCTGGTATCTTGCTTCAAACTCGTTATGGGTAGGGCATCGAAGATGAGATCGAGGGTGAAGCAGGGCCTGTTGGCGTTTCCGCTCGGCTGGGGAGGCCATCGGAAAGGTGCGGGACGAAAGCGACAGGCCGCTCGCGAACGTGTGTCGCACAAGAAGAAGGCAGAGTTTGCGAAGGGGTGCCCGCTGCACGTGACGATTCGGCTACGAGAGGGGCTCCCCTCGCTGCGACGCAAGGACACGTATGCCGTGCTACGTGAGGCATTCGCGAAGGCGAAGAATCGCTTCGGCTTCCGCCTGGTCCACTACTCCGTCATGGGCAACCACG
The DNA here is from genome assembly GCA_028281765.1 of Planctomycetota bacterium. Lineage (GTDB taxonomy): Bacteria > Planctomycetota > UBA1135 > UBA1135 > UBA2386 > JANQJF01. Next base: position 20,042 of record JANQJF010000077.1, on the reverse strand, counting down.
TCCACGCGATCGTCGAGGCCGACGACCAGCGCGCTTTGACACGTGGCATGACCGGACTGCTCGTTCGCATGGCGAGGGCCCTAAACAAGCTCTGGTCGCGCCGCGGACGGGTCTTCGACGACCACTATCACCAGCATCAACTCGAGACTCCTCGAAAGGTCCGCTACGCGCTGGCCTACGTGTTGAACAACGCGCGCCGCCACAAATACGCCGTCGACGTCCTCGACTACTTCGCCTCCGGCCCCTGGTTCGACGGCTGGGCGATCGACATCGAGATCGTCGGCAAGGCCGCTCGCTGGCGCCCTCCCGTCACGTCTCCTACCTCTTGGCTGCTCCGCACCGGCTGGCGCCGCCACGGCCGCATCCGCACCTTTGAAATCCCCGGCCGCGCGGCCTGACCGCGTCGCCCGCGCCCGCCCGTGACCCGTGCCCCGAACCGCCCACTGCCCAAGCATCGCCGGCCGCTGTATGGCGTCCGCTTGCCCCGCCGCGTCGGCCAGCGTGTTGGCGTTGCGTCCGCAGTCGGAGGGGCTCCGCGGGCCGAGCGCGCCGGACAACGTCGTCGCTCGGTCCCCCGTCTTAAGGCTCCTTGCCCGTGCCCGCGCCCGCGCACCCGTCTCTCACGCGCCCGGCTCGCCTTCCTTGATCACCCAGAACGTCAGCTCCGGCAAGCTCCGACGATTCACCGCGCGCGCGATCTCTTCGATCATGTGCGGCCGCGCGGCTTCGAGGCGCGCGAGCACTTCACTCTTCTCCAACTCCGACCCTGGCGGGTGCACCATGAACATCACCTGCACGCGGTTGCCGGCGACGGGCTCGACCGACTCGATGCTCATGTTCTGCAGGACTTCATCTTCGAAGTCGCCGACGAGCGTCAGCTCGAGCGTGCGACGAATGGCCGCGCACAGCTGGAGCATCTTGCGGTCGCCGCCGCCGCTTCCCCCACCGCGCTTACTCATTCGCACCTTTACTGCTCATCATCGGCGGACTCGATCTCGGGCGCCGTCGCCGGCGTGAATTCGAAGTCGTAGTCGCTCGGCTGATCGGTCCAGCCGCGCCAGAACACGTAGTCGAGGACATCGACCGGCGCACCGAAAACGAAGTGGCCGGTCGCGGCGCCTGCGGAGACCCCCCAGAAGAGGAATTCGTCCTGGGCGTAACCGAGCGGTTCTTCGGCCAACAGGGTGATCGGGTAGGTGACCGGCAGCGTCACGAGCGACATGAGACCGCCGCCGAGGCCGCCGAGCCAGGCGCCGGTACGCGCGGTGTAGCGAACGTAGGCCGGCCGCCCGAGGTCCTGCGGCGGGCTCTCGCGGTCGAGATCTCCGACGACCCGGGAGAACGAGCAACCGCCCATGAGAGCGGCGAGTGACAGCACGAGGACGGCACGGCGTGGCATCTCCAGCGATGGTAGACCGTGCGAGGCATCAAGACAGCCCAAAGTTGCAGCCGATGCCCGGTGTAGCTACCGTTCTGCGCCCCTCCCGCTCCTGGGGCCTCGTCGCGCCGAGGCGCCTCGAATCGAGCGAAACCCGACACTTCCCGAACTCCACATCGTCATGAAGATCGCTGTCATCGGCACCGGATACGTTGGCCTCGTCGTAGGTACCTGCTTCGCCGAAACCGGCAACCGCGTCACCTGCGCCGACGTCGACGAGAACAAGATCCGTCGACTCAAGGACGGCGAGGTGCCGATCTACGAGCCCGGCCTCGAAGAGCTGATCTCGCGGAACGTCTCCGAGGGTCGCCTGTCGTTCACGACGGACGTCGCAGCGACGATCAAGGACGCGCTCGTCTGCTTCATCGCGGTCGGCACGCCGCCGGACGAAGACGGCAGCGCCGACCTCAAGTACGTTCTCGCAGTCGCCAAGTCGATCGCCGAGAACATGGACGACTTCAAGGTCGTCGTCACGAAGAGCACGGTGCCGGTCGGGACCAACCAGAAGGTCCGCGAAACGATCGAAGCGATCACCGACAAGGATTTCGCGGTCGTCAGCAACCCCGAGTTCCTGAAGGAAGGCGCGGCGATCGACGACTTCATGAAGCCCGACCGCGTCGTCATCGGCACGACGAGCGATCGCGCGCGCGACATCATGACGGATCTGTACGAGCCGTTCATGCGCACGGGCAAGCCGATTATCGTCATGGACCCGGCGTCGGCCGAGATGACGAAGTACGCCGCGAACTCGATGCTCGCGACGCGGATCTCGTTCATGAACGAGATGGCCGCGATCTGCGAGCGCGTCGGCGCGGACGTCAACCTCGTGCGGAAGGGCATCGGCACCGACGCGCGCATCGGCTTCCCGTTCTTGTTCGCGGGCGCCGGCTACGGCGGCTCGTGCTTCCCGAAGGACGTGCGTGCGCTGATCTCGACCGCCCGCGACCACGGCTACGACCCGAAGATCGTCAACGCCGTCGAGGAAGTGAACTTCGCGCAGAAGTCCGTGATGTCGGACAAGGTGATCCAGCACTTCGGTGAGGACTTGTCCGGCAAGCACTTCGCGATGTGGGGCCTGGCGTTCAAGCCGAAGACCGACGACATGCGGGAAGCGCCGAGCCGCGTGATCATCGACGCGCTCATGGAGCGCGGCGCGACCGTGACGGCGTTCGACCCCGAGGCGATGGAAGAAGCCAAGCACTGCATCGGCGACAAGATCGACTACGCCTCGACCGCGCTCGGCGCGCTCGAGAACGCGGACGCGCTGATCCTGATCACCGAGTGGTCGGAGTTCCGGCACGTCGACCCGGACGACATCAAGGGCCACCTGAAGTCGCCGGTCCTGTTCGACGGCCGCAACATCTTCGACGCGCAGCGCATGCGCGCCGAAGGCTTCACCTACTTCGGGATCGGCATCCGCTGATCACCGACGCTGCGGGTCCTCGAGACGCGCGGCATCCTGCGCGGCGCCCGTCGCTTTGTCACGGGCGCGCCGCAGCGCACGCTTCGCGGACATCTTGTCGAGCGCCCTCTGCAGACCCGCGGCGCCCTTGCCGCCCTTGTCGATCGTCGGCTGCACGGCCTTCTCGGTCGCCGTGATCGCGGCCGTGGCGGCGTCGAGATCCCCGCGCGTCACGAGCGCCTTCGCGAGCCAGTTGCCGGCATCGACACGGTCACGGGGGCGAACGGCGGCGTCAACCGCCGCACGATAGGCCGGGAGAGCCTCGTCCTGCTTGCCCGCCGAGTCGAGGCAGCGCGCGATCCAAACGCGGGACTGGTGTGCCCGCTTCGACTGCGGCGCGATCTTCGCGGCCTTGCGGTAGGTCGCGATCGCGGCGTCGAACTTCTCGAGGCGTCGCTGCATCTGCGCGAGCTGGAACGTGCAGCGCTCGCGATAGCGCCCGTCATCGTTGTCGAGCGCCTTGCCGTAGTCGACGGCCGCCTTGTCGGCACTGCCGTGCTTGCGCCACGCCTCCGCGGCTTCGAACCACGCGCGAGCGGCGGCCGGTCGCTCCGCCGCGAACTCGGCCGCGATCGACTCGCAGCGCTGCGCGATCTTCTGCAGCGCGACGAGGCGCTCGGGTCCGCGCCGGCCACGCAGGTCCTTCGTCTGCTGGCGCACCGCGACGAACGCCGTCGCTGCCTCGTCGCTGAGCCGGACTCGTTTCGGCTTCGCGGACTGCTCCTGGGTGGGCGCCTGCCCAGCGCTATTCTGTCCCTTGCCGTCCTGCGCGGGCAGCACACTCACCCACAGCGCGGCGCACGCGGCCGCGATCCAAATCGTCTTCATCTGTCGGTCTCCGTTGTCATGAGGAAAGGGCGTGACGCCCGGAATGCGTGCGAGACCACGTCAGCGCTCACCGTCGCGCATGCGGCGCACGATCCCTCTGCGGATGCGCTGGCGACTGCGGTACAGGCGCACCTTCACGACGTCCTCGTCGAGCTCGTAGCGCTCCGCCAACTCACGACACGTGAAGCCTTCGTAGAAGCCGATCACGAGCAGCGCGTTGAGCGTGCCGATCTGCTCGAGCTCCGCGTCGAGAGCTCGCAGCACGTCGGCGCGATCGTGCCACTCACCTTCGATGCGCGTCCCTTCGCTCGGCGTGGCGTCGGCGACGCGATCGTCCGTCATCGTCTCCCAGTCCTTCCAGCGCGCGCGCTCCCTCGAGCGCGAGCGCATCCGCAACGAGATCGTCCGAACGAATGCGCGCAGCCGCGACGCGTCGCGGATCATCGGCTCACGACGCCACGTCTCGACGGCCACTTCTTGGGCCAGGTCTTCGAACGAAGCGCGGGTGAACGTGTCGGGACACCCGGAGAGCAGCGTGCGCGCCGTGCGGTACGCGTATCGGTAGGTCTTGTCTGAGTCGTACATGGATCCGTGGTCTCGCGGTCCACGGATCTGGGAATGGAGCGGCCCGATTCCGCGCAGAGTTTCGACTCAGCGCCCGGGATTCGATGAACCGGGACTCAGCGCGCGGTCGCGGCGCGCAGGTCCGCGATACTCTGCATGATCAGCTCGGTCGCACGCTCGAGGCGCTCGCGCTTCGAACCCTCGATCGAACCGACGTCGATCGGCTCGCCGAACACGACGGAGACCTTCTTCAGCCGCGGGATCGCGCGCCCTGGCGGGAACGCCTCGTGCGCTCCGACGAGCGCAACGGGGATGATCGGCACGCCACCCGCGAGTCCGAGCGAAACCGCGCCCGGGTTGCCGCGCAGGAGCCCGCCGTCGCGACTGATGCCGCCCTCGGGAAAGATGCCGAGCACTTCCCCGCGCTCGAGCACGGCCCGCGCGGCGCGCAGGGCGTCGCGATTGCCGCCGCGCATCTCGACCGGGATCGCCCGCATCACGCGGTAGAACCAGCCCATGAGCGCGCTGCGGCACGCGATCACGGTCATCATGAAGTGAACGCGGCGGTAGCAGGACGACCCGAGGAAGATCGGGTCGAGGAACGACGAGTGATTCGCCGCGAGCACGTAGCCACCCGGATCCTTCGGCCGATTGACGACCCGGATCCGAAACAGCAGCCGCGTAGCCGGCGCAATGGCCAGCCAGAGCACGCAAAAGGCCGCCCGGTTGAGCCAACCGGCCGGCCTTTCGAAGCGAGTCGCGGTGTCCAGCGTTGTCGCGCTCCGGTTCGGGCTACTTCTTCGCCCAGCTGCTGTCCGGATAGTGGTTCAGCAGACGACCGCGCAGGATGCTGCGGTGTCGCGCGGCGCCTTCGCCGCCCCAGTTCTGCGCCGCCTGCGCCCCGAAGTAGAGCGACTCGGCCTTGAGCGCGTCGCTCGAAGCGTCGTCCAGGTAGACGCGCAGGTAGGCGAGAAGCGCCGAGCGGTAGAGCTCACGCGTGTTCGGCGTGCCTTCGGCGGCGAACGTGTGGCCGAGACCGAGCCACGCCGCCGGCAGGAGAGTCGGCGCCGTCTTGTCGTCGTCGATCAGGTCTTGGTATTCGTTCTTCGCCTCGGCGATCTTGCCTTCGATGCGCAGGTTGTCGGCGATCGACAGGCGCGCGCGGCCGGCGATGACCGGGAAGTTCGGGTCTGCGCGACGCAGGATGCCTTGCATCTCCTTGCGCAGCGCGTCCGGCGTGAGCTCACCGTTGAGCGCGCGCGCGAGGGCTCGGTAGTACTCGGCCTCGATCACGTAGCCCTGCGGGTAGGCCTGCGTCTGCGCCGCGGCGGCGAACGCACCGGCGACCTTCGCGAGGTCCGACTTCTGCTGACGGCCGAGGTAGTACTCGCACTTCGCGCGATAGAGAATCGGGACGAAGCCGCTGTCCGGGCACGCGGTCGTCATTTCTTCGAGCACGCCAAAGGCGTCGCCGTACTGCTCGTTGTCGAGCAGCATCTGCGCGGCTTCCATGTAGCCGAACTGCGAGAGGAACGGCTGCTCCTTCAGCGATTCGGCGATCATCAAGAACTGCGCGACGCGATCGTCACGGCCCGCCGTGAACGCCCGGCGATACTTGTCCTTGACCTTCGAGATGTCCATCTTGAGGACCATGTCGGAGGACTTCTGCTCCGTCGAGCCGCGCGTCTTGTACGAGGCCTGGCGGATCGTGAAGCCCGTGACGGTAACGCCCTTGGTCACGCTGCCGTCGGTCCAAGTGATCGAGTCGTTCTGCGCCGCGACAGGCGCGGCGAAGGCGACGAGGACAGAAAGGAATGCCGTTCTCATAGTCTCAGGGGTCGTTGCGGGGCCCGCGAGCGGTGGGACGCCGGATCGGAGGGGCGCAAGATCATGCCAACCGCTCGGGAGACTGGCAACGCTCGATCGGCGGATGCGGTTCAGCGCAGTTCGGGAGGAACGCCCGGATTCCGCGACCTAGCCGGCCTCGCCGCGCTCCTGGGACGTATCGAGGTCGATCGGGTCCGAGCGCCGCTGTCGAGGCTTGTGGCGGCCTTCCCAGCCCGCGGCGGCGTCCTGGCCGAGGCGGCGCACCGAGATCAGCTCGCCGACGACCGCGACCGCGATCTCCTCGTGGCTGCGGGCGCCCAGGTTGAGGCCAACGGGGCTGCGGACGGTCTCGAGGAACTCCTCGGCGACGCCGTCCGCACGGAGCTGCTTGAACAGCAACGCCCGCTTGGTCTTGCTGCCGATCATCCCGAGGAAGCGCGCGTGTTCGCCGGCCTGCGCGCGCTTCGCGAGCGCGCCAAGGACGACGCCATCCTCCTTGTGGCCACGGGTGACGATCACGACGTAGGAGTTCGCCTGGATCGGCATCTCCTCGGCCGCGGTCGTGAGATCCCGCGCGAACGTATGCGCCGCGTCGGGGAAACGCTCGGGCGACGCGTAGGCCGGCCGGTCGTCGATCACGGTCACGCGAAAGCCTGCCATCGTCGCGACGGTGCAGAGCGCCTTGCTGACGTGACCACCGCCGTAGATCCACAGCGCCGGAGTCGTGATGGGTTCGACGAACACGGTGACCTCCCCGCCACAGAGCAGTCCGGAGTCGGGCGAATCGTGCTCCGTCAGCCGGAACTGCAGCGTCTGCGGACGCTCGTCACGGATGACGGCCTGCGCCGCGTCGTAGACCTCGGCCTCGAGGCAGCCGCCGCCGACGGTGCCGAGGAACGTGCCGTCCTCGAGGACGAGCAGGCGCATGGTCTCCCGGCCGGGCGTGGAGCCGCGGGTGCCGACGATCGTGGCGAGGGCGGCTGGGGTGCCTTCGCGGCGAAGGCGGACGACCTCTTCGAAGATGTCGGGTTGGGAGGACACGGGGGAGAGTGTGGGGCGACCGAGGGCAGGGAGCAAGGGGAGAGGCCCCCGGGCGCGGGCGCGGGGCCCGCAAGCGCGCTAGGCGCGCTTGCGGGCGTCGATTTCTCGGAAGGCCATCGGCAGCGTCACCAAACCGAAGCCGATCGCCGAGAGGATGGCCCCACCTTCGAACAGGTCCCGCTGGCCCGCCAGCATCAGGCCGATCCCTAGGAAGAACGCGATCCAGCCCAGGCCGAACAACAGGCGCGCCCCGGTGACCGCCGTGTTGGGGCTCTGGATCGACTCGATGATCCGGCGCTTGGTCTCCGGATCGACCTGATCGTTGCGCATCGCCTCTTCGAGGATGCGGAGCTTGTCCTTCTTGTGGCGCTGCCACGCCGACACCGCGCTTCCGCCGAGGATGAACAGGAAGACGATGAAGACGAGAAAGAGGACTGCTTCCATACGCATGACCGGATGGGCTCCGGGACCAGTGACGACCAGCTTACGGGATCCGGCCAGCATATTTCGGATCCGACCGCCGCGGGAAGAATCGCGCGGATCAACCGATGAGCGGGAGCCCGAGTTGGCCCAGCAAGTCGTCCGGGTCCCCGTCCCAACTTCCGGCCACGTCGGTCAGGGCGCAGCGGTCGTTGACCCGCCAATAGAACGGCAACCCGACCTCGCGCGCCGCCTCCTGGTCGGGCTCACGGTCTCCCACCATGACCGCGTGCGACGCACCGGCCTTCTCGACCGCGATGCGCAGCATGTCGGTCTTGGTCTCGACGCCTTCGCTATCGAGGCAGAATTGCAAGTCCGACGCCGCGCCGAGGCCCTGACCTTCGCACATCGCGGTCATGTATTCGTCGTGGCAGTTGCTCGCGAGCGCCGACGTCACGCCGATCGCGCGCAGGTGCGCGAGCAACTCGCGCACGCCGGCAAACAGGTACTCCTTGCCCGAACGCAGCTCGTCGAGCTCGATCGGCAGCACGACCGAGCGGAGGTCTTCCCAACGGTGCTTCTCACCTTCGGGCAAGAACGGCGCCCACACGCCCTCGTTCTTCATGCCGACGACCGACTCGGCGAACGCATCGCTCGGCCGCTCGATCGCCAGACCGGTCTGCGCGGAGTACATCTCGAGCCCGCGCCGGATCACGGGAGCCCACCACAAGAACGCGTCGTGCAGCGTGCCGTCGACGTCGAAGATCACCAGGTCCGGAGGCGTCGAAGTCATGCTCACTGTCCACCCATCGAAATGCGTCGCACACCCGCCTGCCGCAGCCCGCGCTGAATGCGGTCGACGTCCGCGGACGTGATCGCGTCGGGCATCGCCGGCAGCCGGAACTCGACGCACGGCATCGCGAGCCCCTGCGCGCGGCATTCGCGGCAACGCACGCGCATGTCGTAGACGAGCTCTTCCCACGGCTGACGATCGCCGTCGACCTTGACGAACTGCGCGTCGAGGATCTCGACGACGACGGCCTCGTCCGAGCCCGCGGTCGCACCAGCGAGCGGCGCGGACTCGCAGGACACGAGGAAGATCAGAGCCAGAACGGACACGAGAAGACGCATGCGGGATACCGCGCGCAGGTTACGCCCCACGGCCGGATTTGGCGAACGCGAGAAAACCTCGCGATTCGTGAGTCACCCCCGCCTTTGGCGGCCATGACACAATGGAACGATGCCGCAGGACCCTCGCGAACTCACCGCCGAAGCCCTCGAGGCCCAGACGCGCTCGCTGCGTCAGTTGGCACGTGGACTCGTCGGGGACGAGCACCGCGTCGACGACGTCGTGCAGGAGGCCTGGGTGACGGCGCTGCAGAAGCCCGCCAGACGCGGGTTCTCTCTCGGCAGCTGGCTCGCGGGCATCACGCGCAACCATGCGCGCGACGAGATGCGGAGTCAGCGACGCCGTGACGCGCGCGAGCGCCTCGCGGCGCGACCCGAAGGCGTGCCGGTGGACGATGCGCTCGACCGCCTCGACACGCTGCGCGACCTGCTCGACCACGTACGGCGACTCGACGAGCCGCACCGCTCGGTGCTGCTCCGTCGGTTCGTCGACGGGCAGTCCGCGCGGCGAATCGCGAAACAGGACGGGTTGCCGGTCGCGACGGTGCGCACGCGGATCGCGCGCGGGCTCGGGAAACTGCGCGATCGCCTCGACCGCGCGCACGGCGACGACCGCCGGGCCTGGCTCGTTCCGCTCGTTCCGTTGGCAGCCGGACCACAAGGCGGACTCCCGGCACCGATCGCCGACGGATTGACCAACCTGGCCGGCACGCTCGGCCTCGGAGCGGCAGGGATGAGTGCGAAGACTCAGGTCGGTGTATGCGCAACCGCGTTGGCGGGTGCGCTCGTGACGCTGTTCGTCGTCTACGGCGATACGGGAGAGCTCGATCGAGAGGGTCCGGCCGACGCCGAACCCACGATCGCGAGCGCGACCGCAGACCCGATCGAGCAGGCCGACGAAGGCACACCGCCGACGCGGGCCCCGGTCGAGGAGTTCGAGAACCAGAAGAAGCTCGCCGAGATGCTCGCGTCACTCCCGCGCGCGTACATCACGGGCGTCGTCCGCGACGACCAGGGCGAGCCGGTCGTCGGCGCGACGATCGAGGGCCACGGGGAACCGGTCACGACCGATGCGGATGGCATCTACACGACCGAAGGCACGATCGTGGCCATGCCGACGAGGCAGTCGATGCTCCGCGCCTCGGCGCCGGGTCACGCCCGCGTGCGCAAGACCGTCCACCTCACGAACCAATCGACGGAAGTGCGCGTCGACATCACGTTGCCGAAGGGCTTCGTGATCCACGGCAAAATCACCGACGCGACGGGCGCGCCCGTCGTCGGCGCGAAGGTCACGACGTTCTACGCGTCGGAGTTCGTCGTGGAGACCGATGCGAACGGCGAGTACCGACTCGACCGACTCGATCCGGGCCGACCCAAGCACATGGTCTACGCGCGCGCCGAGGGGTGGCTCGAGGCCAAGGCGAACGTCGCCACGAAAAGCACGGACGTCGAGCAGGACTTCGTCATGCACCCGGGTTCAAGCGTGCGCGGCGTGCTGCGCGACCCGAACGGTGCGCCGGTGGCGGGAGCGGCGATGTTCATCGGCGACAGCCCTTACTCGTACGACAAGCTCGAAGCGAAGAGCGACGCGGCGGGCGGGTTCGCGTTTCCGACGGTGCCGCCGGGTTCGCGCACGCTCGTGACACAGATCCCGGGCTTCGCGGCCGACATCCGCAAGATCGAGGTCCCGCGAGCCGGTGGCGTGCTCGAGGTCGAGATCGAACTCGATCCGGGGCACACGCTGTCGGGCCAGGTCGTCGACCAGTCCGGTCAGCCGATCGCCAGCGCCCACCTCCACATGCAGCATCGCGGCATGGCGATCGACCGTCGCGGATCTACGGATGAGAACGGCCGCTTCTCGATCGAGGCGCTGCCGGACGAGGCCCTGCAGGTCCGCTGCTACCGAAGAGGCTTCGTCGACGCGACGGTCCGCCAGCTGCAGGTCGACCGCGAGCTGAAGATCACGATGCAGCCGATCGGGAAGATCGCGGGCATCGTCGTCGACAAGCGCACGGGGGCACCGATCGAAGCGTTCACGATCCGATTCGTGCAGCCGGACCTCCGACCGGGCGAACACCGCGGTGGCGGCTACGACGCCACGTGGGCGCGCGAAGGCTTCTCGTTCTCGAGTGCCGAGGGCACTTGGGACACGGGCGACGAGACTCTGGCGCAGGGATTCCTGATCGGGATCGAGGCGTGCGCCGAGGGATACGCACCCGGGGTCGTCCGCCGAGTCTTCGCGAAGGCCACGACTTCGCCCGAAGACCTTCGGATCGAACTCGAACCCGGCACTCGCCTCGTCGGCAAGGTGCTCACCGACGACACCGGCGCGCCGGTCGCGAACGCCCTCGTCAAGGTCGCGCGTGCGCACAATCCCGTCGACACCTCCGACTCCGACGACACGCACGGCCGCGCTATGACCCGAACCGACGACCGCGGCGAGTTCGCGTTCGACGACATCGCGGCCGGTGAGCTGCATCTGGTGATTCAGCATCCCGATTGGGGCATCTTCGTCCACCGTGTCGATGTCACGCACGGGTTCGAAACCCTCGAAGAAACCGTGCGGCTGGATCGGCAGGGCACGATCATCGGCACCGCACGCGACGAAACCGGCCACTTGATCGCCGGCGCGAAAATCCGCGCGCGCGCGATCGAGGTTCCGGGCATCGACCGGCACTCGCACGAAACCACGACGGACCCGGACGGGCGCTACGCGCTGAGCAATCTGCCCGCGGGCGCCTACCTGCTGTCGATGCGCGACAAAGTCGGGCGGCACACGATCGACCGCTGGGGACGCTACGTCCAGATCGACGGCCACGCCGAACGCACGATCGACTTGGCACCCGACGCGGGTCCCGGTCGCATCTCCGGGCGGGTGCAGGGCGACCCGTCGCTGCCGGCGATGCTCCGCATCTCGCTGCGCGCGAAGTCGTCATACGGCGTCTGGGAAGAGCGCATCGCGCCCCGCGCCACGGTGTCCCGGGACGGCGCGTTCGAGTTCCGCGGACTGGAGGTCGGCACGTATCGCGTGTGGCTACGCCACTTCGATCGGCCGACGATGACGATGCACGAGGGCCAGGTCGAAGTCGACGTGGACGCGAGCGGCGAAACGACCGTCTCGCTGAACACGACCCCGCGCAAGCTGGGATAAGCCGGTAGCCGGGTGCGCGGCCGGGGACGGCGCGTTAGCCTCGCCGTCATGCGCTGGCTCCCCGCTCTTGCCGTATTCGCTCTGGGCGCGGTCCCCGGGACCGCCCAAACGTCGAAGCCCGACAGCTCGAAGATCATCCCGCTCGTCAACGCGACGAAGACGAAGTGGACGCATCAAATCACGTGGGGCGACGAAGGCATCCCGCAGCCGCGCAGCACGCCGAAGGGCCTCGTGTTCCAGCGCCTCCTCGTGTCGCCGAACGGGAAGCACTTCGCGATGCAGGTGCAGGGCGAGATCCACGTCCTCAATCTCGCAAACAAGCAATGGCACGAACCGACCGACGTGTCGAACGAAGCGTCACTCGCGATGGTGTTCGACGACGGGTCGTGCTTGATGCTGGACCAAGGCAAAGTCGTACGCGCGACCGTCGATGGCGTCGAGCGAATCGGCAAAGCCGAGGTGCCTGAGATCGTCGACGCATTCGCGACCCCGGACGGCAAGCGGGTGCTCTCCTCGGGATTGACCGCGAACTACAAGGTCGTCGTCGATCTCCATGATCTCGGGAGCGGTGAGTCGCGCCGATTGAAACGGCCGAGCAGAAGCGCCAGCGTGTCGGCCGCAGCTTGGTCCGAGGATCGGCGTCACGTCGCGATCGCCTGGTGCGAAATCGGCGAGAAGGGCCGCCAACCGATCTCGCTCGTCGTCTATGACAAAGAAGGCGAGACCGTGCGCGAGTTCGGGGCCGGCGAAGGCGTCGTTCGTTCGGTCGCGTTTTCGCTCGACGAACGTTCGCTCGTGTGGACCGATGACGCCATCCACCGCGCCGCGATCTCCGGGGATGACGAGCCCGCCTCCGTCGCGCGAAAGCTCGCGCTCTGGAGCGAAGTCGACCCGGTCGTTGCCATCGGCATCGCGCAGTCTTCGACGAGCAAGTGGGACGCGCAAGGCCTGCGACGTATCCGGGAAGACGGGCTGCGCCGAACCGCACGCATCGGCAGCGCCGCGAACATCCTCGACGCCGCGATCAGTGCGGACCGCCACACGATCGTGTGCGTGACCTCGTTCGGACTTCGCGTTCTCGAGATCGACTGATCATGCGCAAGAGCGAGATCGTCCGACACGAGCTTCCGGAAGCGGTCTGGCCGACCGCGGAGGAAGCACGCCGAGCGCGGTGGTTCCAGCCGATCGACCTCGGCCCGGTGCGCGCACGCACGCGCACCTGGATTCCCGCGATGGTCCCGTGGCGTGCAACCGAGGACGGCGACGTCACGCCGGACGTCATCGACTGGTACGCACGGTTCGCGCGGGGCAAGCCCGGCGTGCTCGTCGTCGAGGCCACGGGCGTGCGGGACATTCCGAGCGGCCCTCTTCTGCGGATCGGGCACGATCGATTCCTGCCAGGACTACGCAAACTGGTCGACGCGGTTCGGGACGCGAGCGAGGGTCAGACGCGCCTCTTCATCCAGTGCATCGACTTCCTGACGATTCGGCGTCGACCGGAGAAGGCGAAGTTCTTCGCGCGATTCCTCGCGATCACGGATGCACACCGCGACGCGATGAAGTCCCGTGGACTCACTGCCCCCGAGGACGAAGACGCCATACGAGCGCAGCTCGCGGAACTCGACGACAGCGTGCTGCGCGACATCTTGAGCGAGCGCGAGTGGCAAGATTACGCATACGGCTACCGCGAGTCGGTCAACGACACGCACTTGCCGCATGTCGCATCTCTCCCCGAGGTCCTTCCGCCACTCTTTGCCGCCGCAGCCACCCGTGCTCGCAGCGCGGGATTCGACGGCGTCGAATTGCACTACGCGCACGCTTATACGATGGCGTCCTTCTTGTCGCGGCGAAACATGCGCGAAGACGGATACGGCGGATCTCCGGAAGCCCGCGTGCGACTACCGCTCGAGGTGTTCGCCGCGGTGCGACGCGAAGTCGGCGACGACTACTGCGTCGGCACGCGCCTGCTCGGCGACGAAGTGATCGAGGGCGGAAGCCGCATCCAAGACGCCATCTACTACTCACGCGAGTTCGCACGCGCGGGGATGGACTTCATCTCGGTCTCCAAGGGAGGCAAGTTCGAGGACGCGAAGCAGCCGCAGGTCGGCAGCGCCGCGTATCCGTACACCGGGCCCAGCGGACACGAGTGCATGCCCACCGTGCGCAGCGACGCCCGTGGCCCATTTGGCCGCAACGTGCACCTGTCCGCGGACATCCGGAAGGCGGTGCGCACCGACGGCCTGGAGACGCCGATCGTGACCGCCGGCGGCGTCGGCACGTTCGAGCTGGCCGAGTCGATCCTGGAGCGGGGTGATGCCGACGTCGTCGCGGCCGCGCGCCAGTCGCTCGCCGACCCCGACTGGTTCCTCAAGATCGAGCGCGGCGAAGGGGCGGCGGTGCGACGCTGCATCTTCACCAACTACTGCGAAGGCCTCGACCAAAAGCACAAGCAGGTGACCTGCCAATTGTGGGACCGTCTATTTGCAGACGGGGACAATGTCGCGCTCAGCCACGATGGAAAACGGCGTTTGGTTGCGCCCGATTAGGCGCTAGCGCCGCTCAATGCGGTTGGCGTCGAAACTGCTCGTAGATGTCGTGCAGTCGGTGCTCGATGGAGAGCGCCGCTTCACGTTCCATGAGCATCGGATCCTTGGGCACCGGCCACGCGCAGTTCAATCCGGGGTGACGGATCAGGCTCTCCGGTAGGTCTGCCAGCGACTTGCCTGACTTCGCAAAGCTGTCGATCTGATCGAGAGCATCGCGGTCGACCACGACCTTGCCGTAGTCGAACACTTCACGGCAGTGCGTCGCGCCGGCGAACCAGTCCAGCGACGCTCCGTAGAGTTCGGCCAAGCGGGTCATCTTGTCGAAACTCGGCAAATCCACCCCGGCCTCCCAGCGATAGAGAGAAGCCAGGCTGAAGCCTTTGCCGAGGGTCTTCGAGACGTGATCCTGGGACATTCCCGCGTCACGCCGAGCGCGCCGGAGTCGTCCACCAACTTCGGCTTTGGAGACACCTTGCGGCGCCGACGGTCCTTCGGTCCGAAGGGGAGATACGTCGTGCGTTGCCACAGCCCAGGCAGTCTAGCGAATTCGACGGACCGCAGGTGCGACGAGTCTCGAAATCCGTCACTCTTGACGGACCGGAGCGACTCAGCAACTGCGACTCAATCGCGACTCGCCGATCAAATCGACGCGTCGATCATGTCGCGGATCTTCGCGAGCATCGCGACTGCGCGATCCCGCTCGCGTTCTGTCTCCTTGATCTGATCGACGATCGCCGCAATCGAAGAGAGCTGGGACGCCGACTGCGTCTTACGCGGCCGTCCAGGGCCGCGACCGGTCTTCTTCTTGGCCTTGGCCTTCTTCGCGGCACCTCGCTTGACGATGCCCAAGGCGAGCTGCGCGCGGCCGAACTGGATCGGATAGAAGGTCAAACCCTTCTTGTCGCACGCGGCTTTGACGGCCTTGTAGTCGACATCACGATTGCGCTTCATCATCGTGACGCAGAGGTCGTAGCCGGCCTGAGATTTGGATTTATCAGCCTTGGAGGCAGACCGCTTCTTTGCGGCCTTTTTCTTGGCAGCCATTACAGCAATATCAATTCGTAGGAGGAGTCGAAATGACGAGCTTAGCCCGGCTATTCCCAGGTTCCAAGGCGATCTCGAATTCCGCAGCCCGTCAAGTGGTCGTTGACGACCCCCATTGCCTGCATGAATGAGTAGACCGTCGTCGGACCGACGAACTTCCACCCGCGACGCTTCAGCTCCTTGCTCATGGCCTCGGCCTCGTCGGTGGTCGTCGTAGCCCGGGCATACTCCAGCGTGATCCGATCCGGGCGACGGCCGGCCGGCGGCGCGTATTGCCCGACGAACGCATGGATCGAGCCAAACTCCTCAATCAGCGCGATCGCGCGCCCCGCATTGTGGATCGTCGCTTCGATCTTGCCGCGATGACGCACGATCCCCGCGTCGCCCAGGAGGCGCTCGACGTCCTTCTCACCGAACTTGGCGACGCGCGGGATCTCGAATCCCTCGAACGCAGCGCGGAAGTTCGGCCGCTTCCGCAGAATCGTGATCCAGCTCAACCCAGACTGGAAGCCCTCGAGACAGAGCTTCTCGAACAGGCGTGTGTCGTCACGGACGACATGCCCCCATTCTTCGTCGTGATATCGCACGTACTCCGGGTCCTCGCCGCACCACCAGCAGCGTCGCACTCCATCGTCGTGGTCGATCAGGCCATCGTCATGCATCGCCGAACTCACAGTGGAGCGAGACGGTAGTCGATGAATAATGCAGCTGCCCCATGGACAACCGAAAGTTCCACAAGGTCCTGTGCGCGAACCGCGGCGAGATCGCGGTGCGCGTCTTCCGCGCGTGCGCCGAACTCGGGATTCGCACCGTCGCGATCTTCAGTGAAGAAGACGCGAAGCATCAGCACCGCTACAAGGCCGACGAGTCCTACCTGGTCGGCGCCGGCCTCAAGCCGGTCGACGCGTATCTCGCAATGGACGAGATCCTCGACGTCGCCGAGCACGCACACGTCGAGGCGATCCATCCCGGCTACGGATTTCTGAGCGAGAACGCGGAGTTCGCGCAGGCCTGCAGGGATCGCGGCATCGCGTTCATCGGCCCGCGCGCCGAAGTGATGACGGCGCTCGGCGACAAGGTACGCGCCCGCGCGCAGGCGCAGGCTGCCGGCGTTCCGATCGTCCCGGGGATCGAGATCGACCTGAGCGCCGACGATGCAATCGCGCGCGCCCGCGAGTTCGCCGAGGGCAACCTGCCGGTCATCGTCAAGGCTGCGCACGGCGGCGGCGGACGCGGCATGCGCGTCGTCCAGACGGTCGACTCGCTCGCGGGCGCGATCCAGGAAGCGCAGTCCGAGGCGAAGGCGGCGTTCGGCAGCGGCGAAGTCTTCCTCGAACGCTTCCTGCCGCGAGTGCGCCACATCGAGGTGCAGATACTCGGCGACCTCTCCGGCAACCTCGTGCACCTGTTCGAGCGCGACTGCTCCGTGCAGCGCCGGCACCAGAAGGTCATCGAGATCGCGCCCGCGCCGAACCTGCCCGGCCCGGTGCGAGAACGCCTACTCGCCGACGCACTGAAGCTGTGCAAGGCCGTCGGCTACCACAACGCCGGCACGGTCGAGTTCCTCGTCGCGGGGGACGAGCACTTCTTCATCGAGGTGAATCCGCGACTGCAGGTCGAGCACACCGTGACCGAGGCGGTCACCGGCATCGACCTCGTGCAGTCCCAGATCCTGGTCGAGTCGGGGTTCGATCTTCCGTCGGAGGAAATCGGCATCTACGACCAGCGCGAGCTCGAGACCCGGGGATACGCGATCCAGTGCCGCGTCACGACCGAGGACCCGAGCCAGGACTTCCTGCCCGACACGGGCACGCTGACCGCGTATCGCTCGGCCGGTGGCTTCGGCGTGCGGCTCGACACCGGCAACGGCTACCCCGGCGCGCACGTTTCGCCGCACTACGACTCCTTGCTGGTCAAGGTCACCGCATTCGCTCCCACGTTCCGCGGCGCCGCCCGCAAGGGCCTGCGCGCTCTGCGGGAGTTCCGCATCCGCGGCGTGAAGACGAACGTGCCGTTTCTCGAAAACGTGCTGCAGCACGACAGCTTCCTGCACGGGGAGACCTACACCCGGTTCATCGACGAGTCGCCGGAGCTGTTTCAGCTGCGCGACTACCGTGACCGCGCGACGAAAGTGCTCGCGTATCTCGGCGAAATCATCGTCAACCGACACCCGACGATCACCGAAGAGCAGTGGCGCCAGCCGTCGACATTCGCCGAGCCCGCGGTTCCGCAGGTGCCGTCGACTCCACCTCCGGACGGTACGGCACAGATCCTCGAACGGGACGGGCCCGAGGGTCTCGCGAAGTGGGTGAAGGAGCAGACACGTCCGCTCCTGACCGACACGACGATGCGGGACGCACACCAGAGCCTGCTCGCAACGCGCGTCCGCACGCGCGACATGCTGCGCATCGCGCCGGCAACCGCGCATCTCGCGCACTCGCTGTTCAGCGTCGAGACCTGGGGTGGCGCGACGTTCGACGTCGCGTACCGATTCCTCAACGAGAGTCCGTGGGATCGCATTCGCAAGCTCAAACGCGCGATGCCGAACCTGCTGCAGCAGATGCTCCTGCGCGGCGCGAACGCCGTCGGCTACACGAGCTACCCGGACAACGTCGTCGAGACGTTCATCGACGAGGCCGCTCACGCCGGCATCGACGTGTTCCGCGTGTTCGACAGCTTGAACGACCTGGAGAACATGCGCGTTTCCGTCGAGCGCGTGCGGCAGACCGGCAAGATCGCCGAGGTGTGCATCTGCTACACGGGCGACATCGACAACCCGAAGCGGACGAAGTACGACCTCGCGTACTACTCGGATCTCGCGGCGCGCATCGAAGACCTCGGCGCGCACTTTCTCTGCATCAAGGACATGGCCGGACTGCTACGTCCGCGCGCCGCACGCATTCTGCTCGAGGAACTCCACAAGCGCATCTCTCTGCCGATCCATCTGCATACGCACGACACGAGCGGTAACGGGGTCGCGACACTCGTCAACGCGATCCTCTCCGGAGTCGATATCGTCGACGTCGCTCTCGCCCCGATGGCAGGCCTCACGAGCCAGCCGAGCATGAACGCGCTCATCGCGGCGATGCGCGGCGACCCACGAGAGACGAAGCTCGCCAACAAGGACCTGCAGCCACTGGCCGACTACTGGGAAGCCGTCCGCGAGTTCTATGAGCCGTTCGAATGCGGACTCAAGAGCAGCACGTCCGAGGTCTACTACCACGAGATCCCGGGCGGCCAGTACAGCAACCTGCGACCGCAGGTCGCGTCGATGGGACTGCTGAGCCGCTGGAGTGAGGTCAAGGACGCGTTCGCGATCATCAACAAGCTGGTCGGTGACATCCCCAAGGTCACGCCGTCGAGCAAGATGGTCGGCGACTTCGCGATCTTCGCCGTGCAGAACGAACTGCTGGAGTTCGTGCCGGGCGACTTCGAAGCGAGCGTGGCCAAGACGAAGGCCAAAGTGCTCGCGGAAGCCTCTCGCGTCGACTTCCCGCAGAGCGTGGTGCAGTACTTTCAGGGCCACCTCGGCGAGCCACCCGGCGGCTTCCCCGAGGACCTGCGCGCGGCCGTGCTCAAGGGTCTACCGACGCTGCAGGGACGGCCGAGCGCGAGCATGGAGCCATTCGACCTCGACGCGCTCAATGACGAGCTCGAAGACCGCTTCAGCATCACCGCGAGCCCGGAAGAGACGATCAGCGCCGCGCTGTATCCGCGCGTCCTCGACGACTATTTCTCGTTCGTGCAGAAGCACGGCGACGTGTCCGTGCTCGATACGCCGACCTACTTCTACGGTCTCGAGCCCGGCCGCGAGATCTGGGTCGATCTGGAACCAGGCAAGTCCCTCGTGATCACGCTCGACGCCGTCAGCGACCCCGACGTGTTCGGCAAGCGCACGGTCTACTTCACGCTCAACGGTCAGGCACGCGCCGTGTCGATCCTGGATCGCTCGCTCGGTATCGAGCCGGAGTCCCGCCGGATGGCGACGGCGGATGGAGAGGTCGGGTCTCCGATGCCCGGGAATGTGATCGCGGTGCACGCGACGGTTGGCGCCGAGGTTACCGAAGGCGACGAGCTGTTGACGCTGGAAGCGATGAAGATGGAGACGATCGTGCGCGCGCCGGCGAGCGGGGTGGTGAAGGAAGTCGCGGTGCGGGAGAAGCAGGCGGTGACGCAGGGGGAGTTGTTGGTGGTTGTGGGGTAAGGGGGGATGAGGGAAGGGCGAGGGGGCATGCCGAGCTAGCCGCAATCGGTGTGTAAACGAAATCGGGCGGTGTAGCGTCCGGGGACCAATCACGAACCCACAGACACAACACCACCCATGAAGAACGATCGGATTAGGAACGAGACTCATCCATCCCAGGTTCCGGGCTTCGAACAGAGCTGGAGGACTTCCCCCGCGAGCGGGTCCAGGGAATGGTCCAGAAGCTCCTAGAAGAGGAAGTGACGGAGTTCCTCGGTCGGGCCCGCTATCAGCGGGCCGACGCGACCGATGCGACCGATGCGAAGCCCGGCTACCGAAACGGGCATGGCAAGCCTCGCCAGCTCACGCTTTCGAATGGCACGATTGAAGTGCGCCGTCCGCGAGTGCGA
>JANQJF010000050.1 GCA_028281765.1 Planctomycetota bacterium | reverse complement strand
GCCGTGTCAGTCGATTCGCTCGGAAGGCGCTGCGACGACACGGTTTGTCAGTGGACAAGTTGAGGAGCAGCAACGCAGCGAGCGGGTCGAATGGCCGGTCACTTATGATGCGGACTTCGGACGCGGCGCGCTAGGATTCTGCCCCTGTAGAGACTCACGAACGCGCGCAACTGCGCAGGTACAGCTCTTCGACCTTGGCGCGAGCCCACTCCGTCTTGCGGAGGAACTTCAGGCTCGACTTCACGCTCGGGTCGAACTGAAAGCACCGGATCGGAATCCGTCGCCCCAGCTCCTCCCACCCGAACCGCTCGACGAGCGCCTCGACCATCATCCGTAGCGTGATTCCGTGCAGCGGATTGCTCGGTTGCTCCTTGCTCATCGACCCGTCGCGCTCACCGCTTCTCCACGGTCATGTAGAAGTTCCGATCCAGCTCGAAGGACTTCAGCTCGCTGGTCAGTTCGATCTCGGCCGGTCGCTCAGTGACCGTGATGCGCCGCGGCTTCCCGTTGATCCGCACCACGACAGGGACTGCGAAGCCCTCTACGACGTTGTCCCACGACACCGACAAGGTCCGGCCCGTCACCGAATACGCCAACACTGGGATCTTCGTCGTCCGCAGGTACTGCTCGAACATCCCGCCGAACTCGAACCCGCACTCCCGACTCAGGAACTCCTCGAACTCCTTCGTCTCGACCGTGCGGTGCCAGAACTCCCGGTTGAGCTTCCGCAGCACCTCACGCCACTTCGCGTCGTCGTTCAGCACGTGCCGCATCGTGTGCAGCATGTTGCCACCCTTGTAGTACATGTCGCCCGAGCCCGACTTGTTGACGCCGTACGTCCCGATGATCGGGCGATCGTTGCGAATCAAGGCACGGCAGCCGATCACGTAGTCCTGCGCCTCCTTCTCGGTGAAGTGGTATTCGACGAAGAGGTTCTCGGCGTAGTTCGCGAAGCTCTCGTGGATCCACATGTCCGCGGCATCCTTCATCGAGATGTTGTTGCCCCACCACTCGTGCGCCGATTCGTGTACGACGATGAAGTCGAACTTCATCCCGACGCCCGTGTCGCTGAGATCGCGACCGCGGTAGCCGTTCTGGAAGCCGTTGCCGTAGGTCACGGAGCTCTGGTGCTCCATGCCGAGATACGGCACGACGACGATCTTGTAGCTGTCCTCGTAGAACGGGTACTTGCCGAACCAGTGCTCGAATGCCTCCAAGGTGCGCGGCACCTCGCGGAACTGCTTCTTCGCCTTCTCCTGGTGGTGCTCGAGCACCCAGTACTCGACGTCGAGCTCGCCGCCCTCGCCCTCGTACTTCGACGGGATCGAGACGTACTTGCCGATGTTGACGTTGACGCCGTAGTTGTTGATCGGGTTCGTCACGCGCCAGTGGAAGCTCGCCGTGCCCTCCGGCTCGCCCTTCGATCGGCCGACGAGCCGACCGTTCGAGACGGCCGTCAAGCCTTCCGGAACCGTGACTCGGATGTCCATCCCCCGGTCCGGCTCGTCGTAGCCGTGATCCTTGTTGGGCCACCAGATGCTCGCGCCGATACCCTGGCACGTCGTCGCGATGAAGTGGTTGCCCTTCTCGTCCTTGCGCCACGAGAGTCCGCCGCTCCACGGCGGCCGTTGACTCTGCACGGGCTTGCCGGCGTAGAAGACCTGGATCCGATCCTCGGTGCCCTTCTCCAGAGGTGCTGCGAACTCGATCCAATAGACCTTGCCCTCCCGCTCGAACGGCAGTTCCGCGTCCCCGTGCAGGACCTTCGTGATCTTCAGCGGCGGCTGCAGATCGATCTGCATCCGATCCGAAACACCGAGAGTCCGGAACGTGATCGTGTTGAACCCTTCGAGACTCTTCGTCTCGGGCAGAACGCGCAGCGCCAGGTCGTAGTGCACGACGTCCCACCAGGCCCGTTCGGGCGTCACCGAGCCGCGGAGCTGGTCCTGCTTCGTGAAGCCCTCGGGTATCGGCTTCTGCGGAGTGGCACACGCGCCGAGGGCAGCGAGCCAACTCACGCCATATAGGAGTGACCGAATTCCGAGGTGCGGCATGCGACTCTTGTAGCGGATGGACCACCAATACGGGCCGAGGCGCGCGCGAACTCGCGTCCGACTCGTCCGGTCGGTCGAGCGCACGCGCGATACCGGGCTTGATTGGCGAACAGCATGCAGCGCCCCGATGGAAGAATCTTCGATTCTCCTTGCCGCCCCTGCCTCGATCCGGCGTGGACCCCGGTAGCCGCGCTTCGCGGTGTTCCAACCCACGATCCCATGAACCATCTCCACGCTGCGCCGACCGCCCTCTGCCTCGCACTCGTAACCGGCCTGGCGACCGCCCAGAACGGCCGCTACGACGTGCGGTTTCGCCTCCACCAGAACGATCCCGCGATTCACGAGGCGCTCGTCGACATCGAGATCAAGGCGAGCTCCGCGTCCGAGACGTTCTACATGGCTCACCAGAACTACCGATTCTCGGTCAACACGTCGGCGATTCCACCGGTGTCTCCGCCGATCGACCACACGGAGTCGAACCCGACGGACCGAAGCGTGC
The DNA here is from genome assembly GCA_028281765.1 of Planctomycetota bacterium. Classification (GTDB taxonomy): domain Bacteria; phylum Planctomycetota; class UBA1135; order UBA1135; family UBA2386; genus JANQJF01. Next base: position 212,978 of record JANQJF010000050.1, on the reverse strand, counting down.
ACGTCGCGGAGGAGGGCAGCATCTCCGGCTTCACGATGACCGAAGGCCTGCCGTCGTTCTTCCTTCCCCACTCGACCGTGGGATCGATCGAGCACATCGTCAGCATCAACGTCACATTCGACGGTGGGAGCGGCTATCTGGTCCGCGAGTTCGGAAACAACCCTCACCCGCCGACCTGCGCCGGCTCGTCGCTGTGTAGCGTCCCGCCAAACGGCTGGGTTCCGGTAACTCGGATTCGATTGGACACCGTTCCCGGCGGCGGCGTCGCAACACTGACGTTCCATAGCCACGCGCCAGAAGATTTCCCGCCGACGTTCGTCGGCGAGACTGTCGACGGCAATCTGTACGAAGTCACGGAAGGCTCCTACACCAACCTGGTCTTCGACACCTCCGTCCCATTTCCGTGCACCACCGGCAGTATCGTCCCGAACCCCGGTTGCCCCGCAGGCCACCACGCGCTCGGCGGTCCCGTGCTGGGCTTCGCGGGGAGCTCCCCACAGCTCGGCACCGACTTGACGATCGCCGCCGACAACCTCGCAGGCAGCGTCCTCTGCAGCCTGCTCATCGGCGAGGCCTCCGCCCCGATCCCTCTCTCGTTGATCGGATCCACCGTGCCGGGCTCGGCGCTCTGCATCGCGCCTTGGATGACCGTGCCGTGCGGCGGAGCCGGGTCGGCGAGCGTGGTCCTCCCGATCCCGAACGAGCCGATCCTGTGCGAGACCTTCTTCGACGTGCAGTGGATCGACCACGGGGGCACCGGGCTGGACTTCGGATCGTCGCAGTCCGTTCGTTTGACCGTGGGTGGGTAGAACTTCCTGTACGCTGGTCGCCGCGGATTTCTCGCAAATCCGCTGCATCCCCTTCGGCGTCGCCGTTGTCCGAACGGTAGCGCCGTGAACCCGACCAACGTGGAACGCCTACTCGCACACGAGCACTTCGTCCGCCGCCTGGCGGCGAGCATCGTCCGAGACCCCGCTACAGCCGACGACCTCGTGCAGCAGACGTGGCTCGCGGTGCTTCGGGCTGCGCCGACGGACGTTGAACGCCCGCGTTCCTGGCTTGCACGCATCGTGCACCGAATCGCGTCGAACGAGCGCAAATTCGCGACCCGGCGCGCGCACCACGAACGCCAAGCCGCACGCCCGGAGCGAGTCGAAGACATCGCCGGACTCGACGCCCACCTCGACGCTCGACTCGACGTCGGCCGACGGCTCGCGACCGCGGTCGCCGAGCTGCCCGTCGAAATGCGCCGAGTCGTTCTGATGCGTTACCACGACGATCTCGGTCCGCGCGCGATCGCCGAACGGCTCGGAGAACCCGAACCGACGATCAAGAGCAGGCTCGCACGAGCGCGAACCCGACTGCGCGCGGCTCTCGACAGCGACTCCTCAGGCGATCGTCGGTCACTGGTGCTCGGGCTCGCCGCGCTGGGCCGTGCCCCGACCGGCGTGTCGACGCCAGCCGCCGCAGCCAGCTCCACGATGATCCTGTTTGCCATGTCCAAAGCCAAACTCGTGACGGTGGGATTCGCCGCCATCGCATTCGTTGCGGCCATCGCAGTCTGGGATGAGCACGACTCCATACCGGCTCTCCCGTCCGAGGAAGCGCCCCCCACCGTGGCGCTCGCCCCGCTGCGCTCAGCGCCGCCAAACACCGGGGCGGACCGCCCGGAACGTCGCGAAGTCGAGTCGCCAGCCGCCCCGATCCACGCACCGGCCCATCAACCGATCGACGAGCCGGGCGTCGCGCGCGTGCTCGCGTTCGACGTCGAAGGGAGGCCGGCGACGGGAGTCCGCATCGTCGGCCCCGCCGACACCGAGGCGACGACCGACGACTCCGGCCGGGCCGAGCTGCCGATCACACAAGCCGGACGCATCCGCTTCGGCGAACCCGGCTGGATGACGCTGTTCGAGGGAATGCCTGCCCAGCACGAAACTCGCACGATGACCGTGATCGGCGCGCGCGCAATCGCCGTCGATGGCCGCGTGACCGACCGCGCGGGATACCCGATCGCCGACGCCCGCGTCCGCATCGAGGTCGATCAGGATGAGGTGCGCGCGCAGACGTCAACCGCGTTCGAGCATTCCAAATGGCAGGTGCCGATCGTCGACTCCAAGTCCACGGGAGAGTTCTCGACGCGAGTAGCGACCGCCGCCGACCTGGCCTGGCTCGTCGTCGAACATCCGCGCTTCGAGACCTGGCGGCGGTCGGGCGTGGAGATCGCCGAGATGCAGCACGACTTCGGCATCGTCGAGGTCCGACTGGCCCGCCGGCCACCGAGCCGGTCTCAGCTCCAGGGCATCGTGCGCGAACCCGATTCCGGAGCGGTCGTTGCTCGCGCACGTGTTTCTCTCGGTGGACTCGTCGCCCTCACCGACAGCGAGGGCCGGTTCGAGCTCGACGCCGACCCGGAACTGGGCGGCAACCGCCGCTTCGAATCGGTGTTCGGCGACGTCCCGCGCCGCATCGTCGCGGTCGCGGACGGTCGCCAGCCCGGATTCTTCGCCATCCCCGTCGATCCCGAGACTGGCGTCGAACGGTTCCCACCGTTCGTCGAGATCGTCCTGGGCCCGGCGAGCCGATCGATCGCCGGCACGGTGGTGGATCACGACCGCCGACCGATCCCCCGCGCGATCGTCTGGCTCGAAGACGCGACCTTCTTCTCGACGATCGAAGGCGGCCAGGTCGTCGAGGCGCTGCGCTCGGGTTCCCAACGCGCGCGCGGCGTCCAAGTCACCGCCGATGAGGACGGCCACTTCGTCATCGACCGGCTCGTCGATCGCAGCTATCGCCTCGCGGCTCTCGACGCGGGCACGATGGCCCGCAGCGCGGTCGTCGAGTGCCAGGCCGGATCGACGAGCAACGAGATCACCATCGACCTGAGCGTTCTCCGTGACATCGAAGGCCGAGTCGTGGACCGACGTGGCACGCCGGTATCCGACGCCTCGATCCGCCGGCTCGCCAACGTGATGCCGATCCATCACGCGGGTCGACGCCTCCGCTTCTCTTCGCTCATGCACTCGGTGGTTCGCTCCGGCGACGACGGCACCTTCAGCCTCGGTAGCGTTCCACCGGATGGTGTCTGGTTCCGCATCGACTCGCCCGAGATCTTCCCCCTCGACATCGGCTACGGCGAGGACACGTTGCCCATCGTCAACGGCCGCCTCGACCTCGTCGTCGAACGCCAGGTTCGCGTTCAGATCTCGCTGCGATCACCCGGTGAAGCCGAGGCAGTGGCGGTCGAAGACGACACGGATCAGCGCGGCCACATCTGGCCTACCAACTTCAAGTTCGGACAGCGGGTCCGGACGATGCGGCTGTCGCGTAACGGCGACTCCGAGGTGTTCGCGGTGCGGGACAACACCGTTCGGATCGTGCTGCTGCGTGACGACCGAGTCGTTCGCAAAGTGCCCGTGAATCTGGCACCGGGGCCACTGCACCGGCTCGAACTCTAGAGAGTCAGAACTCGATCTCCGTCGCAACTCCGGCGTCGATTGCCGCCGCAACGACCGCCTCTGCCACGTGGAGGTCCTGGGTCGCAATGCCGGAGCTGTCGAACACCGTGATCTCCCCCACGTCCCGGCGACCGGGGTGCGCACCACGCACCACATTGCCGATCGGCGTGATGTCCTCGCTCGCCAGCAAACCTCGCGTCACGGCGTGCTGGAACTCGCCGATGCGCACCGCCTGCTCCGGCAAGTCCGCGAAGCACGACGCGCGTTCCATCAGCTGCGGATCCAGCTCCTGCTTGCCGCCAGCGTCCGCCCCCATCGCGGACACGTGTGTGCCCGGCGCGACCCACGACGCGTCGACCATCGCTTCGCTCGCTGCGGTCACGGTCGTGACGAGATCACAGCCCTCGACCGCACCACGCCGCTCCGTTGCGACGTCCACGCGAGCGGGCAAGTCCCGGAGCCGCTCACACATCGCCGCCGCGCGGTCAGCATTGCGACTCCACACCTTGACGCGTTCGAGCCGACGAACTGCGGCGACCGCGCGCACCTCGAATTCGGCCTGATGACCCGCGCCGATCACGCCGAGCACCCTCGCATCGTCTCGAGACAAGCAATCCACCGCCACGGCATTTGCGGCCGCGGTCCGCAACCCGTTCAGGTATCCCGCACTCACCAGCGCCCGCGGGAGGCCCGTTTCCGCGTCGAGCAACATCGTCGTCGACCCGTGGTTCGGAATGCCGCGCGCCTCGTTGCCCGGGAAGTAGCTGCCGACCTTCAAGCCCAACAGCCCCGCGTCGAGATGGGTCGCGGACTTGATGCCAAAGCCCGCACCGGGCTCCCCCGCCGGCGCCAACACCACCGGGAGGATCGTCGCCGACCCACTCGCCACCGAGACGAGCGCGTCGCGCACGGCGGCGAAGGCCAACTCGGGGGTCGCGATCGAGCGAACGACGTTCTCAGGAATGACCAGGAGTTTCACGCATCCAATGAATCGCAACGCTCGAGGTCACGACAGAAGAGACGCGAGTTTTCTGCGCTACACTGGCGGGTGATGAACCGCTCGCTCTCCGCGTTCCTCACCGCGATCGCGCTCCTGGCCGCGACCGCAACCGCCCAGCTCGGCGACGATCCCAAGCGCAAGAAAGACGAGGCCGTCGCGATCAAGAAGAAGCGCGTGCGCCGGCTCGGTCAGGTCCTCGGAGACAACCTGCAGTCCCCCGACAACATGGTCGACGCGATCGCCTGGAGCCCCGACGGGAAACAGCTGATCGCCGGAGGAGCCGACGGCACGCTGCAGCGCTTCGACACGAAGAGCACGAAGCAGCTCGGGACCTACCCGACGCAGGACGCAGGGTGTGCGGGCGTCCACTTCAACGGCACGGACAAGGTCTGGATCAGCGGACGCAAGGGGCCGATTCGGCTCTACCACCTGGACGGCAAGCCAGCGCAGGGCGAACTCGCATTCAAGAAGGCCGCCGGAATCGCCTACCACTTCCGCCCCCTCGACGGCGGCAACCGCTTCATCACCGCGCACGGCAACCCCGAGGTGTGCATTTGGAACACACGGACCGGAGAGCAGCTCGCGAACATCTGGATCGGCAAGTCGCCGGATCCCGAGAAGCGCTCCTACATCGAGCTGCTGTGCGTATCCCCGAACGGCAATCGGATCGCCGCGGGGCGCACGGACGGCGCCGTGTGTGTCATCGACATCGAGTCGAAGTCGATCGTGCAGCGCGTGAAGAACGACGGCGAGAAGGGGATCGACGCACTCGCATTCGTCGACGACAAGCGCATTGCGTTGGCCCGCAACAACGAACCGGAGCTCCTGATCCTCGACGTCAAGAGCGGCAAGACCAAGAAGGCGGTCGACATCGGTCGATGGTGGATCCTCGCGCTCGCCCGCAGCCCGGACGGCAAGCAGCTCGCCGCCGCGACGTTCGAAGGGCTCTGGCTGTTCGACACAAAAAAACTGCGCCTGAAACTCAAAACCTCCTGCTACTCCGGCACCGTTCGACGCATGTGCTGGGGCCCGGACAGCAAGCGCTTGGCGACAGGCATGAACGACTCGTCCGTACTGCTATTCGAGCGCTCCGCATTTGTGAAACCGTGAATTTCCGATGAGCGGAAGGTCTTCTTCCGCCGCCACGCTGCCGACGGGTATCGTGGTCCGCGCACCACAACGCTCGTGCGCAGGCCGACTCGCCAAAGGTGCGCACGCGCACCTCTTTCCCCCATTGAAGGACCTCACCTTGCAACACCACAAGATCCGCACTCTGGCCGCCGCTTTCACCCTCGTCGCGACTCTCCATGCGCAATCCGAATGCACCGGAGAGCAGTATTTCTTCGACGACTCGTGGATGAACGGCAGCTACACGGTCAACGGGGAGACTCCGCAGTGGTTCTTCCCCGATTTCACGTCCGCCTGGGACGTCGCCTGTGTCCAAGACCAGTCCGGGATCCCTGCGATCTGGCACAACTCCTGCTCGGTCGAGTGCCGGCAGATGCAGTTCTTCGCCAAGGGCCGCGGCGGCCCCGACGACAACGACTCCCTCGGGTTCGTGCTCGGGTTCTGCGAAGGCGAACAGAACGATCCCAACGCCGACTACCTCGCGGTGATCTGGAACAAGGATGAAGTCACCGCCCAGCTGCCCGGCTGCGCTGGCCCCGGCACGCACCCGCGCGGCATGCGCCTCGTGCGCGTGTTCGGCATCCCGGACCCGCAGGAGCTCTGGTCGCAGACCAACCTCGACCTGCCGTGCTCGGACCTGAACAACGGCGTCGAGGTCCTCGCGACCGCGAACACCCTCGGTGACACGGGCTGGACGCGCTTCATGCCGCACGGCTTCTGGGTCGAGTTCCGCGAGGACAACCTCAAGGTCTGGGTCGACGGCAACCTCGAGTTCGATCGCGACGGTGACTACACGCCGTACAGCGGCCCCGACAACTGCTTCGGCTACTTCGCCCAAGGCCAGATGGTCGACTTCTGGGGCCTCGAGCAGTACGCGCTCGAAGGCGTACCGGCGTCGTGGAACAACTACGGCACGGGCACGCCCGGCTGCGACGGGGTCCCCGAGCTGACGATGCTCAACCTACCGTTCATCGGCGGCAACCCCGAGATCTTCATCGGCAACGCCGGCAACACGCAGAAGACGGGCGCGATGGTCTGGGCCCTCGCACCGGCCAACCAGTTCGAGCCGTTCCTCGGCGGCAACCTGCTCGTCATGCCACCGTTCGCGGCCGTGACGACGCAGATCGTCGATCCGGGCGGCTTCACGTTCGCCTGCCAGATCGACGACGGCTCGTGCCAGAACGGCGTCGAGTTCTACGTGCAGTTCATCTGCATCGACTCGTGTGGTCCGAACGGCTGGGCGCTGTCGCGCGGTCTGAAGATCGTGCTCGGCGACCTCTGATCACGGCGTAGCCGAGATCACGAACACGGGCCCGTGCCGGAAGGCGCGGGCTCGTTTCGCGTACGGCGGACTCACGGCTCGCGGGGCGCGAACAGTTCGATCCGCGCCCCGCCCGTGCTGGCGACGCCGCCGGGGGACCCGAAGTCGGCGACCAAGCCCTGCGCGTACAGGGACAGGCCCGCGAGACTCGACGCCGCGGGGATCGGCATGCTCCAAGAGCCGTAGCCCTCACCCCAGAGGTCGCCGCCGAGTGAACCGAGGGACACGACCCGCAATGCGGCGGACCCCGCGACGAACAACGGCGCCCCGTGCACGCTCACCGACCCGTCGCCGGGCGCGAGATCGATCAGCAGCGCTCCGGGCATGCCACCCGCACCGTCCCGAATGCCGAGCGTGTAGTCCAAATTGCCGAGCACCGGCGGTTCGACGGCGATGAGTCGCGGCACGATCCCGAACGTCCCTTGCGTGCCATGCCCGAATGGCTCGCTCGCCTCGGCTCGCTCCGTGAACAGGGTCGGCCGATCGAACGGCGGCACGCGCTGGGAAACGCGCGAGTCGGTCAACGCATCCCGTAGGAACACGACCAGCGCGAGCTTCTTCGAATCCGAAAGTCCGAGCGGCTGGAAGAACCCGCCCGGCGGCGCGAAGTCTCCACCCCGATCGTAGAAGTCGACGACCTCCGCCAGCGTCGCGGCCCCGCCGTTGTGGAAGAACGCCGGGCGCGAACCGAGGTTGCGCAGGAACGGCGCCTTGAAGCTGCCCAGGTCGCTCGCCACGCCGGTCACACCGCCGACGCCGGGATCCTCGAAGCTCGGTCGCACTCCGGAGTTCGCGAACACTTCGTGGAAGTCGTTGAGCCCGTGGCAGGTGAAGCAGTTCGACTCGAAGAACACCGTATGGCCGAACACCTCGAGCGGACTCATCGCGTCCTCCCCCGCCAGCCAGCGGTCGAACGGCGACTGGTCGGAGATCAACGTCCGTTCGTAGGTGGCGATGGCCATCGCGACGCGCACGGGCGTGACCCCGGGAGAACCGAAGACGTCCTCGAACACCTGTTCGTACATTCGATTCCCGAGCCACTGCGCAAGGTAGCCCGGCAGGTCGGACGCGATCGCGAGGGGGCGCATCGGTGCGAGCCGCGACACGACGTCACTCCAGGTGATCCCCTCGCGTCCCATCTCGACCGGATTCACGGGCGGCCCTAGGGCCTGCGCCTCCAGCGAGGCACCGGTCTCGATCACGACGTCGCCGGTCAGGGGATCGACGAGTCGATCCTCGACGGCCCCGTCCCACAGCTGATGCGTGAAGACCGCCGCGTTGATCACGGACGGCGCGAGTCGACGCGTGACCTGGACGCCCAACCCGAACTCCTCGGACGGCACGTAGTGCCCGCTCGAGTCCGTGGCGATCACCCCGGGCGAACCGTGCACGTCGTCGTCCGTATCGAATACGCTGTCGAATCCGGGATGCCGCGCATCGGGCGCGCGCGGATCCAGACCTCCCACCTCGGGGCGATGGCAGGTGCCGCACGCGATCGTGCCACTCACGGACAGCTGCTCGTCCCAGAACAACGCCTTGCCGAGCATCGCCTTCTGCGGCGTGAACGGGTTCTCCGCCGGCGCGACGATCGCCGGGAACGGCTGCGCAGCCGCGCTCGCTGCCGAGACGGCCAGCGCCCACGATAGGAGGATCGGGCGCATCGCGATCAACCTAATCGATTCGCGATCGGTCCGCACGCGCGCACCGACGCAACACGCCCGCGAGCGACCCAGTCGCGCGCGGGCGTGTTGAGGAAGAGAGGTCCAGGCTCAGTCTTCTTCGCCGCTCTTGCGCGACTTCTTGCTCTTCTTCTTCGACATGGCCTTCATCTCGGCCTTGCCGAGTTTCTTCTTCATGGCCTTCTTGCCGTTTTCGTACTCCTCGGCCTTGCGCCGCTTCTCCTCGCGGATCTTGCGCCGCTCGGCCATGCGCTTCTGACTCTCGAGGTAGCCCTTCGAGCCGCGGAAGTCGACGCCGCCGCCGTTGTTGTCGTAGTAGGGACGGCCGTAGTCGATGAACTCTTCCGTGTCGAACTTCTTGAACGACACGAACGGACGCTTCGCCATGCGCTCGTGGATCAGCACGTTCAGCGGCTTCATGCCCTTCGGCTTGCCGTTGACCATGTAGAACGTGTCGCGCGGCCCGTGCTTGAGGCGCTCGCGCTCGTTCGCGGCGTCGAAGCCCTGCCAGCCGCTGCGTGCGGTCATCAGGTCGCTGTGCGAGCGGATCGCCGAGAGCTGCATGCGGGCGAACATCTTCTTCTTGCCCGACTTCTGCCGGTCGTCGATCCACAGGCGATGCAGCAGCTTCGCGTGCTGCAGCTCCGTGACGAGATCGTCCGGATGCCAGAAGCCCGGCAGGCAGTGGACGACGACGCCGCCGCGGGACAGCACGAACATCTGCATGTTGCGCGGACCGGCACCGTTCGTCGTGCCGACGGCCGTGTCGTCACACGTGTAGCCGTGCGACGAGCCGACGTAGTCTTCGCGCGCGATGTTCTTCCAGCCGACGACGAAGTCGCGCTTGAGAACCTTCAGGACCTGATCGGAGGACAGGGACACGCCCCGCAAGCTCTGACCAGCGCTTCAAAGGAAACCCTTCAGGTCGCCGAGCGCGTGAATCCACAGCAACGGCTTCTTGCTCGACCGCGCCGTCTGCAGCGCACCGCCGAGCGTCTTGTGCCACTTCAACTCGTCGGTGAGTCGCTTGACGTTCTCCGAGACCTGATCCCCGGCCACCTCGAGCTGGCGGAACTTGCGCGCCGCGCCCTTGGCCCTCCGACCGGTCGGTGCCGGCGTGAGCTTCTTCGCGATCGCGCCGGGACCCTGCTGCTTGTGCATCGGCCGCGACGTCGTGCGCTTGTTCGGTCGAGAAGTCTGGGCCTCGGCCGGGATCGTCAGTGCGATGCCGGACAACAAGAGGGCCGCGCTGCGTGCGAGTGTTCGCATTCGTCTTGCTCCTTGGAGTCTTCGTCGACTGGACCGCCCCCTGGGCTGGAGAGCGGACCGCAACGGTGCGGATTCTAGCGGGAAAGGGGCCCGAAACGGGCCGAAAACCCCGTGGCATCGCCCCGGAACCCGCGCGCGGAAGATCGGGTCACCGCGCGCGGAGGACCTCCAGGCGTCGCAGCGCGCAATTCATGCCGCGCACCTTACGCATCACGACGCGGATCGGACTCTCGTCGTCCTCGGCCCGGGAGATCGGAATCGCGAGCGGCATCCCCATGCGGAGGCGGTAGCGGCGGTTCTCCACCAGGACGGTCGCGATCCGGCCCTCGTCGTCCGGGGTCAGACGCAACACACCGTCGAAGCCCTTCGGCACCCGGACTTCGAACTCGAGCGGCTGTTCGCCGTAGCGGGGATCGTGGCCGAACCACTGCCGGTGGTCGCCGTGGCGCCACGCCTGACCGACGAGGAGCTCGTAGTCGAAGCCTTCGACCACCGTGGCCGTGTCGTAGCCCTTCTGCCACTCGAAGTTTTCGCCGTCGCGAGGCGTGGTTTCGCTGCACTCGACGTCGAGCACTCGTGCTCCGAGATCGGGCGGGCCGCACAGTTCCACCGCCAAAATGCGGTATCCGTCACCAACGGAAGGCAGCGCCACCGAGAACTGTCCGTCGGCCGTGGATGCCGCACGCACCGGTAGAACCAACTCGGACTCCCCTTCAACCGGGGCGAGCCTACCATCGTCGAGACCGAGCTCGAGCGACACTCGACGCCCAAACTGAATCCGCAGCGAGCCCTCGAACGACGCGGGAACGTCGAAGTCGAGGGTGTGACCATCGCCGCGCACGCGCCAGTGCGCATCACCGTCTCGGAACGCTTCGACATCGGTTCGATACGCGAAGCCACGTTTCCGACGCGCGAGATCGAACTCGGGCCGCCACTCGTGAGCCCCCGCCGGGGAGCCGGCGCCGCACCGAACCTGAATCACCGTCTCGCCGCGCTGCGGCAACGCGTCCTTCGGGGCGGGCGGCAAGCTCCGCCACGAATCGAATATCTCGCGTGCTTGGCTCGTGGACGCAGCGCCGAACAGCAAGTCCGCATACGCCCGCTCGGCGAGGCGAGCATCTCGGCGGTTCGCAGGGTCCCAGATCGGGCCATTGCGCTCGACGTCCGTCAAACGATCCACCAGACCGACGAAGAGTTTCGGCTCGATTCGAAACACCGCGCGCCACATGCCGGCCTCGGCGTCGAGGGCACCGGCTGGTTCCGGACTCTCGCCGAGCATCTGCTGCTCTGCAAGCCACCCCACGGAGAGCGCGCAGCCCCGCAACAACCAAGCAGGCCGATGTGGCGGCCATGTGCCCTCCATTTCGAGACAGCGCCGAGCCATGCGTCGGGCGAGAATGCCGACGGACTTTGGATCCATCGCTTCGCCTTCGTGCACGCACAGTTGGAAGCCATCGAGCTCCGCCGCGCCGGGTCGTGCGTCCGTGGCAGCGACGACATGCCAGAACCAGGGCTTCGGATAGCAGCACGACGCGACGACACTGCCCACGGACTCGAATCGTGCCAGCAGCTCCGCCATCGCGGCCATCGTCCGTTCCGCGACGCCAGGCGAACAAAACACGTGGGTCGTGCCGCCGGAATCTGCATTCGAACCCATGAGCTCGCGCTGGACGATCGCCGGGACGTGACCCTTCGGGTGGATCACAAGAGCGTCGAGCCAAACCCCCTCAGACTCCGTGGGCACCAGCTGCAGCGTGCGGGTGCCCGCGGCCAACGCGCCGAGGGGGATCTCGCGCCACGGCATACGCCCGGGTCCGGCATACCCCATTCGACCGTGACTCGACTTGGCGTGCACATCGTTCGCATCGAAGCGAACGAGTCCGCGCGGCGCGCCGTCGATTTCGACCACGAACTCCGCAGGCCCCAGGCACTCGGCGCCGCGGATCCGAAGCACGGCGTCCGGGATGGGTTCGGTCACAGTGACCCACCAACGGATCCCATCGCCTTCGGCATCGCCCGACGCCCGTAGGCAGTGCCCGCCCCACGCGCTGGGCACGCGGACCGCGCTTCCAGCTCCACGAACACCACCCTCGCTCGCCAACGCCCTCTCCGCTTCAACCCAGATCGACTGGCCTGGCACCACGCCGCTCGCAAGCAGCACTATCGACATCGCGACGATCCTTCGCATCCTCCCACGATACACGCGGCCGACCGAAAACATCGGCGCGGACTCGAATCGGGACTCGGTTGAAACCCCCGCTGCCATCGCCCGCCCCGGCCTGTCCTCCCCATCCACCGGGAATACCGACCGAGTCGCCACCAACACCCGAGCTAGCTTTCTCACGCACTCACCATCCATCCATTCCTACCGACGATGACCTTGTCCGCACGCACGCTTGCCATGGCCATCGCCGCTGCCACGGCGCCGCTGTGGACCGCGGCGGTCGTCGACGCCCAACAGCAACCGGCCGCTCCGGTTCCCGCGCCCGCGATCGAAAGCCGCGAGCCCGGTTCGGTGCTGATCTTCCCGGTGCACCGCACGACGTCGCACTGCATGTATTCGTTCATCTGCATCACGAACACCGATTTGGCGCCCCAGACGCCGGGTGGATTCGGCGGAAGCGTGCGCCTGCACTACGAGTACGTGAACGTGATCCCGAGCCCGCAGGACCCGTTCTCACCGCTGAGCTGCACCGTCTTCGATCGCATGGAGTTCCTGTCGCCGGCAGATACGCTCTGCGTGTTGTCCGACTGTCACAACATCCCGGGCCAGGAGGGCTACCTCGTCGTCTCGGCGCAGGATCCCGAAGGCTTCAACCAGCCGATCTCGCACAACCATCTGATCGGTTCGGAGTGCATCGTGCACCCGACCGGCCTTGTCTACTGCACGAACGCGTTCGCGATCCAAGCAGTGCCCGACGACGGCCTGCCGACGGACCTGGACACCGACCACCGACTCGACTTCGACGACCAGGAATACACGGCGCTGCCCGACTTCCTGATGATCGACAGCTTCGTCGCGCTCGCGCAGTCGGAGCTCGCGTTCATCAACCTCACGGGCGAGTTCGAGGACGCGAATCGGCTCTACTTCTCGATCTACAACGACAACGAGCGCCCGCTGAGCGCGACGCTCGACTTCCGCTGCTGGTTCGCCCGAACGCTCGAAACCGTCAACCCGGTCTTCAGCGAGTCCTTTCTCGCCAGCCTGCCGAACGACGCGTCCGATCTCGACATCAACTGCGACGGCACGAACGACCTGGAGACAGGCTGGGCGACCGTGCAGAGCGTCGGCGTCCGACGCCCCGGCGGCACGCGCGTCACGACCGACGGCGCATTCCTCGGCAGCATCGCGGTCGGCGTCGACAGTCGCCTCAACGGCGGTCGCTTGCTCTGGGAGAGCAAGACGAGCCAGACCAACGGCTCGTTCCGCTGAGCTACGAGTTGTCGCGATCTCGTCGCGGTGTTGCACCGCGGTGAAACACCCGCACGTCGGAAACCGCGTCAGGACCTCCGGATACAGCAATGTGACGCCCGATCGACAAGCTGCGACCGCACTTCCCGCAACCACGCGCTTGAATGTGCCGAAGTCACGGACGGCCTCCGGCCCGACCACGCTTCCACATGCGACTCCTCCTGATCGGTATCCTTCTCGCGGGACTCGGCGCCGCTGCATTCTTGCTGTTCGAGTCCGACGCCGGCCCGGCTCCGACCGTCGCGTTCGACGCAGCGGATGACCGATCGGTGCTCGACGCGATCCGCGTCACGCCGACGAGTGCGGAATCGACCGAGCGCTCCGACGTGGTGCCGACGAACGCGAGCGCGGCAACCGGGACCGGCAGCCCCGGCTGGGCGATCAAGGTCGTCGGCCGCGTCGTCGACGAACAGGGCGCCGGTGTGGCGAGCGCCGCCGTGCGCGTGCGCAACCAGCCGGATTTCCGCGCGATGATGCGCAACGGTTTCGGCGGCGGTCGCCGTGGCGGCGGCGGGAACTTCGACTGGCGCGCGATGCTCTCTCGCCGCGACGATCCCGGCCGCGCCGTCGACACCACGGACGAGCAGGGCTACTACGCATTCACGACGGCCGTCGGCGACGACGAAACGCTCGAACTCGCCGCCGTCCACACGAACCTGGCTCCGGCGAGCACCCGCGTCAACCTGGACGACTACGACGAGGAGACCGGCGAAGTCTTCGTCTCGGATCTCGTGCTCGACCTCGGTGCGACCGTGCGCGGTCAAGTCGCCGACGACCGCGGCCAACCGGTCGCGAACGCCCTCGTCACTCCTGGCGCGAGCCGCGGACGTGGCCGCGGCTTTCGTGGAGGCGGCAGCAGCAGCTTCGCCGCGACACTCATTCAGCCGGCGCATACCGACGCGTTCGGGGTGTTCGAGTTCCGCTCCGTGCCCGGTGGCGCCTGGTCGTTGACGGCCGACGCGGACGGCTACCTGCCCGGCCGTTCGAGCACCCTTGAAGTCGAAGGCGCCGAACCGATCGAAGACGTGAAGATCGAGATCACGATCGGCGCGCCGTTCTCCGGACGCGTCGTCGACGAAACGGGCCAGCCGATCGCAGAGGCCCGCGTCACGGTCAGCCCGCAGCGCAGTCGCGAGGAAGGCAATCGCGAAGAAGAGCGCCGCGGAGGACGCGATCGCGGCCGCGCCGGTCGGGACCGCGGAAGCCGCAACCGCGCCACCGCCACCACGGACGGCGACGGCGAGTTCACGTTCGACGCCGTCGCGCTCGGCGACGTCACCGTCCGCGTCGAGCACGACCAGTTCCTGACGCTCAGTCGCGAGTCGGTCAACGCGACGTCGACGCCGCGTCTCGAGTTGACGCTGGCCGAGCGACTGAAGATCACCGGGATCGTCGTCGATTCGGAATCGGGCGCGCCTGTCCCGGAATACGGCATCACCGCGCGTCGCATCGACAACAACAGCTGGGGCCGATTCGGACGTGATGGCGGCCGCGGCGGTCGCGGCGGGGATCGCGGCGGCCGACGCGATCGCGGGCGCAGCAACGCCGGCACCGCGAGCGACGACGCGCAAGAGGCTGCACGGGACGCGTACTACCAAGCGCGCATCGGTGGCGCGGGCATGGCCGCGGGCGAAACCCCGAAGCCGACCCCGCACCCCGACGGCAAGTTCGCGCTGCTTGACCTTCTCCCCGGCAAGTACGCACTCGACATCGACGCGCCGGGCTACATCAAGGTCGCGGCGAAGGTCGTCGAGCTGAACGAAGACGCCCCCCTCGGCCTCGTCACCGTCGCCGCCCAGCGCGGCACGGTCTTCCGCGGCATTGTCCTGGACGCCATCGACGGCGAGCCCGTGCGACGCGCGCGCGTCGAGCTCTCGATCGCGCCGCCGCCGACGACACCAGCCACGCCAGCCAGCGCCGAGGAGGGTCGCCGCAACGAGCGCGACGCGATGCGCCAGGTCATGCGTTCGATGTGGAGCGGGAACCGCGGCACGCGCATCGCCCGCGTCACGACCGAGCGTGACGGCACGTTCGAGTTCAAGCCCGTGCTCGGCGGTAACTACACGCTGCGGGTCACGAAGAACGGCTACTCCGATCTCGAGAATCCCGACTTCGTGATCCCGGGAGGCCGCGACGAGTTCGAGTCCCGTCTCGAGCTCAGCTCCGGCGCCCGCGTGTTCGGCCGCGTGCTCGATCACGATCCGGAGCTGCAGCTGCAGGTCGCCTTCACGAGCGTCGACGGCAACCGCGAGACCGCGCGCGTCGATCGCGAGACCGGCGAATACGACATCGACGGCCTCGAAGCCGGTGAGTACTTCGTCGAGGTCTCCGAACGCGAACGAGGCCGGGGCGGACGCGGTGGTCGTGGCGGCGACCGCGGAGGGTTCCAGGCGCGCCTCCAGTCGCTCGCCGGCCGCACCCCTCATCTGATTCTCGGCCCCGGGCAGTCGATCCAGCACGACGTCACCCGCAACGCCGCCGATGTCGGCGTGGTCACCGGAGTCGTGTTCGAGAACGGCCAGCCAAAGGGCGGTTTCGAGGTGCGCCTCGAGCGCCTCGATGAAGTCGTCAACGGCAACGTGGCGAACGAAGACCAGGCGCGAATGGTGAATCGCATCGTCGAACGGATGACCCGAGACCGCGTCGGCAACGACGGCAAGTTCGAGATCGACGGCGTCCTACCGGGCAGCTACCGCCTCGAGGTCACGAGCTCGACCGGTGGACGCGGCGGCCGTGGCGGACGTGGCAACGGCGGCGTCGTGCACGCCGAACAGCTGATCGTCACGCCGGGCTCGAAGACCGACCTGCAGATCGCGTTCCAGAGCGGCGGCCTGAAGTTCGCGGTTCGATCCGAGAGCGGTGCTTCGGTGCCCCGCGGCACGACGATTCACCTGGTCTCCTACGACGACGCCGGTGACAAGCCGGCGAACGAGTGGCGCGGGCTCGACTCCTACCGTCGCCTGCGCGTCCAGGGCGGCAACGCCACGGTCGAGACCCTCGCCATCGGCGCGTATCGCTACTCGCTCAGCGGTCTCGGCCTGAAGGGCCAGGTCGGGGACGTCGTCGTGTCCGCCGGCAACCCGCGCACGGTCGAACTCACGGCGGCCGAACAGACCTCCGCGGAGTTCGTGCAGGACCGCGACAAAGACGGCGACGGCAAGCTCTCCTCCGAGGAGCTGCCGCAGAACCTCCAGCAGCGCATGGGATTCATCGACAGCGACGGCGACGGCATGGCCAGCGTCCAGGAGTTCGACGCCCTGCGCGAGACGCTACGCGCGAGCGGAGCGGGCGGCGGCGGACGCGGGGGCGCCCAGGGCGGCGGCGGCCGTCGCCGCTAGTGTCCCTCGTCTGAAGTCCGTAGCGAAAGTAGCCGCGTCAGTCGATTCACGCGCAAGGCGCTGCGACTACACGGCTTGTCAGCGGCCAAGTTGAGGAGCGGCAACGCAGCGAGCGGGTCGAAGGCCGGTTACTTATGATGCGGACTTCGGACGCGGGACACTAGCACGCCATCTCGATCGCGCGCGCTTCCATGCAGCGCACCATGCCGAACTGGACCCGCGCGCGATCCAGGTTGTGCCCGTCCCGTTCGATCTTGAAATAGTGATCGCCGTTCAGGTGGTCCGCGAGAAATCGCAGGCCAATCGTAAACGTCACGAGCCGCGCGGCAAACGGCATGAGCTCGATTTCGCGCGGCGTGAGGAAGTCGCTCGCCATCGACAGGTAGCCCTCCGCGAGCGCGCGGTAGAGCCCGAGGTCGGTGCCGATGCGATCCTGCTCGCGCTCGTCCTCGGCACTCGTCGCGGCGGTGAACCGCACGAGGTCACCGAAGTCGTAGAGCGAGTACCCCGGCATGCAGGTGTCGAGGTCGACGATGCCCTTCGCGGCGCCCGTCGTGTCACAGAACAGGATGTTGTTGAGCTTCGTGTCGCCGTGCACGACGCGCGACGGCATCTCGCCGGATCGCAGCATGTCGTCGACGACCGACACCATCTCGCGCCTTTCGAGCGCGAACGCGATCTCCGCGGCCGCCGATGCGAGTCGGTCTTCGGAAGCCGCCGCGCGCGCGACCTCGAACTGCGCAAACCGGTGCGTCGAGCTGAAGAACCTGGGCAGCGTCTCGCCGAGCCGATCGGGCGACAGGTCGCGAAGCTGCCGCTGGAACCAGCCGAACGCGCGGGCCGCTGCGAACGCCTGCTCCGTCCCCGCGCACCGATCGAACGACGCGGTGTTCTCGATGAACACGAACGTCCGCCAGGCCCCGCTCTCGGTGCGCGCATACCGCGCGCCGTCGCCGGTCGAGATCAGGCGCAGCGGCTCGAACTCGTCGGCACACTCGGCGGCGTGCTTACGCACCATGTGATCGCTGACGGCATGGATGTTTTCCATCAGCACGTCGAGGTCGGGGAAGACCGCGTCGTTCATCCGCTGGTGGATGTACTGCGTCTCGTGATCACCCTTGCGGAAGCGCGACACGACCGTGTCGTGAATGTGCCCGCGGCGCAACGGCCGCACGTCCAGGAATTCTCCGTCGAGCGGGAAGCAGGCGATCGCCTCGTGGAGCTGCTGTTCGGTCGGAGCCTGCAACTCAGTTCTCCCTCGGATCACCGTGATTGACGTGGAAATGGAGGTGCTTCGAGTCCTGGTAGTCGCCCAGATTCGTCAGCACCCGCGCCGCGCCGTGCTCCGCGCTGACGTCCGCAGCGACCTCGCGGACCACCTCGATCAGCTCCGGCAGCAGCGCGGCTCCGGAGTCGCCGAGATCGGTCAGCGACGGGACGTGCACCTTCGGAATCACGACGATGTGCACCGGCCAGAATGGCCGGGTGTGGTGATACGCGAGCACGCGCTCGGTCTCTTTCACGACCTGCACCTGCGTGCGGCCGCTCAAGACCTCGTCACAGTAGAAGTCGTCCGTCATCAGGTGTGGGTCACGAGCGGCGCGGGATCATAGCGGCTGCACGAGATCGCGCCTGTGTCGATTGGCCGATCATTGGCTCCCGGCGCCGGAACCGGGGCTGGCTGCGGTCCGCCCGCGCCGCGACTCGAAGGCGCGATCAACCCGAACCCTCGGACTCCGTGCCGATGCGAACGCGGTTTCGGCGCCACGCATTCGCACCGCCGAATCCGCCTACGGACTCGCACGGATCGCGACATTCGTTAGATTATCGTCGCCCTAGCCGGCCCCATTTCCGGCACGAACCACCATCTCTCCACATGAACTCCAAGTTCCTCGCCTTTTGTGTCGCGTCCCTCCTCACCGCCACGGTCGACGCGCAGACGATCACCCGTGAGACTTTCGCGACCGGCTTCTCTGCGCCGATCTGGGTCGGTTCCCCGGACGGCGACTACGACCGCGTCTTCGTCGGCGAACAGGCCGGCCGCATTCGCCTGGTCAAGAACGGCGTCACTACGCTGTTCCTCGACATCACCGGCCCCGTGCGGAGCGGCGGCGAGCGCGGCCTTCTCGGCATCGCGTTCCACCCGGACTACAACAACAACGGCTACTTCTACGTCAACTACACGCGCGATCCCGACGGTGCGACGGTCGTCGAGCGCTACCAGCGCAGCTCCACAAACCCGGACGTCGCGAACGCCTCGAGCGGCACGCTGATGCACGGCCCCGTCTCGCAGCCGTTCAGCAACCACAACGCGGGCTGCATCCAGTTCGGCCCCGACGGGTACCTCTACATCGCGCACGGGGACGGTGGCTCCGGCGGCGACCCGGGCTGCCGCGCGCAGAACCGTGGCAACTTCCTCGGCAAGATGCTCCGCGTCGACGTCGACGCGAACCCGAACGGCCCCGCGGTCGCTCCGGCGAGCAACCCCTTCGTCGGCGTGGGTGGCACCCTCGACGAGATCTGGCACATCGGCCTGCGCAACCCGTGGCGCTTCAGCTTCGACCGTGAGACCGGCGACATGTGGATCGGCGACGTCGGCCAGAACGCGCTCGAAGAGCTCAACTTCCTGCCCGCATCGAGCACCGGCGGTGAGAACCTCGGCTGGAAGGTCATGGAAGGCACGAACTGCTTCGCGGCCCCGTGCAACGGCGCACCGTCCTGCAACTCGCCGCTCCTGACCGACCCGATTCGCACCCTGCCGACGAGCCAGAACTGCTCGATCGTCGGCGGCTATCGCTACCGCGGGTGCGCGATGCCCGGCCTGCGCGGCACCTACTTCCACGGTGACTACTGCAGCGGCCGCATCTGGTCGATGGAGTGGAACGGCAGCTCGCTGTTCAACATCGTCGACCAGACGAGCGTCCTCGGCGGCGGCAGCCTGACTTCGTTCGGCGAAGACGCCTACGGCGAGATCTACTACTGCGCCGGCAGCAACGTCTACAAGATCGTCCCGGACGGCATCCTGTCGAACAACGACGCCGGCCCCGGTTCGCAAGGAAGCAACGGCCTGACCCCGATCTACGAGGCCTGCGGTGTCTCCGGCCTCGGCAACACGACGACCCTCCTGTTGCGCGACGCGCCGGCCAACTCGAACGCCGCCGTGATCTTCGGCGTCGCGAGCAACCCGGTCACGCTGCCGATCCCGGGCTTCGGTGACCTCGTCCCGGTCCCGGTTTCGTTCCAGATCCCACTGACGACGGACGCAGACGGTGAAGCGTCGTTCGAAGTGCCCGGCGGCGTCACCGCCCTGCCGGTCTACCACCAAGCCGCGATCATCGACCTCGGTATCGGTGGCGTCACGCTCTCGAACGCCCTCTTCACCGTGTTCAACGCGGCGGCGGCCCCGATCGTCTCCACGATCAACCCGCTGAGCGCGGCCCCGGGCTCGACCATCACGATCAACGGCTCGGACTTCCTCCCGGGCGCGACGGTCACGGTGGGCGGTTCGCCGGTCGCAACGCTGACGAACACCCCGTCGGCGATCACGTTCTCGATGCCGGCCGGCGTGCCGTGCGACTCGACCGTCGTGGTGACGAACCCGGACAGCCAGTTCGACAGCGCTTCGTTCAACCCGACGCCCGCCGTCAACAACACGATCAACAACTCCGGTCCCGCCGCGGGCGGCACCGGCCTGATCATCATCGGCAGCGGCTTCGCTCCGAACTCGACCGTGACGATCGGCGGCAACCCCGCGACGATCACGACGGCATCGGCGACCGTGATCATCTGCAACACGCCGCCGGGCACGCCCGGCGTCGCGAACGTGCTGATCACCACGCCGGGTGGCTGCACGACGACTACGACGTTCACCTACCTCTAGGTTTCCCGTCTCCGTCGTGAACAAGGCCCGGCCGCTTCGGCCGGGCCTTTTTCGTTGGCCGAGTGACGGCCCGAACGAGAACCGCGCTATCGTAGCCCCCGAGTCACCGCACGGGTCACCGCGCCCGCACACCCAACCCATGAGCCTCGAAGCCGCAGTCCCCCTGCTCGCGACGCGGCGCACGAAGATCATCGCCACGATCGGACCTGCGTCGAGTGACGAAACGGTCATCCGTGAGCTGATCGCGAGCGGCGTCGACGTGTTCCGCCTCAACATGTCGCACGGTGAGCACGCGGCCCACGCCGAGGCCTACGCGCGCATCCGCAGCGCCGCCGAGCAAGCGTGCTGCTACGTCGCCGTGCTGGCCGATCTGTGCGGACCGAAGATCCGCACCGGCGTGTTCCCGGGCGGCCGGATCGAGCTGAAGACCGGCACCAGCGTGATCGTGACGACGCGTGACGTGCCCGGCGAACCGGGCCTGATCCCGTCCCAGTACGCGTCTCTCGCCGACGACATCCGTCCGGGCGCGCGCATCCTGCTCGCGGACGGGATCATGGAGCTGCGCGCCGATCGGATCGAAGGCACCGAGGTCCACTGCACGGTCGTCGAGGGCGGCATGCTCGGGGACCGCAAGGGGATCAACCTTCCGGACGTCGAGGTGACCGCACCCTCGCTCACGGACAAGGACAAGGCCGACGCGGCGTTCGCACTCGAACTCGGCGTGGACTTCCTCGCGCAGTCGTTCGTGCGTTCGCCCGGTGACGTCCACGACCTGCGCTCGTTCTTAGACGGATTGGGGCACGACACCCCGATCATCGCGAAGATCGAGCGGCCAGAAGCGCTCGATCAGGCGGATCAGATTCTCGACATCGCGGACGCGATCATGGTCGCGCGTGGCGACCTCGGCGTCGAACTGCCGCCAGAACAGGTTCCCGTCGCACAGCGCCTGCTCGTCGACATCGCGCGAGAACGCCACAAGCCCGTGATCGTCGCAACCCAGATGCTCGAGTCGATGATCGAGAATCCACGACCGACGCGCGCGGAAGTCGCCGACGTGTCGAGCACCGCGCTCAGCGGCGCGGACGCGATCATGCTCTCCGCCGAGACCGCGGTCGGCGAGTACCCGACCCGCGCGGTGGAGATGATGGATCGCATCGCGCGCCAGGCCGAAGGCTACCTGTGGCGCGAGGGTGCGTTCGGCCGCTTCGGCGATGGGGACGAGCCGGCCCCACCGATCGAGTTCACCGACGCCGTCGCTCGCTCCACGGCACTGTTGTCACGGGACCTGCGCGTGCGCGCGATCGGCGTCGTCACCGCGACCGGACGGTCGACGACCGCGGTCAGCTCGGCGCGCCCCGCAGCGCCGATCCTCGCACTGACCGACGACGCGAAGATCTGCCGCCGCATGAATCTGATGTGGGGCGTCGTGCCGGTCGAGGTCATCGGCAAACAGCTCGAGGATCCGATCGCGACTCTCCGCGTGCTCGCACAGCGCCTGGACCTCGCGAAGCCCGGCGACTCGATCCTGCTCGTGCGTGGATTCGCCGCCGAGGCGTCCGCGAACACCCCATCCGTGACCCTGCTCAGCGTCTGAGCGTCCATGAAGATCCGCATTCTCCCGTCCTGCCCGGCTGCGCCCGATCAGATGTACCTGACGACGTTCGTCGTGGAGGATCGGATCGCGATCGACGCCGGCTGCCTCGGGATCGCCGGCGGACCCGCGGAGGAATCCGACGTCGCTCACGTGTTCCTCACCCACAGCCACGCGGACCATATCGGGTCGCTGCCGCTCCACGTCGAAGAACGCTACGACCGCACCCAGCGACCGGTGCACATCCACGGCCACTCACACTCGATCGATTGCCTGCGTGAGGACGTGTTCAACGACCGCGTCTGGCCCAACTTGATCCGCCTGCGCACGGAGGAACAGCAGTACCTCGAACTGCACGCGCTCGAGTCGGAAAAACCGGTCGAAGTCGACGGGATCCGCGTCACGCCGGTCGCGGTGGACCACATCGTGCCGACGTTCGGCTACGTGCTCGAGGACGAGGCCGGCAGCGTCGTGTTCGGCGGCGACTCGGGCCCAACGGACCGCATCTGGGAAGTGGCCAGCTCCCGCCCGGATCTCCGCGCGGCCTTCATCGAGGTCAGCTTCCCGGACCGACTGGCCAAACACGCGGCCCTGACGAAGCACTTGACCCCCAGTCTGGTCGCCGCGGAGATCGAGAAGCTCCCCGCGACCGCCCAGGTGGTGGCAGTTCACATCAAACCGGCATACCGTAGTGAGGTCGTCGCGGAGCTCGAATCGCTCGGACTCGCCAGGCTGCGGATCGGTGCCGGCGGTCGTGAGTATCGATTCTGACCCGGCGAAAACTCATGTCGTTCGAGAGCGTCAAGAACCGGATCCTCAAGTTCCTCCGACCTTCCCGCACCCGCGAGAAGGCCGTGCTGTTCGCGGACATCGTCAGCAGCACCGAGCTCTATGAATCGCAGGGCAACGCGACCGCCAAGGAGCTCGTCGACGATCGCCTCCGCCAACTCAGCGGCATGGTGCACGCGCACCACGGCCGCGTGATCAAGCACCTCGGCGACGGCATCCTGTGCGACTTCTCGTCGCCGGGTGACGCGTTCGGATCCGGACTCGCGATGTCGCGCGAGGATCCCCACGGGCTCGGCATCCGCGTGGGCATCCACGTCGGCGAGATCGTCGAGGAAGGCGGCGACATCTTCGGCGACGCCGTGAACACGGCGGCGCGCATCGCATCGATCGCGAAGCCCTGGGAAATCCTGATCTCCAAGGATCTGCTCAAGCGCCTGCCCGCCGCCTACAACCGACTCGTGCAACCGCTCAAGCCCGTGTCCGTCAAAGGCAAGGCGCAGCCGCTACAGCTGTTCTCGGTGCTGCGCATGAATGGGAGCCAGGCATCGTCCACGATGTGCGCGACCGCGCTGATCGTCGACGACGAGTCGCTGCGCGATCGCACGCTCGAGCTCGAGTGGCTCGAGACCAAGACGGACGTCGACGGCAAGCGAACCAGCCTCACCATCGGCCGTCAGAGCGACAACGACCTCGTCGTCGATCGCGAATACGTTTCGCGCACGCACGCGACCGTGTCGTGGCGCGACGGCAAGCACATCCTCGCCGACCAGAGTTCGAACGGCACATACCTCGTGCCGAACGGCGGCGTCAAAGTGCACCTGCGCCGCGAAGAGACGATGCTGAACGGTTCCGGCCTCATCTTCTTGGGTGTGGATCCGGACAAGGAAGGCGCCGAAGGCGTCGCCTATCGCGTTCGCTGACGTCGGCGCATACGTCACGACGTACACCATCCCTTCATGTCCGCAAACGCGCGGTCTTGATGGAACGTCCGCGACAAGGGACAATCACGCGGTCTACCTGTCTCGCCCAAACGACACTCAATCACGAAGGGGCCCCCGATCCATGTTGCGATTCACTTCTTTCGCGCTGGCGATGCTGTTGTGCACGTCAGTCGCATCCGCCCAAGGTAGCTCCGGTGCAGACGGTTCGTCCGGCTCCGCGAGCTCGGGCTCCTCCGGCACGTCGGGTTCGTCCGGCGCCGGCTCCCCCGGCACGTCCGGCACGTCCGGTTCCGCATCCGGTAGTTCCGGCAGCGGCAGCTCCGGCACCGCATGCGTCGGCAGCTCCGGCGTCTCCGGTAGCTCCGGCCACGACGGCAGCTCCGGCTCGGCCGGCACGTCCGGTTCGTCCGGCCACCTCCTGACTGGTGGCAGTGGCAGCTCCGGCACGTCCGGCACCTCCGGCTCCGCGTCCGGCAGCTCGTCTTGCGAAGGCAATTCGAAGTCGGCCTGCCCCGACGGCAGCTCCGGCACCGACGGCAGCTCGGGACACGACGGCAGCTCGCACAGTGCCGGCACGTCCGGCAGCTCGGGCGCGGGCAGCAGCCCCGGCACCTCCGGCACTTCGGGCTCGGCGTCCGGCAGCTCCGGCTCCGGCAGCTCGGGCACCGGTGGCCTGCACCTCACGACCGGCGGCAGCTCCGGCACCGACGGCTCGTCCGGCGACGCCAGCTCGGGCAGCGCCGGCACCTCCGGCTCGTCCGGCGGCGGCAACAGCCCGGGCACGTCCGGCTCGTCCGGCTCCGCGTCCGGCAGCTCCGGCTCCGGCTCGAGCTCCTCGGGCGACGAGTTCTGCTGCCCGAACGGCGGCGTCGAAGCGTTCTGGGAAAACTACGGCGAAGGCCTCCCCGGCTGCAACGGTGTCCCCGGCCTGACGATGGCCGCGGATCCGCAGCTCGACACGAGCCCGGAGATCATCCTCGGCAACGAGGGCCCGGACACGATGTGCGCGCTGTTCTGGAGCTTCAGCCCGGATGATATCTTCATCCCGTTCCTCGGCGGCAACCTGCTGATCGCCGCGCCGTACCTCACGGTCGACTCGTTCAGCGTCCCGAACGGCGGCACGTCGTTCGTCTGCACGATCGAAGCGGACTGTGCGCAGATCGGTGACACGTACTACCTGCAGACTGTCTGCCTCGACCCGTGCGGCCCCGAGGGCTTCTCGATGTCGCGTGGCATGATCTTGAGCATCGGCGACGAGTGATCTTCGCCTGACGCAGATGGCGGGGTCGGAGCCGAGCCTTCGACCCCGCTTTCATGTACGGCATCAGCGGGGAGTGCCGCGCAACCAGTCCGCCGGAATGCGCGGTACGAACACCACGCGCGGCCAATCCCCGACGACGCCACGGCGCGCATCTGCGATCACCAGCTCACTCCGGTCACCGATCTCGAAGCGCGGCTCGAAGTCGCTGTCATCGAGCGCGACCGCGCCTCCATCGACGTGCCGCCACTCTTCGAACGCGCAGCGCACGGTCGTTGCGTTTCCAGTCAAACTCCCGCCGCGCACGAGTACGCGTGCCCCGTCGCGACTGTCCAGTCCGTCCGCACAACCTCGGACTTCACAGGCTTCGAGCAGCACCCGCGCGCCTTCGCCGACCGAGACACCGGCGCGCTTCGCGCCATCGACGCGCACTCTTCGCAGAGTCACCTCGGCCGCCGACACGTCGATCCCGTGCCGGCGAGCCCCGCGAACGGTGACGGACTCGAGAACCCCGGCGCCGAAGGCGACATCGATCGCGTCTTTGCGGGCGTCCTCGAAGACACATTCTCGAATGCGGAACTGCGATCCCGACACGTGCAGGGTGTCGTCCTTCGGGCCAGCGGGCCCGAATCGCGAAGACTCGATCGCCACATCCGGACAGGCATGCACGACGATCGCCGCGGCGAGACGATGGTGCCCCACCGTCGTCGCGCGCCCACCCTCGAAGTCACAGTGACGAATCGACGACCCTCGGGTCTGCGACCCCACGATCGCGAATCCATCGAACCGTCCGTTCTTCCCCTTGCCGCGGATGACGACCGGCCGCTCCGCGGTCCCTTCGATTCTCACGACTCCTCGCGCGAACAGTCCGCAGTCGGTCGCGAACTCGAGCGTGGTCCCGGCGACGACTCGCAACTCCTGCTGGGTGGTGACCCGGAGCGGCGTGTCGATGGGCACGACTCCGGGACCGAGGACGATCGTCTCCGCGGCGCCCGACGACGCCGAATCGAACGCCGCACCCGGCGGCATGCGGTCTCGGAAGGACGCGAGTCTCGCCGCGGCGCGCACCATCGCTTCGCCCTCGGGTACCGGGTCCACGTCGCGCGCGAGCGCGCTCGCGCTTGCCGCCACGGCATCGACGATCCGCCCACGAAGATCGTCGTCGGTCAGACGGCTCTCGAGCTCGCCCCACGCGTCGGCGAGGCGACGGGACCAACCCGGCACGTTCTCCAACGCTTCCAGCAGCTCGGAACCACCCGAGAGATCTCCGCTCCAGTCGGTCACCGTCTCGCCATCGAACGGCCACACGACCGGCTCGAACCGTCCGTGCTCAGGAGCGAAGAACAGGCAAACCTGCGACTCGCTGCGCTCGACGCGACCGAGAGCGAGGCGTAGCGCCGACCATCTCGCGAACGCATTGACGTCCAGCAAGCCCTCGAGCGCCTTCGGCTCTCGCGCCGCGACCGCCGCGAGGAGCGGGCGCAGGGGCGCGCCGCCGATGTCGTCTCGGCCGAATCGCCGCCACGCGGACACGTCGCGCCATCGATCACTGCCCGGATCGCTGAACAGAAACGTTCCCGCGAACCGCGCACACGCCTGCGTCATCGCGAGGCCGGTCGGCAGCGCCGCGCGGTACACGCCGCGGAACTCCCCGTTGATCGCGAGCCGGACCAGCGACTGCGAGTCGGACAGCAGCCCGAGCTCTGCGCCGAGCTGCGAATACATCACCCCGTCGAGCGCCAGCGGATCATCCGGGCGATACAGGTCGATGCGACGCACGCCGTCGCGCGCATCGCGCTTCCGGAACTTCACCCGCAAGGAAGGCTTCGCGGGATCGTGATGCGTCGGGGGCGCGAGGATCGCGACCTCGCAGTCCCGCATCCGTCCGGCCTCGCGAATCGAAGCATTGACGAACGGGCGGTCTCCACCACGCTCGTGCCGCAACCGCGGATCCCCGCGCTCGAGCGCGGTCTCGAGCCGACGAATCGCGTCTTCCGGAATCGCCAACTCGACGAGCGGGATGTCGCTGGCCCAGCGGAGGCCCCCCGACGGAGCCGCCTCGTCGTCCACCCAGCGAAGCAGGGCGATCACGGCGACGACCGCGACGACGAGCGCGACAACCCGAACCGCCCCTGGTCCGTCGGTCATCGACCCGGGCTTCCGCCGGACTCGGCGCTGCGCCGCCACTCGCCTCGCTTCTCGATCTTGCGATCCGATCGTCGCGCCTCGAGCGAGTAGCCCTTGCCGTCCGTATCCGGGAACCACCCGTCGTCGTACTTCACGCGGCACAACTCCTCGCCCACGGAGCCCGACACGATGAGCTCACCGGCGGTGTTGCTGAACCGCCCCATGTATTCCCCCGCCACGCGGATCTTCGTGACGTCGTATCGGTTTGCGAAGCGCACGCGATCCCGAACGATCACCACTCGCTCTCCCGGGTCCAGACTCTTGACCGTGCCCATCGCGAAGTGGAAGCGAACCGCACCACTCACGTCGACGCCGCTCAGATCGACCGGACTGTCCCCGTAGTTGTGCAGCTCGATGAACTCGTAGTTCCGGCCGCCGCGCGGGTTGTACATCACCTCGGTGATCGCGATCTTCTGCACGCGTCGCACGTACCAGCGGTCCGCCAGTCGACTCCACTTGTCGTCGACCTTGACCCGCGCACGAATCTTGGTGTCACGGGCGATCTCGATCGGGCCCTCATAGACCTTCGCGCGCGGCGACACGTCCCCGTTGCTGAGCCGCGGATCCGCGCCGTCGGTCGTGTAGTAGAGCACGCCCTCTTCGTTCCCGTGCTCGATCGACACCGAGAACGGCATCACGAACTTCGGCGAAGAGCTGCGTAGCTTCGGCATCTCGAGGAGCTCGTCGCGGAACCACCGGTCACGCGCTCGAATCCACTCCTTGAGGTCGAGGACCTCGTTGTCCCAACCGCCCGCTTCGATGATCGGCCAGCGCTGGCGGTCTCGCTCCTCTGCCTCACGCATCTTGTCGGCGAACGCGTCGATGCGCTCGCACACGCGGTCGATGCGAAACTCGTTCTCCAAGATCCGCCTACCACGCGCGCGATACCGCTTCCGAAACTCCGGATCCCGAAACAGCAGACCCCACCAGCTGTAGTAGCAGTCGCTGGTCCAGCCGCTCGGACGGGAAGCACGACCGACCCAGTAGTCCTCGTCGTTCGTGCGCATCGCGCGGTCGTAGTCCCACGCCGGGCCCATCCGCAGCTTGCCGTCGCGTCGCTTGTAGAGGTACGTGCTCAGCGTGTACGCGTCCGGGTTCTTCGTGTACTCGTTGAAGAGGTGGTAGTCGATCCAGTTGTCGACCTCGAGAAACGCCGCATAGCCGCGCTCCGGATCCGTCGACTCCTCGCCTTGGATCGCATCTCCGAACGCGTCGAAGTAGCGCTTCAGCCACGCGCGCTGCGGATCGGTGACGTGCCGCTCCTTCGGGTACACGAACTGGAGGCGCTGGCCTTTGCTCGTGAAACCCATGTCGCCCGGACCCGGCCGGTCGATCTTGAGCATGTAGCCACCAGACAGATCCGCATCCGACTCCGCGCGCAGCGGCAGCGTCTCGATGTCGACGCGGTGCGGCCCCGGGGAGATCCGTTCGACCAACAGATACAGACCGACGTAGTCCGAGCGCTGCACGGGTCGGCGCTCCGGATTGACGAATACCTCGAGGAACCGAAAGCGTGGCGAGTCGAGGCCGAGTGTGCGCGCGAGGTCGTAGCACAGCGCGTTGCGCATGTGCGCTTGGTCCCAGTTGTGGGGCGCGTAGAGCACCCAATGGGTATCCGCGGGCATCCCGAGTAAACTGCGCGCGCGCTCCTCACCCTCGTGATCGCGCAGCTCGCAGCCGTAACCCTTCTTCGGTCGATCGAGCGTGCTCGACCCCCGCGTCTTGATGCCGATGCGTCCGGAGTAGTCCACCGGGGACGACCAGTCCGTGCGCGCGCCCGTCGCGGGCGCGAGCACATGGCCGTGGGCATCGATGAAGGTCTTCGGTCGGATCGACCGCCCGAACGTCGTCAGCACGGCGATCGGGAGGTTCGAAGAGAACTCCGCGAGATCGTCGCCGATCTTCGTGCACGACGAAGACACGACCAGACTGGGTCGCGCTCCCTCCTGGAACGCGCGCGCGCGCACTTCCGCGGTCGTCTCGACACGAATCGGCGCCGTGTAGCGTGGGCTCGACTCCGTCGGGTCGGAACCGTCGAGCGTGTAGCGAATGACCGCGCCGGCGACGCCGGTCGCGAGTTCCACCTCGATCGAGTCGCGGAACAACGCGCCGTCGGGCGTGACGCTCGGCGGCTCGACCATCGCCACCCGGCCGGCGCCATTGGGTCGGCCCGGAGTCGGTTCGTCCAGGTAGACCAACTCTCCGGCTTCGGGAGCCTCCGATTCGTAGCCGACGATCTCCGCGATCATCAGGTGCTCGAGCGAATTCGCCGACTCGATCAACCCCTGAATCGCGAGGACGTTCCGGCCCGGGCGCAGCACGGACTTCGCCGCAGGAATCGCGAAGTACTCCGAGCGAAACGGATCGCGCGGCTCGAGCCCGACCTCGGCCTCCGCATCGACGCCGAGTTTCCGCGGCGCGCGCCGACGCGCGATCTCCTGACCGTTGAGGTACGCGACGAATCCCGTCTCGTAGCGCACACGGAAAACCGCGAGATCGAACGCGGACGGATCGTCGACGTCGAACGCGAGGCGGTAGTAGACCGTCGCGTTGCGTCCTCGCAGGTACTTCCCGACGTCCGTTCGAATCGACTCGCGCAGCGTCGGAATGCGTTTCTCGTCGAAGCCGAACCCACCGCGTCCGACGACCCAGCGCGAATCGTCGTATCCCGGTTCGGTCGGGAGGTACGGCACCGAATTCCGTGGCACCAGCACCCGTCCCTCCGCGTCCTCTGCGAGCAGCACGGTGGACGTGAACCGCTGCGGCAGGCCCTGCGAGACGTCGGGATACTGCCGATCGAAGCGAACCCGAGACACCACGGTCTCACCGTCGGGCGCAAACAACGTCAGGTCGTCACCGCGCCGCTTGATGCGGAAGTTCGTGTGCAGCGGCCGACCGGGCGTGCGCCGATCCTTGCCGCTGAGGTGCACGACGAGGTAGCCACGTGCCGGGATCGAAGCCCGCGGAAACTGCCAGCGCCGCGGGTCCTTCTTCGCGTTGGTCAGGAAGTGACCCGCGAGGTCGACCGCGCGATCGCCGGCGTTGTGTAGCTCGACCCAGTCGGTCGAATAGCCGTCGCGATCGAGCAGGATGTCCCGGTTCGCGGCCATGAACTCGGAGATCACGACCTGTGCGGGAGCGGCCCCGCACCACACCGCGAGAATCACGAGCAACAGAGCACGACGCATTCCCAGACCTTATCGGCCGGCGGCCTCGCTCGTCAGCAGCTTCCCTGAGGACCTCGACACCCGGTTCCGGGCTCAGGGTCCCTGACGCCGCCTACAAGTAGGTGTAGGTCGTCGTCACCTGGCAGCCGGCCGGGTTCGTGACCACGACCTGCGCGGGGCCTGGCGTGCCCGGTGGCGTCGTCATCACGAGGACGCTGGCCGACGCAGTCGTCGGCGTGACCGGCGTGCCGCCGATCGTCACCGTCGAGCCCGCTCCGAAGCTCGAGCCGACAATGATGTAGTTGGCACCGCCGGCTGCGGGTCCCTGCGGCGGAATCGTATTCGTCACGATCGGCGTGCCGTTGATGCCGATCGAGTCGGACTGCCCGTCGGGGTTCGTCAGCACGACGGACGAGTCGCAGCCGACGCCGGCGGGCATCGCGAACGTGATCGACTCGGACGTGATCGACGTCGGCGTCACAGGCGCCCCACCGACTGACAGGGAGCTCGCGACCGAGAAGCCCGAGCCATTGATCGTCACGGAATCTCCGGTCTGCGCAACGGTCGGAGTGACCTGCGAGATCACGGGCGACGGCGGGCTGACGAGGTCGAGGACGATCGCGTTCGTGAGCGCGAGGATCGACGAGTTGCTCGGGTCGAGCCCCATGATGCCTTGGAGGGTGATCGTCGCCGTGATCGGCAGCCCCGGAATCGGCAGGGACAGAGGCGCGACGTTCCCCGGAATTACGATCGACGTGGCCGGGAAGCACATCGTGCCGACCGGCAGCGGCTGGGTCATCGAGCCGTCCGCCGCACCGAGCGTGCCGAACACGACGAACGCCGATGTCGCCTGACCGGGCGCGGATCCGATGTCGATCGAGAACGGATCGAACGCGTTCACTTCGACGCGCCGGAAGAAGCCACCCGCGCTGTTGTTGATCTGGAGGACGTCCGCACCCACCGTGCCCTCGTAGCACGCGTTCAGGCCGGCGGACGATGTCCAGGTCCAGTTGTGGATCAGGACCCTCTCGTTGAGCTGGTTCGCACCCGTCGATGCCGCAAACCCGACGAATGCGGTCGCGTTCGGCAGGTTCATGCCACCCACGGGCTGACCGCTGTCCACCCGCGTTCCGCCAGTCTGGAAGTCGTACGGGACGGACAGGACCGGATTGACCAGGTCGTCGACGTAGATCTCGAGCGTGCCCGGCACGTAGGTGACACGCATCGTGTGGACCGCGCTGTTCGACAGGAACGTGCCGGGCGTAACGCGACCGATCGACCAGATCTCGTTTTCGTCGTTCCCGACCGTGCCGCGCGTGTGAACGCTGATCTCGTTGTTGCTCGTGTCGTTGAGGAACCCGTCTTGGAACGTGTCGAGCTCGATCGCGATGCTGTTCGTGATCGGAGAGTTGTTGGCGCCGACGCCGTAGCCGAGCCCCCAGACAGCGCCGCCCAGCGCGTTCGATCCGCTCGGCGAGTCCTGGATGACGAACGCCATGCCCTCGGCCAACACCGGCCCCGGGATGATCGTGAAGTCGAACTGGGTGTCGAAGCCGGCGAGCACGGGCACCGCGGCGTCGTGGAACGCGGTCCCCGTCTGGTTTTGCGCCAGGTCCGTCAGGCGGAGCGCGGTGCCCTGCTGGGCCGAGCTACCGTTGAGGTTCAGCGTGCTGATGTTCGAGAAGTCGGGGTAGGTGAAGGTCTGCGCGGACGACACACTCGCGCAGAACAGCGAGGCCGCGATTGCGGCCGAGGCGATCGAAACAGGATTCACGGAGACTCCGAGAGTCGGGGGGTGGCGAGGAACGCGCGAGACCTTAGCAGCTCCCCCGACGATTCGCGCCCGTCGTGGAACGCGCCGTCCGCCCGGTCTCCGACCCGGGCGCTCCCGGACCCCGCGCGACCGGCCCATGGCACGCCGCAGATTGCAATTACGTTCCTTCTGGCCGTAAACCCGGATGCCGAATCTTTCCCGCCACCCGATACGCGGGTTTCCGAGATCCAGCTACTATGGCGCCAATGCTCGTCAGGGCGCGGCTCGCGTCCTCCACTATCTCTACCCTCAACCACCGGAATCATGCGCTCCAACCGAAGTGCTCTCCCGGCTGCCGCGTTCGCGGCGGTGTTGTCCTCCCTCGCCGGCGCCCAGCAATTCGTCGATACCACGACTGCTGCGGGTCTCTTCATCCCCGCGGAACAGCTGCCGTTCGGCATCGGCGCCCGCGGATCCGCAGTCGGCGATTTCGACCTCGATGGCGACCTCGACCTGATCGTCGCGGGACTCGGCGCCACGCCGATTCGCTACTTCGAGAACGACGGGACGGCCACGTTCACGGACCAGACCGCGGGCACGGGCCTGCCGGCGTCCGGCAACGCGGTCAGCTTCAGCGTCGCCGATTACGACAACGACGGTGACCCCGACTTGTTCATCGGTCGCTCCGACGCGATGGACCAGCTGATGGAGAACACCGGCAACGCGACGTTCATCGACCGGTCGTCGTACGGCGTCGGTGCCGCGCAGTACACCTACGGCGCGTCCTGGGCCGACATCAACAACGATGGCTGGCTCGACGTGCACCTCTCCGTGTGGGATCCGTGGAACCCGAGCCACACCTACATCAACAACGGCAACGGTACGGGCTTCACCCGTCTGCCGGCTTCCGCCGGCGTTGACGAAGTCAGCATGACGCTCGCCGCGATCTGGCTCGACTACAACGAGGACGGCCTGATCGACCTGTACACGATCAACGACAAGGGCATGGACCTCCACCCGAACTCGATGTATCGGAACAACGGCGACCTGACGTTCACCGACGTCAGCGTGCCGACGAACTCGCAGGCCGAGATGTGGGCGATGGGCGCCGACTTCACGGACGCGTTCAACGACGGCGGCCAGGACATCTACATCACGGACGGCCCGCCCGACCACAAGTTCCTCGTCTGGGACGAGGGCGCCGGCAGCTACGTCCACGCCGAATACCCGCTCGGGATGACCGGCGGCTGGGACGGCTGGGCGTGTGAGTTCTTCGACTACGACAACAACGGCTGGCAGGATCTCTACGTCACGCACGAAGACACGCCGAACCCGCTGTTCGAGAACCCCGGCGTTCCGTTCTCGACGCAGACGCCCTGGCCGGACGTCAACCAGTGGTACAACGCCGGCGGCACCGTTCGCGACATGGCGTGCTCGATCGTCGCCGACTTCGACAACGACGGCCGCGACGACATCCTCGAGATCTTCCGCGACGGGTTCTCGACGCTCAGCGCCGTCCAGCTGCTGATGAACGAGTGCATCGCGGGCGACTGGATCAAGCTCGACTTCCAGGGCGTGACCAGCAACCGCGACGGCATCGGCGCGAAGGTGCGACTGTTCGCGAACGGCATGGAGCAGTTCCAGACCGTGCGCAACGGCGTCGGCTTCGCCTCGGCGACCGACCAGCGCGTGCACTTCGGCCTCGGCACCGCCAACAACATCGATCGCATCGAGATCGATTGGCCGTCCGGTCAGCGCCAAGTGCTGACCAACGTCGCGCCGAACCAGATCCTGAACGTCGTCGAGCCGAGCTTCACCTGGACGGGCATCGCCGCCTCCGGCACGACTTCGCAGTTCGACCTGCACGTCCAGGGCGACGAAGGCAAGACCTACGCGATGGCGCTCGGCGCCACGCCGGGCGTCATGCCGCTGCCGAGCGGCCGCGTCATCCCAATGGTCTTCGACCCGATCACGACCGCGACGCTGCAGATCGGCAACCCGCTGACCCCGACGGGCGTCGGCGTCGTCCCGCCGAGCGGGATGGTGAGCAGCAACCTCGTGATCCCGGTGGACCCGAACATCAGCGGCGTCGTGCTCTTCAACACCGCTCTGGTCATCGACATCTTCGAGCCGGAGTTCCTGCGCACGATCGTGCCGGGCACGCCGATCACGATCCAGTGATCGTCTGATCGTTCGATCGTCTGATTGCCCTGGGCACGGCCGCGACCTCCTCGAGTTCGCGGCCGTGTTCACGTACCGACGGACGCGTCCTCGTTGCGTCGCGAGTCGCCAACCGCTACCAATGCGGCATGCGCGCTCTCTCCCTGACGCTGACTTGCACGACGCTCCTGACGGCCTGCGCCCAGACCGAATCTGCGGCCGCTCGACCGAACATCGTCTACATCCTCGCCGACGATCTCGGCTACGGCGAACTCGGCTGCTACGGACAGCAGAAGATCCGCACGCCCCACCTCGATCGGCTCGCGAGCCAGGGCATGCGCTTCACGCGGCACTACTCCGGCGCGCCGGTCTGCGCCCCCTCTCGCTGCGTGCTCCTGACAGGCAAGCACCTCGCGAACGCCCACGTCCGCGCGAACAAGGAGGTCAAACCCGAAGGTCAACATCCGATCCGTGCCGAGGACGTCACGATCGCCGAGATGCTCGGCCCCGCCGGCTACCGCTGCGCTGCCGTCGGCAAATGGGGCCTCGGCCCGGTCGGCTCGACCGGGGATCCCAACGACCAGGGTTTCGACCTGTTCTACGGCTACAACTGCCAGCGCGTCGCGCACAGCTACTACCCGCCGCACATGTGGCACAACCGCGACAAGGAGATCATCAACGAACTCCCCGTCCGCGGTCACCACCGCCCTAAGGCCGACGCAACGATCGACTTCGCGTCCTACACGAAGGGCACCTACGCGCCGGATCGGATGAACGCACGCATCGAGGAGTTCCTTCGCGCGCATCACAGTGAGCCGTTCTTCCTCTACTTCGCTCCGGTGGAACCGCACCTCGCGATGCAGCCGCCGCAGGAGTGGGTCGATCAGTATCCCGAGGAGTGGGACGAGAAGCCCTACCGCGGCGGCCGCGGCTACCTCCCGCATCCGCGCCCGCGCGCCGGCTACGCCGCGATGATCAGCGATCTGGACGAGCACGTCGGCCGCCTGCTCGCGCTCCTCGACGAGCTCGGGGTCGCGGACAACACGGTCGTGATGTTCTCCAGCGACAACGGTCCGACGCACGACGTCGGCGGCGTCGACACGACGTTCTTCGACAGCACCGGCGGCCTACGGGGGCGAAAGGGCAGCGTCTACGAAGGGGGCCTGCGAGTCCCGATGATCGCGCGTTGGCCTGGCCGGATCGAAGCCGGTTCGCAGACCGACCACCCGAGCGCGTTCTTCGACGTCATGGCAACGATCGCGGAACTCACGGGCGCCGAAGCGCCGCCGAACGACGGCATCAGCTTCGCGCCGACGATGCTCGGGAACGCGGACCAGCCGAAGCACCCGCACATGGTGTGGGAGTTCCACGGCTACCGCGGTCAGCAAGCAGTGTTCTTCGACCAGTGGAAGCTCGTGCGCAAGAACCTCAAGCCACGCAAGAACGCGCGCAACCGCGAGCCGAAGATCGAACTGTTCGACCTAAGCGCGGACCCGCAGGAACAGAATGACGTCGCTCACGAGCACGCGGACGTCGTGGCGCGCGGGCTCGCGATTCTCACCGAGAATCGCACGCCGAACCCGGACTTCCCGATCCCGGCACTCGACCAGTAGCGTGCCTACCGCCCCCGGCGGCGGCGCGCCGCGCGCTGGGCGTCGGGGCTCGGGGCGCCACCCGTCTCGTACGCCGGCAGCTCGAGCATCTTCGGATCGAGTCGATCCATTGCGGCCTGCAGCTCGGCAACCATCGCCTTCGCCTCCTTGTCGCGCAGGCGCTGGCGCAGCATCTTCGCGGTGTCGACCGCCGAGATGTTGAGTCCATCGAGGGTCGCGGCCGCATCGGGCCGGCGGGCGAACGATCGAATGAGTGCGTCGAGCGCGGTGCGGTCCTCGTCGTTTTCGTAGGCGATGCGCGCCTTGCCGCCGAGGGCGACGGCGATGTAGTGGTCGGAGGTGGCCGCGCTCGACGGGTTGCCGGCGATCGAGTTCTCGAAGTGACGAATCGCGCGGTCATAGGACGCGACCGCATCATCATCGTGACCGCGGCGACGCAAGAACTCGGCGGCGACGATCGACGCGTAGCCGGCGAACCAGCGAAGGTTCGGCGTCGCGCCGTGCTTCTGAATCATCGTTTCGTACGCGGGCTCGAGTCCCCGCGCTCCGCGATCCCGCAGCACTTGGCCGCGCATCCGGTCGTGCAGCTGCCAGGCGTCTGGGAATCGCTGCAGTCCAGCCTCGAGCACGCGCGCCGCCTTGCCGCGGGCGCCGAGCCACTCGATGAAGTCGTAGTGCTCGACGACCTGGAGCGCCGTGCCGAGCGGGTGCTTCGCCAAAACCGAGTACGCCGCGTTGACGTCGGACAGCCACTCCGGCGGCCAGTTCTCCTTGGCCATGATCTTCTTGCCGATGGCCTTCTGACGCGCGACGGCGAACAGCGCGAGAGTCGCCATCCCGGTCCAGCCCTCGGCACCCGGAGGCATCG
Source organism: Planctomycetota bacterium (assembly GCA_028281765.1). GTDB lineage: Bacteria > Planctomycetota > UBA1135 > UBA1135 > UBA2386 > JANQJF01. The sequence goes on along the minus strand of JANQJF010000050.1, from coordinate 176,109 downwards.
CCTTCGCAGCCTTCTCGGCACGGGAATACGCCTCGTCGAGGCGTTCCAGGTAGTACGCAGACAAGCCGATCACCGCGTCGACGCGCCAACCGGACGCACCCAGGCGCTCGGCCTCGACGCCCGCGCGGTAAGCGTCCTGGAACTGCAGCTGCGAGAAGTCCGCGGCCGTACGCGGGTCCTTCGCCAGGAGCGCCGCGTTCTTCGGGTCGACCGCGAGGAGCAGCGTGCTCTCGGCCAGCTCCAGCTGCGCCTCTGGGCTCTTCGGCTGGGTCGCCGCAGTGCGCGCCTGTTCCTCGACAGCGGTTTCGATCGTGTCGAAGCCAGCGGGCGCGGGATACGTCGAACCCGACATCTTCTCGGTCCAGTCCCGCACGTCGACCCCGGCCTGCGAGCCGCTGAGCCCCTTGTGCACGACGGCGAGCTTCTTTGCCTGAGGCGACTTCTCACCGATCTTCGTCAGGGCGCCGATCAACGCGTCCCGTTCGTCCTTCGGCAGCGGCACGCGCAGCGCCTCGTTGATGACGTCGGCCGCATCGCCACGCAACGACATCGCGAGAGCCTTGCGCGCGAGCTTGCCGTGCTCGACGTCGAGCCCGAACACCGCGAGGCGCAACAGGTCGATTGACGCGTTGTCCCCCGCCGCGACCGCCGCCTCGAGAATCTTCTCCTTCGTGGCGCGATCGCCGTCGAAGAACGCCTGCTCGACCGCGGTCTTGTCGTTGCTGTCCGGGCTCGCGACCCGCTCGAGGATCGACCGGTCGCCGCGCGAGATCACCTTTGGCTGGCGCGCACGATTCTTGATCCCGTCGCCGATCGCCTGGAACACCGAGTCGGTATCGAACGCGTAGTAGACGTCGTAGGTCTCCGCCGCGTTCGAGTCCTGCCCGTTCTCGTCGAGCTCGACCATGATGTGCCGCGGTGCGACACGTTCCCCGTCCATGAACTTCCGGAACAAGATCGGCTCGATCGCGATGTGCTCGCCGCAGGTGACACAGCCAAAACGCGGACACGGGATCCGCCGCCCCTGCTCGTCGAAGTCACGCGCGTTGTGTCGATACACCGACGCCATCACGGTCACGTAGGGCTCGTAGAGCTTGGCGATCTCGGGCTGCCGGTAGCGGATCCCCGCGTAGTGCTCACTCGCGATCTCGCCGTCCATGTTCACGCAGACGAGAATCGGCTTGCCGGTCTCGCGGGCCACGGCGACGGCGTCGTCCCACGTGCGCTGCCACTGAATCAGGACCGGCTTCTTCCAGTCCTCGGCAGTCGGCGCAGGCCACATCGCCTCGCGGCTGTCCTGAGCCACGGCGATCGACGGAACGAGGGACAGAACGACGGCGGCAGCACCAGGCTGCCAGCGGAAGGGGATCCGGAGCATGACTGTGTACGGAGAGTGCGGATGGCACGCTCGAGAGGCTCAGCGCACTGTATCCCGTCTCGAGCCCGATCGACAGCCTACCGCCGCCGCCAGAACCCCCGATTGACACCCGTGTTACAGGGCCGACGCATCGCACGGGCGCGATCCTGGGTGTAGGCTGGGCCCGTGACCGATACCCGCCCCACGGAACGGATCTCGACCGACGGCGCCTTCCTGCAAGCCGTGCGCGCCGAGATTCAGTGCGTGCTCGTCGGTCAGGACGAGCTCGTCGACACGATGCTAATCGGGCTGCTCGCCAACGGTCACGTCCTTCTGGAGGGCGTTCCGGGGCTAGCGAAGTCCCTGGCCGTGCAGACGCTCGCGACGACTCTGGGTGGCTCCTTCCGCCGCATCCAGTTCACGCCGGACCTGCTGCCGTCCGACCTCGTCGGCACGCAGGTCTACAACCCGAAGTCCGGGGACTGGAGCGTGCACGAAGGCCCACTGTTCGCGAACTTCGTCCTAGCGGACGAGATCAACCGTGCGCCGGCGAAGGTGCAGTCCGCGCTCCTCGAAGCGATGCAAGAACGGCAGGTGTCGCTGGCCGGCGAGACGCACATCCTGCCGGACCCGTTCTTGGTTCTCGCGACGCAGAACCCGGTGGACCAGGAGGGCACCTACGCGCTGCCCGAAGCTCAGGTCGATCGATTCATGCTCAAGGCCGTCATCACCTACCCCGATCGCGAACAGGAGATCGCCGTGGTCGAACGGATGGCCACGAGCGCGGCTTCCCCTCGCGCCGAACGCGTGGCGTCCCCCGAACAGGTCGTCGCGGCGCGCGCGGGCGTCGACGCCGTGCACGTGGACCCGCGACTCGTCGGCTATGCGGTCGACCTGGTCACGGCCAGCCGCGACCCGGGCGCGCACGGACTCGAAGCGCTGAAGCCGATGATCCGTTACGGCGCGTCGCCGCGCGCCTCGATCGCCCTGATTCAGGCGGCGCGCGCAAACGCGTTCCTCGACGGACGCGAGCACGTCGCGCCGAAGGATATCCGCGCCGTCTCGATGCCGGTCTTGCGACACCGCGTCATCACCACGTACGAAGCCGAGGCGGAAGGCGTCGCGTCCGAGAGCATCGTCCAGCAGGTCCTCGACGCCGTGCCCGTGCCGTGACCGAACCGCGGGACGCCGAACTCGACGAACTCCTCGAGGAGGTCCACCAGATCGAGGTGTTGGCGAAGCGACTCGTCACCGAGATGCTCGCAGGCGGCTACTCGTCGGCGTTCCGCGGGGCCGGGATCGAGTTCGATGAGGTCCGCGAGTACATTCCCGGAGACGACCCTCGCTCGATCGATTGGCACGTCACCGCGCGCGTGGGCACGCCGCACGTAAAGAAGTACGTCGACGAACGCGAACTCACGGTGATGTTCCTGCTCGACCTGTCCGCGTCGATGCGCGGAGGGTTCGCCTACTGGTCCCTTCGGCAAATGGCCGCGCGTGTGTGTGCGTGCCTCGCGTTTGCGGCGACGCACAACGACGACAAGATCGGGCTCGTGGCGTTCGGTGACGAGGTCGAGCACTTCGTGCCGCCCCGGAAGGGATCCGGACAGGCGCTGCGAATCATTCGGGACTGCCTCGCACTGGACGCCGTCCGCCGCGAGACACGCCTCGCTGCGGGCCTCGAATTCGCGAGTCGCGCGATGCCTCGTCGGACCGTCCTGTTCCTGCTCTCCGACTTCGTCGGCGGGGACTGGCAGGACGCCATCACGGCGTGTGCGCAGCGGCACGACCTAGTCGCCGTCCGGCTGCTCCCTCCAGAACTCGAGCCCCCGCGACGCGGCATGATGCGAGTCCAGGATCCGGAGACCGGTCGCCGCGGGCTCGTCGACTGGGGACACGCACCGACCCGGGACGCGTATCTCGAACGCGTCGCAACCTGGCAACGCGAAACCGCACAGCGACTACGCCGGGCCGGCGTCGACAACATGGACGTCCCGCTGCCGAAGACGCGGGATCCCGACGCGCTCCTCCGTCCGCTCGTCGAGTTCTTCCGCATGCGTGCGCTGCGAGGCGGATCGTGATCCAAGATCCCGTCGAGCTCCCCCGCGCGCTGTTCCCGATGCCCGAGCAGGACTCGCTGAAGATCGGGTACGTGGTCGCGGCAATCGTCGTCGCCCTGGCAATCGGGTTGCGTTGGCACGTCGTTCGTCGACGCGCCGCGAATCCACCCGACCCACTCGACGTCGCACGCGGCCGCATCGCCGAAGTCGCCGCGAGCGATCCCCCGCTCGACCCGGCAGCCGAGTGCGAGATCGTGAGTCAAACCCTCTTCGACGCGATTCGAACGCGCTGCCGCGGCGATGGATGGATCCATCACGCCGACTCGGTCGCGCGGCGCCTGACCGAGTCGGCGCGGACCGCGTTCGCCACGAGTCGAGATCGCGTCGTCGCCTACTGCGAACGCGTCCACTTCGAAGCGCACGACCCGACCGACGAAGAGCGCGCGCAGCTGTTCGCCGACGCGGACGCGGCGCTGGCCGCACTCACCGACGACCATCTGGAGCCCCCGCCGTGAGCGCGTGGCTCGAGAAGGCGTTCGGGATCACGCTGCTCGATCCGTGGCTGCTGTGGCTCCTCGCTCTCGTGCCGATCGCGTGGTGGCTCCGTCGTCGCGCGACGGCGCCCGCCGTGACCTTCACTCCGTACGCAATCGTCCACGACGGGGCCGACCTCCCGACGTCGCCGCGCGTCCGCTTTGCGCGACTGCCCCGGGTCCTGCAGGCGCTCGGACTGTGCGTCGCGGTTCTCGCTCTCGCCCGTCCGGTCGAACGTGAGCTCCTGCCGCGCAAGACCGAAGGCGTCGACATCCTCCTCTGTCTGGACGCCTCGTCCTCGATGGCGGCCAAGGACCTGGATCCGACGCAGAATCGACTCGCGGTCGCCACGGCTGCGGCGAACGCGTTCATCTCCGCTCGAGATGGCGACCGGATTGGACTGCTCCAATTCGCCGCGTATGCGGATCTCCTCTGTCCGCTGACGCTCGATCACGACGCCGCGCAACGCGTCCTCGAGGGTATCGAACTCGTCGAGCGTGACGGCCCCGAGGACATGACAGGGATCGGCAACGCGGTCGCGCGAGCCGGCCAGATCCTCCGCACGAGCACGGCGAAGTCCCGGGTCGTCGTGCTCTTGACCGACGGCGAGGAGAACGTCGCCGGTGCGGACGCCCCCGAGGAGATCGGCCCCGCGCAAGCGGCAACGCTCTGTCGCGAATCGGGAGTGCGCGTGTACACGATCGCAATCGGGCAAGGCCGCCTCGGCGCCGGTGGCCAGATCGTCCCGCTCGACACCTCGCTTCTCGAGGGTCTCGCGCAAGTGACCGACGGTGCGTTCTTCCGCGCGCAGAACGCCGAGTCCGTCGCCGCGACCTATGCGCACATCGATCGACTCGAACGGGGCGAGCTCGAGGAAGCGCGCTACGACGTCCGCGAGAAGTTCCTCCCGCTGCTCTTCGCCGCACTCGCCCTGCTCGTCGCCGCGCGGGCACTCGACGCGACGTGGTCCGAGGTGCTGCCGTGAGCTGGCGCGAGATCGTGATCTGGCCGGAGGCGCTGCCCTTCCTGCTGCTCGCGCCGGTCGTGTGGGTTGCATCACGAGCGATCGACGCGCGTCGCGAACGTCGCCTGCGCGCGATCACGGGGCCGCACGCCGACCGCCTCACGTCGGACTTCGAACCGCGTCGCCGACGCCTGCGCGCCTGGGTCGCGAGCTCGGCGCTCCTGTTCGCCCTTCTCGCGCTCGCACAACCGATGTGGGGTCGGGTGACTCGTTCCGTGCTGGCCAGCGGAGCGGACATCCTCGTCTGCCTCGACGTGTCTCGTTCGATGCTGGCGGCCGACGTCCTGCCGAACCGGCTCGAGCGCGCCCGCAGTGAGATCCAGGCGCTGTGTGAGCGTGCTCGCGGAGATCGTGTCGGGCTCGTCGCGTTCGCCGGCGAGGCCCGCCTCGACGTTCCCCTGACGCACGACTTGGACGCGCTCTCGCAGCTCGTGCCCGAGTGCGGCGTCCGCAGCGTGCGGCGCGGAGGCACGGATCTCGCGTCCGCGCTCACGACCGCCCTCGAGTCGCTCGAACATCGCGAAGGCGACGCCGCGTCGATCGTGTTGATCACCGACGGGGAGGATCTCGAGGCCAAGGCCCTGCGCGCCGCTTCGGCCTGCGCCGAGCGCGGCATCGTCGTGCACTGCATCGGCATGGGCTCGACGCGGGGCAGCAAGATCGCGATCACGACCGCGGAAGGCCCCACCTTCTTGAAGGATCGACAGGGTCGTGACGTAGTCACGACGATGGACCCCACGAGCCTTCGCGCGATCGCGACGGCGACCGGCGGCGACTTCGTCGACGGCAACCGTCGCGCCCAGCCGCTGCTGGACCTCTACGAACGACGCATCCTGCCGCAGGCGCGCGAGGCCACGGCCATAGACGCACGCAAGCAGCGAGAGAACCGCTTCCAGTGGCCGCTCCTGTGCGCAGTGCTGCTGTGGCTGTTCGAGTTCGGCATGCGCGATCGGAGGCCTCGATGAAGCACGTCCTGGTCTTGCTCTTGACGCTCGCCGCGTGCTCCCGAGACGACCGTGGTCTCTCGAACGCGACGCGTGCGTTCGAAGAATCCCGCTTCACCGATGCCCTCGCCGGATTCACCGCCGCGATCGCGAACTCGGATGGCGCCGCATCCGCCGAGCTCCTCGCGAATCAGGCGCTCGCGGCGGTCGCCACCGGCGACGAGAGGACCGCCCGGATCGCGCTCGAACGCGCGGCCGCCCGCGGCGGAGCCGCTTTCGAACCCTTCCGGGAGTTCCTGCTCGGCAACCTCGCGTTCTTGCGCGCAGAGCTGGCCGCCAAGCAGGCGCGCGGTCCCGAAGCGGAGCCGGCCGCGTTCGACGTCGCGATCGGTCACGCCAAGGATGCGATCGGCGGATGGGAACGCGCCCTCGAGTTGCGTGCGGAGCCCTGGCCCGAGGCCGGCCGCAACATCGCGCGCGCGCAGCGGCGTATCGACGGGCTGATCGAAGAACGCGAGGCGGCAGCCGCGGCTCGCAAGAACAAGAAGGACGGCGGCAAGAAACCGCGCCGCAGCCTCCCCGCGCCGGAGCTCGTCGACCAGTTGCTCGACAAGCTCGCCGCGCGGGATCGCCGCAAGATCGAACAGCGTCGCGCGCGGCAAGGCGCCCAGCGAGCCACCGTGGAGCGGGACTGGTGAGAGCGCTCTTGACAGTCCTTCTCCTGGGAGTCTCTGCGTCCGCGCAAGAAGTCCGCGTCCTAGGTCCCGATCCGGCGGTCGTTCGAGTCGGGGATCGCGCCATCGTGCGCGTGACGTTCGTCGGAGACACGGACGAGAGCGTCGAGCTCGCGCCGCTGGTTCCGGTGGACGGGCTACGACAGTCCGTCGGGCGGCGCGCCCAAACCATCACGCAGAAGATCGTCGACGGGCGACTGGTTTCGAACCTCCGATCGACCTGGAAGCTCGCGCTCGAGCCGACTCGACAGGGCGAGTTCTCGATCACTCCACCCCGTGTGGTCGCAGCCGGCCGTGAGTACGGCAACGATGACCCGGTCGTTCTCCAAGCGGTGCTCGACGAATCCGGCGCGCGACACGCGTTCCTTCGGGTGGAGGCGCCCCGCGAGCGCTACTACGTGCACGAGGAGATCCCGCTTCGACTTCGATTCGGCTTCGACCGCGCGTTCTTCGACAGCAACCTGATTCCGATGTTCCGGGCCCCGCTCGATGTCCCGGCACACGTGCACGCTCCGTGGCTGCAGGAGCTCCCCGGAACCGATGGCGCGGCTTTCGTGTCGAGCGGCACGAGCGTGACCTTTGCCCTCAACGACAGGGCGATCCGGGCCGACTCCCTCGCGCGGGAGGAGCGCGACGGGAGGGCGTTCACGATTCTCGACATCGAACACCGGGTGCTCGCGACGCGCAGCGGTCCGCTCGTGATCCCCACCGCGTGGCTCCGCTTCGCCTACGCCTCGGAGTTCGAAGAGACGTTTCTCGACGGCCGAGTCCCGGTCGATCGGCGCGACGCCATCGTCTATGCCGAACCGCGCGAGCTCGAGGTCTTGCCGTTGCCGGAAGCCAACCGACCCAAGAGTTTTGCTGGCGCCGTCGGCCAGTTCACGATCCGCGCCGAAGCATCTCCCACCGAGCTCGCGGCCGGCGAGAGCGTCCGACTGCGACTGACGATCGAAGGCCGCGGGAACTTCGCCAGTCTCGGGAGTCCCGACATGTCGTCGACCCCGGGGTTCCAGCTGTTCGGAAGCATCGAAACGCGCGCGACGGACCGCGCGGTGTTCACCTACGACCTCGCTCCACGAGACGCGACGACCGTCGAAGTTCCCGCCATCGAGTTCTCCTTCTTCGACCCCGATCCTCCGGGGGCGTATCGCACGGTGCGTTCCGCAGCGATTCCCCTCCGAGTCTCCGGCAGGAGCGCAACCGATTCCCTGTCGGAGACGTCGGCCCTGCGACCCGGCGTCGACGACATCTTCGGCCTCGACGCCGCTCCCCGAGGTCGAGGCGCACGCGACCCGAGCGCGCTGCGCTTCGCGCTCGTCTCGATCGCGCCGTGGCTGTCCGCGGTCGTGCTTTGGCTCTGGATCCGGGCTCGAGACCGGCGGCGGACAGACCCTCTTGGGCACCGCGCGCGGCGCGCGGCCGCTCGCTATCGCTCCGACATCCGGAAACCCGGCGTCGATCCGACTCGCGCGTTCGTCGAGTACGTGGCCGCTCGATTGCGCACCCCCACCGGCGCGATCGTGTCGCGCGACCTCGGAACACGGCTCACCGACGCAGGCACCTCGACCGATCTCGCGGAGCGCACCGCCTCGACGGTCGAGTCGATGTTCGACGCACGCTTCGCGCAAACGCCATCAGCCACCGACGCCGATTCGGCGTCGGGCCTCGTCGAAGAACTCGAACGCGCGTTCCGGGCGCGGGAGCACTCCCGATGATCGCGTGGTGCATTCTCTGGTTGACAACCCTCGTGAGCCCGGGCGACGGCGATCGCGAGTACGCGGCCGGTCGGTTCCGCGCCGCACTGCAGCACTATCACGCCAGCCTCGCCGACGAGCCGGACGGGATGGCCGCGACGCTGTTCAAGATCGGCAACTGCCATTTCCGACTCGGAGAGTTCGCGCAGGCGGCGTGGAACTACCGACGCGCGCTCTTGCGCGCCCCCCGGGATCGCTCGATGGCGTTCAACCTCGACCGCGCCGAACTCGAGCTCGGACTCGTCGATCGCGAGCCTGACGGAATCGCGACGACGACGCGCGCTTTGTGGCGCAGCTTCACGCCCAACGAACTCCTCTCGCTGGCCGGAATCGCCCAGTTCTCATTTTTCGCCGCCGCCATCGCGTTCCGCCGGCACCGGAAGACCAAGGTCGCTCTGTGTGCGTTCGCAGTCGCAGTCACGGCAATCCCGCTCCGCGTCGCCTACGACACGTGGTGGGACCGCGCGGTCCCGGGCATCGTGCTCGCGCCCCGGGTCCCGCTGCGCGCGGATCCCGATCCGTTGTCGCCCCTCGTGACCGAACTGTACGCGGGTTCGCAGTTCGACATCGTGGAGTCTTCGCCGCGCTGGCTTCGCGTCGAATCCCCCTCCGGAGCCGGCTGGATTGCAACGGACGGAGTCGGAAGGATCGAATAGTCTGACGACGATGATCCGCACGATCGCCGTCGCGCTCTGGTCCGTCTCGTCCCTCTGCGCCCAGCAAGACGCATGGACCGACGAAGAAGTCCGCCTCCGTGACGGGTCGACGCTGCGCGTCTCCGTCGTTCGCCCTGCGGACTTCGACCGCAGCAAGGCCTACCCCGTTCTGCTCGCGCTGCCGCCGGGCAAACAGGACGCGGCGATGGTCGAGGCCGGCATGCGTCGCTACTGGGGCGCCCAGGCGCGCGATCGCGGCTGGGTCGTCGTCAGCCCGGTCGCTCCGACAAAGGGCCGATTCTTCGAAGGCGGCGAGTCCACGATCGGCGGCCTCCTGCGCTGGGTCCGGATCCAGTTCACGATCGAAGGGAACGGCATCCACCTCGCCGGCGCGAGCAACGGCGGGCGCAGCGCGTTCCGCATTGCGATGCTGCATCCGTGGGAGTTCCGCTCGTTGAGCGTGCTGCCCGGCTACCCCCCGACCGATGCCGACTACGCGCGCTTGGCGGAGCTGCGCCGGCTCGACGTGCACATGTTCGTCGGCGGCGACGACGGGAAGTGGGTTACCGAGACCGAACGGAGCGCCGCGCGACTGCGCGCGCTCGGCGCATCGGTGAAGACCCGCGTGTTCGATGGCGAAGGGCACGTGCCGCCGAGCCTCGATGGCACGGCCATGATCGAACACCTCCAGTCGCTGCGTCCGAAGCCAAGCGACGACCGCACCCGTGCCGTCGACGCGGTTCTCGACGACTGGCACGACGCCGCGGCCAAGGCCGACGAAGACCGGTACTTCGGGCTGTTCGCGGAGAACGCGGTGTTCATGGGCACGGACGCGACCGAAAGGTGGAGCGTCGCGCAGCTGCGCAGCTACGGCGAACGCGCGTTCGCCCGAGACTCCGCTTGGATCTTCGTACCGACGGCCCGCTTCTGGAACTTCGCCGCCGACGGCAACACAGCCTGGTTCGACGAGGAGCTGGGGAACGCGTCCTTCGGCGACTGCCGCGGCTCCGGCGTCGTCGTGCGCACGGACGAGGGATGGCGCGTCGCCCACTACAACCTGACCGTCCCGATCCCGAACGACCTCGTCTACGGCGTCGTCGATCGCATTCGACGCGCGAAGGATCCGGACGCCGGAACACGCGCGATCACGATCTACATGGTGCGGCACGCCGAGAAGCAGGGCGGAGACGACCCACCCTTGACCGACTCAGGCCAGGCTCGCGCCGTGCGCCTCGCGGCCATGCTGCGCTCGGCCGACATCGACCGCGTCTACACGACGGCGACCAAGCGGACGCGCGCGACGGCGGCGCCGACCGCGAAGCGAGCGGGCGCCGAGGTGCGCGAATACGACGGTATGGACGCCGCAGGCTTCGCGCAGCGCCTCCGCGCCGACGAACTCGGAAACAACGTCCTCGTCGTCGGGCACTCGAACACGCTGCCAATGCTCCTCGACAAGCTCGGCATCGCCGGCCAAGAGATCGCGCACGAATGCTACGACAAGCTGTTCGTCGTGCAGATCGATGCCGACGGGGTCGCGAAGCTCGACATGCTACGGTTCTGAGTTGCTACCGCGCGGCTAATCCCAGCTGACGTCCAGCGTCGCCATCGCCGCGGAACGTGGATCGAGACGCTCCTCGATGGACTTGTCGATCGCATCGGCGGACCGAGCAACGCGCCCTTCGAACACCGTCTTCTCGTTCGCGATCACGGTGATCTCCTCGTCGAGGTTCACGAGCAAGTCATGGAGCCTCAGGGTGACGCGCTTCGCATCGTCGCTCTCGATCCGGATCGTCTGGCCGTCGACCTCGGCGCGAATCAGCCGCCGCGCCACCGCATCTTCCTCGGCGACGGCGAGCCAGTAGAACCGCGTGTGCGTGACGTCGTCCTGCATCCAGACGACGCGCTCCGGCCACGACCCTCGGACGTGCTTGGCCATCCACGGCAGCGCCTCCTTGTCGTCGCCGTTCATCCAGTGCCCGTGTTGCGGGTAGATCCTCACGAAGTGCGGGTATCCGTCGGCGTCGGCCTTGCGGAGCTCGCCGAGCTTGCCCTCCCACTCCGCGGCGATCGCGTTGCGCCGATACGCTTTGTCCTTACCGCCCATCAGGAGCGCGAACGGGAGGTTGCGCAGACCGAGGGGAGAAGTCTCGTTCGGATGCCCCGCCATCATCGCGGCCGCCGCGAAGCGATCGGCCATCCGCGGCGCGAGCTGGTAGACGCCATCGCCGCCGGCGGAGTACCCGAGCAGGAACACCCGATCGGGATCGACGCCACGCGTTGCAACGTAGGACTCGATCAACGCATCGAACAGGCCGTCGATGTGCGCCTGGTGCCACAGGTTCCACGTGTTCGTCGGCGCGCGCGGCGCGACGTAGATGCCCTCCTCGAGCCTGTAGAGCCGGATCTGGTTCTGCCACTGCTGGTCGTTGACCCGCGCCGGCGCACCGCCGCCACCGTGCATCGAGATCCAGAGGCTGTGCCCGCCCTCGGGCGCTTCACCGAACGTCTTCTCGAGAATGCGCAGCATGAGGTCGCCGACGACGATCTCCTTCTTCTCGAGCTGCTTCTCCCGGACCTTCGCGACCTCGGCGAGCCGCGCCTCGGCCGCGGAGGCGATGCGTGCCATCGCCTCCTTCCGTGACAATCCGGGCGATGCGAGGTCGCCCCAGACCAGATCGAGCGTTTGCGCTCCGGGCTTCGAACCGGACAGATCCAGCGTTCGCTTCGCGCCGTTCCAAGAAACCTCGAGCACGCGCGCGTTCTCACGCGTGAACGCGAGCGTCGCCATGTCGTTGAGGTCCGCGCGACCTCCCCGCGTTTCCGACGTGGCAAGCTCGGATCCGTCGGCGCCGAGCACGCGCACCCGTCCCACCAGGCGCTTGCCGCCGGCCACGTCCCAGAGACGCACGTGGCGAACGACCGCCCCGTCTCGTTCAACCTTCGCCTTCGGTTTGTAGCGCAGCGTCACGTCGACACCGTGCACCGAGCGGTCGGCACGACTCCAGACCATCGGAAACGCGTGCCCGGTCGGCTGCCACGACGACGCCCACACCGCGAAGCGCGGATCCCCGGGCTTCGCGCGCGACGCGTCGCCGACGAACCAGCCTCGGTTGAGTCCCTTGCTGTCGTACTCGTCCGCGCCCGTGAAGAACCACTCGCCGTCCCAGACCTCGGCCCAAGTGTGGTTACCGCGCTTGTCGTGCCACGATGCCACGCCCGCCGCGCGGGCCGGCACGCCCACCGATCGACACGCATCCACGAGAAGAATCGTCAGGCCCGTGCATGTTGCACGCCCCTGCGACATCGACTCTGCCGGACTCTGGTTGGGCTTCTTGCGGCCGGTGTTGTAGTGCACGCCGATCGCGTCGAAGAACTCGCGGTTCAACGCCTGTGCGGCCTCGGTCGCCGTCTTGCAGTCGGCCACGATGGGACCCGCGATCGCCTTGAGCTTCGCGCGCCACGCCTCGCGGGTCTCGTCGAGCACGGCGTACGGGAGCACGTCGTTGTAGAAGCGCTCGTCCGAGAGCCGCTTCGCCCAAAAGAACTCGGATCTCGCCTGAAGCGCGAGCGTCAGGTTCTCGCGAAGGACCGCGAGCGCGATCGCGCGATCTCGCTCCGGCCGATACGCCGCGAGGAACTCCGCGGCACGCTTTCCGTCCGCGCCGTGCTCCTGCTCGGCCCACGTCACGAACTCCGCCCACGGATCCTGATCAGTCTGACCGACCGCGAACGTGGACAACGAGAGAGAGAACAAGACGATCGGGCGCATGTGCATGGGAAGAGTCCCGGTCATTCGAGAATCGGGTGCACGACGTGGCCGTGCACGTCGGTGAGGCGATGATCGCGCCCTTGCGCGCGAATCGTGAGTCGTTCGTGGTCGATGCCGAGCGTGTACAGGATCGTCGCGTGGAGGTCGTGCACTTCGACGACGTCTTCGACCGCGTGGTATCCGAGTTCGTCCGTAGCGCCATGCGTCAGGCCGCCCTGCACGCCGCCACCCGCCAGCCACATCGAGAACCCGGCGATGTGATGATCGCGCCCGGCACCACCCTTGTTGCCCTGGAACATCGGCGTGCGTCCGAACTCGCCACCCCAGACCACGAGCGTGTCTTCGAGCATCCCTCGTTGCGCGAGATCGGCGACGAGCGCTGCGCTCGGGCGGTCACACAGCCGGCTGCACACACCCATGAACTTGTTGAGTCCACCGTGGTGATCCCAACCTCGATGGTAGAGCTGCACGAAACGAACGCCGCGCTCGAGCAGTCGCCGCGCGACGAGACAGTTCGCCGCGAACGACCCGTCGGCGCGATCGACACCGTAGAGCGCCCGCACGTGCTCGGGCTCGTCCGCGAAGTTCATGAGCTCCGGAATGCTGTCCTGCATCCGTCGAGCGAGCTCGTACTGCGCGATGCGCGACAGCGTCTCCGGATCGCGCGAGCGCTCGTACTCGAGCCGATCCAGCGCGCGAATCGTCGCCACGACATCGTCCTGCTCGGCGTCGCCGACTCCCGCCGAGTTCGTGACGTAGTGCACCGGGTCGCCGTGGGAGTAGAACTCGACGCCCTGGAAGCGGCTCGGCAGGAAGCCGGCCGCCCATTGCCGCGCGGCGATCGGCTGCGGATTCCGGCCGCCGACGCTGCTCATGACGACGAATCCCGGCAGGCTCGAGGACTCGGAGCCGAGCGCGTATTGCACCCACGATCCCATGCTCGGCCGCCCGGAAATCGACGTGCCGGTGTTCATGACCGTGTGCGCGGGATCGTGGTTGATCTGCGTCGTCTTGAGCGAACGCACGATGCAGATGCGGTCCGCGATTCCCTGCAGGAACGGCAGGTAGTCGGAGATCTCTTGCCCAGAGTCGCCGCACCGCCGAAACTTCGCCTGCGGCCCAAGGCAGCGCAGCTTGTGCCCCTGCAGCTGTGCGATCGGCTGCCCTGCCGTGAACGACGCCGGCATCGGCTTGCCGTCCATCGCCGCGAGCTTCGGCTTGTAGTCGAGGGTCTCGAGCTGGGACGGTCCGCCCGCCATGCACAGGAAGACGACGCGCTTGGCCCGTGGCCTGTGGTGCAGCGGACTGACGACTCCCCCGCCATCGTGACCGTTGTCGAATACTCCGCGGAACGCAGATGCGCCGAGCATCGCGCCGGCACTCCCGCGGAGGAACTCACGACGGCTGGGGTCTTTCATCGGCGGCGCAGTCCTTCGTCGAGGTTCAACACGACGCGCGCGACCGAAGTCCACGCGGCGTGCTCGGCGACGTCGAGACCTTCGGCCGGCGCGAACGCGCCGGTCGCGACGAGCTTCGCCGCGGCGTCGGGGTCGTCGCGATAACGGACTTGATGACGCTCCACCAAGTCCAGCGCGAGCTCACATTCCTCCTCCGACGGATCCCGGGAGAGCGCCTGCCGCCAGAGCCACGCGACGCGCGACGAAGCATCTTCGCCGCCTTCGCGCAGCGCGCGGGCCGCGAACACGCGCGCGCATTCGACGAACTCCGGTGCGTTCAGCAGCGCGAGCGCCGCCGCCGGCGAGTTGCTGACCACGCGCTTCGCGACGCACTCCTCGCGCGTCGGCGCATCGAACGCACGCAGCACGGGATGCAGGAACTGACGCTGCCAGTGCACGTAGACGCTGCGACGGTAGAGCGCCTCGCCCTTGTCTCGCTTGTAGCGACGCTTCGGGAAGTTGAGATGCGCGTAGTAGCCGGCCGGCTGGTACGGCTTGACGCTCGGCCCACCGAACCGATGCACGAGAAGCCCACTGATCGCGAGCGCGCTGTCCCGTACGACCTCCGCCGGCCAGCGGACCCGCGTCTGCCGCGCGAACAGCCGGTTGTCGGGGTCGCGCGAATCCGCATCGGCGGACGATGCGCGCCGATAGGCGTCGCTGAGCACGATCCGACGGAGCAGCGCGCGGACATCCCACCCGCTCTCGATGAATTCCACCGCGAGCCATTCGAGCAGCTCCGGATGCGTCGGCGGTTCACCCTGCGCGCCCAGGTCGTCGAGCACCTTGGACAGCCCGCGACCGAACAGCATGTTCCAGATGCGGTTGACGAACACCCTTGCTGTCAGCGGGTTGTCCGCGGACGTCAGCCAAGCCGCGAGGTCGAGACGGTCCGCGCGCCGACCTTCCGTTCGGATCTGTGGCAAGAAGTGCGGCGCCGCGGGCTGCACGATCTCGCCGGAGTCGTCGAGCCAGTTCCCACGCGGCAGCACGCGCACGGTCCGCGGCTCCGCGCGCGCCATCGTGACCATCGTGCGACGCGGCTTCGGCTCTCCGCCGCGTTCTCGATCGAGCTCGGTGACGACGTCGATCTCGGGCTTCCGCACGGTCGGTGAAGAGTTCGGTGCGCCCTTGAAGTCCCCCTTCTCCTCGATGTCCGCGAAGAACGCCGCGAGCGCGTAGAAGTCGCGCTGCGAGATCGGGTCGAACTTGTGGTCGTGACACTCCGCGCACCCCGTCGTCGCACCGAGCCAGACCGCACCGAGGTTGCGCACGCGGTCGGAGGCGTACTTCGCGAGGTATTCCTTCGGCTGCACGCCGCCCTCGTGACTCGTCTGCAAGACGCGGTTGTAGCCACTCGCGGTGCGCTGCTCGACGGTCGGATTCGGCAGGAGGTCGCCCGCGAGCTGTTCGCGCGTGAAACGGTCGAACGGCAGGTTGTCGCGGAACGCGCGCAGCACGTAGTCGCGATACGGCGAGATGTGATGCTCTTGGTCGCCGTGGTAGCCAACCGTGTCCGCGAAGCGCACGAGATCCAGCCAGTGCACTGCCATGCGCTCGGCGTGCCGCGGCGAGGCGAGCAGGCGATCGACGAGTCGCTCGTATCGATCCGGTCGCCGGTCCTCGACGAACGTCGCGACATCCTCCGGCGTCGGCGGGAGCCCGCACAGATCGATGGAGAGGCGCCGCACCAGCGTCACGTCGTCGGCCAACGGCATCGGTCGCACGCTCGCGGCGGCCTGCGCCGCGCCGAGGAACGCGTCGATTGGTCCTCGGGCAGCTTCGTGCGCAGGCACCTGCGGTCGAACGACGGGACGATAGGCCCAGTGCCCTTCGTACGGAGCGCCCTGATCGATCCAGCGGCGCAGGAGTCCGAGCTCCTCCGTCGAAACCGGGCGTCGATGCGCGTCGGTGGGCGGCATCCGTTCGTCAGGATCCGACGCGCCGACCCGCCGCAGGAGCTCACTCTCGTCGGGTATCCCCGGCGACAGCACCTCGAGCGCGTCCGCACGCCGATCGAGGCGCAGATCCGCCTCCCGCGACGACGCGTCCGGACCGTGGCACAGGAAGCAGCGGTCGGAGAGCAACGGGCGAATCTCCCGACTGAAGCTCACTCGCTGCGCGGCGATCGGCGCAGCCGTGAGTACCGCGAGCGCGGCGACGACACGGGATCTCGACACGGGCGGGATCATACGCCGCCCTCCCTCGACTGTCGTCGTCGGAGTCGCTCGACCGTACAGGCGAATCTCGCGCGATTTCTTTCCGTCGATCCGCCGCGCCCGGACAATCACGCAGTGGCGACGCGCTGCGCTCCTGTGCATCCACACAGCCGCAGCCGCGCGATTCTCAGGATTTCGTTCCTGTCCGTCCCCCTGCTCCCGCCTCTTCTGAATGGCGCCCCCCGCCGAACCGACCACCCCCGAGGTCATGTCCTGCCCTACCGATTTCCTGCAGCAGGTCGCTGCCGCCCGTGAAGGCCACGAGAGCGCGCTGAACGCGCTCTTCGACCGGTTCTACCCGATGGTGCGGGACATGGTGCACCGCGCGCTCGCCGCCGACTTGCGCCTCAAACGCCCTTGGATCGCGCCGATGTTCAGCACCGGCGACGTCGTGCAGGAGGTCTTCATGAGCGTGCTGCGCGACCTCGAGTCGTTCGCCGGAACGAGCGAAGGCGCGTTCGTGAACTACCTCGCGAGCGTCACGAAGAACCGGCTGATCGACGCAGTCCGCTTTCACGAAGCGGTCCGCCGCGACTGCCGCCGAGTCGGCTCGGTCCACGACCTCGAGCTGCCCCAGCGCGAGCGCGACCCCGCGGACCACGCTGTGACCGCGGAGGAAGTCGCGCGCTTCTGCAGCGTGCTCACGTCCTTCCCCACGCGAGAACGCTTGCTCCTCCGGGAGCGAATCGAACGCAATACGACCTACGCCGAACTCGCCGAAGAGCTCGCGTATCCGTCGGCTGACTCGGCACGGAAGGCCTTCTACGCGGCGCAGGCCCGCCTGTTGATGCGACTCGGAGAGAGCTGATGGTCCGCGCATCGACCGACGACGACCGCCATGCCGACGACCCCGAATTGGTCCGACTCATCGCGATCGCCCTCGAGATGCGGGAGCAGGGGATCGAGCCGCCGATCGACGAGATCTGCAAAGAACGCCGAGACCTGATCGAACGCGTCGAGGCCGCGATCCATCGCGCCGACAGGCTCCCGGAGCTGCAGCGCGCGTCGGACGACTTCGACGCGTACGCCGGCCGACTGCTGATCGGGCGCTACCAGCTGCTGACCCGAGTGGGCGCCGGGTCGATGGGCGTCGTGTACGTCGCAGAGGACCGCGAGCTGCACCGCCGCGTCGCGATCAAGATTCTGCGCTCCGAGCTGCTGAACAGCGCGGAGTCCGAGGCTCGCTTCGAACGCGAAGCCAAGGTCCTGGCGGCGGTGCGCCACCGTTCGGTCGTGCCGATCTACGACCGCGGCCGGACCGACGACGGACTGATGTTTCTCGTCATGGAGCTGCTCGAGGGCCAGTCCCTGGCCAACCGACTCAGCGCGCCGGATCCGACGCACGACCTTCGCGACGCTGCCGGCTGGATCGCCGAATTGGCCGAAGGTCTGCACTCCGCGCATACGAGCGGCGTGTTCCATCGGGACGTCAAGCCGTCCAACGTGTTCCTCCGCAAAGACTGCTCCCCGGTCCTGCTCGACTTCGGGATCGCGACGCTCGACGCGGAGCCGACGGTGCGCGACGGCGCAGACGCGCTCGGCACTCCGGCCTACATGGCACCGGAGGCGCTCGATCCGAACGTGCCGCCCGGTGCCGCGCTCGACGTGTACGGGCTGACGGCGACGCTCTACCATCTCGTGACGCGCCGCGCGCCCTTCGAAGGCACGCCGTCACAGATCATCGCGCAGCTCCAGCGCCGCGATCCGGTGCCGCCAGCGCAGCTCGTCCCCGGCCTGCCACGCGACCTGCTCGCAATCCTCGAACAGGGCATGGCCCGGGAGCCGTATCGCCGCTACCGCGACGCGCTCGAACTCTCCGAAGACCTGCGCTCCTTCCTCGCGCACCGTCCGGTGCGTGCGCGACCGCTGACGCCGTTCAGCCGAGCCTGGCGACGCTTGCGACGCTCGCGCGAGTTTCGCGTCGGAGCGACGGTCGCACTGCTCGCCGGGGTCACGATGACCGTGTGGCTCGGCAAGGACGCCTGGGCTGCCGAGCAACGTAAGGAGTGGCTCGCGACCTGGGCGCAACTGCCACCGACGCGTGCGATGTCCCCGCGTGCGACCAGGGAAATCCCGGATCCGGCGCAGCGCGCCTTCGTTCGCGAGATCCTCGACCGCGCCGTCCAGCTCGGTGTCGAGCCCGTGCCGTCTCTCCTCCGCCGTGCCGCGTTCCGCGTCGACCACGGCGATCCCCGCGGCGCCGCCGAAGACATGCGCGCGCTCGCGACACGCCTGGGCACACCGTTCGTCCAGGCACTGGCCTCGCACTACGACGAGCTGCCGGACTCTCATCGAGGCGCACCCGTCGTCGCACTGGAGTCGCTCCCGCCGCGCGAGTCGGCGCTCGAGCACTACGTCGCCGAGCATCACCGCATCCGCAACCGCAGCACGCACCCTGAGGACTTCGGCGCCGCCATCGAGTGCCTCAGCCGACCGGAGCTTCGCGATCTCCACTTCGCGCAGGAGCTCGCGCTCCAGGTGCAGGCCGAACTCACGGTGCAGGCCCCGTCTCGCGAGCGACGCGCCCTGCGACGCAAGAGTCACGATCTCGCGAACCGTCTCGAGGCCAAGCTCGGTCGTCGGACGGCGTCGACCCGTCTCGCGATCGGCCGCACGCTGTACGCGCAACGCCGGTTTCCCGAGTCGATCCGCGCGTTCGAAGAAGGGCTGGAACTCGCGCCCAGCGACCTCGCGCTGCAGATCAACCTGGGCGCCGCTCTGCAGGCCACCGGCGCTCTCGACGATGCGCTCGATGCGTTCGAATCCGCTCTCGAACGGGGACCGGGATCCCGCGGCGCGCACGAGCGTCTCATCCTCTTCTTGCTCGAGACCGAGGAGTTCGTGCGCGCCCTCGAAACCGTCGATCGAACACCGTACCCCGACACCGAGGAAGGCGCGCGGCTTCGACACCGCATGCGTGGGAAGACGCAGTTCGCGCGTGCCATGGTCGCGCGGCAGGCGAACGACGACGAGAACACGCTCCGGTTCGCCGAGCTCGCGCACGAGGAGTTCGTCGCGTCACGGAACCCGGACTCCGACTACACGCCGGTGGACGCCGCCGTCGCGAGCGCCCTCGCCTCGGGCTCCCCGAACCGTCTGCTGACGACGGTCGCGCGCCACCTGAAGCGAGACCCACTCAAGCCCGTTCACCTCCGCATTCTCGCGTCGCTCGTGACCGACACCCTCGATTCCACTCAGACCGAGGCTCTTCGCGAGTTCCTGTTCGAGCTCGCCAACCAAGTTTCCCCCCATCGCTGACACCCGACTCTCGCCCGTCGCTCTACGGAGGATCCCCCCGATGCATCGCTCCTACGCTCTCCCGGCCGCTCTCCTCGGCGCGCTCTGTTCGGCCCCGATCACTGCCCAGAAATGGGGCGGCCTGATGGCCAACGTTCCCCGCGGCGTGATCTACGACACGGGGTTCCTCACGCCCCAGACGTCGTGCCTCCCGTACCAGATCTGCGAACGTCTCGAGGGCACGCCATCGCGCGTACAGCCCGCGACGCAGGGCAGTGACAACTACACGCCCGACTATGATCTGTTCGCCCTGTTCGGCGCCCATTTCCCGTCCGACTGGCAGAACGTGAAGATCGACGCGATGTCGACCGGCAACGACATCATCCCGGTCGACAGCTCGGGCAAGGTCATCCCGAACCAAACCCTGCAGTGGGCGAACATCATGATCTCGGTGCGCCCGAGCGCGACAGGACAAGCCGGATCGCACATCCGCACGATGTCAGCATCACCGCAGAAGGCCGGCTCGGAGATGATCAGCCTCTACTTCGAGGGCTCGTATCTCCCGCCGGTCTACCCGGGTTTCTCGTACATCGAGCAGTCCGTCGCCAGCATCAATCCCCCGCCGAGCGTCGTGAACGAGAGCGCGATCGACATCTTCATGCCGCTCATCGTGCGCAACGGCGGGGTGCCCGCGCCGTTCTACCCGAACGTGCACGAGTTCTACTTCTCGGTCACGTCGAGTTCGGCCGCGCAGCTCCCCCAGAGCTTCTTCGGTGGCGACCCGGCCAACAAGCACGGCGCGACCGTCCTCAAGAGCCGCTGGGACACGACCAACGGCGCGTGGGATCCGCCGGTCGTCGTGCTCACGCCCAGCGACGTCAACTTGACCGCTCCCAACGACGACCTAGACGCCCTGGCCGTCAACGTCCTGCAAGGCGTGACGATGTTCTCGTCGAAGATCACGCTCGACACGAGTCGCCCCCAGATCGAGGTCTATCTCGGCTCCGGGCCGCCGGTCGAACTCACGCGCGACAACCCCTCGGATCCATCGATCCCGAACGGCGTCCAGCTCATCATCGGCGACGACATCGACGGCCTCTGTGGCGCGGACCCCGAGCGCGACGTGTTCTGCCGATGCTTCGCGACAGCGCAGCCGCTCCAGATCCCGAGCAACGGCAAGATGAACATGAGTATCTCGCGCGGCGTCGACGTGAGCGCTGGCGTCGGCGACTACGTCGTGTTCGGCGCGTCCGAGTGGGGCAACCTGCCGCGGACGAACGGCTTGGTCTCCTACTTCTTCTGGTTCCCGACGATCGGACCGGACCTGTACACGATCGCCGGGATCAACCGACTGGCACATCAGGACATCATGCCGAGCGTGATGGTCCCGTTGCCGGGCCCGTTCCAGGGATTGCCCGCGTTCATGGCGGCGTCGTTCTTCGATCCGCTCAACCCGGGCGCGGGCTACGCCCTGTCCGACTGGCACATCATCCTGATCTGAACGACGCGCTCAGCTGCGCTGGCGTGGATCGCGGACACGCGTCCCGACCGCCAGCGCTTCGAGCTCGGAGCGCATGACCGTGAAGTGCGCCCCCATGTCGCCGTCGCCGTAGACGAGCAGCGCCTTGGTGCTGCCCTCGAGTGCGGCGCACACGGCCGTCACGACCGCATCTCCAGCCGGAAGCGCGACGTCGTTGCCGTGGTCGCGGAAGACGACCAGGACGCGCCGGCCGTCGGTGTCCTTCGCGTGCGTTGCGAGAGCGGACTGGATCTCCGGAATGTCGTCGGCGCCCTCGCCGCAGTCAATCGCGATCATCGACATCGGTGGATCGCCGGCGTCACGCCGGCCGATCACCTCGACGAACTTGCGCTCGACCTTCGGGTGCACCTGCTTGGGGTTGCGACCCGCACGCGCGACGCTGACCTTCGCGGCGCTGGCCTCGACGAGCAGCTCGACCGCACGTGCGATCGACGGCGTATCGATGCTCGCACCGTCGCCCCACGCCAGCGTGACGTCCACGCCTTCCATGAGACACGTCATGCCGGCGAACTCGTTCTCGAACTGTGCGAGCGCACCCGCGTCGTCGGTCGTCGGCGTGGCCGTGAGCGTCGCGGACTTGCCGTCCTGCTCTAGGGTCAAAAGCGCGGGATGAATCAGCACCGTGCCCCGGTCGCGTTCGAGCAGGATCTCGGCGCAGCCGAGCTCCTTGAGGATCGGCGTCACCATCTCCGCGCGCTCGGAATCGACGACCGTGACGGTCGCGCCTTCCCCGATCTCCGCCGCCTCGATCTCTTTGCGCGCGTCGGCTTCGATCTCGCCCTCTTCGCGACCCGACGCGTCGATCGTGATGCGGGTGCCCGCGTCGCCGGTCTCGATGCCGAGCAGCGAAGGCAGCAGAACCATCGTCTCACCGCGATCGTCGAGCCGCGCAAACGCGACACCGGCGTCGCCGAACAGCTCACGCATCCGCTGCCGCATCGTGCGGGACACGGCCCCGTCCCCGCGAATCAGCACGTTCACGGTCGCACCATCGAGCCGGGACCCACCGATGCGACGATCCATCGCGCGCACGAGTTCGACCGGCTTCCCGGCATCCGTGTCGATCTCGCACCGGCACGACTGACCGTCGACGGTCATCTCGATCGGGTTCGGGAAGAACGGCTCGCGCTCCTCACCGTCGATCGAGAAGTGCACCGACTTCGGATCCAGCGCGCGGAGGCTGTCATCCAACGCCACCTGCTCGATCTCCTCGTCGAGCATGTAGCCGGACGGCCAGTCGACGGTCAGAGCCCGACCACGCAGCGCGTCCGCCTCCCGCTCGATCTCCGCGCCGAACTTCGCGAGAACCTCCGAACGATCGCGACCGCCGGCATCGACGCGAATGGTTGCCGCGCCTTGCCCGCCCGTCACGGTCACCATCGTCGGCCACAGCTGCTCGACGCTGCCGCCTCGGGCGACGGCGACGACGAGTGCTCCTGCGGCCACGAGCCGGTCGCGGCTCACCGCTTCGTCCCCGCTCGCGCAGCGCAGCATGATACGCTTGCCCGCGATGCGAGACTCGTTCTTGGGGATCGCGGCATCGAAGCTCGCACGGAGCGTTGCTGAATCGCCGTCCGCGACCTGAATCTCGGTCTCGAAATCGCCGCTGCCATCCGCCACGACGACGCGCTCTTCGATCGCGCGGTCGAAGACGACCTCGTCGCCGATCGCGACTCGACTGGCCCCGGCGTCGACCAACGTCGTGCGGACGTGTTTGTGGAGCCGCATGTCGAGCTCGAAGTCGTCGTCGAACGCAACGCGCACCGGCTTGTCTGCCGCCGCTGCAGCGAGCTTGTCGAGCTCGGGACGGAACAGCGAATCCACGTCGTCCGGATCCAGCTCACCCGTCGACACGTCGAGCCGGATTTCGCCGCCGCTCTCCGAGAGTTCGGTCGCGAGTTCTGGTTTCGATCCTTCGAAGACCTTCTCGTTGCCGAGCCCGCGGTTGACCGTCGCCGACAGCGCTTTCGCGCCTTCGAAGATCTCGCCGATGGTGGCTTTGGCCGCCGAGGGAATCAGAGCCTCGCCACCGAACTCGACGAGCACGTTCTTCCAGCGAACTTCGTCGCCGAGCGCCGCGGCCTTGCGGCGCAGCGGCGCCTCGATCGCACCGGTGATCTCGGCCTTCTCCATCTCGCCGACGTCGATGACGATCTTGACGTCGAACTCACCGGATTCCGCGGAATGCGAAATCGCCATCCCGGAATCGTCGCCGTCGTCGTCACCGTCCCATTCTTCGAGAGTCTCGAGTTCCTCCTCGTCCTCGATCGGCTCGAGGGTCGGAAGTTCGTCGTCTTCGGGCGTGACCTGGGCAGCCTTCTTGGGGCGGTCGGATTCCTTGCGCGATCTACGTCGTTTCATGGGTCGGGAGGGGAGTCGAGAGGGGATGGGGTCGAACACGGTAGCGAGCCGGCGCGCCGCCGTCACCTACGGAGGAGCGCGCACCCGCCCTCAGTCCGGCAACAGGTCGGATTCCGCGAGCCAGCCCACGATCGCGTCCGCCCAGCGCGCGTGGCTGGCGGCATCCAGGTGGTCGTCCCACCCGAGGCCGTGCTTGGCAGCGAGCTCCGACCAGCCCGAGACGTCCGAATACAAGCCGAGCAGCTCGAACGTCGGCACACCGGTGGACTCGCGAAACGCCCGCAGCAGGCGGCGATAGTCCGGCAACGCCGCGAGCGTGGTCACGCCGACGGGTATCTCCCGTGCCCTGCAGAGTTCGGCCATCCCGACGATCGAGTCGTAGACGGACCGGACGCGAGGCGCGACCTCGGCCGAGTCGACGGGCGCCATCCAACCCTCGTCGGGCTTCGCGGCCTCCTCACGCTCCGAACTCACCGTGGCGCGCAGCCACATCAGCTTCAGGTACATCGCGAGCCGGCTGTGTCGCAGCACACTCTTTTCGGTGACCAGCGGACGGGTCGGTCCACGCGCCGCGTCTTCGGGCGCGTCGGGGATGTGGAGCCAGCCCTCGTCGTCACACCAGCGCGCCTTGTTGTGATCGTTCTCGCAGATCAGCACCACGACGAGGTCCGGATCGAACGAGAGCGCCTTGTGACGGAGCACTTCCAGCTGCTGCTCGGCGTTGTAGCCGGGCAGACCGAAGTTGAGAAGCTCACACTCGCGGCCGAGCCGTTGCCCGAGTCGATCCGCGAGCGCCTCACCGACCCCGGATTCGAACGGCACGCCGAACGCGAACGCGTGGGAATCCCCAATCAGCGCAACGCGAAAAACACCGGCGCTCCTCTCCTTCAGCCACTCGCGACCTCGAAACCCGAGCGAGTTCGTGCGCAGAGGCTGATTGAACGCGTGCCCGTCGAGGTTCGGTCGCAGCGTGTAGCCGACGTCCGGGTCGGCGCGATAGATCGGCTGGAACGGCGAGAACACTTCCGCCGGCACGAACAATCGCACACCGATTTCGAGCACGACGAACATCACGAGCAGCGTGACCCCGGAGATCGTCAGACCGGTCAAGAGCCGTCGGATCCGGGAACGGGGTTTGGTCGAGTTCGAGTGCGCGGATGGCTCGCTCATCGTTGCGGATACCGTATCCTCCGCGTCCCAACCATCCATGATCACGTTCGCCGTAGTCGCCGCCGCCCTGTCGGCACCCCAGTGGCCCGAATGGCGTGGCCCGCACCGAGACGGGCACGCGCACGTGGAGCACCTGCCGCTGCGCTGGAACGAGGAGGAGGGCGTCGCGTGGAAGACGGCCATTCCGGGCGAAGGGTGGTCCACGCCCGTGGTTCGGGACGAACGGGTATGGATCACGACGTCGCGAGACGGCGGGAAGCGGCTCGGCGCGCTGGCCGTATCTCTCGCGGACGGATCGGTCGTGCACGACGTCGACGTCTTCTCCGTCGAGAAACCCGAGAAGAAGAACAAGCTCAACAGCTACGCGTCCCCGACGAGCGTCGTCGACGCGGAGCACGTGTTCGTGCACTTCGGGACCTACGGCACGGCCTGCCTCGAGTGCGAGAGCGGCGAAGTCGTGTGGCGCCGCGAGGACATCCACTGTGACCACATGGAGGGGCCGGGATCGTCGCTCTTGATGCGCGATGACTCGATCGTGTTCAACATGGACGGCGGGGACGTGCAGTACGTCATCTGCCTCGACAAGCGCACGGGCGAAACCCGCTGGAAGACGCCACGGTCGACCGACTACGGGGAGATCCCGAAGGATCGCCGCAAGGCGTTCGGTACACCGATCCTGTTCCCCTTCGACGGCGGACAGCACCTCGTGAGCACGGGCGCCGAGGCGACGACCGCTTTCGATCCGATATCCGGCCGCGAACTGTGGACGCTCCCCCACAAGGGCTTCTCGATGTCCTCGCGCGCCGTCACCGACGGGGAACTCCTCGTGATCAACACGGGGTTCATGAAGCCGTACTTCTGGGGCGTTCGACTGGATGTCGTCGATGGCGTGCCGGTGCCCAAGGTCCTGTGGAAGTACCGCCGCGCCGTGCCGACGATCCCGTCGCCGCTGCTGGTCGATCGCCGTCTCTACTTCGTCAGCAACGGCGGCGTCGCCAGTTGCATCCACGCGGTCACGGGCGAGCTGATCTGGAAACAGCGCATCGGTGGCGATCACTGCGCGTCCCCGATCTACGGGAACGGACGGATCTACTTCTTCGACCAACATGGGGAGAGCGTCGTCATCGAAGCGGGCGACGAGTACCGCGAACTCGCCAAGAACCGACTCGACGCCGGCTTCATGGCGTCTCCCGCAGCTGTCGAAGGAAGCCTGATCCTGCGGACACGGACCCACCTGTATCGCGTCACGGGCGGCGACGGCGAGTTCTGACTGACAGCGGCATACGCCCAACCGAAGAGCCGTTTCCAGCCCCTTGCCTCGCCGCATCTCGACCGGGATCCTTGTGATCAATGCACGCGCACACCACCCTGGCCGGACTCCTCACGCTCGCGACGCTGACCTGCACCACGACCGCACAAGTCGTGTTCGATCCCAACATCGGCGCGCCCCTGAGCGCGGGCGACGACACGCTCTCGGAGGACCTCGCGCTCGGGTTTTCGTTCCCGTTCCCAAACGGCACGAGCACGACGACGATCGACGTCGATTCGAACGGCCGCATCCTGCTCCCCGACAGTTCCGCGAGCGACTTCTCGGAGACGCTCGGCGAGTTCCTCGCGAACCCGACGTCGATCTGCCCGATGTGGGACGACATCTCGATGATCGGGGTCGGCGACGACATCTATTTCAACACGACGGCGACGAGCGCGCTGGTCACGTGGAACGATGCGCGGCTGTTCAACGACCCGCGCCTGTTCACGTTCCAGGTGCAGCTGCACGATGACGGCCGCATCGGCATCTTCTACGACTCTCGCTCGGCTCACGTCGGCCCGCTGATCGGCATCACCGGCGGCAACGGCGCTGGCGATCCCGGCCAAGTCGACTACTCCCGGGGCGGCACCGCGACGGCCGGAGGAGACACCGTCTACGAGATCTTCCCGCTGTTCACGCTGACGTTCGACCTCGCGGATTCGTGGATCGAGTTCGCGCCGGACGGCAGCGGTGGCTACGACGTGACGTCACCTCGCCTCGCCGACGCCGACCCCTACGGCCCGTCGTGCCGGCGCACGATTCAGTACACCCCGGACGGCGTCGGCGGCTACATCGTCACCGACTCGCCTGACGCATTCGATCCCGCGGTCGGCACGAGCCTCGGCATCACCGATGACGACCAGATCCTGCCGAACGTCCCGCTCGGCTTCAGCTTCCCGTTCCCCGGCGGCTCGACCGTGACGTCGATCGACGTCGACTCGAACGGCCGCATCCTGCCGGGCAACGCCGGCGAGAACCCCGACTTCTCGCCGACGGCGGCGGAAATGCTCGCGCTACCCGTCGGCACGATCGCGCCGTTCTGGACCGACTTCGACATTCGCAGTGGTGGCGACATCACGATGGCCACGACGGCCTCGACGGCAACGCTCACCTGGAACTCCGTTGCACAATTCCACGGCGTCGCCGAGCGAGGCATCACGGCCCAGGTCGAACTCGACGTCTCGGGAGCGATTCGCTTCACCTTCGTGACGGCCCCGCTGTGGGACGGACAGCTGCTCGGCCTCTCCGAGCTCATCATCGGCATCAGCGAAGGCAACGACGCCGCGGACCCGGGGGCCATCGACTACTCGACCGCCCTCCCGCTCTCGAGCGGCGCGACCGTCTACGAGTTCTGGGACGGGGCCGTCGACGATCTCGACATCCAGTTCAGCCTCCAAGCGCTCAACACTCCGAAGCCGGCGTCGAGTTGGGACCTGCAGCTCTTCGGGATTCCGAGCGGCTCGATCGGCGCGTTCGTGCTGATCGGGTTCAGCAATCCGAACTTGGATCTCGACCTCGTGCCGATTCTCGGGCTGCCGGGCTGCACGTTGCTCACCAGCGCCACGGTGCCCGCGATCACGGTGCCGTTCAGTGGGCCCACCTCGAACGTCCTGAGTATCAACCTCGGTCCCAACCCGAACGCGATCGGAACGACGGCGTTCTTGCAGGCCGCGACGATCACGCCGGGGCTCACGCCGCTCGGCATCGTGCTCAGCAACGGCGTCGAGGGCTTCGTCGGCAACTGACGCCAGACGGGGCGCTCACTTCGCGCCGTCGACCGCGATCTCACCGACGACCGCGTTGAGACCCGCGCCGGCGACGCCGTAGCTCACGGGATCTCCTTGCTGCAGCGTCACGGCGAACGCGACACGGCCCGACTCGTCGGCCTCGCGCACGTCGTAGACGCCACCGCGCTGCCACACGCACACCGTCGCGCCCGGAGCCGAGGTCTCGATCACGACTTCGCTCGCTCCCGCGGACAGCGACTTCGGCGCCGTCACCTTCGGCGTGGTCGGCGTCATGGCTCGCATGCCGAGCGTCGGATCGCCGAGCAGATTGAGCTCGCAGATGCACAGGTGATAGCCCGCGGTCTTGCGCGCATCGTCGACCATCGCGGCCTTGGCCAGCATCAGCGCCTCGCCGGTCGTCTTGCCGTGGCCCAAACCCTGTGTCCAATACCGCGTCATGGTGTGCGTCGTCCCGTCGAGCTTGCCTTCCTGCACCATCAGTCGGAAGTCGGACCGTTTGTGAAAGTGCGGCTTGCCCGTGCGAATCGGCGCGACGATCGCGACCGAACCACCGTTGGGCCGTCGGATCATCGCCTCGACGATCGAAGGATCTTGCGCCGAGTCGTACTCGCCGGTGTTGCAGGACACGGTCGTGATTAGCGGGTAGGCACCGCCGTGCTCGAGCTCCGCAACGTGTTCCCGCGTGAACCTCGACTTCTCGAGCACCCAGAGCGGCAGGTGGCCGTGGCCGTGGATGTGTAGCTTGGAGACGGTCTTGCCGTTCATCAGGCTCACGAGGTTCTCCGCGCTCAGCGGGTAGCTGCCCGGCTGGCCGGGCTCATCCCACGGCGTCTCCTGGGAGAAGAACCGTCCGACCTGCCCGTCCCAGACCTTGGAGACGTGGGCGTCCCAGCTCTTGCGCACCTTCGGGTATGCCGGCGAGTCCGTGCAGGTGTAGACCATCTCCTTCGCGAACTCGCCCTCGGGATACGCGGACTCGTAGGCGATGACCTTGTCCGTGAACGCGGCGACATCGGTCGCCGTGCGCACCGGCACACGCCCGAGCCCGACGGTG
Organism: Planctomycetota bacterium; assembly: GCA_028281765.1. Taxonomy (GTDB): domain Bacteria; phylum Planctomycetota; class UBA1135; order UBA1135; family UBA2386; genus JANQJF01. Next base: position 147,182 of record JANQJF010000050.1, on the reverse strand, counting down.
CCGTCCGGATACGTAATCGCGTCGGCATCATCACGCCATTCGCCGTAGACACCGTCGCCGTCCGCGTCCCAGTTGGTCGGGCTCAGGTAGACGATGTCCGTCGGGATTCCGCGGCGCTCCTGCCGGTGGACCGTCGTGTGGCCCCCTGGAACGAGTCCAGCACCGTCACGCAGACTGTCACCACCGAGCACCACCCACCGCGTGCCCTTGTTCTCGATGTGATCGCGCACGCACAGACGAATCTGCTCGTGTACGCTCTCGGCCTCATAGTGCTCGCGGATCCCGTCGACGGTCACGATCGACGTGGCCTTGCCGATCTGCGTCTTCCAGTTCGCGAACGGCTGCCAAGCGTCGACGAGCGCGGCGTCGGTCACGAGTAGGATCGTGGCCTCCTGCTGCGCTGCGAGGGACATGGGGACGGACGACGCGAACACGACGGCGAGAGAACTGAGACGGAATCGAGTCATGGGGTCCGAACTTCGGGGATGAAAGGGCTAGGCGCGGATCGTACGGTCTGCCGCTCGAGCGCAGCACCCCTACGAGGACACCGAGTGAGATACTTCGCCGGAATCGACGGCGGCGGCACGAGCACGAAGGTCGCGATCGCCACTTACGACGACCAGCGCGCGCGGATCCTCGGAGTTGGGGAAGCCGGGCCGGGAAACCTCCACGATGTCGGCCGAGAGCGGCTGCAGACGCACGTCGCATCGGCTTGGAACGAAGCCTGGCACGCCGCCGGCATCGTCCCCGCCCGCTGCGAACGAGCCTTCTTCGGCATGGCGAGCGTCGTGACGGCGCGTGACCGCGCGACCGTCGAGCAGATCGGAGTGTCGCTCGGACTCGCGGACCGGATCGACGTCGACCACGATCTGCGCATCGCGCTCGCGGCGGCGCTCGGCGGCTCCCCCGGAGTGATCGTCATCGCGGGGACCGGCTCTTCGAGCTACGGACGCGCAGCGGACGGCACGACGTGGTCGGCAGGCGGCTGGGGCAGCTTCCTCGACGACCGCGGCAGCGCATTCGCGCTCGGCCGCGGCGCCCTCGTCGCGTGCGCCGAGGCGCACGACCGCCGAGGACCGGCAACCTCGCTCTCGGACCGAATCTTCGCGGAACTCGGTCTCGGCGAATGGCGTGACTTGCTCGCGCGCGTCGACGCGGAAGGCATGACGCGCAGCGAGATCGCCGGGCTCGCCCCCTTTGTGACCGAAGCGGCGACCGCCGGAGACAAGGTCTCGATCGCGATTCTCGAATCGGGCGTGGCGGAACTCGCGCGCTGCGTCGAGACCGTCGCGCGCGAGATCCGCGATGACGCGCCGCGCGTGTCGGCGACCGGCGGACTCTCACGAAGCGGCCCGGTGTGGTTCGATCGGTTCCGCAGCGCGGTGCTCGCTCGCGTGCCAACGGCCGACGTCGTCGAGCCCATGCTCGATCCCGTCGCCGGCGCGACACTGCTCGCGATGCAGGCCGAGGGGCTGACGATCCAGCCGTCCTGGTTCGAAAACCCTACGGCGTGACGTCGATCTGAAGGGCAGAACCGAACACCGTGCCGATTCCCGCGGTGACCGGATCGACGGTGATCGCCGTCGCGAAGAGCTTCATGCCCTGCCCGGCCGGCAGGACGGGGAGCGTCAGGTAGGAGCGCGCCGTCCCGTTCGCGACCGTGCCGATCCCGTTGTAGAGCAGACCGTTGCCCGGCGTCAGCGCGGACCCCGTGATGGCATCGACGGTGATGGGTAGTGACAGCCCGTTGATCAGCGGCGTAAGAGCACCGTCCGAACCGGACAACAGGGTCAGGTAGTAGGCGCCGTTCTCGTGCGGCACGAGGAGCTCGAGGGTGTTGATGCCGCCCAGCGCGGGAGCGTCCGGCATCACGAACGTCGGCTCGACGATGCGAAGGACCTGGTTCACGGCGACGTTGTCGACCTGCTGCCAGTTACCCGACGGCCAATAGACGAGTACGGTAGCAGTCGGCGCGTCGGCGAGGCCGAAGTGGCAACGTCGATCACCGCCGCTCATGAAACCGATCCCGGATCGCACGTACTGACGCTGCCGCCGATTCAACGCGACGACTTCGACTCGCGCGCCCCGACCATCTCGATTGCTGACGCGGCCCTCGAGTTCGACGCGCAGCCAGTTCTGCGGTGGCGCGTCGTTCCGATCCAGCCGAACACCCGGAGTCGAGGGATTCGAGGAGAACAGCATTCGATGGAGCACGTCGATTCGACCGTCCCCGTCGAAGTCCGAACAGATCGCCGAGGTCTGGAACTCAGACGGTAGCTGATTGCCGCCGATCTCGGTCCACGCGCTCACCGAGTCACCAGGGTGCTTGTAGAGGAAGTTCGGTGACTGATTGTGAACGATGTGCAGGTCCTGCCACCCATCGTTGTCGTAGTCCATGAACTGCGTCGCCCAACCGACGCCCTGACCCATCAGGTTCAGCGGATACGTGCGATCCACGAACACCTCGTTGACCGGATCCCATTCGCGGAACACGTGGTCCGGGGGCAGGTCGGTCACGTAATAGTCGAGTCCGCCATCGCAGAAGACGTCACAGAAGTCGACTCCCATCCCGTCCACGGCATCGTTCGCCTGCACTGCGGCGCCGACCGCCTCGAACTGGAAACCGCCGAGATTGCGGTAGAGCTCGTTGGGCAGTTGGTTGGTGCCCTTGTCGTTCACGACGTAGATGTCGGGAAGGAAGTCCTCGTTGTAGTCCATGAACGTGCACACGAAGGCGAGCCCCGCCTGCCCGGTCACGGACTCCGACGTCACGTCCTGGAACACGCCGTTGCCGACGTTGCGATACAAGATGTTGGCTTGCCCCGCCGTGCCAGTCGGCGTGCCCCGGTTGGCGAGGTACAAGTCGAGCCAACCGTCACCATCCACGTCCCCGAAACACGCGCCCCAAATCGAAGTCGCGCTCGTGATCCCACGCTGCATCGCCTCGTTGACGAAGTGCCCGGATCCGTCGTTGATCCAAAGGGTGGGAAACTCGTGGTGCTGACCGAGGAACAGGTCTTGGTCCCCATCGTTGTCGATGTCGGCCGCCACGCAACCGCGCGATCGCGTCAACAGCGTCGTGAAGCCGGACGCCGCCGTCTGGTCCGTGAACACGAACGCACCCTCGTTGCGGAAGTAGCGCGGGACCTGACCCGGCGCGGTGACGACGACGTCGAGATCCCCGTCCCCGTCGAAGTCCTCGGCGCACATCCCGGTGCCGATCGAAGCACCGATGTCCAGGCCTACGGTGTTCATCGGCGCCGAGGTCACGTCCGAGAACAGCTGAGCAACGCCGCGTTCACACGCCAACAGCGTGCATGCCGCCGCAAGTACGGACCGCAGGGTCCGCGCCGAGTCGAGCATAGGAGGTGGTGTATGTTGAGAAGAGAAGCGGAACGATCCGCCGCGCGAGCAACACGGCGGTCCGCGGCATCGTAACCCGTCACGCCGAATGCGGTCCATCCGCGCCGCGCGATTCGGCGTCGTCCGCAGCCTCACGGGAGTCCTTCGGTTCGGATGCCACCATTACCGAACGCACACGATTGCGCCCTTCGCGCTTCGCGTCGTAGAGACAGGCGTCGGCGGCAGTGCGAAGCCGATCCGCCGATAGCGCCGGGTGAACACGCGCGCTCGCGACGCCAATACTGACGGTCACGAATTCGGACACTTTCGACGCCGGGTGTCGCGTGCGATTGGCGAGCACGGCAGCTCGGGCCCGTTCGGCGATGCCCAAGGCGCCCCGCGCGTCCGTGCTGGGGAGGATGACGACGAATTCTTCTCCGCCGTAACGCGCCACGAGGTCCCCGGGACGACGAGCGATGATCGCGAGCGACTGCGCGACGGCGGACAAGCACGCGTCGCCGGCAGCATGGCCAAGCGCATCGTTGAAGTCCTTGAAGTAGTCGACGTCGATCATCATCAGGGACAGCCATTCGCGCTGCCGCGCCGCGCGTCCGAACTCTCGCTCGTACGCGCGCTCGAACCGCCGCCGGTTCGCCAGCTGCGTGAGCCCGTCGACGAGCGCGAGACTGCGCAGCTCTTCGTTGACCGTCTCGAGCAGACGCCCCGTGGCCTTGAGCTCGCGCGGATCTTCCGCGAGAACCACGCCCGTGACTGCGCCGTGTTGATCGCGCATCGGCGAGAGCGCCATCCATGTCGAACGAACATCGCGCGGACGATCCCAAAGACGACGCTCGACGTCGTTGACGCGCTCACCCGTGCGGCAGCGTGTCAGCATCTCGTCGAGGATCGCGTGCCGATCCGCGGGGACGAGATCGTGAAGTCGGCCGCCGATGCGCTCCGATCGCGGTTTGCCCCAACGCTCCTCGGCTTCAGCGTTGAGGTCGGTGATGCACCCCTCGGTGTCCGCGATGACGATCGGCAAGCCGACGCGATGGAACAGTTGCGACAGTTGCCACAGCGCACCTTCGCACTGTTCGAGCTCGAACTGGACGAGCCGCAATCGTTCGCGCAGCGAATCGACCTCGTTCGTACACTCCTCGAACGATTCCGGCTCCGCGTCGCTGACCCGCGCGGGCGGTTCGGGGTTCCCACTCATGACCCGGTGACCATAGGGCAAACGCCTGAGAATCCCAAGCGGAGCAGGTGGATCACGACGCGGTGAAGCGGTCGACCAGCCGGTCCCATTCCGCATCGAGCGAATCCGTAGGCATGTCCTGCCCCGCGCGGCGATACCAGTAGCCCGCGTTCGGCAGATCCCCCTCCTTGCGGTGCAGATACGCGTGTAAGACCGCACCGTCCGGGTCCGGCATGTCCTGGGCGATGTCGTGGGCTCCGTCCCAATCCCCGGCACGATCCAGCCACAGCACGCGGAGCTGCGGCGACTCGGGAACGTGCTGACCGGCCGCCAGGCAGCGCAGGAACTCTTCGCGCTTCATCGCACGACAGTAGTCGATCGGGCCTTCCGCTATGATCCCGAATACCCAGGAGACCCCGATGATTCGAACACTGCTGTTCTCGACGCTGCCACTCGTGGCTTCGTCGAGTCTCGTCGCCCAAGGCGACCCCGCGAAGCCCACGTTCGCCCCGCTCGTTGAGCTGAAAGCCGGCGGCGAATCGATCACGGAGATGATGTATCCGTCGCCGGTCCTCCACGACATCGATCGCGACGGCATTCGAGAGCTCGTGATCGGCGACATCTTCGGACATATCCGCGTCGGCGAACCCGCCGACACCGCAACGACGTGGAGCAAGCTCACGAAGGTGCACGCCAACGACGAGATCCTCAGACTGAACAACTGGTGATGCATCGGCATGAATCTGCAGTTCGCAGATTTCGATGCCGACGGTGACGAAGACATCATCACCGCGACGTTCGAGGGCACGGTCTTCGTCGTGCACGGCAGCGACAAGGGCTGGCAACCGCCGGTGCACGTCAAGGACCACGAGGATCGCAACGTTGTCCTGTCGCTGTACTACGACATGGAATCGAACAACTACGCGAACGCGGATCGCAGTCCGGATGGCCACGAGAACCCCAACGATCACTGCGTGTCCGCGATCGTGTGGGACTGGGACGCCGACGGTGATCTCGATCTGCTGTTGGGCGCCAAGGAAGGCCGCCTCTACCTGCAGCGCAACGAAGGCACGAAGACCGAACCCGCGTTCACCGGCGTCAACGAGCTGCTCCAAGCCGGGGGCCGTGAGTTCAACGTGCCGGGAGGCCTGACGGCGCCGGTGCTCGTCGACTGGGATGCGGACGGCAAGACCGACCTGCTGTGCGGCAGCTTCAAGGGCGGCGCCTACTGGTACCGCAACGTGGGCAGCAAGACGAAGCCGAAGTTCAACGCGCCGATCGCGATCGCGATGCCGGGCAAAGGCGACGGCCCCAAAGACGACTGGTACGTCAAGCCGGTCGATTACGACAACGATGGCGACCTCGACCTGCTCGTCGGCGGACAGCGCCGCGTCGAGCCTCCGCCGCGGAAGCTGAACGAGGAAGAGAAGGCGCGTCTCGCCGAAGTCGACGCGGAGCTCGAGGTCGTGCAGAAGAAGATGCAGAAGCTCTTCGAAGAGGTCGAGAAGAAGGCGGCGAACGAGCCCGGCAAGGCCAGTGAACTCTTCAAGACCATCTACGACACCGAGGAGTTCAAGACGGTCTCGAAGCGCTCGAGCGAACTGCGCCGGGAGCAAGGCAAGCTCCGCCCGCGCGCGAAGCGTGTCGGTGGCGTCTGGCTGCTGCGTCGCACCGATCCGGCGGCGGCGCCGGGCGGCGCCAAGGACGACTGAGCGCGCGACTCAGTCCCGTAACAACCGCTGCACGATCGACTCGAAGCGTCCTTCGAGTTCCTCGTGCCGCGGCCCCGTCGCCGGGCCGCTGAAGCCCGTGTAGATGGAGTCCACCCGGCCGCCGCGATCCATGAAGATCGTCGTCGGGTAGGAGAGCACCCGATCGATCAGCGGGAACGCTTCGCCGGCGCGCTTCTTGTCGGTAGGTCCGGCGATCAAGACCGGCCAGGTCGCACTCTTGTGCGCCATGTACGCCCGCACCGCGTTGCGCCGTTCCTCGGCGTCGTCACCGAACTCGAAGGCCAGCCCGACGATCGACAGACCCTCGTCGCGGTATCGACCGTGAAGCTCGACGAGCAGGTCCGTCAGATCCGAGCAATTCGGACACCAGGTTCCGAAGACGACGAACAACCGAGCCCGCCCAGCGAACGCGGGGTCGTCGAGACGACGCTGTTTGCCGTCGACGTCCGGGTACGAGAGCTCGCCGAGCGCGACCGAGCCCGTCCAACGCGTGAGCCCGAACGCGTCGGGCAACTCGACGTCTGCATCCTTGCGCGCGGTCCAGGTTTCGTGCCAGGAGCCGCGCGACCAGAAGTCGCCACGAAGCGTCCCATTCTGCACGAGATCGGCACGAAACAAGAACGCGTGGGCACCGTCGAAACACGACAGGTGCAAGGTTCGCTCGCGAACCCGACCCGCGAGGTAACGGTAGTCCCCGACCGTCGTCAGGAAGGTCCCGATCGCGAGCCCGTTCGATGCCACGGAGAACTCGCCGACCGCGTAGTCGTCACTCGACGAGAAGTCGACGCGCCAGCGACCCGCGATACCGTCGAGGACCGCGGCATCCGGCTCGTCCGTGGGCGCCGCGAATCTCGGCGCGTCGCTGCGCAGCGCCAAGATCGGCAGCTCCGTGACCCATCCGGCACCTTTGTGCCGCTGCCACTTGCCCGCCAAACGGGCCCCACCATCCGAAACCGTCGCGACGATGCGCGAGCGATACGGCGGCAGATCGATCTCGAGGTTCGCGCCGTCGAGACGCGACGGTCCGACCCGAATCCGTTCGGCGCCGTTCGTGATCCACGCGTCGACGCTCGTGCCCGCCGTCTCGACGAGCAGCGTGAACGGCAGCTCACCGCCCGGCGACTCGAGGACCGCACGCCACTTGCCCGCGAGCGGCACGATCGGCTCGGATGCGTCGCACCCCCAAGCCGAGAGTGCGATCGCTACGAGCGCGACGCGAAAGCGATCAGCGATCACTCTGCTTCTTGTCCGCCTTCGGGACCTCGATCAGGGCGCGCGCGAGCATCTCATCGAAGCGCACCTCGAGGTGCAGCGCCGTGTTGTCCTTGTCACCGGCCGGCTGCACGTCGATGTTCATGTGCTCATAGAGCGTCGACTTGCCGTCGAACTCGGTTTCGAGCTCGATCGCGTCTTGGCCCGGCCGACTGAAGCCACGCCCTTCGTGCAGCGTCAGCTGCCACTTGCCGCCCTTCGCCTTACGCGCGCTGAGCGCGTACTTGCCCGCCGCGACGGCCTGGCCGCCGACGACGAGATCCTTGGACGTCTCGAAAGCGGCGCCGGCCAGATGCCAAGCCTGGCCGGGCTTCATCTTCTTCGCCCCCGCTTTGTCGAACGTCACCGTCTGATACCGCACGGTGACCGTGAGGTCGCGCGACACGCGACACTCGAGCGTCTTCGGGAAGTGCGGATGGAACGGGGTGGCGGCGGCCGCCTCAGCGGGCTCGACGACGGTGCGCGGCTCGGAGCCGGGCACCGCGATCAGAGCCCAAATCGACAGCGCCAACGGCGTGGCCCAGTGCTTCAGGGAGTTGCGCATGACTACTTCTGGTAGAGCACCCAGACGTGGCCGGTGCCCTTCATCTGCACGATCTTGCCGCGTGCCTTGTAGTGCTTCGACATCTTCTCGCGCGCACTCTCGTCGTCGCCCTGCGACGCCTCGGCGAGCTTCTGGAACTCCGCGTCCCACTCCTCGAGCTTCGCGCGGCACTGCTTCTCGGTGAGACCCTCGGCCGGGTAGTTCAGCCGCACGGCGTCGCCGATCAACAGATCGTGCTTGCCGTCGCCATTGACGTCCGAGACGAAGACCCGGGTGTCGGCCTGAGGACCGGTGATGTGCTCGTCACCGAACACCATCTCACCGCGCTGATGACCCGCGGGCTTCAGCAGCTCGATGGCGGCACCGAACTTCACCTGCTTCGCAGAGCCCTCGTTCAGGTAGAGATACGCGCCGCCTTCGGCCGAACCGGTCACGAGGTCGTAGTCCGCGTCCCCGTCCCAGTCGACGAAGCACGGATCGCTGTGCGAACGGACTTGCATCTTCGAGCCGTCGGCGTCGAGCCACGTGTTCTTCGGCTCGAACTTGCCGTCGCCGTGCCCCTTGAAGAACGCGAACGTCCCGCTGAAGTTGCCGGACACGATATCGAGATGACCGTCACCGTCGAGATCCACCGCGGTCGGCCGCGTGCAGATCTTGTCGGTCACGTTCTCCTTACCGGCTTGGATGATCAGCGGCTCGCCATCGGTGCCTTCGAGCGCGGCAGCCTTCTCGAAACCGCCGCCCTTCTTGCCCCAGAGCACCTGGAACAGACCCGCCATGTCTTGGTCCATGCGCGAGTACGAACCCGACAGGATGTCGATGTGGCCGTCACCATTGAGATCCACGAACTGTGGAGTCGAGGAGGTGCATCACCACACGCCCGGAACTTCGGCGATCTCTCCGCCGGCTTCGAGCCATTCACCCGCGAGGAACTCGCCGTCCTCGTTGCCGCGATAGATCTTCATCTTGCCGCCGGCGAACTGGCCGACGACGAGATCCTTGTGGCCATCGCCATCTACATCGTGGAGGCACGGAGACGCATAGCCGGGCTCTTCGGTCGCCACCACCGCACCACCGGCCTCGAGCTGGACGGGCGCCGCGAACTTCGGCGGATCACCCGGGTCGGAAGAGTGCGAGGTCGCGAACGCACCGATCGCACACGTCGTGAGCAGGATTCTCATGGGGTTCCTCGGATCAGGATTGCAACGCCGCGATCATACGGCGACGCGCGCGAAAGGGCCCGGATCGACCCCGAATCCCGCAACTCTCAGCGCAGTCGGTAGCGCTCGTCCAGACGCCGCATGAACCCGGATCGCTGCATCTCCGTGATGCACTCGTCGATCCCCGGCACGAGGTCTCGTCTCCGCGGCGACACGACGAGAGCGTAGCGCTCGGCATCCAGGTCCTCGCCGATCCGGCGCAGAGCACCGCCGCTCGCGGCGACGAGCGCATCCGCCGCCGGCCCGTCCATGACGAGCGCATCGACCTCTCCACGATCGAGTCGCTCCGAGCCCGACAAGCCGTCTTTGTTCTCGAACACCGGCGTGGCTCCCGACAGTCGCTGGCGCACCGCGCGCTCGGACGTCGTGCCCCGACCGGCGGCCACGCGTCGACCCTCGAGTTCCGCGAGTGACTTCGGCGCCCCCTCACGATCGCGCACGACCGCCGCGATCGCGGTTTCGAAATAGGGCCGCGAGAACGCGACGCGCTCGGCGCGTTCGGGCGTGACACCGATCGTCGCACAGACGACGTCGACCTCACCGGACTCGGCGGCCGCGAGCAGCGCGTCGAACGGCATGCGACGCCACTCGAGCTCCATTCCGAGCCGCGCCGCGACCGCCGCCATCATCTCGACGTCTCGCCCGATCGGCGCGCCTTCGCGATCGACTCCGGCGAACGGCATGTTGTCGAGATCCGAACCCACGACCAACGTCGTCGCGGAGTCGGTCGTCACGCCGGCGCAGGCGGTGAGTCCGAACCACGCAAACGCGAGGTACGGAACGATCCACAGGAACCTTCCCTTCGTGTGCATGCCCGCACGGTATTCGATTGGCCGGGCACCGGCCAACCAGCGTCAGCGCAACTCGAGGCGTCGCGGATAGACCGCGACCGAGCAGTGGACGGCTCCCTGCCGATGCTGGCTCTCCCATGCGCGAATCGGCACCACCGCGACATCGCGTCCGAGCACGGATTCGAACGCGCGCTGCGCCGCGGAGTCGAGACCTTGAAGCGCGCCGCCGTAGGTCGGCATCCAGTAGGCCTTCTCCGTCTGCACGCCGTTGATCGCGGAGCAGCCCTGCGCACCCGCGACCAGACCCGGAACACCGACGACCTTGCAGCCTGCGGCCTCCAGCACTCGTCGGTATGCGGCGCCGGCAGCGACCTGGCGATCGAAGCTCCGCATCAGTGCGGGGCGCCACCCGAACCGTGATTTGTCCGTCGGCTTGACGACGAGGAACTCCGTCCACTCGAGCGCGACCATCAGGCGGGCGAAGGTGCCGAGAGCACGCATCGGGTTCTCCGGCTCGATCTTCCGCAAGAACTCGGCGCCGAACGCGCCGTTGCGGTCGTACTGCTTGCCGAGGAAGCCCCCGATGGCGTGCAGCATCGCGAGGTGCCGGCCCTTGCGCAGATGCTCGAGTGCTGCGTCGCGCAGCTCCTCACTCAGACCCGCGGCCCCGAGCGACTGGAGCACGGACTCGAGGACCGCGCGCCGACCCGCTTCGACGTCGTTCACGAAGGCGACGAGGGACTCTCCGACTCGACGAAACGTCACGTCGTAATCGATGTGGAACGAAAGTGTCGGCAACACGACGCACGCGTCCGCGCCGAATTCGATCCGCAGCGCTTCGACCGCCTCCTCGCGTCGCAGTCCGAGCGCGACGTTTCGGAGCACCTCGGCTTCGCCGACGATCAGGAGATCACGCTTTGTCAAAGGGTCCCTCACGAACAAGAGGTCGCCACCTTGGAAGAGCAGCGAACTCGGGACGAGTCGGTGTCCGTGCGCCGCGAGGTCCGCGAGCGCGTGATTCTCCCCGGGCACGTAGCGGGAGGCGTCTTCTCGACGACTCGCGAAGCGCGGCACAAGCGTTGCGGCGATGCGCCTATCGCCATCGACGACCGACCCGGCCTTGCCGTTGTCCTGTGCCCACTGGTCGATCGCGAACCCGTGCGGCACGACGGTGATCCGACTCGGGCCCAACTCGGGCCGGGCGCGTAGGGCGCGATCGACGACGCCCGCGTGTTCGATCGCGACTTGAATCACGAACTGGGTGTCCGGGCTGGCGACCAGGAGCTGCTCCGCCAGATCCATGGCCCCACCGTCGGGCCGGCCTGCCCAGTAGTCTCCGCGCGGCAGCTGTACGCGGACTGCCGCAACGGCGTCGCCCCCGTCTTCGTACGTCGGCCGGAACGTCGACTCGGACGCACGATACGAGAACGACCACTTCGCCGCTTCCTCGATGAGGCCGTCGAGCGCGACACCGGCGTCGATGCGAGCGAGGAGACGACGCAACACCGTCTCGACACGTCCGTCGTCGGCGAAGCACCCCAGCAGGTCCACCGGAACTCCGGCGTGCACGAGGTACACCTCGGCATCCTCGACCGAATCGAGGCCCGCGACTACGCGCTGCCGATGCAAGACACCCGCGGTCGTGGCGACCAACCCGGTCCGAGCCAGCGACTTGGCGACGCGCGGAGTCTCGACGTTGGGACGGGGTTGAACGAACTTGCTCTTCGAGTCGAACGGGTAACGAAACCCACGGAACTCCGGACAGCCCTCCGGCTGCTCGACGGCGGGAGCATCGAACATGTCGAGGAGTCGATACGGCAGCTCCGCACCGCGGACCGACGCCTGCGCCGGCGCGCGGCCACCGCCGATCCCCGCGACGCGATACGCGCGCTCCCGAAACGACGCCTGCAGAATGCGATCGACGAACCCGATGACGAAGGCCTCGGGCAGCGCGTAGTCGGCCACGGTCGTGCTCGCATTGAGCTGTTCGCGAAGCAGATTCCGCCGGATCTCGTCCTCGATTCGGACTCGCGGTTGTTGCTGTTGCCCGAGAAGCGGCCCGCCGCCGGACACCATCGCCATCACGATCGCAACCATCCGCATCATGACTCGGGACCTTACACGGATCGCCGGGCGAGCTCTCGCCCGGTCGAGGATTCCGATTCCGCGATACGTCGCGGTGAACCGGACGCGACGACTCGTCCGCCTTCCCGCCCCGAACCGGGGCCGAGATCGATGACGAAATCCGCCTGCGCGATCACGGCGAGGTCGTGCTCGATGACCAAGACCGTGTGTCCCACATCGACGAACCCGCGGAGCGCTTCACACAAGGGCCGGACATCCTCGGCGTGAAGGCCGCTCGTCGGCTCGTCGAGCACGATCAAGCGCGGCTCCCCTCCACCGGCAACGGCGAGCTCGCGAGCCAGCCGCAATCGCTGCAGTTCTCCCCCGGAGAGTCGGTCGGTTCCCGCGCCGAGTGACAGGTAGCCCAGTCCGACGCCGATCAGCGCGTCCAGCGCGGCACCGACCTCGCCGGGCGCGCTCGTAGTCCTGTCGCGCAGTTCGACGATCTCGACGTCGAGCAGCTCACCGACCTCGAAGCCGTCGACAAAGCAGCGCGCGACTTCGGCGACGAAGCGACGTCCCTCACACGCCTCACAGTCGACCCAGCGGTCGCCGAGGAAATCGATGTCGAGCCGAACACGGCCGAACCCGCGGCACTCCTCACACCGTCCACCCTTGCGCGTCCACGAGAACTTGCGCACCGGGAGGCCCAGCGTACGCGCGCTCGCGCTGCCGGCGAACCATCGCGCCAGCGCATCCTGCAGCCCGAGTACGCTGGCGACCGCGCTGGCTGCGCTGCGCCGCAGCGGTCGCGCGTCGAACTCGACGAGCTCCGACCAAAGGTCCAGACCGCGAATCACGTGGCATCCGACCGGCACACCGGCAGCGACGGAGCGCGCGATCACTTCGAAGGCGAGCGTCGACTTCCCACTTCCGGACACGCCGCTCAGAACCGTAAGCGTTCCGCACGGAATCTCGACGTCGAGGTCTCGCAGGTTGCGCGCACTCACACCTTCGAATCGGACGACGTCACCAAACGACGACGCGTCTCGTAGGCGCAGCCCTTCTCGATGCGAAGCGAGCGCCCGCCCCGTCGACGTATCCGGATGCGCCACGAGCTCCTCCGGCGTTCCGGTGAACACGACCCGCCCGCCGTGTTGACCAGCACCGGGGCCGAGCTCGACGACGTGGTCGGCCGCGTCGATCACCTGCATGTCGTGCTCGACCACGACGACCGCGTTGTCCGGACGCAACAGCTTGCGAAGCACGCGAATCAGCTCGCCCACGTCCGCGGCGTGCAAGCCGCACGTCGGCTCGTCGAAGACGTAGGTCAGGCCGTCGAGCCCGCCGACGACCTGGCTCGCCAGACGCACGCGTTGCGCCTCGCCGGCGGAGAGGTCCCGCATTCGGCGCGCGATCTGAAGGTGGCCGGTACCGAGGGATTCCAAGAATCCGAGACGGCCGACCATGCGCTCTCCCAGACCGGTCTCGACGAGCAGCGGATGGGTGCTCGCCTCGATCCACGCACGCAGTTCCCGGGCAGACAGATCACACAGGCGAGGTAGCGTGGTGCCATCGACGCGCGCTTCACGGGCCTCGGCTGTGAGCCGGGTTCCTTCGCACTCGTCGCACGCGACTTCGTGCATCAACGGCAGCAGATCGTCGCCGCGACCGTCGACGCGTTTGCGCTGAAACTCCTCGTCGACGTAGCCACAGAAGCCCAGCCACGCCGCACGAAGCTCCTGCGTGCCCGTCCGCCCCTTCCGCTCGAACTCCCAGACGACGTCGAATTCGCGATCGCCCGCGCCGTGTAGCGCGATCTCGCGCGCATCGTCGGGAAGCTCCGCGACCGGCGTCGCGAAGTCGAACCCCAGCACGCCGCCAACCGCTTCGAGGATCGCCAGGTGCTGCCCTCCGTGTTCCGTGTAGAACTTGCCGGCTTTCGAACCGCTGAGCGCGCCGCCCGCGAACGGAGACGACGCGTCGGTCACCAAAGCGTCCGCGTCGCAGCGCAGCCGCGCGCCACGCCCTTCGCATTCTGGACAGGCGCCTTCCGCGTGATGGAACGAGAAGCCGCGTGCGCTACGCCCCTCGACGTCCGAACCGCGCGAGAAGAGCGTTCGTAAGTCCTCGAGCACCCCGGTGACGGTACCCACCGTCGAGCGCGACCCGTACGATCGCGCTCCTTGGTCGACGGCGAGCGTCGGCGTCAGCCCGTCGACCCTCTCGAACTGCGCCGAGCTCGCGGCGCGCATTCGTCGCTGGACGTGCGTCGGGAGGGAGCTGATGAACCGACGTTGCCCCTCGGCGTGCAGCGTGTCGAACACGAGCGACGACTTGCCCGACCCCGAGACGCCCGTGACGACGGAGAGCGCGCCCCGCGGAAACGCCACGTCGACGCCCCGCAGGTTGTGGGTCGATGCCCCGATCAGCTCGGTCTTCTCGGGAGCACTCCCGATCGCCCGCACGCGCGCCACGTGCGACTCCGGGCGCCGCAACCAGCGCGCCAGCGCGGACCCCGTGGCGGAATCCGAAGTCTCCGCGATCTCAGCGGGCGATCCGACCGCCGCCAGACGCCCGCCGTCCACGCCACTGCCGGGTCCGAGATCGATCACGCGATCCGCACGGGCGATCAGCTGCGGCTGATGCTCCACGAACACGACAGTGTGCCCATCTTCGACCAAGCCGTCGAATACGGCCGCCAGAAGTTCGACATCGGATGGCGCCAAACCGTTCGCGGGTTCGTCGAGGACGTAGACGGCATGCCCACGCGTCGGACGCGCGAGCTCGCGCGCGAGCTTGACGCGCTGCGCTTCGCCCCCCGACAACGTCGAAGCCGGCTGCCCCAGAGTCAGGTAGCCGAGCCCCACGCGGAGCAGCGCGTCGAGAAACGCCATGACCTTCTTCGCGTCCGCGAACAGGGTCGCCGCGTCCTCGATCGTCAGGTCGAGGATCTCTTTGACGTTCTTACCGCGGTGACGCACGCCGAGCACCGCCGCGCCGAACCGATCGCCTCGACACGCGGCACACTCGACCAGGTGCGGCGCGAGGCCATGCATCGACACGCTCGCGGCGCCAGCGCCCTCGCACGCCTCACAACGTCCACCCTTCGTGTTGAACGAGAAGTGACTCTTCGTCAGGCCGGCCGCCTTCGCCGCGGGCTCCGCGGCGAGCAGTGCCCGGACCGAATCGAACAATCCGGTGTAGGTCGCGGCGTTGCTGCGCGGCGTTCGACCGATCGGCGCGCCATCGACGAAGACACACTTGTCGACCGCGTCGATGCCATCGATTCCGTCGTGCGCGCCGGGCTCCGAAGCCCTGGTTCCTGTGGCTCG
Source organism: Planctomycetota bacterium (assembly GCA_028281765.1). Classification (GTDB taxonomy): domain Bacteria; phylum Planctomycetota; class UBA1135; order UBA1135; family UBA2386; genus JANQJF01. The sequence goes on along the minus strand of JANQJF010000050.1, from coordinate 131,686 downwards.
AAGCAGGGCTCTGCCGAGGATTGCCGCGACCAGGGTCGACTTGCCGGCCCCGGATACGCCAGTCACGGCGTTCGCGCATCCGAGATGAAACTCGACGTCGATACCCTGCAGATTGTGCGCGCGCGCGTTGCGCACGACGAGCTGGCCCCGCGGCTCCCGCGGGACACCCAGCTTGCGATCATGCTGTCCCGCGAGCGCCGCGCGCATCGCGACGTTGTCGCCCGCATCCGGAGGCCCGCTGAACAGCAGCTTTCCCCCGGCCCGTCCCGCACCCGGGCCGACGCCGACCAGCCAATCCGCGCGGGCCATCGACTCCGGATCGTGCTCGACGACGAGCACGGTGTTGCCGCGATCGCGTAGCCGACCCAGCAGCGCGTAGAGGCTCGCCCGGTCCTCGGCGTGCATGCCGGTCCCGGGCTCGTCCAAGACGTAGAGCATCCCGCTGAGGTCCGCCGCCACCTGATTCGCCAAGCGGACGCGCTGGAGCTCACCGGTCGAGAGTGAGTCCGCGGATCGATCCAGAGTCAGCGACCCGAGACCGAGCTGATCGAGCGTCCGCCCCCGCGTGACGAGAAGGTCGACCAATGGGGAAACGAGCGCACCGTCCGCCGAGTCGAACCTCCGGTCTGCGAGTCTCGCGAGGAGCTCGCGGACCTCGAGCCGCGCCAGGTCCGCGATCGACCGATTCCCGATCGTCACGGCGAGCGCTTCCGAGCGCAACCGCGTGCCGCCGCAGGACGCACACGGCGCCGTGCGTGCGAAGCGCAGCGCGTTCTTGTTGCGCCCGCGCGCGAGGATCTCGCGAATCGTCGTGACGATGCCTCGGTAGTAGCCAACCTCACGGGGCCGGGCGGTGATGCCCTTCCACTTGAGCCGCGACTCGAGAGGGTGCTTGCCGAACGGAACTTCGATTCGCTCCGACCCGAACCAGATGACTCCCCGCTGTTCGTCCGTCAGGGACTCCCACGCGTCGTCGACGCTGAACCCGTGTTCGCGGCACACCGTGTCGAGCACGTCGATCGTCACCTGCGTGTAGACGATGTAGCCAGTCGGCGTCGTCGGCACGAGCGCGCCGCCGCGCAACGACTTGCTCGGATCCGCGACGATGAGATCGGGATCGACCTGGTCCTCGACGCCCGAGCCGGCGCACTCGGAGCACGCGCCGTACGGGGAATTGAAAGAGAACAGTCTCGGACCGATCTCGACACCGGGGGCGTCGCACGCGGGGCAAACCGTCTTGGTCGAGAAGCGCGCAGGATCTCGCTCCTCGTCCGTCAGAACGAGCACGACTCCCCCGCCAAGACGCAGCGCGCGCTCGACTCCACGGGTCAGGTCCTCACGCACGGGCTCCGCGGCTTCGACCTCGCCGATCACTCCGGCGATGCTGTGCCGCTGCTTCGGATCGAGGTTCGGCGGCGCCTCACTCGACGTGATCGCACCGTCGATCCATACCTGCTCGCACCCCAGCGCTCGCCACTGCTCGACCGCGGCGCGCTGCTCGCCTCGATGCCCCTCGACGGCGGGAGCGAGCAGCCGGATCGTGCGGCCGACGAAGCGGGACGCGATCCGCTGCGCGATACTTCGCGCGGATCCGGCCGCGAGCTCCGCGCCACACTCGTGACAGTGCGGCACGCCGACCCGAGCGAACAGGACGCGCAGCGGCGCCCACATCTCGCTCAGCGTCGCGACCGTGGACCTGGGACCGATCGTGCCGCGGCGCTGCGCCAGCGCGAGAGCCGGTCTCAGTCCGTCGATCGACCCGACCCGCGGGCGCTCGAGCCGCGCAACGAGTCGCCTCGCGTGCCCGGAGAACGCCTCGAAGTAGCGACGCTCGGCTGCGCGATAGATCGTGTCGAACGCGAGCGACGACTTGCCGCTGCCCGACACGCCCGTGAACGCGACAATCTGATCGTGCGGGAACTCGACGTCGATTCCGTCGAGGTTGTGCGCTCGCGCGTCTCTCAGCGTCAGCCGGCCCATGAGTCGCCGGAGACTAACGTGCGAGAGGCGCCCGCGTTAGTGCGCGAACGCCTCCCTGCTCTCATCGACGCGCCCGGTCCGCCGATGCCCGTCACCCGACGGTCACTTCACACGTGGAACGCGCCAGCCTGAGATCAACTCCTCCTCTTGCGGCGAGTACTCCTCGACGAGGTCGATAGCCGCGAGGCGTAGCTCGAAGTCGGTCGGCACGAAGAGCGGCTCTTCGACCGTGAGCTCGCGCAGGGTCGCGGCGTCCGCCGCGCGCACACCGGACGCGGTCGCTTCGGCGAACGCCCTGTCGATCTGTTTCTGGCCGAGCTCCTCGGGCAGCGCCTCCGATCCGAAGAACGGCGGAGCGTCCTCGAGCGCGAAGTCTCCCGGCACGATCACGACCACGCGGCCCGAGTCCTTGCCGGTATTCACGCGGTCTGCGGTCTGTCGACCGACGTAGAGCACGGGCTCCTTCGCCTGCCGCGGCTGGAGCTTGTCGGTCGGTGCCGACAGAACCATCAGCCAACCCGACGCGACGCGCGGCGTGTCGCCGCGCCACACGTGCACGAACGGCTTCTCGACCTGGAAGCGACGCGCGTAGAGCACGCTCACTTCGGCCTTGCGGGCGGCCGCAGCCGCGCTGTCACCGCCCTCGCGATCGCCGGACTGGAAGGCCGCGATCGCGGCCACGATGGCGCCGGCACCGATCAGAACCGCGGCACCCAAAGTCTTGGTGGTGTTCACTGTCTTTGCTTTCTGCAGGAGCCGCGGCTCAGTTCTTGGTCAGCTCGATCTCGTCGAGCGCGATTCGTCCTTGCGTCGATCCGAAGCTCGGACCGAACTCGAAGACCAACTTCTCGACGTCGGCGAGATCGACGCTCGAGCCGTTGTTGCGGAAGTCGGTGACGCGAATCCGAATGGTCTCGTATTCGCTGTTCCAGCCCGCGCCGGAACCACAGCCCGTGCGCTGATACGGCTCCTCGACACCACCGCCATAGGCGCCGATGTTGATCGTCGAGCGGTTGCCCGCCCCGTCCTCGAGGGACACGGAGAACGTCAGGTCCCCGAGCACCGTCGTCGTGAGCGGATGCCGCGTCTGCTGGCCGGCGCGGAACGACAGGAAGCCGTACTCCCAGAAGTTCGGCCGCGTCGTCGCAGTCGTGAGGTCGTAGGTGACGTGGTAGTCGCCACCTCCGTCGAAGCTCAGCACGGACGCGAAGCTGTCCGACCGGTTGTGACCCGGCCCGACGAACTCGTCGAACGTGAAGCCGTTGAAGGGATCCGCAGCGCTGTTCGAGAACGTGTTGTCCTCGTCCAGCGCCCGCCCCTCCGTGAACGACGGCACGTTCATCGTGACGGTCGCACCCGAAGTCGCGAGCCCCGGAGCCGCGGTCGACTGGTCTTGGAAGTCGTCGATGATGTACTTGCCCGACTCCAGGTCGTCTTGGAACAGCAGGTTGACGTGGGCATTCGGCGTGGTCGGCGCGCCGACCGGCCGGAACGACTCCCACTGACGCCACAGGAAGTCCCGCGACGGCACGTCGCCGAGCACGTGGTGCGCGACGAGCGGCAGGAAGTAGCCGCGGACGATGTTGTGGGTGTTGGCACGCCCGATCAGGAACGGACCCGCGGCGACGGAGCTACCGCCGCCATCGTGGTAGTCCCCGTGCCCCACGCCGTAGAGCGACGTCGACTGACGCTTCCGCGTCGCACGCTCGTGGATGCGATACCAGTGCGTCGCACCGGCGTCGGCACAGCCGTTGACGTCGTTGTCCGCTTCGGCGACCCAGAGGTGGTAGTTGGCGTCGTGCGGGTTGGAGCCGTTGTTGGCCCCACCGAGGATCACGGCACCGCCCGCGAAACCGCCGAAGTCCACCGGCGCGAGACTCGACACGAGTTTGATGTCGTCGATCGTGTAGTTGATCGGCGTGTAGACGCCTCGGAAGATCCGGTCGTAGGCGCGCACGACACCGTCACCACCGCGGCTGTGGCCGATCCACGTGATGTTGTGCGTGTCGATGTGACCATCGAGAACACCGTTCCCGATCGTGCCGAGGTTGCTCAACAGGTAGTCGGTGTTCGTCAACGTCGTCGTGCCCGCCGTGTGACTGCCCGGCACCGTGTTGTTCTGGTGACTCATGACGACGAAGCCGAACGACGCCATGTGGTAGCCGATGTGGTCGTACCAGCGATAGTCGTGACCGTTGCCGTGGCTGACAACGATCAGCGGCAGCTCGCCGAGGCTGTCGATGTTCGACGGGAAGTAGGTGTCCTGCCCGAGGAACGACCCGCCGATGTACTGGATCTCCGTCACCTGATAGGGACCGCGATCCGTGTCCGTCTTGATGCCACCGAGCACGGTGTTGCGGACAACGTAGAAACCGGCCTCGGTCTCGTCGTAGCCGTCGATCAGGTCGACGCCATCGTCGAAGTTTCCATCTTGGCCGAAGTCGATGATCACGTCGTAACCGATACCGATCCGCGTGTCGCCGGACGCCGGCGACTCGTCGGGACCCGGCAGAGTGCCGGTGTCGAGCGTGAAAGTGTTCTGCTGGATCGTGGTCGCACCCGCGGGGAACGTGACCGTCTGCGGCGCGCCTCGGGCGTCGACCAGAGCCGTATTGCCCTGCCACTGCGTCGCGGTGCGCGACTCGACGACGTAGACGTCCGCGGTCAGGCCGTCGACCGACTCGAACCGCGGATCGATCCCGAGCTCGACGCTCGAACCCCGGTTGAACGCGAGCACGTGCTCGAAGTGCGGGAAGTTCGTCAGCGAGTTGCCGGCGAGCTCCGGCCGCGCGACGAGCGTGACGTCCGCGCCGTTGCCGAACGCGAGCCCGTTCGCACTACCGGGGTCGGTCGCGACGACCCAGAAGTAGAAGCGCTCCCCGTGGGCCGACTCCGAATGCGGAGCGGGCACTTCGAGAGTGAGCGAACCCGAGGGCGGCATGAGCCCGAGCGGGACCACGCCAAGCGCCGCCGTGAAGCCGAGCGGGACGCTCTGGCCGAACACGGTCGTCGGGCCGGGGTCGCGATCGACGAGAAGTGCGATCGCCTCGCCCACGGGCGCGGTGATCGTCACCTCGAGCGTCGACCCGAGCTCCTTGATGACCGACGTCTGGCCGTCGACGGCCAGCGTCGCCTGCGCCGAAAGGGCGGAGACGCCGAGCGCACACGTCGCAAACAGCGACACGAGAGTTCCGATGGTGTTTCGCATTTCAGACGTAGGTGTAGTTGGTCGAAGCGGAGCAGCCGCCAGGAGTCGTGATCGTGACGGTCACCTGCCCCGGCGATCCCGGTGGCACGATGATGACCACGACCGTGTTCGAAGAAGTCTGGACGGTCGCGTTGGTGCCGCCGAAGTCGGCGGTCATGCCCGGCGCGAAGCCCGAACCCGTGATGATGAAGAGCTGCCCACCCGCAGACGAACCGGTCGGGTTGATCCCGTTGGTGATCAACGGAGTCGGGTTGGTGGTGGTCGTCGCGGTCTGGCCGTCGGGGTTGCGGACCTCGAGCGTCGCGTCACACGGGACGCCGGCCGGATAGACGATGATGATCTGGTCCGACGTCTGGGACTGGATCGTCGCGGGAATCCCGCCGACGGTGACCGTCGCGAAGTCGGAGAAGTTCTCCCCGTTGATCGTCAGGTCCTGACCGGCAGGCACGGACGCGAGGTTTGTGCTCGTGATCGTCGGGGCGGCGCCCGGCGCGATGTCGAGGACGATCGCGTTGGTCAGCCCGAACTGCGACGAGTCGGACGGGTCCACGTTGATCAAACCCTGCAGCGTGAGGGTGACCGTCAGCGGGATCCCCGGCGGCACCGCGAACTGTGCGGGCGCCGGACCGATGCCGAGGTTCACCGGGGAATCGAGACCGAAGCACATCTCCCCGATCGGCAGCGTGACGGCCTGGGTGCCGTCCGCGGCTCCGAACGAACCGAACAACGCGAACGGCGCGGTCGCCATACCCGGCGGCGTGCCGACTTCGATCGTGAACGGATCCGCGGTCTTCGTGCTCACGATGCGGAAGAAACCACCGACGGAACCGTTGATCGTCAGCACGTCGCCGACCGTGCCTTCGTAGCACGGCGCCGGCGGCGAGAGCGAAGTCCAGGTCCAAGACACGAGTTCCGCGCGTTGCGACTGCGAGCCCAGCCCGGTCGAGCCAGTGAAGCCGACCCAAGCGAGGTCATTGGGGAGGTCCATGCCCGGCGCCGCCCCACCCGCGGTGTAGACGCCGCCGGCCTCGAACGTGTACGGCGCCTGCAGCAGCGGATCGTCGAGATCGTCGACGTACACGAAGAGTTCGCCCGGGACGTAGAGGATGCGCAGCGTGTGCACCGTGTTGTCGGACATGTCGAAGAACGGCGTCACGTTCGCGATCGCGGCGCTCTCGTTCTCACTGTTCGGCAGGGCGCCGGCGGTGTTGATGCTGAGATCGTTCGACGTGGTTTCGTTCAGGAAACCCTGCGCGTGGGTATCGATCTCGAACGCGAGACTGTTGGCGATGCCGCCATTGTTCGAGCCGGCGCCGTAACCGAGACCCCAGAGGTCCCCGCCGAGAGCGGCCGCACCGTCCGCGCTGTTCTGGATCACGAAGGCGATCCCTTCCGACGCCGTCGAGTTCGGCGCGATCAGGAACTGGGCGGTCATCTCGAACCCGTTCGCAACCTCGACCGGAGTCGTGTACCACACGCTCGCGGTCTGGCTCGGACTGGTGTTCGTCAGCCGGAGGTTGTTGCCCGACTGGATAGCCGAACCGTTCAGCGTCAGCGGACTGACGTCCGCGAAGTTCGAGAAATTGAAGCTCTGGCCGGTGGCGGGAGCACAGAAGCTGGCGGCAGCACAGATGGCGGCCAGCCGAGATGCGATCTTCACGTACGAGGCTCCTGGACGAGGCGACGTGGCGAGGGGTCGACCGCCCGGCGCCGAGGTGATGAGTGGTCGATGTCGTGGCGAGCAACATACCATACTCGGCGCGGATTCCCGCCCCGCTCCGCGTCCGCGAATCGGTCGACAGAAAGAGCTTTCGAACTCCTTACCTTCGGCCGTCGGCGCGACTGCCGAGGAACTTGCCGAGCGCCTCGTCCGCGACCGCGAGGCGACGACCGACCTCGCGGGCGAGGTTCATCTGGAACAGCGCGAACTGCTCGAGGTCGCGACCCGACAGATCGAAGATCGCGCGCCGCGACAACCGCATTGCCGTACAGTCTTCGAGCGCCTCGACGCTCGCGGTGCGTGGACTGATCGACAGCATCGCGACTTCCCCGAAACACGCGCCTGGCTCGAGCTCCGCGAGGCGCACGCGTTCCCCTTCGATCGAACGCTGGACGGCGACCCGGCCAGACCGCAGCACGAACAGGCAGTGCCCGCTCGAGCCCTGCTCACAGAAGGCTCTCCCGGCAGGCACCGTGACGTCCTCGCATCGAGACGCAAGGAACCGGATGGCCTCCTCGTTCAGCGCGCCGAACACCGAGAGCTGGCGAAGGGCCGCCACGTCCTCGTCCGTGACTTCGGGCCGCGACGCGTCCTGCGGTTTCGGGGTGTCTGCCATCGATCGCCCGAGTGTATCGCGGCGGCGCCGAGTTTCCCGGGCTCGTCAGTTGTTCGCGAGATCCCGCACGCCCGTCACGGGCAGTAGAACGACGTCGACGACCACCGGCGCCAGCAGGACGAACGCCATGGCGCCGATCAGGATCGCGGCGCCGTCCCCGCGGCAGCCGCAGCCGCGCCCGAAGTTGAGGTTCACCCCGCTGCTGTAGCAGTGCCTCGACACGGCGAACGACCATTGCCGGTCACAGGACCGGTAGAGCGCGCAGGACTGCGTGCCCATCATCAGCGCAAGTGCGAAGAGCAACCCGAGCCGTCGCACCGGCCGCCCCGTCCGTCGTTTTGCGGGCGTTTCCATCGAACGCGTCAGTGCGAGACACCCCGTGGCGTTTCATTCCCCACGATCTTTCGGCGATGGGGCCGCTATGATCGCGTTGCCATGGCCAAGATCCACCGGATCGGCGCGCCGGAGAATGACAGCGAGATGAAGGCAATACGCCGCCTCGCCGACCTTCTGCCCAGCCGCTACATGATCTTCCACAACTTCGAGCTCACAACGGGGCGCGGCCTGCCGTACGAGTACGACATCGCCGTGGTCGGCGAGTTCGCGGTGTGGCACGTGGAGGTCAAGGGCTATCGGGGCCGCATCAAGGGCGATCGAGTGCAGTGGCGGTTCGAGAACGGCTACGTCCAGCCGAGCCCGATCCCTCTCGCGAACAAGAAGTCCAAGATCCTCGCCGGCAAGCTCAAGCAGCACCGCAAGACCCTGAACAAGGTTTGGGTGGACACGACGATCCTGCTCACCGACGACAACGCGAGCATCCACCTTCGCGACGACCAGGCCGGTCGCGTCATCCAGTTGCGCGACGCGCTCGACCACTTCACCGATCGCAACCGGCTTCCGATCGTGCCCGAGCCGATCGGCAATCTGCACGAGCCGATCAGCGCCGCGCTGCTCGGCGGTGCGCAGCCGGGCAAGAAGCTGCGCGAGATCGGTCTCTACGACGTCATCGAGCGCATCAACCAAACCGACACGCGAACGGTGTTCCTCGCGACGCATCGGCACATCCAGACGCGACCCAAGACGATTCTCAAGGTCTTCCACTTCGACGCCTACTCACCGGACGCGGACAAGGAGCGGCAGATCAGCGCGATCTTCCACGACCAAAACGTGATGCGCCTGCTGGGCGCGCACCCGAACCTGATCGACATCTCGGACATGTTCGCGTGGGGACACGACAAGTTCGTGCTGCCGACGGAGTACATCGAACGGGGGCGCCCGCTCGAAGTCCTGCTCGCGAAGGACGAGGACCGCGACCTCACCTGGGGCGAGAAGGCCGACATCATCGCGAAGATGGCCCGCGGCATGCGCCACGCGCATTCGAAGGGCGTGATCCACCGCGACCTGCGGCCGATGAACGTCGTCATCGCGCCCGACGGCGTCGTCAAACTCGTGAACTTCGATCTCGCGTTGATCCAGGGCTCGCCGCACATGGAGCCCGGGGACGAGCGCAAGCTCCGCGAGCGATTCGATCGACGCTACGTCGCCCCCGAAGCGTGGAACGAACCCGGCTCCGCCACGCCCGTCTCCGACATCTACTCACTCGGCATCGTGTTCTACCAGCTGATCACCGGAGAGACGCCGTACGGCGACATCCAAGAAGTGATCGACCACGGCGAGGGCACGCCGCTGAATCACGATCTCCTGATGCACGAACTCAGCTCACCGGACAGCGAGGACTTCATGCAGTCGCCGGAGGACGCCGCGTCGGTGATCCGCCGCATGACACGGCAGGATCCGAACGCGCGCTACCAGAGTATGGAAGAGGTGTTCGAAGATCTCTCGATCCTCCGGGACGAGTAGCGCCCCGCCTACTTCTTCCAGACGTTGTTCCGCCGCGACAGATCCAGCGTCACCTTGCCCGGGTTCAGCTCCACGCGCTGGACGTCCGCGTCGAATCGCAGCGTCTTCGACTTCTTGCCGGACAGCCAATGGCTGGCCTCGATCGCCTTCGACTCGGTGCGGCCGTCCGCGTAGGTCACGGCCACGGTCGTCGGATACGTCGCGTACTTCTTGTCGACGACCGTCACGTCCGTGCCCCCGTCCACTGCGACAACCGAGTCGATCGCCTGATCGAGCGTCCACGTTTCGTAGTACCACGTGCGGAAATACCAGCTCAGGTCCTGGCTCGCGCCCGTGCAGAACGCATTGAAGAAGTCCTGGGCGTGCGGATGCTTGAACGCCCAGTCGGCCGCGTACTGCCGGAACGTCGAGTAGAACGTCTCCTCGCCGACGAGGTCGCGCAGCTGATGCAGGACGGCTTTGCTCTTGTTGTAGGACGCCGCGCCATAGCTGCCGCGGTCGGGGTATTGGTCACCGTGGCGCATCAGCGGTGCCGGCTCGCCGCGCGCAGCGGTGCGCAGGTAGCTCTGAACGTCCATGCGGCGGTTCTCCTCTTTCTGTCGGAACGCCGCGGTCGTGACCGTCGTGAAGAAGCTCGTGAAGCCTTCGTCCTGCCAGGCGCGAGCCTTCTCGTTCGTGCCGACGATCATCGGGAACCACATGTGGACGAGCTCGTGCGTCACGAGGCCGAGGCCGCCATTGCCGCAGATCGTCATCATCGGGAACTCCATGCCGCCGCCGATCACGCCCCCACATACCGTCATGTGGTCCCACGGATACGGGTAGATCAGCCGCGACATGTGTTCGATCGTGTGCCGAGCGTATTCGGCGGCCCGGTCGAAGCGCTTCTTGTCGTCGGCGTGGTAGACCGCGTGGATCATGGACTTGCCGTCCTTGCCGGGGCCGTCGCGATCGTCGATGACCGCGTGCGAGGCATCCCAGAGATACCGGTCCGACACGCTGACTGCGCAATCGCGCACGTTGCTGGCGGTGTAGTGCCAGGTCAGGGTCTTGCCCTTGTCCATGCGGGTGACACGCTTCTTCTCGAGGTCTTCCTCGGTGAGGACGTGCACGATGTCCCGTCCGCCGCGCGCCTTCTCCAGCCGCTTGCGGGACGCCTTCGTCAGCGTGTCCTCGGCGTTCTGCAGCGCGCCCGTGGCGCGCACGAGGAAGCCCTTGGGCGCCGTGAAGCGGATGTCGTAGTCCGCGTAGCCCATGTAGAACTCGGCGTTCGTGCGGTACTGCTCCGCGACCCAACCACCGACGTCCTCGAACACGGCGAACTGCGGATACCAGTAGGCGAGATAGTACGTGTGGAAGTCTTCGTGTCCGTTGCGCGGCGCGCCACGCTTGGGGACCTGATAGGACCAATTCATCGACATCGTGACCGAGTCGCCGGAGCGCAGCCGCTCGGGCAGCGACAGCGTCATGACCGTGCCGGTAATGCGCGCGCTCGCTTCGTCGCGACGGCGACGACCACCGACCTCGACGCTCTCGCCGTCGACGCGCAGGTCCCGGACCTCGACGCCGCCGGTGATCTCCAGGTAGCGGTTGCGCAGGTTGCCGGCCTTGTGCGCATTCTGGCGCAGGTGGATCGAGAGCGAACGGATCGACTTGGGCGACCGGTTCTCGTAGGTCATCTCGATCTTGCCCGAGACCTTGGCGGTCTTCGGGTCGAGCGACGCGTCGATCGAATACTTCGCGTAGTTGGTCCAGTAGTCGGCTCCCGGAGCGCCGGCATCGGTGCGCGTGCCGCCATCGACGGCGCCGGCCCAGGCGTTGTCGCGCGGGATCGGATACGGGATCGGGCGCTCGATCTGCGCCGTGGCGGCGGACGCGAGCACGAGTGCGGTGATCGCTCCGGCGCCGAGCCGCCGGTGGGGAGCGTGAATCATGGACCGAGTGTCCGGATCCAAGCACGGTTCGGCAAGTCCAACAGGCTGGCTCTGCTCGCCGACAGAGCGCATCATCCTGTGACGGCCCGATGGCGTCGGGAGCACATGGCCGTGGTCACCGTGGTGAATTCCATGGTGTCCGTGGTGCCAACGAAAACGGGCGCCCGACGCAACGCGTCGGACGCCCGCTTCGGTACCAGTGGCACCCGTCAGTCCGTGACGATCACAGGCCGACGGTGCACTCGAGACCGCTGCTGAGGATGACCGGCAGTTCGGTCGCCCACGGCAGCGAGACGTCGATCGCGGCGTACTGGATCGTGAACTGGAAGCCGGACAGGGCGATCGAAGCTCCGGCCATCGAGATGCTGAACGCACCCGTGGTCTGGCCCGGGGTCCAGCCCGGGATCGGCGAGCTGAAGATCGTGCCGTCGGTGTAGAGCGTGCAGTTCACGTTCGGCCACAGCGGGACGAGGTTCAGCGGCAGCGGGACCGGCTGCGGGAGACCCATGAGAACCGCGGCGCTGGCGGCAGTCGCCGGGATGCCCGCGACGTCCGTGTCGAACGACGCGGCGCCGATGACCGGGTTGTTGCTGGCGTTGGCGTCCATGATGATCGGGTTCGCCGCGGCCTGCAGGTCCTGGTTCTCCGGGATGGCCTGGTCGAAGTGCTCGTAGAGCGTCGGGTCACCGGCGCTCGCCGGCGGCGAGATGCCGTTGAGGTCCATCTCGCCCGGGTCGAGCGCGCCGGCGCCACCGGACGTGCCGATGAGCATGCCCGGGAACGCCGAGGCAGGGTTGTACTCGCTGATCGACAGGTAGTAGACCGACCAGGAGCCATCCGAGTTGATCTGGATCTGCCAGGTCAACTCGTTGGTCTCACCGAACTGCGGGCACGTCGTCCACGTGATGTTCGCGCGGTTCGCGCCATCGGTGTAAAAGAGCGCGTCGCCCGCGAGGAGCGACGGGTTGACGTCACACCACAGACCAATCGCCGGAGCCGCGAAGCCCAACCAGTTGGCCGGGTTGACCGTGTAGAGGCTCGCGCCCGGAACGACGCCCGAAGCACCCGGGAAGATCAGGCCGTTCGACTGCACATCGCAGTCGGTCGAAGCCGTGCCACCCGGCCAGGTCCACGAGAAGCCCAGAGACTGGGTCGCGATGGTCTCGTCGCCGAGGCCCATCGAGGTGCCGAGGTTGACGCTGTCGTACGCGCCGACGCCAGGAACCGCGATCCAACCGCCCGAGCCGTCGGGGAAGAAGTCGAAGCCACCACTCGGGCCTTCGGGGGTGCCACCGTCACAGTTCTGCGGAGACTCGGTGACTCCGGCGAACGGGCAGTCACTGACGATCGTGACGTACCCGGCACCCGGGCCACCGGTTGGGAACCAGTCGAGCTGCTTGCCGGTCAGGTCGACGAGACCACCGAAAGCCGGACCGTAGGTTTCGTAGAGCGTGCCGTTGGTCGAGCTCTGCGACGCAGCGCTGAAGTCGACGACGCCCGGATCCGGCGAGATGCCGTCCGACGTGCCGATGATCGCGTCCGGGTTACCCGCGGTGAACGGCGGGATCGACGGGAAGGACCCGCCGTAGATCATCGAGAACGAGTTGTCCGGGCGCAGGATCAGCTGCAGGTCGAACGAGACACCGCCCTGATAGGGCTGCATCTGGAACCACGTGAAGACCGCCTTCGTGGCGTCCGCGAAGTAGTAGCAGTTGTGGTTCGGGTCGAGCGCGCCCCAGATCGAGCCGACCGACATGTCGGTCCAGCCGATGTTGATCGCATCGAGGGTGAGGAAGTCCGCAACGGTCGGATCCCAGTCCGAAGTGTCGGCAGCGCTCGCGAACACGCGGCCGTGCGAATCCATGTCGACGTTCGTCCACGTCGCGCCACCGGGCGACAAGAACGGGAATGGCAGGACGAGTGCCGCTCCGGTCGAATCGAGCGACGTCTGGTCCAGACCCATCGCGAGGTTCGTGCCGAACTGCGGATCGAATCCGGTGCACTGGGCGGACAGCGTAGAAGGAACTGCGACTGCAGCGGCAGCCGCGAGCGTGAGAAACGCGTGCTTCATTGGGGAGTCGAGCGACGCTGGAATACGCCGCGAACATGAGGAATGTGAAATGCCCGAGTCGGATCCGGCGGCGAAGCCGAAGAGAGCGAGACTACGAGCACCAGGAGCTTAGCAGAGTGTGAAGGACCCACAAAGTGTCGTGGCCTTCGCAATGACCGGAACGCAACCATTACGTGCGGCCGACGGAAATGGGACACGGTCGGCCGAACGAGGAGCCCATGCTACAGTCGCATCGATGACCGACGATCACGCCGACGCCGCCCCGCGCCTGGAGAGCGCGCCCGGAGCCCGCGCGGTCATCGATGGCGTCGAATTCGACTACTTCGGCGGCACCGGCTATCTCGGCCTGCAGAGCCATCCGCAGGTGATCGAAGCCGCCGTGAACGCGACCCGAGCGCACGGCGTCCACACCGCGACCTCGCGGACCCGACTCGTGAGCCCATGGCTCGAAGAGTCCGAGCGCGCGGCCGCACGCTTCTTCGGCCACGCTGCGGGTTACCACTTCGGCTCCGGCTACGTCGGGGCCGGGATTCTCGCGAGGCTGGCCGTCCGCGAGGACACGGTCGTCCTCGTCGCTACGGACGGTCACTACTGTTCGCACGACGCGGCGTCCGGATCGGGACGGCCGGTCGTGCCGTTCCCGCCGGACGACCTGGCCGCAACTCTGGATCAGCACGTCCCCGTCGCATCTCATGCGCTGGTGCTGGCCGACGGCGTGCACGCGTCGAGCGGCGTCATCGGTCCGGTCTCCGACTACTGGAACGTTCTCGAATCGCGCGAGGGCCCGAGCACGCTGATCGTCGACGACGCGCACGGCTTCGGCGTGCTCGGCGACAACGGACGCGGCACGGTCGAACACCACGGTCTCTGGTCGCGCGCGAACCTCGTCGACGACGACGCGCGTGTCCAGCTGTTCGTCACCGGCACGCTGAGCAAGGCCCTCGGCGGCTTCGGCGGCATCCTGACCGGTTGCGTCGAATTCATCGCGCGCTGTCGCGACGCGTCCCACTGGTTCGACGGCGCGACCCCACCGCCGGTGCCGGTCGCGGCGGCCAGCGCCACCGCGCTCGACCTCGCCGCCGCGAATCCGGACTGGCGAGCGACGTTGCGCAAACACGCGAGCCGCGTGCGCGCCACGCTCGACTCGCTCGGGGTCCCGACGCACGAAGACCCGACGCCGATCGTCGGCTTCGACCTCGGCAGCCGCGAGCGCAACCTGGGCCTACACGACGCGCTGCGCAAAGCGGGTATCTACGTGCCGTACGCGAGCTCCTACGCGGGTCTCGGCGCGAACGGGTCGATGCGGCTCGCCCTGTTCTCGACGCACTCGGACTCGGTGATCGACGCGCTCCTCGACGCGCTATGCGAGCAGCTGGAGCCTGGTCCGTGAAACGATGGATCGGAACGGCGCTGGTGATCACATTGGCGGCATGCGATCCCGCGGCACGCGAACTGCACGTGTTCGCCGCAGCCAGCCTGCGAGAAGTCGTCACGGACATCGCCGACCACTTCGGCGCGGAGCACGGTGTCGTCCCGGTGTGCAACTTCGGATCCTCAGGACGACTCGCGGTGCAGATCGAGCGCGGCGGCAATACCGACGTCTTCCTGTCGGCGGGGCGCGTCGAAGTCGCGCGCCTCGACTCCGGGGGTCTGCTCGCATCCCCGCCGTCCCCACTCCTGTCGAATCGCCTCGTGGTGATCGCCCCCGCGAACCACGCCGAGCTCGAAGGCCCACAGGCGCTTCTGCGTTTCGACAAGATCGCGCTCGGCGACCCCGACAGCGTCCCGGCCGGGCGCTACGCCAAACGCTGGCTCGAGTCGATCGACGCGTGGGACACCCTCGGCCCCCGCTCGATCCCGGCGCTCGACGTCCGCGCAGTGATCGCGACCGTCGAGCACGGCGGCGCCGACGTCGGCATCGTGTATCGCACGGACGCGCGCGTCTCCGACGCGGTACGCGTCGCGTTCGAAGTCGACGGGGAGCACGCCCCGAAGATCGAGTACCCGGTCGCGCTCCTGCGCGACGCGCGTGAGCCGGATCTCGCGGCACGGTTCCTGCGATTCCTCCGCTCGCCGGTCGCGCGCCAGGCGTTCACGGCGCGCGGCTTCCTCATCGTCGAGGGTCGCTGATGGACGCATGGCTGGACGCGCTGATCCCGCTCTGGCTGAGCGTGAAGATCGCGACGTGCGCGACTGCACTGATCCTCGTGCCGGGCGCGTTGACGGGCCTCGCGCTCGCGCGGTGTGAGTTCCGAGGCAAGACGCTCGTCGAGACCGTCGCCGAACTCCCGCTCGTCCTTCCGCCGACAGCGGTCGGCTTCGCGATCCTCCTCGTGTTCGGTCGCGACGGCCCGCTCGGGCGCGAGACTCTCGGCTTCGATCTCGGACTCCTGTTCACCTGGCGCGGTGCGGTGCTCGCCGCGGCCGTCATGGCGTTCCCTCTGGTCGCGCGCACCGCGCGGGTCGCGTTCGAGAACGTTGACCCCCGCCTCGAGAAGATGGCCGGTTCACTCGGGATGTCGCGCGGGGAGGTCCTATTCAGGATCACGTTGCCACTCGCGGGCCGAGGCCTCTTCGCAGCGACCCTGCTCGGATTCAGCCGCGCCCTCGGCGAGTTCGGCGCGACCGCGCTCGTGGCCGGAAGCATTCCGGGGCGCACGCAGACCCTCGCTCTCGCGATATTCGCCGACATCCAGGTCGGGCGAAACACGCGCGCCCTCGTGCTGCTCGCGATCGCAGTCACGGTCGCATTCGTCGCAATCGCGACGGTCGGCCGCGTGAGTCGCGGCGCGCACCATCACGGAAGAACGAGGCCCGGCCGATGACGTTTTTCGACATCGACCTGGCGCACGAGGCGAACGGCTTCCGACTCGATTATCGACTCGCGACCGACTCCCGTTCGGTTGGCGTGTTCGGACCTTCGGGTGCCGGCAAGACGACGCTGCTCGAGATCGTCGCGGGGTGGCGCCGCCCGACCCGTGGCACGATCCGAATCGGGGAACGCACCCTCTTCGACTCGGCCACGGGTGTCGACGTCCGTCCGGCCGAACGCCGCATCGGATATGTGCCGCAGGACATTCTTCTGTTCCCCCATTGGTCCGTGCTCGAGAACGTCACCGCGAGCCCGGGCTCGGGCGAGTTCGCCGAGCGCGTGCTGGACATGCTCGAGTTGGCGCCCCTACGCGACCGGTCGGTTCTCGATCTGTCCGGCGGCGAGCGCCACCGCGTCGCGCTCGCACGCGCACTCTGCAGCGAACCGCAGCTGCTCCTCCTCGACGAACCGCTGAGCTCGCTCGACGCGCCGCTCAAGCGACGCATCCTCGGCGACCTCGTGCGCGTTCAAGAAGAGTTCGACCTACCGATGCTCGTGATCTCGCACGATCCGACCGTCGTGCAAGTGCTCTGCCACCACGCGCAGTACCTCGAAGCGGGCGAGGTTCAGGACGACGGGCCTCCGGCCACGATCGTCGCCGGCGTCGCCGACGCCGACTTCGAGAACGTCGTGCGCGGCACGGTCAGTTCCGTGAGCGAGCACGGCGCACGCGTCATGCTCGAAGGAGACGTCTCGCTGGGCATTCCACGATCGGGACTGCAACCGGGCGACGCCGCCATCCTCGGGATCCGCGCCGACGAGCCGATGCTCGCACTCCAACAACCGATCGCGCTGTCCGCGCGCAACGTGCTCGGCGCGACCGTCGAAGAAGTGCGCTCGTCGGGAGACGCTCGCGTGGTTCGCGTCCGGCTCCAGGACCTGGATGCGGACTGGTGGGTCAACGTGACCGACGACGCCGTCGAGGCGCTGACGCTCGAGCGCGGACGCGACGTCTTCGTCGTCCTGAAGTCGCGCTCGATTCACGTGCTCGGCGTCACGAGCGCGTGAATCGAGCCGTGACGCCGAAACTCACTGCGTGACGAAGGTGAGCCCTTCCGACGAAGTCAGCGACTGCGCCCCGCACGCGGCGTCGATGAACACGAACTGCGTGTGGATCGTCAGGCCGGTTTGCGCCGTGGCCGACAAACCGATCGGCAGCGCGGCGACTCCGTTCGCGCCGACCGACACCGGCGGGGTGATCGGGATCAGCGCGCCGACGTCGACCCAGAAATCGATTCCGAAGAACGGCAAAGGCGCGAACAGCTGGTTCGCCGCGAGCAACACTGCGCCCGTCGTCCCCGGTGCGGCGCCCGTGCAGTAGATCGCGAAGTCCGTGTTGCCGACGCGCGTGGTCGAACCGATCGCGGTCACGAGCGCATCGTTGCAGTTCGTGGTCGCCCCGCCGTAGCGAAACCCACCCGGCGACGCGACGTTCAGCGCTTGTCCCGGGACGAACGGCACGGTGCCGGTCTCGTTGCCGACGAGGAACTGCAGCGAAGAGTCGTCCAGGCTGTTGTTGAAGTTGAACGAAGCGGTGTGCGGGACGATCGAGAGCTCATCGTTGATCGTCTCGAGGATTTCGTTCTGCGTGCGCGCGATCGGCCAGATTCGCAGCTCGTCGATCTCGCCGTTCCACATCTCATTGCCCTGCACGGTGCTGTCCCCGTTGCCGATGCGCAGGCCGGTCGCGGAGGGGTTGATCTGCATCGGTCCCGCGATCGGCGAGGACGCGACGGGGTTGCCGTCGATGTAGATGGTTCCGGTCGAGCCATCCCACGTCGCGGCCACGTGCGTCCAGTTCAACAAATCACCGGAGTTGAACGTCCAGGACACCTCTTGGAAGGTGCTCGCGCTCCGCACCGCGAACGCGAGCCGCGTGTCGTTGCTCGCCGCTGCCTGCACACGGAGGATGTAGCTCTCCGCATTCGGGGTCACGTCGTAGCGCGCGATCGTCGGCCAGTGGAACAGCCCGTCGACGGGCATCGTGGTGTCGTCGTAGGTGACCCACGCTTCCACGGTGATCGAGTTCGGGTTCGCCAAGAACTCGTGCGGCGAGATGTCGATGTGGTTCTCGGAACCGCCGTGCACGAACGTGGCAGCGGTGTTCTGTGCGGAAATCGGTGCCGAGATCGCGGCGAGCGTGACGAGAATCGGGATTCGATGGTCCATTCGAGTGCTCTGATCGAGGGGGAATAGGGAGTGCGAAACACCACCAGCATACCGCGCGCGGCCGATTTCGCGAACGGCAGCACGCATCCGCTTCGGCGAACGATGCGCTATGCTCCCCGCACCGACTCACCTCTGGAGTTCCGATGCCCGACCTCCGCCGGCTTGCCCCCCTCACCATCTCGATCTGCGCCTCGGCGTCCTTCGCTGCCGCCCAGAACAATCCTCCGAACGCCCCGACGATCACCGAACCCGCCACTGTCGGCCAACAGGTGAGTCCGTTCGACGTGCACCTCGAAACCGCGCCGTTCATGGACGTCGACGCGGGGGACACGCATGCGGGCACCGACTGGGAAATCTGGAGCTTCGCGCCGCTCGAGCGAGTGTGGGCCGCCCTGAACGTCACCGGTTTCGAGTCCGTCCACGCGCATCTGAGTGACGGCGTCTTCGAGAACAGTCTCGCGGGCGCCGACTCGCTCGGCCCGTCGACCGCGTATTCGCTGCGTGTCCGACACAAGGACAGCAGCGGCGACCCGGCGACCGAGTGGAGCCCGTTCTCCCAGCGGATCTTCACGACCGGTTCGGCGACATCGAACATTCCGCTCGAACTCGACGACGTCGCGAGTTCACCGGAACCGCGCTGGATCGACTCGACCGGGGCCGACATGGATCTCGGCGGCGGCGCTCCCGCTCCGTCGCTGCGCCTCGACAACCACTCCGGCAACCTGTTCATTCGTTTCGACGGACAGGCGGGACCCGGCTATCAGATCACCAACCCCGGGCCGCTCAGTCACCACGACCCGGTGCGGGTCGTCATCGAAGCCGGCGGCCAACCGCTGAGCCTTCCCGAGTCGACGCTGACCGTCATCGAAAGTGGTTGCGAAGCGGCGACGATTTTCCTGCCATCGATCTCCCTGCAAGCGGGGCAAGACGCCTACTTCTGGGTCGGCGCCCAGGGCAACACGTTCATCGGCGACGCGAGCCAGAGTCAGCCGGACTTCAGCAACCCCGCGCAGAGCGCAGACGTGCCGTGGGTCGTCAACGAGCCGGGCTACGAAATCGACGTCGTCGCCGAGAACCTGCAGCTCCCCATCAACATCGCGTTCGTGCCCAATCCCGGGCCGAACCCCGGGGACCCGAAGTTCTACGTCACCGAGCTCTACGGCGCGATCAAGGTCGTGACGAACGACGGAACGATGAGCAACTACGCCACGGGCCTGGTCGACTTCACGCCGACGGGCGCGTTTCCGGGGAGCGGCGAGCAGGGCCTGACGGGGATCGCCGTCGACCCGGTTTCGGGGGACGTCTTCGCCTCCCTGCTGCGCGACGAACCCGGCCCGAGCAACGACCACGAACCGCGCATCATCCGCCTGTCGAGCAACGACGGCGGACTCACCGCGGCCAATGAGACGACCATCCTCTACATGGCCGGCGAAAACCAGGGCCAGTCGCACCAGATCTCGAACCTCGAGATCATCGACGGCAAACTCTACTGCCACATGGGCGATGGGTTCAATGCGTCCACGTCACGCAACTTCAGTTCGTATCGCGGCAAGATCCTACGGATGAACCTCGACGGGTCACCGGACACGAGCAACCCCTTCTACAACCCGTCGACGATCAATTCGCGTGACTACATCTACTGCCTCGGCGTGCGCAACCCGTTCGGCGGGGCGTGGCGTGCCGCGGACAACTCGCGCTACTTCGTCGAGAACGGTCCCAGCGTCGACCGCTTCGCGAAGGCCGTCGCTGGCCGCGACTACCTCTGGTCGGGGTCGGACAGCCACATGTTCAACTTCGCGCTCTACAACTGGCAACCTGCGACCGGCCCGGTGAACATCGAGTTCATCCAGCCCGAGACGTTCGGCGGCAGCGGGTTCCCCCCGGAGAAGTTCGACCGCGCATTCGTCACGGAGTCCGGCCCGACGTACGCGAACGGTCAACAGGCCAACGGCAAGCGCATCACCGAGTGGGAGCTCGACGCGTCCGGCGCGCTCGTCAGCGGGCCGACGACGTTCCTCGAGTACACCGGCACCGGGCGCGCGACGGTGTGCGGACTCGCCGCGGGTCCCGACGGTCTCTACTTCACCGAGCTCTACAAGGACCAGAACACCACCGGGCCAACAGCCGTCGGCGCGCGAGTCATCCGCGTCCGCTACAGCCCGTCCACCTCCGATGACTGCAACGGCAGCGGGACACCGGACTGGTGTGAGATCGCGACGGGCATGGTCCACGACCTCGACGGCAACGGCCTGCCCGACGAGTGCGATCCGCTCGCCGCAGACACCGACGTGATCACGCTGTCGACCGGCGGCAGCGTGCAATTCACGATCGACGCCGACGCGGGCTTCGCTGGCAAGACGTATTGGCTGCTCGGTTCGTCGTCGGGCACCATGCCGGGCATCGCGCTCGGCGGCGGGCTGACCCTACCACTCAACCCGGGCTCGGCCGCCGTCGACCCGTGGCTCAACCTGACGATGCTCAATCCGAACACGGCGATCCTGATGAACACGCTCGGTCCGCTGGACGCGAACGGGGACGGGAGCGCGACGCTGACGCTGCCGCTCGGTACGCCGCTGGCGCTCGCCGGGCTGTCGATTCATCACGCGTACGTGGTGTACGACCCGGCCGTGGGGTTCGTGTATGCGAGCAACGCGGTGCCGCTGCAGCTCACGCTGTAGCGCGGCCTCGGAGACTCGGGGGTAGGCGGGGCCGCTCCGCCGAACAATTCCGTCAGATTCCTGGCGGAGTTCCGTCCCGCCCCACGCCTTTAGGACGGGAGCCACTCCACCCTCCGAGCCCTTACGTGTCCGATTCCACCCCCCTGGCCCGCATCCTGACCTTCGCGCTCGCGAGCGCCCTTCTCATGGCCCGCGCGCTCTTCGCGAGCTGACGCCGATCCCATGGGCTTCACGCCACCGCGAGTGCGCCGCCTTGTCGCGGCTCAGATCCCACCCGAGAATAGCTGGGTGACCGACTCCACGCCTCCATCCGAACGCGCCGTCGCGGCGACACGCCTGCTCAAGCGCCTCGAGAGCGGCGATTCCGAGGCGTCCACCGAGCTGCTCGAGGTTCTCTACCACGAGCTGCACCAGGTTGCCGCGCAGCTGATGCAGCGGGAACGATCGGATCACACGATGCAGCCGACCGCGCTCGTGCACGAGGCGTTCCTCCGCCTGATCGGGACCGAGGACGCGCGCTGGAACGACCGCGTCCACTTCCTGCGAGTCGCGGCACGGGCGATGCGGCGCGCGTTGATCGATCACGCACGGGCCCGACAGACGGACAAGCGCGGCGGTGCGAACTGGCAAAAGGTCACCCTCGTCGACGACGTCGCGGACGGCGCCCACGGACCCGAGAGCCTGCTCGCGGTCGACGAGACGCTGTCCCGCCTCGAGTCGTTCGATCCGCAGCTGGCGCAGATCGTCGAGCTGCGGTTCTTCGGCGGACTCAAGGACCGCGAGATCGGCGTCGCTCTCGGCACGTCGGAGCGCAGCGTCCAGCGCGGTTGGCGCACGGCGCGCGCGTGGCTGATGCGCGAAATGAAGCAGGACTCCGATGAAACCTGAGCGGTGGCAGGAGATCCGCGCCGTGTTCGAGGAAGCGCTCGACGTGCGCGCCGCGGACCGTCTCGACTTCGTCCGCACACGCTGTGGCGAAGACGACGAGCTACGGCATGAAGTCGAACAGCTCCTCGCTTCGGACGAAGCCACGGACGACGGCACCGCCCTGCTCGATCGCACGCCAGCGTTCGACGCACTGCGGCCGTCGTGCCCCCCACTGCTGCCCGGCGACCACGTCGGCCGCTACATGATCGAACGCACGATCGGCGCGGGCGGCATGGGCGTCGTCTACGAAGCGACCCAGACCAACCCGTCCCGCACCGTGGCGGTCAAGGTCATGAACCACGGCCTCCGCTCGGCGAGCAGTGCACGACGCTTTCTCTTCGAGTCCGAGATCCTCGCGCAGCTGCGCCATCCCGGCATCGCCCAAGTCTTCGAGTCCGGCACGTTTACTCCGCCAGGAGCAACCGACGACGCGGGCGTGCCGTTTTTCGCGATGGAGTGCATCGAAGGCGCACGCGACCTCGCGACCTTCGTCCAAGACGAGCAGCTCGAGCGCGAGCGCAGAATCGAACTCCTCTGTGAGATATGCGACGCCGTGCACCACGGTCACCTGCAAGGCGTCGTGCATCGCGACCTCAAGCCGGCGAACGTTCTCGTCGACCGGCACGGTCGCGCCAAGGTCATCGACTTCGGGATCGCGCGCCTCTCGTCTCCGGGCGAAGCCCAGCACACCGAGCTGACGCAGGATGGCCAGATGCTCGGCACGCTCAACTACGCGAGCCCCGAGCAGATCGACGGCCGCACGGTCGACGCGCGCGCCGACGTCTACTCGCTCGGAGTCATCGCGTTCCAGCTGCTGGCCGGGCGACTGCCCCACGAGCTCGAAGACACGTCACTCCCCGCCGCGGCCCGGATCATCGTCGAAGAAGACGCTCCACCACTCGGCGATCACGATCGGACGCTGGCCGGGGACCTGGAGGTGATCGTCGGGAAGGCGCTCGAGAAGGATCCGTCCGCGCGCTACCAATCCGCGTCGGAGCTACGGCAGGACCTGCGCAACTTCCTCGCCGATCGACCGATCACGGCCCGCCCGCCGACCGCGCTCTATCAGCTCCGCAAGCTCGCCCGGCGTCATCGCGCCGCATTCACCATCGCGACCATCGCCGCCGTGCTCGTCGTCACCGGACTCGCCGCGGTTTCCTGGCAGTATCTGCAGATCACCGAGCAGAACACGCGGATCCAGAACCAGAACACGCGCATCCTGGAGCAACACGCGGAAGTGCAGCGCCAAAACGAGCGCATCCGCGCGGAGCAAGGTCGCACCACGCGGATCGCCGAGTTCCTCGAGGACATCCTCGAGCAAGCGAACTCGATCGCGCGCGGCAAGGACTACACGATGCGAGAGGCCCTCGACTCGGCATCGCTACGCATTCCGATGGAGTTCGGCGACGAGCCCGACCTCGAAGCTCGCATCCGTCACGTCATCGGGGACACCTACGACAGCCTTTCCGTCTACGACGCGGCTCGGATCCACTTGACGCGCGCACTCGAGCTGCGGCGCGAGCACTCGGGCCCCGATGCGCTCGACACCGTCGACACCGAAGACTCGCTCGCGATGACGCTCTGGTCGCTCGACGAACTCGACGCGGCGCTCGAGATGATCCGGCACGCGCTGGACGTGCGCACGCGCGTGCTTGGCGAGCGCGATCCCGCGACGCTGCTCACGCGTCACAACTTCGCGCAAATTCTCAAGACCGCGCAGCACACCGACGAGGCGATTCGAGAGTATTCGGCGGTTTTGGAACTTCGCGGCGAGGTGCTCGGCGAAGACAATCGCAGGACCATCATCACGAAGTGCAACCTCGGGAAGATGATGTTCGATCTCGGGGACGGCGACGCCGCGCGCGAGCTTCTCTCGGAGGCGTTGGAGCAATTCGAACGCACCCTCGGGCACGATCACTTCGAGACGGTGCACGCGCTGGACCTGCTCGGACAGGTCGCGCGTCGGGACGGCGACCTGGAGTTCGCCGAACGCGCGCACCGCCGCGCGCGCCGCGTGTTCGCCGAGCGCCTCGGCGAGGACCACGAACACACCCTCGCGTCGTCGATGAACCTGATGTGGGTCCTGCTCACGCAGGGCCGGAACGCGGAAGCCGCGGAGATCGCCGAACCGACCCTGGTTCACTGCGAACGCGTGCTCGGGCCGGATCACGCGCACACGCTGCGCATCCTCCGCATGGCCGCCGCGGCGTTCCAGGGATCCGGCGACGCCGAGCGCGCCGGCCCGCTGTTCGCCGAGGCCATGCGCGCCGCGCGCAGTCGCTACGGCGTGCGCCACGAGGCGGCCGCCCGCGCGGCGCAGGACTACGCATTCTGGCTCATGAGTCAGTCTCGCGCAGAGGAAGGGCTGGAGCTGATCCGGCAGTCCGAGAAAGACCGCGCCCTTCTGGAACCGGACCGCACCTCGACCGCGGCCTGGTTGTGCGAGGGCGTGTGCCTGACGAGGCTGCGTCGATACGACGAAGCCGCGGAGACGCTCGAACGGTGCCTCGACGCGAGCCGCCGACAGACCGGACCAGCGTCGCCGGAGACGCAGGCCGCGTTGCGTTGCTTGGTCTCGGTCTACGAGGGGGCCGGCCGATCGGAAGATCTCGCACGAGCGCGCGACGCGCTACGTGTAGTGGAGGCCGCACGCGATCCCGAGGCAGCCGGACGCTAGTGTCCCTCGTCTGAAGTCCGTAGCGAAAGTAGCCGTATCAGTCGATTCGCTCGGAAGGCGCTGCGACGACACGGCTTGTCAGTGGACAAGTTGAGGAGCAGCAACGCAGCGAGCGGGTCGAATGGCCGGTTACTTATGATGCGGACTTCGGACGCGGGGCACTCGCTCTCCGCCTGCCCTAGACCAATCATCGGACGAGAACGTATCCGACGCCGAAGACGTACAGAGTACCGCGTCAGCATCCGTCGTTCCTCGCTCCGTTCGTCACACCGCGAAACTTCGCTGCCAACACGGGAGCCACGAGGTCGGCGAGAAGCACGAGTGGCCAGATGCGACCGCGGGACACGTCGTAGTCGGCGAGCAGCTGGTCCCAGCGGTGGCCGAACAGGTAGTGCCCCGCCAGGAACTCGAACGCGACCGTCAGGACCACCCAGAACACCCCCACGCCCCATGCGTCGCGAACCGATCGAACACGCAACCAAGGTGAGCAGACCCAGGTCACGGCGACGATCACCGCGCTCAGGAGCAGAGTGCTGACGACATGGCTGACCTGCTCACCCAGCGCGGGGTCGATCCACGACTCCCGCAATCCGCCGTTGAGGATCGCGAGGACCAGCAGCAGGAGCCAAACCAGAACGGCCCGTAGCAGCATCGAACGACCTACGCGAACCGCTGGTCGAACGCCGCTTGGTCCCACGCCAGCCCCCAAGGACCATCCCCGTTGAGGAAGCGCGCACGGGACGATCCGGACGTCGCGCACACGAACCCGCGCACCTCACCGTCGCAGATCGCCGCCACCGACTCACCGTCTGCGCTCCAGCGCAGATCCCACGCGTGCTCGGACGGCGCGGTCACGACGCCACCGCTCTCGACCAGCGCGGGGGCGGCAGGCGGCGGCAGCCCCAAGGCACGGTAGTGGTCCATCGCCTGTTGCTCGTCGTGCCCGACCGTGTTTGCGAGCCAGCAGTCGCGCTCGGGCTGCTGGCTGCCCGGCGACGTCAGGAACAGCCAGACGCTCCCCGCCACCTCGTCGATCACGGCGGAGCGCCCGCTCGTTTCGTGCGTGGACTGAAGGAACAGCGGGGCCTGGGGATCGTCGGTCATGAAAGCGTCCAAGAACCTGTCCCGCACGGAGCCGTGCGGGCCTTCCCAAAGGTAGCCAGAGCTGTATCCCAACTGGAAGGCCTCCCCGTGTCCCGACTCGCTTCTTCGATCCTCGCCGCGACGTTCCCGATGCTGGCCGTCGACGGTATCGCGCAGACCTTGACTCACGAGGTCACGATGTCGGCACAGTCCTTCCTCTTCCCGACGGTCGAGAACGGGAACTTCCGCACCGACACCATGTCGACGACGCTCGAGGTGCCGCAGTTCGATCCGACCGCCGGGCGGCTGGTCTCGGTCTCGATCCGTCACGAGAGCAGCGTCGGATCGACGTGCACGGTGGTGCAAGTCTTGCCCGTAGGCTCGGCGTTCAGCCAGGCCATCCTGGATCTCGACTACCGTCTCGATGGCCCGAGCCTTCCGACCCTGTCGGCCGGCGACTCCGTGACGGACTACGCGGACGTCTTCCCCAGGCCGCCGACTATCATCCACTTGCCACAAGCCGTTCCCGCCAGCTCGACGACGACGCTGACGGATACCTCGATGCAGCCGTACATCGGCTCCGGAACGGTGACGCTCGACCTCACGATGCAGTTCGACCAACGCTGGACGCCCTTCGGGTCGCCGTTCGGCTGGGCCTGGAACTTCTGGATCGATTCGACGGAAACGACGGTCTACGTCACCTATGACTACGCGCCGTGGTGGACCGACGAAGGCCACGCGCTCGCCGGCACGGCCGGAGAACCGGAGCTTCACGCGCATGGCGCGTTCGGCGGCGGCATGCCGAGCGCGCTGCTGCTCCACAACGCGAACCCGAACGCTCCCGCGGTGCTGATCTTCGGCACGTCGCGACTCGACCTGCCGGTGTTCGGCGGTGTCATGGTGCCGTTCCCCGAAGCCTCCGTGCCGCTGACGATCGGACCGACCGGGAGCTACGCGCTCGGCTTCGTGTCGTCGTTCGGGCCGGGGATCACGATGTATCTGCAGTACTGGATCGCGGATCCGAGCGGGCCGGAAGGCTTCGCCGCGTCGAACGCGGTATCGGGGCGGACGTAGATCCGGTCAGTCGAGGAAGCGCCGGAGCTCGTCGAGGTTCGGCGTCTCTACCGATGCCTGCGTCGCCAGCTCTCGCAGCTCGTCCGCGATTTCCCGCATCTCGTCGCGTGCCGACTTCGCGTGCATCGAGAACGCGATCTCCGCGAACTTGCTGGACAACATGCCCTTGACCGCGATCCGCACGAGAAACTCCGGCAGCCAGTAGAACAGGTTGAACGCGAACGGCTGGCGCTTCCGGAACCCGAGCGCACGAACCGCGCGGCCAGCCTCCTTCGCGGCGCGCACCAGCACCCGCAGCGTATCCGGATCCTGCGCCGCTCGCTTGCTGTCGCAGTCGTGCTTGTAGAGCGCGCAGCAGAGCGGACTGACCAGCGCGACGTGATACTTGAGCCACCCGTCGATATCCGGGGTCACGTCGACGGGCACACCCGCGGATTCGAACAGGGCACGGACCGCAGCGATTCGCGCCGAGTCCTGGCCGTCGATCTCGCCGATCGTGACCGGCCTTCGACCGTCTTTCGCCTTCTCCCGATCGGCGTAGTGCACGACGTGATCTCGGATCCCCCCACCGGCGCCCGGGAAGCCGAAGAGCACCTTCTCGGCGGGAAGATGCTGTCGGTACTCATCGAAACCCAGTGCGTTGTTCCCCATGAAGAGGATGTCCTTCACGCCGCGACACGCCGCCAGGGTCTCGAAGATCGGCGGGAGCTTGTTCTTCCGAACGAGGACGATCGCGAGGTCGTACGGATCGTCGGGCTCGAGCCTGCTCACGACGGGCACCGCCGCCGTCGAACGTTCGCCGGTGATCTCGTTCACGGTCGACACACCGTGCTCGGTCAGCCAGTCGTGCCGTTCGCCGCGCGCGAGGAGCGATACGTCCGCGCCGGCATCGTGAAGCAGCTGTGCGTAGAGCGAGCCGAGCGGGCCCGCTCCGAATACCAGGACTCTCATCTCAGCTCCAGCGCTGCACCGCCTGCACCGAGTCTTGAGGAATACTGTTGAAGGCGATCCGCGCCTGCGGCGCGTCCCGGTGGATAACGTTCACCATGCGCTCGAACAGCAGGAAGTGATCCGCATCCGTCCGCACTCCGGCCCCGACGAGAACGATGTCGGGTTGGAACTGTCGGAGGTCGTCGACCAGCTGCTGTTCCGCGGTCTCCCCCGTGTCGGTCAAACACCAACGCGATTCGTAGCCGAGGCCACTCAGCTCGTGCAGCACGGCCTCGAACGCCGCCTCGAGTTTCTCGACCGACAGCTGCGGCCACTTGTCGTAGTCCACGACCGAGGCCTTCAGCCCCACCAAAAGCACTTTCTTGCTCATCGACCTCTCCTCGACATCGTCATCCCTTAATCAACCGGCCACGTCCGAACGGTATTGGTCCAGCACCCCACCGAAGATCTCGATGTCCGACTCGAAGGTCTCCGGGAGTAGCGGCCCAAACGAGAAGCGGAACCAGTTCTCGTAGGGCGATACGTAGGCGGGATCCTTGCTGTGCGGACGCGCCATGTCGCAGTCGATCCCTTCGAGGATCGCCGCGCCGTGCTTGAAGAGACGCCGGTTGAGCTCGCTCGCGTTCAAGCCCTCGGGCAGCTTCATCCAGTGGTAGAAACCGCCGTCGCCGGTGTAGACGCCGAGCCCCATCTTCTCGAAGGCCTCGCCGTAGCGCGCGCGCTGCATGCTGTAGTGCCGGTCGACCGCCTCGCGCGCGAGCGCGACACGTTCCGGCTCGAGCAGCGCGACCGCGTAGAGCTGCGACGGGTGGCTGACACCGCCCATACCGAAGCTCGAGTAGTTCGAGAGCACCTCGATGTTGTCCTTGCTGCCGATGATCCAGCCGATGCGAATGCCCGGGCACTGCAACCCCTTCGTGCACGCGCCGGCCAAGAACACGTTGCTGTTGTCGAGGTCCTTGACGTACTGGATGCCGCTCACGCCCTTCGAGTGGTGATACATCTCGTAGGCCTCGTCGAGGAGGATGCCGTTCTTCGGCTGCTCGGCTATCGCGATCAGCTCTTCCAATTCGGCACCGGCGCGCGTGTGGCCCGTCGGGTTGCCGGGGTTGGAGATGATCGGCATCAGGTGGGTCTTGTCGTTGAGACCGCTCCGATCGAAGTAGGCGGAGTTCGGCGGGTGGAACCCGTTCTCCTCGGTGAACGGGACGACCCGCCAGTTCGTCTCCGTCTGCGTCATGATGTCGAGATACGCCGGCCACTCGGCGTTGCCGATGCGCACCTCGACGTGCCGCTTCAAGAACGCGAGCAGCGTGTAGATCCCCGGGCGGCCACCGGCGAAGACCATGACGTTCTCGGGCGTGATCTTCGATCCGTAGAAGCTGTTGTAGTGGTTCGCGATCGCGTCACGGAGCAGCGGGTGCCCCCACGCCTTCGGGTAGAAGCGATCTTCCCACGTCACCTCGACGCTGCTCGGCAGCGGCGGTCCACCTTCAAGCTGCGTCGTCAGCGGGAAGCCCTGCGACCAGGGGTGCGTGCCCTCGGTGCCCATGAACTGTCCGAAGCTGTCGCGGAAGGCGTAGAGGGTCTCGTAGATGCCCATCGGCGGGCAGTTGTCCGAGAGGAAGGAATCGCGCTGCATGGCGGAGGTCGAGTCGAGTCGGAGCGTGAGAGAAACGACGCGGGGTCGTGGTCTCAGGCTACCGGGTCCGCGCGGAGGGGCCAGCCTCGGACATCGTCCGACGCAGCAAGCCGGACAGCTCGGCCCGCACGTCGACGTCGGCGCGGCCCGAGACGGCCATCTCGGCCCGACGGAAGATCCGCCGCAGTTCCCGCAGAGCGGGGCAGGCGCGCGACAGCTTGACAGAGCCGAGGTATTCGCGGAGCGCGTGCGGCTCGCCACCCGGCTCGGTCAACCACACCCGTACGACGCGCTGAACGTAGCCGGCGCCAGACGCGACGAACCGGTCGAAGTCCGGCTCGTCGTCACGAACCACCGTGTGCGTCAACGTCCGCACCCAGGCTCGTGTCTCGTGCGTGTGGAATCGATGGGCCCGCATGACTACGGAGAATTTTTGGAGCGTTGCCACGCGGGCCGCAGGATCTACGGCCAGATCACGTCGACAACCGAGTTCGTCAATCGCACCGGCCCGTTCACTGCGGCTTGCCAGTGCAGCTCGGAGCCTACGAGCGTCGTGCTCGTCGGCACGACGAGCGTCAGTTCGACGCCGAACTGGATCTGCTGCTGCACGGGCACGGAGACGACGACGGTGCTCGGGTCCAGTTCGAGCAAGCCGATCGGTGTCGGGATCGGCACGGAGGCGGCAGCCTCGCCGAGGATGAACACCGCACCCAAGGCGAACACGTCGCCCTGGACCCGCAGCGTGTACTCGCGACCCGGCGACGGCACGGTGCGCGACAGGAGCCGCGGCGTCCTTTCGTTGTAGCGGACCCGCGGGCCGGGAATCCCCGTGACGACGATGTCGAGGTCGCCATCGCCGTCCATGTCGGCAACCGCGAGGTCCCGACCATCGCTGGATCCGTCGTTCGGCACGTCGGTGATGCCGTCGGAGACGAAGTGGGTCCCCAGGCTTCGGAACAGCATCGTCCGCGGCTTGTCCGCCGCGTCGTTCTCGCCGACGAGCACGTACGGCATGCCCGTGCCGTCGAAGTCGACGATCCGGATCGACCGTGCGTTCACCGTCGGTGCAGCGGGAAACGCGCCGAAGTCGGTCGTGAACGTGCCGGAGCCGTCG
Source organism: Planctomycetota bacterium (assembly GCA_028281765.1). GTDB lineage: Bacteria > Planctomycetota > UBA1135 > UBA1135 > UBA2386 > JANQJF01. The sequence continues at coordinate 101,110 of JANQJF010000050.1, read as the reverse complement.
TTGCGGAACAACTCGAGCGGGCGGTTCTGCAACCCTTCGATCAAGTCGAGGTCGCCGTCATCGTCGACGTCTCCGAGCCCGATCGCTTTCGTCCCACTCGCCCCTGGCAAGACGGTCGATGTGAACACGCCCGTGCCGTCGTTCACGTAGAGACGGTTGGCCAGCTCGTTCGCGAACACCAAGTCCACGTCACCATCGCCGTCGACATCCCCGAGCGCCACGCCGTTCGTGACGGCGTCGTGCGACGGGAAGTTCGCGGTTCTGTCGACCCATCCCGGCTGCACGTAGAGCCGATTCGGTGCACCAGCGTCCGCCTGCCTCCCGACCCCGACCACGACGTCCGGCAGCCCGTCGCCGGTCACGTCGTCGACCGCGATCGCGTGCGGTAACGTCGGTGTCGCGACGGCCGCGACCTCCGTGAAGTGACCTTGCCCATCGTTCGCCAGGACCGCGAACCCGGCGGGGGGCAAGAAGGCGCCAGACTGACGAAGCACGACGATGTCGAGGTCACCATCGAGATCCACGTCGACCACGGTGACATCGGCAGCTCTGGTATCCCCCGGCGGCATGCGGCTCGCACTCTCGTCGACGAATCCCCGCGAACCTCGGTTCATCAACACGCGATCCGGACCACGGAAGTCGACGGAAACCATGTCGGAGAGGCCGTCACTATCCAGGTCTCCGACCGCGACGGCGCTCGCGATGAACGGCGAGGGCTCGACCCGCGGCCGGTTCGCGTCGATGAAGTTCGCAGCACCGTCGTTGAGCTGTAGCGAGACCATCTGCTGGCTGTCGTGACGCGACAGCAGCACGTCCGGGTCGAGGTCGTCATCGACGTCCCCCACCGCGACCGCCGCGGTCTGCCCACTCGCCCGGTTGATCGCGGGCGCCGCGGGCAGGGTGAACACGCCCGCGCCGTCGTTGAACACCACGCGTTCGACGCCGCCGGGCGACGCGCCGAGCAGGAGGTCCAGATCCCCGTCGAGGTCGAGATCCGCCGCCGCCGCGCGGCCATGCGTCACCCCCGCCGGCAGGCGCGTCGTCGTCTCGTCGACGAACACACCGCCCTCGCGGATCCACAGCCCGCTCGCCGGACCCAACAACGGAAACGACCCGATCCACGACGCGAGCAGGTCACGATCCCCGTCGCCATCGACGTCGACGGCGAGAAGCTCCGCCGAATCGGCGATCAACACGAGGGACGTGGGTGACGCGGTCCACGCCGGCAATGCGCCGGCAACCTCCGTGAAGGTACCTTGTCCATCGTTCTCGTAGAGCCGGGGCGCGGCGATCGTGAGCACCACGGCGTCCAGATCGGTATCCCCGTCGACGTCGTCGAACATGATCTCGAGGACCTGCGAGGGTTCCGGCGCGAAGACGGGCACGGCCGAAACGAAGAACTGACCGGAACCGTCGTTGTGCAGCACCTCGAACGTCTGCGTGAAGTCTCGAACGATGTCCAGGTCGCCGTCTCCATCGATGTCGCCGACGTCGAACGCGCCGGCCCATGTGCCGAAGTCACCGAGCGGCGAGACCGAGAAATCCAAGAACACCAAGGGCAGCGGCTGGATCCACAATCGGAGGTCGCCGTTGTCTCGCACACCCAACACGTCGAACACACCGTCGCCGTTGAAGTCGGCGAGCTTGAACCGGCTCACACCACGGCTGCCATCGATGGAGAACAGCTGCGCTCCGAAGGTCCCGTCCCCACGTCCCGCGTAGCCACGAAGCTCGTGCCGCAGCGAGGACACGACCAGGTCATCGATGTCATCGCCGTCCACGTCGGCCAGCACCATGTCGGACACGGACGCGATCGTCTGAGGAAGATGCGATTCGAGGGGATCGCGCACGAAGTTCTGGGACTGCGCCGAGACGCTGGCCGCCAGAGCCAGCGAAAGGACGACGATGCGGGGGGCATACATCACGGGGGTCTCTCCAATCGGTTTGCGAGCCGCGGCCGAATCGTAGCGGATTCGGAAGGCGCGCACCCACCCCCTCGCAGGCACGGGTTCCGCCCGGGCGAACACGGACGGGTCACCCATGGTTTCGAGACTCGCGCCAGTTCTCGAGAGCCTGCCGCGCGATGGCGTCCTCCGGATCGACCTCGCACGCCTTGCGATACATCGCGTCGGCCGACTCGTCCTCGCCGAGGCGGCGGAACACGTCCGCGAGACACGTGAACGGCTGCGCCAAGTCTGGCGCGAAATCTCGCGCCCGCTCGAACGCGCGGAGCGCTTCGCCGTAGGCCCGGCGGTAGTAGTGCAGGTTCCCGAGGTAGAGCATCGTCCACGGATTGCGCGGGTCGAGCGCGAGCGCCCGTTCGTAGGAAACTCGGGCATCGTCGATCGCATCGAGCCGAACCTGCACGCGCCCGAGGCGCTGCCACGCGTCCACGTCGTTCGGGTCGGAGTCGACGGCTCGCCGCGCGGCGAGGAGTTCGTGTTCGAGGGAATCTTCGGAACGGGTCACGAGGCGACGGATTGTCGAAGAGGTCCGGGAGTTCGTCTACCCGTGCAGGAGCCCCACTGTCCAACCCTAGAGACGACTCACCGCCCTTTCGGGTCTCCGCCCCCCCACGAGGAAGTAGTTCTCCCCCGAGATTACGAGCCGTAGCCGCCGCCCTGCGCGACTTCCGCGTCCGCGGGCACCGGAGCCTTCACTGTCGAAGACACTTCGTGGAAGCGAATCCTCGCCCCTTCTCGAGTCCACCTCCCGCTCGCAGCAACTCGGCTACCGAACGAGTCATGCCATCGCCACTCAAACGCACCAGCAGGACGGAGCCCCATCTCCGAGGAACCGTGATATGTGGTCCACACACCGGCAAGGCTCGCCGGTGCGTCATCGCTGCAGCTGCTGGCCATGACGAGCAGCGCCGGCACAATCCACAATCGAATCATCGGAACGGAGTCTCCGCTCGGCCCGAAACCCGGACGGCGCGACTCACGCAGCATTCCAATGCGTGTACCAGTCGTCCGCCCCGCGCTGTTCGTCGAGGGGAGTCGGATCAGTTGGTCGTCTGCCATCGCCGCGCGCCCTAAGTTCGAGGTTTCGGCAAGTGAGAGTCCAGCCTCTCGAACGCCGTCTTGTCCCAGCGCGAATGCCAAGAACCCGCGGTCATTCGGTGCGGCTCGCCGAGATCCTCGTCGGACCAAGAGAGCACACCGCGGAGTTCCTCGGACAATCCTTCGCGGAACTCGGGATCCGAAGACGCGACCTCCCGCTTCGCGGTCTGAGCGAGGCGGCGTGTTTCCGTGTCGTAGTCGTCGCGGTGCCATGACGAATCCAACACCGCGCAATCCGACGGCCCGGGCCGCACGTGGATCTGCGCGCTTCCACCCCGGGGATGCCGAAACGACAGGCACCAGATCGGGGCGTCCTTCAACCAGCGCACGAGCTTCAGGTCATGGGTCCGAGCGAAGGTCTCCATCTGCGGTCCTGTGACGTCGAAGAAGTCGGTCATGAGTCACACCTGCGGCAATACGAAAGCTCCGATTCTACGGGACGTACACCATGTGAACGTGAAAGGTCGGCCGGGCCGCGCTCGTGTCGAACCAACCGTCCAGGACCATGTCGTTGCGACCGGACTCCGCGGTCCAGAGATCCACGAGGACCTCGCAACGATCCGTCGACACTGGCTGCGCGCACGAGGTTCGCCAAGTCTCCTCCGGTAACGCGCGAACCACCTCGCGGAGAAGCGGACGCCAGGCTTCGGGTATCGGCTGCTGGGACATCGCCTCGTCAACCTTCCCCGACGTAGCGCGCCGTCGCCCGAAACTCGAACGGCTCGCGACGACGAGCTCCGTCGTCTCGGGCTGTGACACGTAGTCCAGTCCGGAGTCGAACGGCTCGAACGGGATCACGATCCGGTGAAAGCGGGTCCGCTTCAATCCGGTGTTCTCGTTCTCGAACCAGTAATGCTCGATGTGCCCGGGCCGTGGAATGGCCTTGCTCTGCAGATCGATGAAGTCCATCGCGAATCGGCGAACCGTCAGGCGGAATCTCCGGACCGCGGCGCGGACCAGAAGCGGCACGTCTCGCACTCGCGCTCCAACTCGTCCATTCCGTCGGGTCCCGGATCGCGCGAAAACGCATCCCCGAGTACCGACCGCGCGTGGCTCAGCTTGCGGAACAGCTGCCATTGGTCGACGAACTCGCGGAGGACACGGGCATCCTCGATCGGCGACAGCCCTTCGAGGGCCACGTGCGACCCGATTCGATCGAGCGAGACCACGAGTTCCTCGAGGTCTCGAAACACGCCAACGATTGTCGAACGGTCGTAGGAGACAGTGTCACTCATCGCGCCCGAGTGTATCGATCAGCCGGCGGTCAGGCGCGCGGCCAAGCGCTCGTTCACCGATTGCCAACACGCGGCCGACACGCCGTCGTGCCAGACGATGAGAAACACGTTGCCACCGCGGTGAACCCGCAACCGGTCGATGCTCACGTTGTGTGCCCAGATCTCGCGCAGCTGGCCTTCGAGCCGGTCCGCGTCTTCCGCGGACGCCGACTCCAATCCGTAGAATCCGAGCTCGCTCTCGCCTTCGTACACGGCAAACAGTGCCGCGCACACGCCATCCCCGGCGAGCCGTCCCTGCGACGCGTAGCTCGCGATCGAACGCACGACGTCTGAGTCCGTCGAGAAATGCGGGCTGTCGTGCACGCCATCAGGCACTCCGTGGTTCGCGTCGGCGAGCGGCTTCGGCGCGAGCGACGCGTGCAGTTCAGGCGCGTGGAGAGCGAGCGATGCGAGCCCGTTCGCTGTGGAGGCTTCGCGCGGACCCTGGGCATCCGCGACTTCTTTGGCGACGCGACGCGCGGTGGCCTCGTCGATGAAGCCGCGATCGACGAAATAGCCGGAGCCATCGGTCTCGGGATCGAACTCCCAGACGACGCGTTCGTTCCAGACGAGCTGGACCGAGCCTTCGGACGCGTGGCTGCGAATCCACGGCACGTCGCGCGGGTCGACCTTGAAGATCACGGTCCAGACGCCTTCGACGAGGACCTGGCCGGCGTGTACGGACTGGAAGCGGACGGGGCGTTCGGTGTGTCCGGCGCGGACGGTGACGGGAGGCGGAGACGTGTCGACGGCCGCGCAGGCCGACAAGAGCGCGGCGAGCGACAGACTGAGCGCGGTGCTGGATTTCGTCATGCGGCGGGGCGTGCGGAGCGAATCGGCGACCAGGGCAGTGTAGCTGGCGGGGTGAGAATGCGCGTCTACGGGCACAGGGCACGCATCAAGGGCGATGGCAGTCAGGGGCCACGTTTTCGGGCCCGGGCCCGGGCGCATTCACGTTTCACGGGTCGTGACCCGTGTCCCGTTCCGCGGAACGTGAACGGGCCCGGGTCCGAGCCCGAAAACGTGGCCCCCCAAGAAACCCCCCTTACTTGTCCGCCCACCCCACCCCCTGGGAATCCCCCTCCATGCAACGCACCCCGGCCCTGATCCCCACCGCCCTGATCCCCACCGCCCTCCTCCTCACCCTCGCCGCCACCTCCTGCGGCGGCGGTGGCGGCACTTCCGGCTCGACGAACTCGCCGTTCCCCCCGCCCTCCGGCAACCCCACCGACGCCCGCGGCGCGATCCACCTCAACTGCGACAGCTTCGTCGGCGAGGACAAGATCATCCTCGAGGACAACCCCGACCACCCGGTCGACTACATCGTCGAGTGCCTGATCGAGATCTCGAACGCCGAGTTCGACGTCTACGAAGGCACGGTCATCGAGTTCGAGAAGGACGCGGGCTTCATCTTCCGCGACACGACGGACGTCTCGCTCGTCAGCGTGTCGGACGTCCCGTCGATCGTGTTCCGCGGCACCGTCGCAACGCCCGGGCACTGGAAGGGGCTGCGCTTCGAGCATCCCGACGAGCGGATCAACCGGACGCTCGACTTCACGATGTCCGACGCGGGGGATCCGGACGACCCGATGTTCCCGGGAGCGATCACGGTGATCGGTGGACTGACGATGGGCAGCTCGCGACTCGACAACATCGAAGGCGTCGGAGTCTGGGTCGAGGACGGAGCGAACCTGCAAGACTTCAGCAACAACGAGGTGTCGCGCTGCAGCTCGTATCCGATCCGCGTGCCGCTGCACAAGGCGGATGAGCTGCTGCAGGGCAACGTCTACGAAGGCAACGGCACGAACCGCGTGCTCGTCGGCGATACGGGGTTCGAGGAGACGATTCGATTCACAGACCAGGGCATTCCGTTCGAACTGCAGGCCGATCTCACGACCGACAGCCTGACGTTCGAAGACGACGTCGAGATCGTCGTCGCGGACGGCGTGCGCATCTCCGTCGGGCGCAACTTCAGCACCGGGCTGACTCAGAGCGTCCACATCCACGCGCTGTCCGGCGCGCCCGGCGCGTGGCGCGGGCTCCTGCTCGGCACCGACACGACGCCGCCGTCGACGGCTTGGCGTATCCACCGCGTGAAGATCGAGCACGGCGGCGGCGGCTCGAACTATCCCGGCAACATCTCCATCCTCCACGGCGACGTCGACGTCAAGGATTCCGAGATCGCGGACAGCGCGAGCTGCGGTATTCGCTACGACGACAGCTGGGATTACGACGATCGCGGCGGAAACACGTTCCGCGACAACCAGGGCGGCCACGTGTGTGGCGTGTAGGTGCTAGAGTGTGTGGGTCCGCGTGACGGTGCGGCCCGTCGCGCCCAGCCCCCCCCCACACACGATGCGCTGCAAGAACCTCGCCCCCGTTCTCGCCACTCTCGCCGTCACCGCCAGCGCGCAGCAGTTCCCCGCACGCGCCGGCAAGTTCGCGATTCCACCGACCGACGGCCCGACTTCCGTCCTGAAGTTCGGGGACGTCGACGGGGACGGCGACCTCGACCTGTTCGACGGCCGCGACGGCACGCCGAGCCTCCTTCCCGACCGACTGCTGTTCAACGACGGCACCGGTGTGTTCGCCGAAGGCGAAGACGGCTCCGTGTCCTCGGCGGCGTGGCGCACGTGGGACGCGGAGTTCTTCGACGCGGACGGCGACGGCGACCTCGATCTCGTGCTGTCGGGGCAGCCGTTCGTGCGGCTGCTGCTGAACGACGGCACGGGGCGCATGACCGACGCGCCCGCCAACCTCCCGGGTTGCGCGCACTGGAACTGGGCGGTCGAGGTCGGCGACGTCGACGGGGACGGGGACGAGGACATCCTCGTCGGCACGGACGACTTCGTGTTCGACCCGGTCCCGTCCTGCCTGATGCTCAATGACGGCACCGGGATGTTCACCGACGCGTCGTCGCAGCTGCCGGGCCAGTTCGGGCACACGTTCGACGTCGAGCTCGGCGACTTCGACGGCGACGGCGACCTCGACATCGTTTCGATGGAACGCTTTCTGCCGAGCGGTGACTACGTGCTGCGGATCGCGGCCAACGACGGCACCGGGCAGTTCACCGAGGTGACGGCGACATACGGCTCGCCGACGGTCGTCGCGAGCACGCGGATCGAGCTCGGCGACTTCGACGGCGACGGCGACCTCGACATCGTCACACCCACCGACTTCTACCGAAATGTCGGCGCGTCGCCGCTCGTGCAGCAATCGATCGAGTTCGGCAACGACCTGCACGTCGTCGACGTCGACGCCGATGGGGACCTCGACGTGCTCGGCAGACTCGCACCCTCGCCGTCGAGCTCGAGGACGCACGCGCGGCTGCACCTCAACGACGGCACGGGATCGTTCACGTTCGACACGACGCGCATCCTTCCCCTCGGCCCAATGGCCTCTTTCGCGTCGGGCGACGCGGACGGAGACGCCGACATCGACCTCGCGCTCGGCGCCGTCAGTGCAACCGGCGGCGAAGAAGAGCAGCGCAGTCGCCTCTGGTTGCGCGACTCGGCAGCAGGTGTGTTCGTCGATGCTTCGGGCGCGCTGCTGCCGCCTCCGTTCCAACCGCATGCGCTGTTCCCGTCCGTGGCTTGGACGGCGCGCATCTCACGAGGAGACGTCGACGGCGACGGGGATCTCGACATGGTCGTGCCGAGTGGCCCCGACCATGTCGTGCTCAACGACGGGTCGGGCGGCTTCCATCCGGCGATCGGAGCGCTCTCAGAGTTCGGTCTGCTCGGCGATGTCGACGGCGACGGAGACCTGGATGCCGTCGGAGCGACCGTGCACCGCAACGACGGAACCGGAACGTTCACCGACGACGGCATCCCGGTCGTCTCGTCGGGCTCCTGGACTCCGCTCGGCACGAGCCAGCCGTTCGCGCTTCAGGATCTCGACGGCGACGGGGATCTCGACCTCGTCAACGTCTTCGAACGACCGTTCCCGATCGCCGTGTGGACCTCGAACCTCGAGATGTTCGAGATCTGGCTCAACGACGGCACGGGTGGCTTCCTGCATCACGTCACGTTCGCGAACTCGCACATGCGCTCGGTCGCCGACCTGCGCATCGAGGACATGAACGGGGATGGTACGCCGGACATCATCGTCGCCGGGCCCCAGGCCACGTTCGGCGGGGATCCGTTCGGCCAGACGCCGTTCGTCCCGTTCGTCCTGTTCTTCAACGACGGCTCGGCCAACTTCACGAACGTCACGACGACGCAGGTCCCGTCGGACTGGTTCGGTTTCGCGTTCGGCATGGACACGGGCGACATCGATCGCGACGGCGACATCGACGTCGTCCACGCGTTCCCCGCCAAGGTCCTACTGAACGACGGCACAGGCAACCTCACCGACGCGACGGACGTGTGGCTCGGCGACGCGCTCGTCGACACGAACGTGGTCCTGACCGACATCGATGTCGACGGCGATCTCGACCTGCTCGCCGGACCCCATACTCTCCTCAACGTCAGCGGACGCTTCGTCCAAGCCGACTCGCGTCGTGCGCGGCAGAACCAAGTCTTGGACGCCTTCGACACGGATGGTGACGAGGACCCGGATCTCGTGACCAGCGTGCGCGTGCTCCCGAACCATCACCGCCAGCTGTCCGCGAGCCTGCTCCCGCGGCCCGGTGCGCCGTATCGCCTGCACGTCCGGTTCAAGCCGGGCTACGCGATCGACGTCGTGCGCGCGCAGGTCTACTTCAGCCCGCTCCCACCGATCGTTCCGACGACCGTCGGGGGATTCCGACTCGACCCCACGGCGATCGTCGCGCTGCCGGCGTTCGACCTCAGAAATGTCGAGACGCTCGAGTTCGTGCTACCGGCGAGTCCCAGCCTGATCGGGGCGACGATGTCGTTCCAGGCGATCGTCGAGAACGAGCGCGGCACGCTGTCGGTCACGAATGCGGTGAGCGAGCGAATTCTCGGCGTGTAGCCGGGCTCGTCGCCCGACGGTTCGCCGACGAAATGCGCCCGCGAGTGTCGGGTTCTCGTCGGCGTTGCGACGCGCCGCGGAGTGTTTCCCCACGGCGCGCGACGCGAACAAACGACTTACGTCGATCTCGAGCGATTTCGCGACAGTGGCACGCGTTGTGCACTGTCATCCCGCGTCGGCAGGCCGCAGCGCCTGCGCTCGAGCAGGTTTGGGAAAAGGGCTGTTCGAGAGCGCGATGCGGCCTGCCGACTCGTTCTCTGCTGACTCGCTCAGCGAGAGCCGACCGTCAGCAGAGCCGCGTTGCCAGTCACGGCACCGAGCGAGTTCGCGGCGGGATCGAGGACGACCCACTGCGCGCCGAACTCGACACCGATCAGCGCGATGGCGTTCGGGATGTCGAGCGTCTCGGTCGCCTTGCCCGGCCCGGTCGTGATCGTCACGAGCTGCGTGACCGGCATGACCTCGAGCACGCAATCGAACGCGCCGAGGAACGTCAGGTCGATCGTCGCGAGCGTGCCGAGCAGGAGCGCGGTCGGACGCAGCGCCTTCGCGCCACGGAGGTCGAAGCGCGCGGTCTCACCGATCGCCGGCAGATCGACGACGTCGATGCGTGGCAGGTGGCCGTTCGAGCTCGTGCAAGGACGACCGAAGACGCGCGCGCGCGGTGGCGTGCCGATCGAGTCGCTCGCGTAGACGTGCGCGCCACCGGCATCCGAGTAGCCGCCGTTCTCGCGGAAGGCGCCGACGATGACGTCGCCGAAGCCGTCGTCATCGACGTCGCCAGCGGACGACACGGCGTGACCGAACAGGTCGCCGTTGCCGACACCCGTCAGCGGGAAGAGCTGCGTGCCGGTCTGGCCCGAGAACACGATCGCCGCTCCCTTGCCGTTCGCGAGGTCCGCACCGACGAGCAGGTCCGCGTGGCCATCGCCATCGACGTCCCCCGCGGTGTCGACCGAGCGGCCGAGGTTGTCGCCGGCGTTCGCGCCGTCGAACGTCCAGATCGTCGTGCCGTCGACACCCGAGAACACGGTCGCGCGACCGCTGTCCGCGCCGCCGAAGTCGGCCAGGTGCGCCCCAGCGATCACGTCCGCGAAACCGTCGCGGTTGACGTCACCGGCGCCCTGCACCCACTGGCCGAGCTGCTCATTCGCGGTCGTGCCGAAGTGCGACTGCAACGACGAGCCGTCGGCCCCCGAGAAGACGTAGACCGCGCCGGCGTCGGCGTTGCCGCCGTGGTCGTGCAGGCGCGCGCCCACCGCGATGTCCGGCGTGCCGTCGCCATCGACGTCACCCGCGCCACCGAGGTTGCGACCGAACTCGTCGCCCGCAGCGACACCGAAGAACGAGTGGAGCACGCTCGCGTCGCGACCCGAGATCACGTGCGCGCTGCCCGAGCTCGTGCCGTTCTCGTCGGAGAAGGGTGCGCCGACGACGTAGTCGTCGAAGCCATCGCCGTTGACGTCACCCGCGGCATCGACGAAGCGACCGAGCTGTTCGCCCGCGGAATCCCCGCGGAACAGCTGGATCTCGAGACCGGTCGCGCCGGAGTAGACGAACACCGTGCCGGCATCCCCGCCGGCGATGTGGCTGTCATCACGCGGCGCTCCGACCGCGACGTCCGGCGTGCCGTCGCCATCGACGTCACCGACGCCAGCCACGGTCAGACCGAAGTAGTCGTACGAGGAGTTGCCGAACACCTGCCACAGCAGCGAGCCATCGGCGCCCGAGTAGACGCGCGCCGCGCCCGCGTTCGGACCGTTCGTGCTGTCGCCACGCACGCCGACGACCACGTCGTCGAAGCCGTCGCCGTTGACGTCGCCAGCGGCCCCTACCGAAAGGCCGAGGAAGTGGGCGTCTTGGTCACCGGTGTAGGTGCGGACTTCGGTCTGCGCCGAAACGGTCGATGCCGCGGCAAGAAGAGCGGCAGTAGAAAGCGTGATGCGCACGATGTGTTTCCTTCTCCGAATGATTCCCCGATGCGCGCACTGTCCCCACAGGGCGCGTGTGCGAGAAGGCTACGACATGGTTCGTGGGTTTGTGGTCGTGGGGTTCGGAGTGGTCGGTGGTATGGGCGGAAGAAAAATCGTGTCGGCACGGTTCGATGGGCGGGAACGGGGAGCGGGGACGGGCGCGGTCGCGTCACGGGTCACCATCGCGCAGGCGCATGCGCAAGCGCACGCGCAGCACGGGGGCTCCTCACTCCACCAGCCGCACCTCGACGTCCCCACACGGGAACGGACCGAAGACCGCAGGCCGCGGCGCAGCCCCACCGGCCGGAGCGCGAAACCGACCGAACGAGCGCGTCGTTCCCTCGGGCCAGACGCAGACCAGCACGTCGCGCGCGGGCGCGTGCGAGAACACGGCGCGCCCGCTCCCGTCGGTCGTCTGCGACGGTAGGGCGCCCTCGAACTCCGAAGGCCGCACGGCGAGCGACACGAGCCGGTCTCGGATCGGAGCGTCGGAAGAGTCGAGCAACGTCACCGTCGCAGTGGCGACACTGACGTCGATCGTCAGTCCCGTGATTCGATTCGCATCGATGACGACTTCGCCGCCGTCCGTTTTGGACGCATCGCACCACACGACCCACCGACCGGCGGGCAGCCGCGTCTCGAACCTCCCGTCGCCGTCGATCTGCGCTCCCCACATCCTGTACTCGTCGCTCGTGCTCACGAGTCGCAGCCGCGACCAAGCCACCTGCGCGGAACGGTCGCCGACGACCCGCCCGCTCAGCGAGCCGGGAAGCAGAGACCCGACGTCGAGCACGACGTCCTCGAGCAGCTCACCTCCCTGCACCGCGATCGGTTCGGCGATCGCCGAGACGACCCGAGTTGCTCCGCTCACGCTCTCGGTGATCCGTGCGCCCACGCGCCAGGCGCCCGCTCGCAGCGGTCCGCTGTCGAACGAGCCGTCCGCCTTCAGCTGGATCGAGCGGCGAAGACTCCCGAGGGCGAGATCGAGCCGAACCTCGGAGGCCGGCTCCCCGCCGCCCGCCGCAGCCTGCCATCGCGAGACCAAGTCCGCGGGCTGGATTCGGCCGGTGATGCGAGCGGGCCGCGACGCCGGCATTTCGACGATGCAGTCCACCACGCCGGGAACCTGCTGCACGTCGCAGACCGTTCCGCCGCCGGCATCCGCCAGCAGGCCGACCGCGAACTCGTCCGCGATCCACGGGATGGACACGGGCGCGATGCCGCGCGCGTCCGTCTTCGCCTTGCGCACGATCTCGCTCCCCAAGGAGAAGCGAAGCACACTCGGCTGGGACTGGCTGTAGCTCGACACGGACCGCGTGGTCGGCTTGATCGCGGCACCGAGCGCGGTGCGACAGATCACCGCGGCGTCGGCTATCGGCACGCCGCGATCGTCGACGACTCGCACGGCGAACTTGGCGTCTTCGCGGACGGTGACTTCGACCGGATGAGTCGAGCCCTCGCGCAGCCGCACTTCGCGACTGCCGAAACGGCCCTCTCGGTCGCGCACGACGACGTACGCGTCGCCGACGGCGAAGCCTTCGACACGAGCGACTCCGCCTTCGTGACGATCGACCGACTCCAACGAATGCGGCGAGCGGTCGCCCTTGCGAATGCACGCCCAGCCGAAGCTCTCGACCGGCTGGCCAGCGGCATCCCGAACCACGAGCTCGGCGGAAGCCGGCGACATTTCGTGCACGACGACGCGGAGATCCTGGACCGGCACGGTCAACACGCCTTGCGGCGCGACCACGCGGAATCGCGACGGATCCGCCGGCACGAGTCGTATCCGTTGTTCGGCTTCATACTCGGCCTTCGAATTCGCGACACTGCCGACTTGACGATTCACCCAGATCACGCCATCGCGTCGCGACTCGACCTCCGCGAGCTTCTGCCCAGAGTCGGTGACGACGTCGAATCGAATCCCGGCCCGCGGCGCTCCGGACTCGTCCACGACCGCCCCGCGAATCGACCACTGCGGATCCTCCGCTTGCAGCTGCACGCGGACGGTCATGGACGGCGCCGGCTCCACGACGATCGCGCCTTCGGACCGGACGCCCATCGGACCACGCCGCGCATCCGCGTACACCTGGAACCGTTCCCCCACGAGCAACCGAATCGGACCCGCACGACCGCCGGCATCGGTCTCGAGCGCGAACCGATACAGGCTCCGAGTCGCAACTCGCAGCTGCCGCTCCGCGTCGCTGCGAATCTGCACCGGCGGCATCGAACCCGCGCCCAACATTCCGAGGAGACTCGAACTGGAGAGCCGGTGTTCGGCAACCGGTTCGCCGCGCCCGTCGACGACTTCGAACCACACCTCGGTCGCTTCACGCAAGACGAGCGTGCCGAAGTCCCCGGTCGCGCCGTCACCCTTCAAGACTTCGGAGAACGAGAACGCCCCGAACAGCGGAGCCTGGCCCGGCGCGGCGACGACGAGGCACCGCGCGCTCGGTTCGGTCACGCGCAGTTCGAAGAACCCATCCGCGTCGCTCGAACAAACGCCACCGGCGATCGCTTCCACATCGGCGATCGATCCGACCGAACCGGGGAGCCTCGACCACACGGCCACGGACGCGCCGGGGATCGGACGCCGAGACTCGACGTCGCTCACGACGCGACCGATCAAGCGGATCTCGGACGGTTCGCGAGTGTGACCCGCTGCGGCGTCCAGGATCGACTGGCGCTTGGCGGGCAACGGCTCGATCGCCGTTGGGAATTGTGCAACCGACGCGGACTCCGGCGCGGCGTCAAAAGCATCCGGCAGCGCATCCGCGCGCCCCGGTGACTTCCACGCGAGAACGAACGCGAGCGCCGCGATGCACGAGATTCCGACAGCGACAGACCACTTGCTGCTCATGAGTGTCACCAAAGACGCGGACACGGTCGCGGCCGCGACGGACTCGCGCGGCACCGCGGTAACGACAGCCTCCCGCACGGCGGCGAGCCCACGGCCGTCATCGATGCCGATCAGCAACACCGCGCCCGCCGGCAAGTCGCGCTTCAGGCGCTCGAGGCCGCGGGCGCACTGCGCGTGCACGGTGCCGAGCGGTCGATCGAGCACATTCGCGATATCGACGGGACGCATGCCGTGCAGCACGCGCATCGCCACGACCTGCCGATAGGTCCCGGGCAGTCGCTCGATCGCCGCCGCAACGTGCTCGACCTCGTCGCGCGCGGCCGCGACCTCGGCCGGGTCCGGTCCGCCATCGGAGATCTCGTGACCCTCGAGCGCGACGCCCGCGCGACGGCTCCGGCCGCGCACGGTCGCGGCACGCCGAGCCAGAATCGTCCAGAGCCACGGCATCAACGGCGACCCGGCGCGGAACCGGGGAGCCCCGCGCATCAGCTCGAGGAACGTCTGCTGGAGCAGGTCTTCGGCCCGCTGCCGATCCCCGACGAGTCGCTCGGCGACCAGGAGGACCCGCTGCGAGACCGTATCGAACACGAACCCGAGGTCCTCGGGGCTGCCCGTCGCGCAGAACCGCGCGAAGGCGGCATCGACCTCCCGGGTCGTCGATTCGTCCTGCAGCGCATTCACGCAGGAGGATTCTCCCGAGACACGCGCAGGCTTGCACGATTTCCGGTGACCGTCGGCAGAACACCGCAAGATTCTCCGGAGCCCTGGCGCTTGGTGTGTCGGCGATCCACAACCCCGTATTCTTGTCCGCACCGATGCTCCCCAGTCTGCTCCTCCCCGCCCTCCTCCTCGCCCCCCAAGAGCACCCACCTCCCGTCTCCTGGACCGTCTGCCTACACCAAGGCCTCCGCCTTTGAACCCCACCATCGAAGAAGGCCCGGGCGGCCCTCTTGGAGCTTCCAGGTGTCGAGAGCGCCGACATCGACTTGAAGGCGCGGGATCGCGCGACGATCACGTGCCGACCGACCGTCCGACTCGACACCAAGAAGCTCGACGACCTGCTGAAGCCGTTCGGCGCGCGCGTGCTGCTCTGCTACCGAGACGTCGAGCAGCTCACGGATGAAGCGCTGCGACTGACGCGGAGCTACGCCCGGAAGGAAATCCTGCGCAGTGACGCGTGCCGCAAGCTCGACGACGGGCCGCACCGCACCGCGATTCGGCACGTGCTCGGCGCGCTCGCGACGCTGCGTGATCTGGTGCGCACGCCGGACGATACGATGCTCGCCACGGATCCGCTCCTGCTCGATATGTTCACGCGCCTCGACGCACACACGAATCTGACCTCTGCCCGCGGCTTCGAGATCACCGCGAGTCGATCGACGCAGGACGCTCTGGCCATCGCACGGCAGGCGACAGCCGGCCTGACCGAGAGGGACAAGCTGCACTACCACACCGACGCACACGAACGGATCGCCACGTTCCTCGATCGCGAGTTCATCGCGGACTATTGCAGGACTCTCGAGCAAGTCGCAGTCACCGCGCGCCGCATCGCCGACGAAACTCACGGCCGACCGAAGCGCGCGAACACACACGCGCGCTTCGGCGCGCTCGCCACGACTACGAGCGCGCTCGCCGAATTGCTCGCGGCCGTCCGCTGACCGGATGACCGACAAGATCGAGAGCTTCCCGCCGGTCGCCGACCGATCCGCCCGGGTCCTCATCCTCGGCTCGATGCCGAGCGTCAAGTCGCTCGCGCAAAAGGAGTACTACGCCCACCCGCAGAACCAGTTCTGGCCGTTCATGGGTGAGCTGTTCGGCGCGGGCCGCGACCGACCCTACGCCGAGCGACTCCGCATCCTCGCGCGCAGCGGCGTCGCGCTGTGGGACGCCGCCCACCGCTGCCACCGCGAGCTGAGCGCGGACGCGACGATGCGCGACGTCGAGCCCAACGACGTGTCCGGCCTGCTGAGACGATGCCCCCGGATCCGGGCGATCTTCTGCAACGGCCGGAAGTCGGAGGAGCTGTTCCGGCGGCACGTCGTGCCCATTCTCGGTGACGATCTCGAGCGTCTTCACATCGGCTACCTGCCGTCGACGAGCCCCGCCAACGCGTCGATTCCGCGCGATCGAAAACTCGCGGCCTGGC
Source organism: Planctomycetota bacterium (assembly GCA_028281765.1). GTDB lineage: Bacteria > Planctomycetota > UBA1135 > UBA1135 > UBA2386 > JANQJF01. Next base: position 84,863 of record JANQJF010000050.1, on the reverse strand, counting down.
GCGAGGTCGCGGAATGGGCCGAATCTCGGTAGGACCCTCGAAACCGGGGGCCGGTTCGGTTTACCTACTCGCCCCTCATCACTCGGAGATCGAAACCATGACCCAAGTCGGCCAACCCGCACCCGATTTCGAGCTGGGCGACCAGTTCGATCGGAAGATCAAACTCAGCTCATTCAAGGGCAAATGCAACGTGATGTTGCTCTTCTACCCGCTCGACTGGACCCCCACTTGAACCAATGAAGTCCCGGCGACGGAAGCTCTTCTCGAGCGCTTCCGCGCCGCCGACACCCAAGTCTTGGGTGTCAGCATCGACAGCGCGTTCAGCCACGCAAACTGGGCTGCCAAGGACTGTGGCGGGGTCTCGTTCCCGCTGCTCGCCGACTTCCACCCGAAGGGTGCGATGGCCGATTCGTTCGGTCTCTTCCTCGCGGAGGCCGGCATCACCGACCGCGCGACGGTGATCATCGACAAGGAAGGCATCGTCCGCTACTCGGTCGCCGTCGGCCCCCCGGGGGCGCGTGAGATCGGCGACCTCGCGGCCGAGTGTGAGAAGATCAACACGGGTGGTGGCAGCATGCCGAAGGGCGAAGGCGTCCCGGCCGGCACGCAGCTGTTCGTGAAGTCGAGCTGCGGCCCGTCGCGCAAGGCGCTGCTCGCGGTCGACAACCTGAAGCTGCGCGACTCGATCGCCGTGCACAACGTCAGCGAAGACGCGGCCGCCAAGGCCAAGCTCGTCGAAGCCGGCGGCAAGGACCAGGCGCCGTGCCTCGTCATCAACGGCGAAGCGATGTTCGAAGCGCCGGAGATCGCGGCGAAGCTCGCCGACCTCGTCGCGCCCGTGTGACGCCGGCAGGCGCGGGAGTCTCGTCCCGCGCCGCCCAAGACGATCACCCGCGGATCAGAAGGCGATCCAAGTCTCGGGGCTGATCGCGAATCCCCCGGGCGTCGTCGGCAAGAACAGACCGATGAAGCCGATCGGGTAGCCGATCCCGGCGGCGACCGCCGGGATCGGAATTCCCTGCGACACCACGTTCTGCGTCGCCGTACGCGCCACGGTCGAATACATCAGGTAGCTCCCGTCGGGCAACGCCGCATACAGCTGGAGGCTGCCGGGCTGCGGCGTCACCGTGCCCCAGCCACCGATCATGACGTGCAGAATGTCTCCTCCCCCGGTCGCGGCGTGCGTCTGGCAGCTGCTCGCGGACATCAAACGCGGCCCGTCGAAGAACGACGCGAGCGGACTCCCGATACCACGAGAGACGACGAAGAAGTCCGGATCGATCGCGCAGTACCCCGTCACGTCGTCCGTTGGAAGCAGGCCGATGCCATCCGTGACCGTCTGACCGTTCTGTCGCTTCAGCGGGAGAACGCCACCGGCGATCAGCACCTCGAGCTGCGGACGCGTCGAGCCCGGAAACTGCTGCGTGGAGAACATGATGATCGGACCGACCCCGTCGTCGGTGATCCCGAGCGCATCGACCTCTTCGCCGTGGAAGCAGTGGAGATCCGCGGCGGTCGCGACCACCGTCGGTGCCGACCACATCCCGGTCGATCCGTTCCACCAAATGTTGAACACGGTCGCACCATCGGTCGGGTTGCCGAGCGCATCGGTCCACCCCAGGGCGGCCGCAGACGCGTGTGTCACGGAGAAGTAGAACTGGGTCGTAACCGGGAACATCGGCTGCCCCGTGCCCGCCACGAACTCGATCACCGGAATGAACGCATCGAACGCCACGGTCTCCAATCCCGCGAGCGAGGCGGGATTGGCGTTGTCCGTGATCGACTGCTCGAGCGTCGCCTGTCCGAGCAGGGACTGCGGCAGGATCGAGCCTTCGGGATAGAACCCGAGGATCTCGGAGCCCACGGACGGAACCGCCGGATCGTTGACGAGACCGCGCAGGATCGAACCCGGCTGTCCGATCGACTGATTGGAAACAGACACCGTCGTGAGGGCCCACTGATTGACCGGCACGATCTCCCCGTTCGGATTGACCGGCGCCATGTCGTTGCCGGTCGAAATGGCGTCGAGCTTCACGTTGCAAGCATCCACGCCGAACATCGACACGAGGTCGAAGTCGGGCGCCACGACGGAGACCGGGTTCTGCGAGATCGTGTTCGGGACGGCCGCGGACGTTTTGTGGAATTCACTGACTGCGAAACCGGGCGTCGCACCGTCGAACACGTACGCCGACGGCACGCCCGTCAAGACGCCACGTTGCGCGACGCCGAGGGGAGCGAGTAGAGCCACACATCCAATCGAGAACAGTTGGGTCGAGTAAGTCATGATCACTTGGGTGTCGAGTCCGAGTCTGTGGATCCCGCTTCGTTCTCTGCCGAAGCCGGAGCGAGGTGACGAGACAGTGCTTGAAGGTAGGAGCGAAGCGCGGCCACCTGATCATCCGTCGGGCGATCCGGCAGCAGGGACGCAAGGTTGCGGATGTCGCGCCACGAGGTCGGGTGTCGATGGATGGCGCGCGCGAGGTCGGCGAACACGCCGTCGACGCTCTGTCGCGCAAGCGCGCGGGAGATCAACAGATCCGCGGACTCGCCTCGGTGCGGGTCACGCGCCTCGACGAAGTGCGTCAGCGCATTCATCGCGTGCTGCTGCGCCTCGGCCGAGCGGCGGGCCAGCATCGCGGCCATCGCACGACCGAGGTCGACCTTGCCGCGCATCTTGGCTCGCTTCCGCGTTCCCTTCGGCGTGTCCGGATACGGCGCCGCTTCGATCTCCGCTTCTGCGGCGTCGAAGTCCCCGAGATCATTGAGAGCCAGGACCAAGGCCTCGCGTGCAGCCACGGAGGTCGGTCGCAACTCGATGGCCGCGCGCAACTCCGTCGCCGCGCGAGCCGAATCGCCGATGCGGCGCAACGCGGTGCCGAGGTTCAGACGAAGCGTCGCATCCCCGGGCGCGAGAGAGGCACCATCGCGGAACGCGTCGAGGGCCTCCTCGGTTCGCGACTGGCCTGCCAACGCCATCCCGATCGCAAGGGCTGTCGAAGCCGTACGTCGACCCAGCGTCTGCTCGTATCGAATTGCATGCTCGTGCAGCTCGCGGAACGCACGGAGCTGTTCGGCTCCAGGACGAGTCAGCGCCGCGGCCTGCGACGCGGCCTGCAGGAACAGATCCGAGCTCGCGAACACTCCGCCGGGATCCTGCAGGAGTTCGACGGCACGCCGAGCAGCCGTCACATCCGCGCGGATCACGTGCAGGGCCGCCAGGTATCGATCCGTCGATTCGCTCGGCTCAGGCAGCCCCCCGAGATCGAGTTCGCGGCCTGTGGCCAAACGACGATAGGCCTCGGCCAAGGCTCTCGCGTAGGGAGTGCCGGTGACGTCGGACACGATCTGCATGTCGGCCGCCGCTCCGGCGAAGTCTTCGCCGTCGACGCGAAACATCGCACGCGTCGCGTGCGCCGCAACCCGGAAAGCGCCGGTATCGACCGCGCGATCCAACAGTCGCTCGATCGACTCGCGTCGCGGATTGTCCGGCGCGATACGCATCGACTTCGGCAACGTGACCAGCGTCGGCGGAACGCGCGACCACGACTCCAGCCATGCGCGCCGCGCCTCCGCCAACGCCGATTCCCGCCATGCGAAGCCACCGAGCATCAGCAGCACGATGCCCGCGATGAGCATCCCGACGCGAAACTCACGAGAACGGTGCACTCGACGCCACAGCCGTCGCCACTGCGAGATGGGTCGCGCGACGACCGGTCGATACTTGAGAAAGGCCTCGAGGTCCTCCGCGAACTCGACGGGCGTCGGGTAGCGAGCTGCGGGCTGCCGCGCCATCCCCCTGTCGAGGATCGCCTGAAGATCACGCGGCAGACCCGGCCGCAGGACATACGCCGGCTGTGGGTCCCGCCGCATGAGCAACGCGAGCACCTGCGTCGGCGTGCCGCGATACGGCGGCTGGAACGTCAGCAGGTGGTAGAGCGTCGCCGCGAGGCCGTAGACGTCGGCAGCGACACCGCATTCGCGAGCCCCCTCGATCGCCTCCGGCGCCATGTAGGCTGGCGTACCGAGTGCGCCCTCCCGCACCGCGAGTGTCGCCTCGGCGGTCCGCGCCGCGATTCCGAAATCCAACAGCACGGGCGTGCCATCGCGTCGGATGAAGACGTTGGACGGCTTGCAGTCTCGATGCAGCACGCCGGCCGCGTGCGCGACCTCGAGGCCGCGTGCCAGCTCCGCGACCCAGCGCACCACCGCGCGAAGGTAGCTCCCGTCGAGTTCCGCGTGCGGTCCGAGCGAATGCGCGATCCAGTCGGTATCCGTCACCGCATCGACGCGACCACGCTCCCCGGCGAGCCGCCCCGCGTGATCGAGGAGATCCCCGAGCGGCACGCCGTCGAGCAGCTCCATGACGAGGAAGTGCAGACCATCGTCGGTCACGCCTCGGTCGAAGACCGTGACGATGGTTCGGTGCTGCACCGCAGCAAGCGACTCCGCTTCGCGCGCAAAGCGCGCTGCTGCTTCGTCTTCACGCCACAGGTCGGCACGCAGGATCTTGACCGCGACGGATCGGCGCAGCTCGAGGTCCTCGGCCCGATAGACGACACCCATGGAACCCGCGCCGATTCGCTTCAGCAGGCGGTAGCGCCCACCGAGCTCGCGCTGCGCAAAGCGATCGGCGTTCGCCGACGCGACCTGCAAATCGGGCAGTTTGTTCGCGATGCCGATCGCCGACGCGACCGCGGGAATCAGGTCCGGCCGCTCCGCACACAGCTCCGTCAGCGGTGGTTCGATGCCGTCCGCGCGCATCTCGAGCGCGAGCGACACGAGCCGCAGGAGCTCCGGATCGTCCGTGTGCTGCTTGCTCATCTCAGCGCAACCCTCCATCGACGCCGAGCTCCCGCAGCCGCACGACGAGCTTGGCCTGCGCGGCGTAGAAGGCCTTGCGCGCGGCGTCCGCCGACGGGTACCCGAGCTCCTCGGCAAGGACCGGAAACGCGGTGCCGCTCTCGACACGCTCGCGAAGCAGGATCTGTTCGCGCTGCGGCAAGCCGGCCAGCGCCGAGCAGAACAGTGCGACTTCTTCTCCGGAGACGACCGCGTCTGCGGGCGTGACCGCATCGGGTAGCGTGTCGATCTCGAGCACGGTCGAGGCCTCGCGACGCCGGTCTCGACGCACCGCCTCGTGAAAGCGGATCGCGTCGACGACGCGATGCTTCGTCACGGCGACGAGGTAGTTGACGAACGCCCCCTCGGTCGCGCCCTCGAACGATTCGAGATCGCGCAGCACACTCAGGAAGACCTCCTGCACGACGTCTCCCGTGCTGAACATCGCTCCCAGCCACGGCCGATTGGGACGCAGCTCGGCGGCGAGCGAACGATGCACGATGCGCTGCACGACGGGATAGAAACGGTCGAAGAGCGCGTTCTTGGCCGCTTCGTCGCCGTGGCGCGCGGCCTCGACATCGGCGAGGAAGTCAGCCGAATCGGGCATGCGATACCGGGGGACGAACGTGATCTCGGTCACGCTGGTGAGGGCGCCGCCTACGACCGATCGAGGAGGAGAAATCTGAACTTTTCACGCGCTGGCGAGAGAGGAGCGAGCGAGCGAATTGTAGAGGCCGCCGAGATTCTTGCTCCGCTTTCGGCCCGCTCCGACGCCCCCACGGTCCACGATGTCGGCTTTTGGCTCTATCAGTGACAGTCTCGAATCCCTCCTCCTGGCCGCCGTCGACGCGCCGGAGGCGGAGCGACGACTCGCAGTTGCGCGACTTCACGACCGGTATCCCGCGCATGCCAGCGCGATCGCGTCGTTCGCGACGGTCTCCGAACTCAGGATCGACAGGGACGCGCGATTTGGACCGCGATACCGCCTCGAGAGAGAGATCGGCCGGGGTGGCGTCGGCGTGGTCTGGCAGGCACTCGACCTCGAACTCCGTCGGAGCGTCGCGATCAAGTTCCTTCGCACCGAATACATCGGCACGGAATCGATCGCCCGCCGCTTCGTGGAAGAGGCGCGGTTCGCGGCGCGCGTCCCCCACGGCAACGTCGTCAGGATCTTCGATCTCGGCGAATGCGAAGGGCGCGCCTACTTCGCGATGGAGCTGCTGCGCGGCGAACCGCTGTCGCGCGCGTGGTCACGCCGGCGCTCTCTCACGGACCGGCTCGACACGTGTCTCGCGATGGTTCAGGACGTCGCGCGTGCAGCGCACGCGGCACACCTTCATGGCATCGTGCATCGCGACCTGAAGCCGTCCAACGCCGTTCTCCTCGACTCCGGGGACGTCAAGGTCGTCGACTGGGGCATGAGCAAGGCCGTCGAGTCTTCCCACGCCCATTCGAGTGGAAGCACGCCCTTGGGCACGCCGGCCTACATGTCGCCAGAGCAAGCCCGATGCGAACACGACCGCGTCGACGCGCGGTCCGACGTGTTCGCGCTCGGTGCGATGCTCTGTGAACTGATCACCGCCGGCCCACCGTACGTCGCGCCGGGCGGCCCTACACGGCAGGCACGCGTGCTGGAACTCGCCGCACGCGCGATGCTCGCCCCGGCTCGCGCGCGCATCGAGCGCGCTCCGGTCCGCCGGTCCGTTCGTGATGTGGCCCTGCGGTGCCTGGCCGCGAACCCCGAAGACCGCCCCCCGAGCGCGGCCGCCGTCGCTGACGCGCTGCGCCGAGAGGAGACCTGATGGACGAGCCGATCCCCAGCACACCGATCCCCAGCACTTTGGCCGACACCCGGGACGCGCGAGACCACGGCACGCCGGAGGCGTGGGGCCGACTCTGCGAGAAGATCACCGCACGCGTGCGCACCAGGCTCCGCGATCGCATGCTTCCGGATACGCACTCGCCGGACGACATCGCGCAGGACACGCTGGTCGAAGTCGTCAAACGCCTCGTGACGTTCGAATCGCGCACACGAGAAGAGTTCTGGAGCTGGGTCGATCGCATCGCCGATGCCCAGCGCGTCAACACGTGGCGCCGATCGAGCGCGCGCAAGCGCGGATTCGATCGACAGGTCCGGCTCGAACGGCCTCAGGATCTCGCCGACGACGCGACGACGCAGTCGGTCGCGGCGCGTGCCGCCGAGCTCGAGCAGCGTCTCGTCGCCGCGCTCAGCCAGTTGAGTGCGCGTCACGAGACCGTGCTCAGACTCCGGATTCTCCACGGCATGGAGTACGCGGAGATCGCCGAGCGAATGGGCTACGCGCGCGCGGAGACGGTGCGGGTCCTGTTCCTCCGCGCGCGGCGCAAGCTGTCCCTCACCTACTGAATCACGCTGCGCAGGCCGGGTGACGTGCGCACCGCCGCGCTCGTCGACACCGCGAAGGCCTGGTGATGGAACGTGAATCCGGCCAGGATCGGAATGTTCGGGATCGACAGGTCGAAGGTCACCGTGCCCGTCGGACCACCACCGAACGGACCGACGGTGACGCCGAACGGATCCGGCAGCAACGACCCGAGGTTCAGCAGCGCACTCGTGCACCCCGACACGCCCGACAGGTTGTCGATGCCGGCGAACTCCGTCGTGACGAGGAGCGCGTGCTCGTTCGCGGCGAACGGCCCGACTGTCGCCGAGTACGGAGCGCCGAGCGTCGGCAGGCCGGTCGAACTCATCGTCAGCGGACCGCCGAGACCACTGCAGCCCGTGCCGTAGACGATCGATTGCGCGGTCGGCGGCGAGGTCTCGACGATGTCGATCGCGCCCGAGAACAGGATCTGCCCACCCTGACCGAGGATAGGTCCGGTGTAGGTGTTGAGCACGATGTTGTGCTGTCCCGGCGCGACCTGCGGCGTGATCGTCATCTGATAGCGGGCGTACGGGAACATGACGCCACCCGCACCGGTGAAGAATCCGCCTTGGAACGGACCGGTGATCGTGATGCCGGGACTGACGTTGACGGCCATGGGACCCGCGGGAGCCGGCGCGCCGGTCGGATTGATTCCGGGCCCGTTGAGGAAGAGGCTGCAGTTGTAGCTGAGCCCGGCGGGTGGCTTCACGAGCGTCAGCGGCGCCGTCGTCAGCGGATTGCCCGAGACTCCGATGCCGAAGCAGTTCGCGAACATCGCCTGAATGCTCGCGTTGGCCGGCGTCACCGCGCTGAAGTTGCGCGTCGTGATCTGCGCGTTGCGCACCGTGACGCTGCCGGTCCGGGCTTCGCCGAACGTCGTGTCGAAGGCGACCGTCGCCCACGACGTCCCGATCAAGTTGCCGGGCAGCACCGGGCCGTCGAGCGGCTCGGCCTGCAGGTTGTAGAGTCCCGCCGGCACGCCGGTCAGCAGGTAGTTGCCGTTCGCGTCCGAGAACGTCGCGGCGACCACGCGTCCGTCGACGGAGTCGATCGCGAGGATGTGCGCACCCGGGATCGGCACGATCACGCCCCCGAACGCTCGCGTCAGTTGACCTTGCACCGCGCCGACCGCGTTGAAGGTCTGCACCGTCGGATAGAGCGTCTGGATGCCCGCGATGTCGTCATCCGCGAGCGTGCGCGCCCAGCGCGCACCGGGCGGGGTGAACGGGAACAGCGACGAGCCGACGATCGCGGAGTGCTCGAGGCCGAGGAGATGGCCGTACTCGTGTGCCGCGACGTGCTGGATATCGAACGCGGTCGGAGCCGTCCCCGTCGTGTCGAACAGGAAAGCGCCCGAGAAGCCGATGTCCGACTCGAAGATCGTCCCGTCGGTCACGTTCGAAAACACGAAGGCCGCAGCGATGAATCCCGCCGCCGCCAGTGCCGGATCGGAGAACGTCACGAGGTTGGTCCCATCCGCCCCGACGGACGTCGCCGACGTGAGTCCACCGTCGACGATCGAAATCGGCGCAATGGCGGTCCACACCGCGGCACCGGCGTTGCACGCGATGCGGGGCGTGCTGCCCGGAACGATGCTCGCCGGGAAGGTCGACGGATCGCCGAGCGCCGCGTCGTAGCGCATCGTGATCGTCGAGTTGATCGGCCAGCTCAGCGGTGTCGGCACGCCACCGATCGCGTTCAGAATCGGCCCGTGCGGGGCCGCGGGGGCGACCGGCGCACTGATGGCGGAAGCGCTCGACATGGCGCCGAGAACCGCGAGTGTCGTGGAGAAGATCATCGGCCTTCTCCTTCTTCGACGAGGCTGCGAACGACGTCCCGGAACGCGCCGAACTCGACGCACCCACGCGTATCGTGTTCCGCGAACGGCACGTACGACTCGGTCACGTAGCGCACTGTCGGCTGGACGAGGTCCCGGCCACCGTCACGCAGGACCGTGAACTTGCCCTGCGACGCGCCACACGCGATCCAGAGCCCGAACTCGGGAGACCACTTGAGGAACAACGCCATCCGCGCTTCCGGCCGCAGGTGCTGCGCAGCGGACACGGTCAGCTGCGTGTCGCCGACGATGCCGCCCATCGTCGAGACGGTCGCGGTCGCAACGGGATCACCTTTCAGCGTGTCTTCGACGACGATGGACGCGTGCGTGAAGATCAGCTTGCGCGTCGGGTGCCACGAGGCCTCCGAGTGCGCGACGCGTCCGATCACGATGCGATCGGCCTCTTTCACGAGGTCGGCGAGATCCTTCGGGGCGACGTACGCGGTTGCCTTGCGAGACAGGTCTTCATGCTGCCCTCGCGTGATCGCCTCGCGGAGTTCGGGCTGGACGACGCCAGCCTCGGATTGGGAAGTCGAAGTCCAGATCACGCCCGCGGCGAGCACGCTCGCGGTGAGTCTGGCCACGCTGAATCTGGAAGGGGGAGAATACGACATCGATTGCGGTTCCTTGTGATTGGAGAACGAGACGACGGTGTCTCACCGCACAGATCGCGAGGCGGCAGGAGTCCGTTACAGCAAATCTCAGCGGCGCGACGTGACCGCTGACCGCCGTTCGGAGCTGCCGCACACCCATCAGAAGCGCTACGCTCTCCGCGTGATCTCACGCCTCTCGCTCGCCACGACGCTCCTCCTCACCGCGACGGCAGCCGCGCAGTCAGAGTCGTGGACTCTGCGCTCGCTCGCCGGGGACTTCTTCGGTCCGAAGCAGATCCCACACACCGACGCGACGGTGCTCGCGTGGCACGGGCTCGACTGCCCGATGTCGAAGGTCTACCTGCCGCGACTCGGCCGAATCGCGCAGGAGTACGGCAAGCGTGGCGCACGGTTCTTCTTGATCGATTCGAACGTGCAGGACGAGCTGTCGCGGTTTCGCAAGCTCGACGTGCCGACGCGACTCGCGCGCGTGCACGACCGCGGCGGCCGCCTGGCAAGGCGCTTCTCGACGACGCGCACGACTGAAGTCCTGGTTCTCGACCCCACGGGCGCGATTCGCTACCGCGGCGCGATCGACGATCAGTACGGCTACGAGAAGTCAGAGCACGGCGGCGTCGGCACGTACCGCAAGGACGAGCCGAGCACCCATTACCTGCGCGATGCTCTCGATGTCGTGTTGGCGGGCAAGACCGACGCAATCCGACACACCGATCCGCTCGGCTGTGCACTCGGCCTCAACTGGGAACCACCCGCGAACGCTCCTGCCGGCGCGCCAACGTTCCACCGCGACGTCCAGCCGATTCTGAACGCGCACTGCGCACGATGCCATCGGGACGGCACCGCCGCGCCGTTCGCGCTCGAGGACTTCGACGACGCGCACGGCTGGGCCGACATGATCTCGGAGGTCGTCAGCGACCGGCGGATGCCCCCGTGGGGCGCCAGTCCGAAGTTCGGCAAGTTCGCGAACGACTCGTCGCTCTCCACGGAGGAGATCGCGACGATCGAGCGATGGGTCGAAGCCGGCTGCCCGAAGGGTGACTCGGAACACGCGCCGAAGAAGCCGACTTGGCCGACAGGGTGGGCGATCGGCGAGCCGGACATCGTCTACGACACGCCGAAGTATCGCGTGCCGGCCGAGGGCACGCTGCCCTACCGCTACGTGCGCGTGCGCACGAAGTTCGACGAGCACAAGTGGGTCAGCGCCGCGCAGATCCGATCGACCGGCAACGAGGTCGTGCACCACGTGCTGACGTTCGTGATTCCGCCGAAAGGGCGGCGCAAGAAGCCGGGCGCTCCGTGGGAGCCCAAGTGGGGCGTGATGGATCTCTTCCGACACCTGCCGCGCGGCGAGCGTCGCGAGCACATGCTGCGCAATCAGAAGTACCTTCGCGACTTCCGCGTCGCCGGCGGCGGCGTGTTCGGGTTCTTCGTCGCGCAGCTGCCCGGCGACATTCCGATGGACTCGCATCCGGACCGCGCGATCTTCTTGCCCGCGGGCGCGACGATCGTGTTCCAGATCCACTACACGCCCGACGGCACGGAGCGCGAGACCGTCACGTCGCTCGGTCTGAAGTTCCGCGACACGCCGCCCAAAGAAGTGCGCGATATGCATGCAATGACATCGGTGACCTTCGAGATCCCGCCGCAAGCGGAGAATCACGAAGAGGTCATCGAACACCGCTTCCAGCGCGGCGGGCAGCTACTGTCGCTGTCACCGCACATGCACCTGCGCGGCAAGTCGTTCCGCTACGTGCTCGAGCGCCGCGACGGCTCCGAAGAGGTCTTGCTCGACGTGCCGGAGTTCGACTTCGACTGGCAACTGCAGTACGTGCTCGAGCAGCCGATACGCTTCGAGCGCGGCGAACGCCTGCGCGGGATCGCCGTCTTCGACAACAGCAAATCGAATCCGTACAACCCGGATCCGGATGCATCCGTGTTCTTCGGCCTGCAGACCGAAGAAGAGATGCTGATCGGCTACTTCGAAGCGATCTGGGATCGCGAGTAACCGCAGCCGCGCGGGTCGCCGCCGCGACCCGCGAAGCCAAGCCAGACTTTCAGAGCTTCTTGGCCGGCTCACCCGCGGCTTCGAGTGCGGCGAGGATCTTGGCCGGGTCGACCTTGGCCTTGTCGTACTCGACCGAGAACTCCTTCACGTCGACCTTGATGTCGACGTTCGAAATACCTTCGAGCTTGCCGAGAGCGCCACGCACGGTGGCGACACAACTGCCTCAAGGGACCTTGTTGAGTTCGAACTTGGCGAGCGTCCCCGCGGGGGTGCCGCTCTCCGGAGTGGAGGGCTTGGCCGGCTCGGCTTCCGCGGTGCAGCCCGCGAAGCTCAGAGCGCCAACCAGCGCGATCGTCTTCAGATTCATCATGTGTCCTGGGTTGGGTGAGCCATCGGAAGTTCCGATGGCGGTTCACTAGCAGATAGCGGATCCCTACGCAGAACAAGGGTGAGCGTCCCCCGCGACCCTGGGATTTCGTCACTCTTCTTCGATCGGCCGGACCAGCCGGATCCCGAGCTCGCTCGTGCTGACTTTCGGGGCCTGGAATGCGCGCGCCGAGCTCCGCGCGCGACGCGGCAGGGTCTTGTAGCTACCGCCCCGCAGCACGCGCGAACTCGATGGGCTCGGTCGCAGACCGTCCGGTCCCGACGGCACCGCCTTCTCGTAGCTGACGATCCCGTCTCGGCACCACTCGAACACGTTGCCGACCATGTCGTAGAGCCCGAAGTCGTTCGGCCGAAACGAACCGACCGGGGCCGTGACTCCGAAGCCGTCCTCGAACTCGGTCGAGAACGGGTCCTGACCGAACACGTCCGAGAACGACACGTCTGCGAGGTTCGCGAAGTCGTCGAGACTGCGATCGCCGAAGAAGTACGGCGTGACCGAGCCGGCGCGACACGCGTACTCCCACTGCGCTTCGGTCGCGAGCGACAGCCCGAGCTGGAACGCGAAACGCGTCGCGTCGTGCCAGCTGATGTTTGTCACCGGGTGAAGGTGCGAAACCGTGATGTGGTTGAACTCCTTCTCCGGTCGGAACCACGACGGTCGCCGACCCGTGAATCGCGCGTACTGCGCTTGATTGACTTCGTACTTCGCGATGAAGAACGGGTCGAGCGTCACGGAGTGTACGGGCCACTCGATCTCGAACGCGACCGGATCCGCGTTCGGACCTTCGGTCGAAGCACCCATCGCGAACGTGCCTCCCGGCACGAGCACGAATACGAGACCGAAATCTTCGTCGATCGAGATACGCGGACTCGACTCACGCGACGGAATCGGACCGGCGTGCATCTCGAGGTGCAGGAACTCCTGCAGCCCGGAGTCGGGATCGCGGCCGAGCGGGACCAAGCCGAGCTGCGGACGCAAGTCGAGTCCCGCGAATCGCGCATCGTTGCGTAGCTCTCTGCGCACGCGCGCCCAGTCGTCCGCGTGCGTGGTGATACTCCGCTCGTGAATGGTCGACGCCCGACGCGCGCGCTCGCGCACGCGCGCGATCAGCCCGCTCTCGGGCTTGGCGATCTCGTCGAGGCCCTCGACGAGTCGAGTCGAGATTTCGAGACGCCACAGCAAATCGGCATCCGCATCCTCTCCGCGTTGCTTCTCGAGCGCAGCCAGACTCGCCGCGTGGAAGTCACGCTGCGCGACGAGGCCCTCCGCGTCTTCGAGCCAGGTCTTCAGCGGGGTCAGCTGCGCCGGCGCCGACGGCCACAGCTCGTCCTGGCGACTCCGGAGGTTGCGCAGCCGCAAGTCGTCGGACAGTCGCGACAGCCGCGCGAGCGCGTCTTCCGCCCGTTCGCGTTGCGAGCTCGCCACCGATGCGCTGTTGAGCGCCTTCTCGTTGAGATCGCGCAGCTGGCGGTTCTGCGTCGTCACGCCGATGCCGATCACCGTGATCGCGATGATCGTGACGACGGTTGCCGCCGCGAGCGCCGGGTTGCGCTGCGCCCATCGCGACACCCTCACGATGCGGCCGATCGGGCGCGCCGCGATCGGCTCGCGACGCAACGCGCGGCCGAGGTCGTCGGCGAATGCCGCTGCGGTCTGGTACCGCCGCTCGGGATCCTTCTCCATCGCGGTTTCGAGAATCACCTCGACGTCACGCGGCACGAGCGGATTGCGCCGTGCCGGGGCAGGAGTCGGCTCCGTCAGGATCGCGTGATACGTCCCTTCGCGAGTCGGCGCCTCGAACGGTCGACACGCGGTAAGACATTCGAAGAGAGTGACACCGAGCGAGTAGACGTCGGTGCGCCGATCGACGCGGTTCCGCTCGAGCGCGATCTGTTCGGGAGACATGTACGCCGGCGTGCCGAGGAGATCCCCCGTCCGCGTCAGCGTGAGGCCCTCACCCTCGATCGATGCGAGGCCGAAGTCGGTGAGAACAGGACGACCGTCCGCGGTGATCAGGATGTTCGCCGGCTTGACGTCACGATGGATCACGCCGGCATCGTGCGCGGCGTGGAGAGCACGTGCCGCCTCTTGCACCACACGCAGCGCATCGTCGATACCCGCGGCGTCCGGCGGTGTTTCTGCACGGCAACGGACGGACAGCGGCTCACCGTCCACGTAGCGCATCGCGATGAAGGCGAACCCTTGGTGGGTGCCCGCATCGAACACGGTGCAGATTCCCGGATGGTCGAGACCCGCCGTGATCTCGGCCTCCCGCCGAAAGCGCGCGAGCGCCCCGGCCGACAGGTCCGAGCCCGCGCGCAGGACCTTCAGCGCGACGTCCCGATTGAGCGCCGTGTCGCGCGCCAGGTAGACGATCCCCTGGCCCCCGCGCCCCAGCTCGCGCACGAGCTCGTAGTCGCCGATCCGCTCGTCCTCCGGCCCCGGCTCGCGTTCCGCGTCCGTGAATTCGAGATACTCCCGCGCGAGAACCTCGGCATGGCCGGGGAATCGTCCGAGATAGTGATCCAGATCCTGAATCGAGCCGGCATCCCGATCCTCGATCAGCGCCTTCAGGAACTCGTTGAGGACGGTTTGCTGCGGGAGATCGGTCATCGAGTGCGGGGACGGCCTCGGCATTCTCCCTACTCATGTCGCGGCATCGACGCGTGACCGGGTTTTCTTCTACGATTTGTCCGTGTCGACGACCCGCGACGAAAACCCGAGCGAACCCACGTCCGCCCACGTGCAGCGCGCCGTCGACGGCGATGAGCGCAGCCTGACGTGGATCGTGTCCCGCTTCCAGCCGCTGGTCGTGGCCCACATCCGCTTCCGTCTCGGCTCCGCGGCCAAACCCAGCGATGTCGACGACCTCTCGCAGGACGTGTGGTTCACCGTCATGCAGAAGCTCCAGGACCTGAGGTCCCACGACGGCCACTTCGGCGCCGTGCTCGCGACGTTCCTCTCGACGACATCGACGTTCCTCTGCAACAACTTCCTCCGCAAGGCGCTGCGACGCGGCTCGGTGACGCGGAGCCTGACCCGGCCACCGGGGCGAGACGATGACGGGGACTACGAGCTGATGGCGCTGACGACAGGCGTCGTGACCCGCGTGACCCGAGAAGAGACCAAGAGCCGCCTCGCCGAGGCCATGGATCAGCTGGCCCCCGAAGCCCGCGACATCCTCGTGCTTCGACTGTTCGAGCAGCAGTCGCTGCGCACGATTGCCACGACACTCGAGCTCCCACGAGCCAGGGTCACGACGACCTACCGCGCAGCGCTCGAACAACTCCGCCGCGACCTGCCGGACGACGCGTTCGAGGCAATTCGCAGCTGCACGGTCCGCGTCCGAAACTGACCCCCAATGCTGCGCGTGCGCCTGCGCATGCGCCTGCGCGGTGGTGACCCGTGTGCGTCGTCCGCGCCCGCGCCCGGCATTTCGCACCAACAAATCCCAACCACCCCCACCCCCCGCGACATTCCCCCTGCATCCGAAACCCACCCACCCGGAGAAGCAGGATGCACTCCCCACTCCCCCTCTCTCTCGCCGCGGCGCTGCTCGCAGCCCCCGCATTCGCCCAAGACCAGTATCAGACCCTACCGAGCGGCTTCGACGCCGTCGAAGGTGACGGCTCCACCGCCTACCCGCAGAACACCAACTCTGACGAGGTTTGGCAGTGGCACTACGACGCCAGCGAGTTCGAAGCCAACGGCCCGATTCGAATCACCGACATCGCGGTCCGACCGAAGCAGGGTCTCGGCATCGCGGCGTGGAGCTTCGACAATTGGACGGTCACGCTCGGGGAATCCCCGAACGAGTTCGACGCACCGGACTCCGTGCTCGGCAAGAACTTCATCCGGTCCGAGACCTGCCGCACCGGCAGCTGGTCCGGCGGCCCGCTGATCCCGCTGCCGTTCGGGACCGTCGGCGGTCGAGTCTGGATGGGCCTGACGTCCTCGTTCGTCTACGACCCGTCGACCGGAAACGACTTCGTGATCCAGATCGAGAAGTGTGGATCGAACTTACTGTTCGGGACCTCGATCGACGGAGTCTGGAACGACAACGGCAGCCGCATCGGCAACAACGCGGACTGCACGGCCGACATCGCGAACTTCGCGCAGTCGAACTTCGCGCCGATCATCTCGATCCGCTACCAGGCGGCGAGCCAGACTCTGCCGGCCGGCTACGAAGAGTCCGAAGGCAACGGCTCGGTCGGTTGGCCGGTCACCACCGCAGCGGAACAGAAGTGGCAGTGGCACTACGACTCGGGAGAGTTCGCCGAGTCGGCGCCGATCGCAATCACCGAGATCTGGGTGCGCCCGAACGCTGGCAGCGCGCTGAACGGGTTCTTCTTCGAGCAGTTCGACGTCAAGCTCGCGAGCGCGTCGACGAACTACGCAGCCGGCGATCACGACCCGGAGTTCGGCCTCAACATCCACCAGCAGAAGCGCGTGCGATCCGGCGCGTGGTCGGGCGGTCCCGTCGGCGCGTCCGCAGGCGTCGGCGAGTGGGTCCCGCTCGGCTTGCAGGATGCGTTCGTCTACGACCCGTCCAGCGGCCGCGACTTCATCGTGCAGATCGAGAAGTGCGGCGCGGCCACCCCCTGGAACTCGACGATGGACGGCCGCGTCGGCCCCAGCATCGGTGGCAATCGCTACGGCAACAATGGCGACTGCGAAGCCCTGACCCAGGACACAGTCGCGGGACAGGAATTCGTCCCGCTGATCCGCATCGACTACCGGCCCGTCGACTCGACGGTCGGCGCGGTGACGAAGTTCCCGTGGCGCGAGGACTTCGACGAGACGATCGCGAACCGTCCGCCGCGCGGCTGGGACAACATCGAGGGCGAAGCGCTCGACGCGCCGAGCGCGTGGAACGTGCAGAGCATCGCGACACCGTCCGCCGGCACCGGCCCTGACGAGGATCACACGAGCGGCTTCGGCAAGTTCGCGGTCGTCGAAGACTCCCTGTCAGACAACCAGGCGGTCACGCTGACCACTCCGATCCTCGACCTCTCGACTCTCCCGGACGCGGAGATCGCGTTCTGGGTCCACAGCGTCAACGCCGGCCCGATCTCCGCGGACAACACGTTGTCCATCGACGTGTTCCGCGTCGCGTCCGGCACGCTCGATGAGAGCGTTGCCACGATCGGCGATCTCGCGACATCGGTGTGGACCGAGTTCGTGATCGACCTCGGCGGCTACGCCGGGTCGCCGATCCGAATCCACTTCCGCGTCGACAACGACAACGCGACGTTCCACCACGACATCGCGATCGACGACGTCCGCGTCTATCAGCCGACGCTCCAGTTCGGCGAGTCGCCCTCGACGCTCGCGCTGCTCGACACTGACAAGGCGCTTACGGCGAACGGCGAGCCGGTCGCGCTCGGCCGCCCGGGCCCCTACTTCCGGGACTACCACTACGGCGAGCCGGTGACGATCTCCGTTCGCGGCCAACCGAACCAGGCGCTCGCGGTCCTGCTCGGCCCTCTCAACCCCGGCGCATTCGCGATCCCGGGCAGTGGCCAGCTCGACCTCGGCCCCGTCGGTGTGACGACGCTGATCGGCGGCGTGAGCACGGACGGCACCGGGAGCTACGAGTTCTCGACGCCGTGGACGATCCCACAGGGACAGACGCTGTCGCTGCAGGCGGTCGCGCTTACCGGTGGCGTCAGTCCGCTGTTTGCGCTGTCGAACGCGGTTTCGCTGACGTCGCTCTAGGGCGTGGACGCGCCCCCGTGGCGCACGATGTCGCCGTCCACCATGAACATCACGTCTTCGGCGATGTTCGTGGCCTGGTCGGCGATCCGCTCGAGGTTGCGCGACACCGAGATGATCGCGGTGGCGCGCACGACCTGATCGGGATGCTCGCGCATGATGCCCTGCATCTCGAGAAACGTCTGGCGATGAATGTCGTCGACCTCGTCGTCCGCATCCACGACCTTGCGCGCCCGATCCATATCGAGCGCCACCAGAGCCCCGAGGCAATCGCGCACCATCTCCTCGACCTTCGCGATCATGATCGGGAACCCCGTCGGCATCGGAGTCGGCGCCGTCGCTGCGAGCTCCTGTGACCGTTCGGCGATGTTGACCGCGAGGTCGCCCATCCGCTCGAGGTCGTTGTTCACCTTCAGGACCGCGACGATGAAACGCAGGTCGGCAGCAACCGGCTGGTGGAGCGCGAGGATCTTCAGACACTCTTCTTCGATCGCGACCTCGCGGTCGTCGATCTCACCATCGCCGCCCATGACCTCCTGCGCGAGGTCCACCCGGCGCTCGAGGAGCGCCGTCGTGGCCTTGTGGATCGCGTCCTCGACGAGCCCTCCGACTTCGAGAAGGTGCTTCTTGAGCTGATCCAGGTCGCGCAAGAGGTGCTTCGTCACTAGCCGAATCTCCCGGTGACGTAGTCCTCGGTGCGCTTGTAGAGCGGGCGCGTGAAGATCTGATCGGTGTCCCCGAACTCGACCAGATCGCCCCCTTCGAGGAAGGCCGTCAGGTCGGAGATCCGCGCGGCCTGCTGCATGTTGTGCGTGACGATCACGATCGTGTAGCGCTCCCGCAGCGAGTCCATGAGCTCCTCGATGCGCGAGGTCGACACCGGATCCAGCGACGAACACGGTTCGTCCATGAGGATGACGTCGGGTTGCATCGCGAGCGTGCGCGCAATGCAGAGTCGCTGCTGCTGTCCGCCGGACAACGACAGGGCCGGCTGATCGAGACGCGCCGCGACCTCGCCCCAGAGCGCGGCCTTCTGCAACGACTCGACGGCAAGCTCGCGAAGATCGCCTGTGTAGCCGTTGATCATCGGGCCCCAGGTGACGTTCTGCAGAATCGTCTTGGGGAACGGGTTGGGCTTCTGGAAGACCATGCCGACCTGCCGGCGCAGCAGCACGGGATCGAGGCTCGGATCGTAGAGCTCGACGCCACGGTAGAGACACGTGCCGGCCTTCGTGAACGACGGAATGAAGTCGTTCATGCGATTGAGCGTGCGCACGAGCGTGCTCTTACCGCAACCCGACGGACCGATGATCGCGGTGATCCGCTTCTCCGGGAACTCGAGGTCGAGGTCCCGGACGACGACGTGGTCGCCGTAGCCGAGGGTCAGACCCCGACAGGTGAACGCGGCCTCGACCTGGACGTCGGGCCCGGCTCGACCCTCGGTCGGTTGCGTCGGTCCTGGTGCGGCATCCGTCATGACTCGGTCTCGGTCCGCTGACGCAACACCACCGCGACGAGGTTGGTCAGCAGAAGAACGACCAACAATACGATAATCCCCGCGGCCGCGAGGTTCTGGAATTCGTGGTTTGGGCGCTGCGTCCAGTTGTAGATCTGCAACGGCAACACGGTGAACGAATCGCCGAGGCCGCTCGGCGTTCGCGACACGAAGATCGGTAGACCGATCACGAGCAACGGCGCCGTCTCGCCGAAGACACGGGAGATCGCGAGGATCACACCCGTGAGGATTCCAGGAAGCGCCTGCGGGATGACGTGATGCCAGGTGCACTGCCAGCGGGTCGCCCCGACTCCCAGCGCCGCATCTCGCAGCGACGGCGGAACCGCGCGCAACGCCTCCCGCGCCGCGGTCACGATGACCGGCAAGATCAACACGCTCATCGTGAGCGCGCCGGAGATCACCGACCGCTCGAGCGAGAGCCATCGCACGAATACGGCGAGCCCGAGCAGTCCGTAGACAATCGACGGAACCCCCGCGAGGTTGGAGATGTTGAGCTCGAGGAATCGCGTCAGGCGCGTGCGTGGCGCGTACTCCTCGAGGTAGATCGCGGCCGCGACCCCTACGGGAATCGAGATGGCGGCAGTCGTGACGATCAGCCACAGCGTCCCCACGAGCGCGGCGAAGATCCCGGCGCGACTCGGAAAGCGCGACGCGAAGCTCGTCAGGAAGTCCCAACCCAACCAAGCCGCGCCCTGATACAGGATCTGCCCGAGCAGCACGAACAAAGTCCCCACACCCAACCACGTGAACGCCGAGCACGCGCGACGGAATCGTGCGCTGCGACGGCGACGCTGCTCGAGGTTCGCCTGGAAAAGGTGCGCGTTGTCGCCGAGTCCGAGGCTCGTCATTCGTAGGCCTCCCGGAATCGGTGCAGCACACGCTGCGCGAGCCAATTCATGAACAGCGTGATCGCGAAGAGCAAGAAGCCGACCGCGAAGATCGAGTTGTACTGCGACGTCCCCGACGGAGCGTCCCCCGAACTCACCTGCGCCATGAACGCGGTCATGGTCTGAATGCTCTCGAGAGGATTGAGCGTCAAGCGAGGAGTCGCTCCGGCCGCGAGAGTCACTGCCATCGTCTCGCCGATGGCACGCGAGAGCGCGAGGACGAACGAAGCCAGGATCCCGGACAGAGCACCCGGCACGACGATCCCGACGGAGACTTCGCGCGGTGTCGCACCGAGCGAGTACGCGGCCTGCCGGAGCGACGCCGGCACCGCCTGGAGCGAATCGTCGCAGAGAGACGCAACCATGGGCAAGATCATGATCGCGACCACGATCGCTCCTGCCGCTGCGTTGAACACCTCTGTCGACGGGATGAGCCATCGCAGACACGGCGTGACGAAGGTCAGCGCGAAGTAGCCGTAGACGACCGTCGGAATACCCGCCAGCACTTCGAGCATCGGCTTGACGATCCTCCGCCTCCGACGATTCGCCATCTCGCTCAAGTAGACCGCGATCGCGAGCCCGATCGGCAACGCCAGGATTCCGCTGCCGACCGCGATCAGTCCGGTCCCGCACAGCAGCGGCAAGACGCCGTGGGACGGCGGATCGAACAGCGGCGTCCACTTCGTACCGGTGAGGAACTCGACCGGCGACACCTCGCGGAAGAACGTCGAGGACTCCGCGGCGAGCACGGCGACGACCCCGACCGTCGTGAGGATCGAGAGCAGCGCACTCGTCATGAGCACGCCGTGGATGGATCCCTCCTTCCACTGGCGCGTCGAGCTCTTGCGCAGGGCGTCGAGTTGCGTCGCGGTCAATTCGTCAGAGCCTGGCGAAGGGAGAGGGTGCGCTGCTCGGTGAACATGCTGCCCGTCTTGCGGTCGTCGAACCTCCGCTTCACGAGCACACCGATCGGATCGGGCAGGCCGACGTAACCGACTTCGGCCGCGAGCTTCGCGACGTGATCGAGGTAGAACTCCACGAACCGGATGACCTGCGGATTCTCGAGCGAACTCTGCCGCACGTAGATGAACAGCGGCCGGGACAGCGGAGCGTACGAGCCGTCGGCAATCGTCTCTGCGGATGGCAGCACGGCACCGGCCTCCCCCTCGACCGGCACGAGCTTGAGCTTGTCGCGATTGTCGGCGTAGTAGGCGAACCCGAAAAAGCCGAACGCATCCGCGTCTCCGGCGACGCCCTGCACGAGGAAGTGGTCGTCCTCACTCGCGGTGAACTCGTCGCGACAGTTGCCAGGCGCGCCGTTCACGGTCTCAGTGAAGTAGTCGAACGTGCCGGAGTCGACGCCCGGCGCGAACAGCTTGATCTCGCGATCGGGCCACGTCGGATCGACGTCACGCCACGTCTTCACGGTGCTGCCGCTCTGCCACACCTTCTTCAGTTGCCCGACCGTCACGGTATCGACGAACGTGTTCGCCCGGTTGACGACGACCGCGATTCCGTCGTACGCGATCGGCAACTCCAAGAACTCGACCCCCGATTCCTTCGCGAGCAGCACCTCCTCCGCCTGGATCGGGCGCGAGGCATCGTTGACGTCGGTCTCGTTGCGGCAGAACTTCTCGAAACCGCCGCCGGTGCCCGACGACCCTACGGTGACGTTGACGCCGCTCTCGACGAAGCGAAACTCCTCGGCAACGGCTTCCGAGATGCGGAGCACGGTGCTCGAGCCGTCAACGAGGACGTCCCCGTCCAACCCCGTTCCTACGGACGCACCCGCGCCATCACACGCCGAGAGGACGGCGAGCGCGGCGGTTGCCAGGACCAGCGGGAACATGGAACGCATGCGTTCGGGGCTTCCGGAAAAAACGCGCAAGCGTGGCGCGCCACTATGAAGAGTGTGCAAAGGAAGCATCAAACTCCCTCCGCCGCGCTGACCGCGCTCGGCAATCGCACGGTGAACTTGCTCCCTCGCCCGAGCTCACTCGCGACGGAGATCTCCCCGCCGTAAGAGACGACGACGTTACGCACGATCGAGAGTCCCAACCCGGTGCCGCCCATCTCTCGAGAACGCGCGCGATCCGCTCGATAGAAACGCTCGAAGATCCGCTGCTGGTCTTCGGTGGTGAGTCCGATTCCCGAGTCTTCCACCTCGAGCACGACCGAGGGACCGTCGTGGTAGAGGCGGGCCTCCACCGCGCCATCCTCAGGCGTGTACTTCACGGCGTTGTCGAGCAGGTTCCCGGCGACTTGCCGCAACAGCTCGCGATCACCCTCGACCTGCAGCGCGTCCTCTGGTCGCGCGTACCGAATCGTGACCGACCGTTGCTCCGCCAGCGGCTCCAGGAGGGCGATAGACCCCTCGACGAGATCGCGCATGTCGTGAGGAATCCGTTCGAGCGGCACGCCCTTGGACTCGATCTTCGCCAACGTGAGCTGATCCATGACCAGAGCTTGCAGTCGCTCCGTTTGTTCCTGGATCTTGCGAAGGAAGCGAACTCGCGTGCCTTCGTCGATCTCCGGATCGTCGAGCAGCGTCTCGAGGTAGCCACGCGCCGCGGTCAACGGTGTCTTGAGTTCGTGCGAGACGTTCGAGACGAAGTCGCGGCGCACCTGCTCGAGCCGCCGGAGCTCGGAGACATCGTGGAACACGAGCACTGCGCCGCGCACCGTGTCGTCGTCCTCGGATCGCAGCGGACTCGAGCGCAGCTCCAGAACCACGTCGCCGCCACTCGACATCAGCGAGATCTCCTCCTTGCGATCGACCTGGGACTGCAGCGTCTCTTCGAGCACCGCCCCGATGCGCTGTACGCGCATCAGCTCCCAGAACGGCAGGCCCACGCACTCGACCTGCTCGATCGACAGCATGCGCCGCGCGGAGTCGTTGATGAACAACACGCGCTGGTCGCCGTCCACGGCGACGACCCCCTCGATCATGCTTCGCAGCGTCGCCACGACGCGCTGGCGTTCCTTGCCGAGCACGTCGATCCGATGGTGCAACTGCTCGGCAAGTGAGTTGCAGGCTGCGCCGAGCGCCCCCACCTCGTCGTTGCTGAACACGTGCACGCGCCGGGAGAAGTCCCCGGCCGCCATCGCTTCCACGGAACGCTGCATCAGGCGCAGCGGCCGCGTCAACTGCCGCGCAACCAAGAACGCGATTCCGCACGCGAGCAGCGCGACGACCAGGATGCCGTACATCATCGTCGAGCGTAGCGCGCTGATCGTGTCGCCCATTTCCGAGACTCCACGCGCAGCACGCACGTAGCCGACGCGCTGCCCATCGTGGAAAACGGCGCGGGCGAGGTACATCAGCTGCTGATCCACCGTGCGGCTGCGACGCTCCACGACCTTCTCGGACATCCCGTCCCTAACCGCGAGGACCTCCGGCCGGCTGCCGTGGTTCTCCATCCTCGAGGGGGAATCCTGCGAGTCTGCCACGACCCGCCCGTCGTCAGCGATAACCGTAAGCCGGGAGCCGATCGACTGGCCGAGGACCTCGACCTCGAGCTGAAACTCCGCGAGGTCAGTACGGACGCCGTTCAGGGCTGGCCGCGCGATCTCCGTCAGCAGCACGACCTGGTCGTGAAGCGCGCGACTCGTGTCCGCACGAACCGTCTCCGCGATGCGGTCGGCTTGAAGGACCCCGACCACGGCCGCGGTGAGCACGATCGCCGCGGCCAACGTCGCGAAGATCTTGGTCAGGAATCGTGAGGACAACATGCGCCAGGGATGCCGGCGCTACGAGTGGCGTCCGGCTCTAGGACGCTTGGAAACGATACCCGACGCTGCGCACCGTCTCGATCATATCGCGGTGATCTCCGAGCTTCTGTCGCAGTGCCCGCACGTGAACGTCGATGTTTCGGTCGAGCACGTAGGCCGATTCGCCGATGACGCGACTCAGCAGCTGCGAACGTGAGAACGCGCGCCCAGGGTGCGAAGCCAGCAGGTGCAGCAAACGGAACTCCGTCGGCGTGAGCGTGACCGGAACGTCGTCGAGCACGGCCTCGTGGCGCACGGTGTCGATCACGAGCGGGCCGCGCACGACGCGTTCCTTGGTCGTCGACGCCGCGTCTCGCAGAGTCCCACGTCGAAGCACCGCACGAACACGCGCCATGAGCGCCTTCGGACCGAACGGCTTCGGCACGTAGTCGTCGGCGCCGACACCGAGACCGAGGACGACGTCGCTCTCGTCGTCCTTGGCGGTCACCATGATCACGGCGATGCCACGCGTGACCGGGTCTTCCTTGAGCCGCCGACAGATCTCGACGCCGTCCATGCCGGGCAACATCAGATCGAGCACGACGAGGTCGGGAGCGCTCTTGCGCGCGGCGGCCAAGCCGCTCTCCCCATCCGCTTCCGAAAAGACGCGGTAACCCTCGCGCTTGAGGTTGTACTCGATGATCTCCCGGATGTCGGGATCGTCCTCGATCACGAGAATGGAGTTCTTGCTCACGTCGGGCAGGATGCTCGACGACCCGCGGTTTTTCCCGCGTGTCGCCGATAAACATTCAGTGAAGCGAGAGTGTAACTCGCCTCACGCCTGTTCGGCGTGCGGGCGAGCCGATCAGCCTTTCGATCGCCGGTATTCCGACGACGCGGCAGCCTCTTCCGCCGCCTTCACTTGCGCATCGCTGAGCTTTGCGCGCAGCGCGTCACGGCGCGCGCGCGCCGTCTCGTTCCCGGCGTCGGCCGCCATGGAGAACCACTGGAACGCCGCCGTGAGATCGCGAGTCACGCCGCGACCGAGTTCGAGCATCGTGCCGTAGCGCACTTGCGCGACCGCGAGACCTTGCTCAGCGGCACGTGCGAACCACTTCGCCGCCTCGGCGTCATCCTGCGCGACGCCGGCGCCTTGGAGATACATCAGACCCAGATTGTACTCCGCGGCTGCCAGGCCTTGCTCCGCGGCGCGGCGGAGCCATGCGAGCGCGAGCTTCGGGTCCTTGTCGCCGCCGACGCCGTCCGCATACATGCGAGCGAGCGTGAACTGCGCACGCGCGACCTCGGCCTCGGCCGCGAGACCGAGCCAGCGGCGCGCCTCCACGGAATCCTGCGCGACGCCACGGCCCTCGTGATACATCAGCCCGAGCACGCACTGCGCGCCCGCGTGGTCCTGCTCCGCAGCCTTGCGATACCACTCGACCGCTTGGGCGAGGTCGGGAGAAACGCCATCCCCGAGTTCGTAGAGGACGCCGAGCGCGTACTGCGCCGCGGGGAAGTCCTGCTTCGCCGCGCGTCGATACCACTCCACCGCCTCGGACGCGTCCCGTTCGACGCCCAAGCCGTTGAAGTACATCGACGCGATGAGCATCTGCGCTTCGACCTGGCCGCGCGTCGCGCGCGGCTTCAGCAGCTCGAACGCGGTGCCGTAGTCGCCGCGCTCGAAAGCCTGCGCACCAGTGCCCTGGCACGCGGTGAAGCACAGCAGCGAACCGCAGCAGACCACGAGGGTCACGGCGGCTCGAACGACAGGATCAGCTCGAAGACTTGGAGACACGCTCGACATCCTCGATGAACTTCCGAACGTGCTCTTGCGGACGCAGGTCTTGCGACCGCTTCAGCAGTCGCAGGCCCTCGGCGAACTGGCCCTGTTGGACGAGCAGCTCGCCGTGACGCAGCGCGGCCTCGGCTTCGAAGCCTTCGATGTTCGCGGCCATCTCGAAGTAGGCCACGGCCTCCTCCGGGGAGCCGGTCCGACCGACGTTGCGACCGATCAGGATCAGGGCCTCGCCATCGCGCGGGTCCATCTTGATGACCTCCCGCAGCTGACGCAGCTGCTCTTCGTCCGCGCCCTGCGACGAAGCCAAGAACGCGCGCAGCTTCAGCAGCTTGCTCTTGTTGTCCGGGGCCATCGTCGCACCGCGGATCTCGTCGATACCGTCGAGCAACTTCGCCATCTCCTCGTGCGCACCGTTCGCGCTCAGATAACGCGCAGCTTGCATCGCGCGATCGACCTTCGCCTTGTCGTCCTTTTTGAGAGCGCGAAGGTAGGCGTCGACCGCGAGTTCGTAGAGGCTCTGGCTCGAGTAGATGTCGCCGAGGTTGTTCAGCAAGACCGAGTTGGACTTGCCGAGCTGATCGACCACTTCGAAGTTCTGCGCCGCCTCGAGCGGCCGATCGAGCATCGCGTACGCCTCACCCTGAAAGTTCCAAAGCTCGGCTCGGTCCGGATACTTCTCGATCAGGTGGCCGAACAGCACGCTGGCCGAGGCGTAGCGCTCCTGACGGAACAGCGTCTCGGCGAGTGCCATGCGATAGTCGAGCTTCTGCGGCTCGAGCATGACCGCCATGCGGAACGCCGACTCGGCAGCGAGGTAGTCCTCGCCCTTCGAGTGCGCAACGCCGAGCAGCGCGTAGGTCATCGAGTCGCCACCGCCGAGCGCGATCACCTGCGTGAGCGTCCGAATCGCGTCGGGGAAGCGACCCTCGGCGTAGTAGATCTGCGCCAGGTTGCCCCAGGCGCGCCGGAAGCGCGGGTGCTTGTCGCAAGCGACCTCGTACGCCGCGGCCGCGCCGAGGTAGTCGTCTTGCTGGTAGCGCAGGTTGCCGAGGTAGAAGTCGAGCGCGGCGCTCGACGTCTGCGTCAGGCCTTCCCGCAGCATCGCTTCGGCGCCGGGGATGTCCTCGGCGGTCACGAGCTCGAGCACGCCCTGGAGGAGCTCACGCTCTTCCGGAGCCAGCTCCGGCTCGGTGTCCGTCTCGGCGAGGTAGCTGAGGGCCAGGCGACGCTGGAACTCCGGATCGAGCAGGACCGCGCGAACCTCGGATCGCATGCGCGGCTTCGGCTGCTGGGCCTGCTTCATCGGATCTTCGGCCCCGGATTCACCACCGGGCATCGACGCGTTCACCACCTTCGATTCGGCGGAGTCCCCGTCGGGCTGCTGAGTGTCCGCCGACGGGGCGCTCTCGGTCATGGCCATCGGCTTCGTGCCGGCGCCATCACTCGGTCCCGCACACGCGGCGAGCGCCGCGAGCGAACAACCTTGGACGAATACTGGAAGTCTCATCGTTTCTCTCAACCCTTGGGGAACGTGATCGGCTGACGCATGCGGAATCGCACGGCTTCACCGTTCCGCTTGCCTGGTTCGAATCTCCACTTGCGAATCGCCGCGAGCGCGGGCCCCGTGAAGACGGGGTCCGACGACTCCTGCACGACGGGGCTTTCGACCCGACCGCGCTCGTTGACGACGAACACGATGACGACGCGGCCCGGCGCCTTGCGGCGCTGCTTGGGGCCGAACGTCGGCTGCGGCTTGTAGGTAGCGCGCGGGCGCTGGTCGAGCTCGGCGAGCGAGAACAGCTCGTTGACGCCCTTCTTCGAGGCGCCGACCTTGTCGAAGTTCATCGAGAACTCGCCGGTGCCCCAGCCGTTGCCGAAGCCCGGGTTCAGCGCGAGCTCCAGCGCGGAGAGATCGATCTCCTGCGACTGCTCTTCGAGCTCGAGCTTCTCCTCTTCTTGCTCCTCCTTCTCTTCCTCCTTCTCCTCGGGCGGAGGCGGAGGAGGCGGAAGGTCGGTCGTGTAGACCTGGCGCACCATGTATTCCGGCTCGGGCTTGTCGCTGATCGCCTGGATCAACGGCAGCACCGTGAAGAACGCGAACGTCAGCAGCACGGCGCCGATGCCGACGGTGCTGAAGTGAGCAAATCGCTTGAGCAGGTTGCGAATCATGGATCCCTCAGCCCGATTTTGCGCGTGTCGCCACGCTCACTTTGGTCGCACCGGCGAGCTTCGCCTCGTCGATGATCCGAACCAGGAGCCCGGACTTGGAACCCGCATCCGCCTGGATGATCACCGGGATGTCCTCGTTCTGCTTCTGGCGCTTCTGCCGGACGATGCGACGAACGCCGCCGACGCCGATCGAGCGGCCGTCGAAGAACACTTCGTCCTTCGCAGTCAACGCGATCAGGATCGAAGTCTTTTCCAGCTGGCTCGCGGAAGCGGCCTGCGGCTTGTCGACTTCGACGCCGGTCTCTTCGACGAACACTGTCGTGACGATGAAGAAGATCAGCAGGATGAACACACAGTCGATCAGCGGCGACATGTCGACGCCGGTGTCGTCCATGTCATCTGCAGCTGCATCTCGGAAACGTCCCATGGATTACTCCGTGTTGTCTCGCGTCAGGGTTGTCTCGCGTCAGGAAATCGCCCGCTGCAACGTGCGCGCGATCTCCTGCTCGGCCGCACGCATGACCAACTCGCGCTTTTCGCGCCCTTGGTCACGGTGCAACTTCTGACTGCACACCGTTTCGAGGTGTGCGAGGAATGCCTTGTACCGCTCGTAGCCACGAGCAAGCTGATAGCGGAAGAACAGACCGGGCAGCGCGATCACGAGACCGGTCTCGGTCGTGATCAGTGCCTCGGAGATACCGGACGCGACGACACCCATCGTCTTGTCGCCCCCGGATCCGGAAGCCAGACCACCGAACGTGGTCAGCATGCCGGTGACGGTGCCGAGCAGGCCGACGAGCGGCGCCGCCGCGACGCAGACCTTCATGATGCGCAGATCGCGCTCGAACGGCGTGAGCTCGGTGGCTCGCAGCTGCTCGAAGAAGAAAGCCATCTGCTTGATCGACTTGCCGCCGGTGACGAAGTCGAGGAGCTCGCCGATCGGCCCCTGCCGCTCGTCGGGATGGTTGATCCAGCGGCGCCACGTGGTCTCGGGGACGCTGCGGTACGCGGTCTCGCGCAGGCGCAGCCACACATGCATGCCCATGCCGAACATGACGAGCCCGATGATCGCGATCGCGATCATCGGCACGCCACCGCCGAGCCAGATCTCGAGCGCGCGGTCCCAGAGCTTCTCGAGCCAGGCGATCATCCGACGACCTGCTGGGCCTCGTGGTTACCGTTGGAGTCGCCACCGCCGGCCTCGAGGTGACCGCGCAGCGGACCGAGCATCTCGGACAGGATCTCGTTGACCTGCTCGCGAAGCACGCCCGGGTCGACCGCGTCGGTCGCGGACTTCGAGCGATCCGCCGGAGCGGCGCCCTTGGCGACACTCTTGAGCGGCGTCTTCGCCATCTGGTTGACGAGCGCGATCGCGACCTGCTCCATGTCCCCGACGATCCCGCGGGCCTTGCGCGCGAGGTAGGCGTGCAAGAGCAGCGACGGGATCGCGACGATCAGACCGAACTTGGTCGTGATGAGCGCGACGGAAATACCGGCCGACAGCATCTGCACGTCACCCGAGCCGAACTCGGTGATCAGCTTGAAGGTGTCGATGATGCCGATGACCGTGCCGAGCAGACCGAGCAGTGGCGCGGCCGCCGCACAGATCGCGATGAACGGCAGCATGCTGCCGGTCTTGAGGCGCGCCTTGAGGATCTTCTCGTACATCACCTCCTCGACGAGTTCGCGCGGCTCGTCCGAGTGGTCGAGACCGGTCGCGAGCATTTCCGCGGCAGGACCCTTGAGCGCGTGGGCGCGCTGCTTGGCCGTCTGGTAGTCGCGGCGCGAGATCATGTCGAGGATCGTCGCCATCTGCTTCTTCGACGGCTTCCGGATCATCGACAGGGTGATCCACTTGTAGATCGCGATCAGCATCGCGATCCCCGCGAGGATGCCGATCGGCCACATGACGCTACCACCCTTCTGGATGTGCTCCCACGTGGACTCCTGCATGCCCTCGATCTTGTGCGCGTTGCCGAGCGTCGTATCGAGCGGGAAGTCACCGACGCGGTTCGACACGACGTCGATCGCAGCCTGCGCATCTTCCGGCTTGGTGAACGGAAGTGACGTCGGCTCCGACTGAGTCGAGCGTTCCGGTGCGACGATGCCGACCGACTTGCCGTTCTCGGACAAGAACAACCCGGTCGGACCGTAGAGCAGGAACTTGCCCTGATCGATGAGGCCCGTCGTCTGGTTGACCGCCGAGCCCTCGAACGTCGTGCCGCCGAGCGCGTCGAACAGGCGATCGAGCGACGTCGACACGAGGCCGAGCTGCGCGTCGAACACCTCACCGGCGGATAGCGTGTCGTTCTGAGCGGCGAGCTTGGCCGCGGACAGCTGCGGCTTGTAGCGCTGCTTGTCGGCGACGTGCAGCCGCGTCTCGAGCTTGCGAACGTACTCGCTGAGCAAACCCGACAGATAGGTCAGTCGGTCGTTGCCCTTGACGATATCGTCCTCGAGGTTGGCGACGCTGAGCGTGCTCGCGGTCAGCGAGCGCGACGCGTCGGTGAAGTCTTCACGGACGCGCGCGAGCTCCGCCTGAAGATCGTTGAACTCCTTGTTCAGCGGGATCTTCTCGTCGACGAGCTGCTGCCGCAGGGCTTCGAGCTCTGCAATGCTCTTCTCGAGCCGCTGCTGGATCTCGCCACCGGCTTTCTCGAAGTTGGGCTCGTTCTGCGCACGAGCACTCGTGCTCGCGAACGCGACCGCCGCAACGATTCCTACGATGCACTTGGCATTCATGATCATGGCTCCCGTTCGCTACTCGATTCGGATCGGCAGCTTCACGTACTCGGCCGCCTTCTCGTTCTTCTGGATCGCGATTGCCAGCGCGATCTTCTCTGCGTGGTCGTCGGCCGGCGTCCACTGCCAACCGTCCTTGCCAGCCGAACCGATGCCGGCCGCGTCGCCCTTGGCGGTCACGTAGAACGCGCGCGCGATGCCGATGTAGAGCACGTTCACTTCGGCGTTGCGGCCGTCTTTGAGCGTGCGCACTTCGGTGCTGACCGTGATCTCCGAGTTGAATCGGTTGACCTCGTTCAGAATGCCGACGACGTTGCGGAGTCGATCCCCGATCGGAGACTTCGACTCTTCTGGCTTCGCGGGAAGCTGCTGACTCAGCGGACGCACCGTTTCGAGAATCGGCTCGGGCAGGCGCCCGAGCAGTTCCTTGACCCGATTCTCGAGCGGAACCAGCTTCTGCAGGAACGCCGCCTCGGTATCGGTGATCTTCTTGAAGTCCGCCTCGAGCGTGACCTTCTTCTGATCCGAATCACCGATGTCCTTGCGCTTCTTCGCGGTCTTGGTCTTCAGGTCCTCGATCTGCCCCTTCACGAGCTCGATGCGCTGCGTCAGGGTGTCCCGTCCGAGAGCCCAGTCCCGCTTCTCCTTGGAGATGAGGCGCCGAATCTCGAGCCACTCGGAGAGCGCGGTGCGGGTCTTGTCGACCTTCTGCATCGCGGCCTCCGCCGTCGGGCTTCCGTCTTGCGCCTGAACTTGCGCCGGACACAGCAGCGACGCGACGAGCGCGCACGCGGCTGCACCGAGCGACCAATGGCGTCTCGGTTGGTTCATTGGGTTTCGATCCATGTCGTCGATCCGTGTCTGTCAGAAACTGAGGGAGCCGCCGATGCTCAGGGAGTAGTCGATACCCCGGGTGAACGATGTGTTGAGGCGGCGCGATGCGTTGAGCGGGCGGTACTCGGTCTGGATGTCCGGGTTGGT
Organism: Planctomycetota bacterium; assembly: GCA_028281765.1. Lineage (GTDB taxonomy): Bacteria > Planctomycetota > UBA1135 > UBA1135 > UBA2386 > JANQJF01. The sequence continues at coordinate 53,253 of JANQJF010000050.1, read as the reverse complement.
CAGGTTCTTGGCCTGAAACCGCACGGTGATGAATTCGTTGAGGCGCTGCGACACCGTCAGGTTAAGCACGTCGACCTCCTTTGCGAAGACGTCGGGCACCAGGTTGCCGGCGGACTCGCCGGCACCAGTCACCAACTTGTCACCCGTGACGGTGTAGAAAAGCCCGACTCGCGTCCCCGTGTAGTCGAAGTCGTACGAGGCGTTGAGGTTGTAGAGGTATTTCGGTGCATTGCTCGCGCGACGCTTGGTGCGCGGCGCGTCGAGCACCGGCGACTCGAACACCGCGATCTCCTCCTGCGAAAGCGAGACTTCGGAGTCGATCAGAGTGAGGTTGCCACCGATGTTGAAGCCGCTGAGCGGCTCGTAGATTTGGCCGAGATCCTGACGGGCCTCGAACTCCCATCCCTTGAGCTCGCCGTCCGGGAGGTTCTGCGGCGTCGTGAACGCGAAGCCCGCCAGGCGCTGCACGAACTCGATCGGGTCGTCGATGTGCTTCTCGAAGTACGACACCGAGAAGAGTCCGTCCTCGAACGGCGTGTAGTCGATCCGCGCGTCGTAGTTCTTCACGGCCGAAAGCCGCAGCTCCGGGTTGCCGATGAAGATCGGCCCGCCGAGGAACTCCTGCTGGATCGTCGGAGCCAACTCACGGAACGTCTGGCGCGCGACGGTTTCGCTGTATGCGAGACGAATCGTCAAGTCGTCCCGTGGCGTCAGGACGATCGACGCGGCGGGCAGCTTGTCCCGCTGCTTGATCGGAGCGGTCTGCCGGATGCTGCCGTCCGGGTTCGTCGGGAACTCGGCGATCGTCTGCGTAATCGGGTCGTAGAGACCGGCATCTTCTTCTGGATCGACCGTGATGCCGATCTCGGTCCGCTCGAATCGAACGCCACCGATCACCGTCAAATACGAGGTGAGCGGCAGGTCCATCATCAGGTACCACGAGTTGATCCGCTGGCGACCCGTGTAGTCGATGTCGACCTCGGACGCGGAGATCGGGTGGTCTTCGCTCGGGAACGCGCGACTCCACGGCTGCTCGAACTCGGCTTCGAACGTCGAACCTTCATCACCGAAGTTCGCGAACGTGTCCTGATCGAACTTCCGGTCCGCCTTGTCCTCGAACACGCCGAACTTGAAGTAGCCGCGATGGTCGTCCCACTGCTTGAACGGCAGCTTCAGGTTCAGAGCCGTGCTCTCGCCGTCTTCCTCGATCTCCTTGTAAATCCGCTGGAGGTTGCCGAGCGTGAAGTTGGCGGCCGGCTTGAGCTGCTGCCACTGCGCAGGCACGAAGAACGGGTCGACAGTCGGCGGCGCGCCGGGGTTCAGCGACCGCGGCTGCCAGATCGCACCGAACAGGCGTTTGTCCGGTTGGTTGAACTGCGCCGTGCTCCGGGAGTGCGTCCAGTCGAACTCCGGCTGGACGAACTCGAACAGGCCGAGGTCGAGTTCGCCGGTCGGGATCTGGTGTTCCCCGTGATACATCGTCGTCTCGACAACGCGCTCGGTGTACTCGAGCGTTTCGTTGCGGATGTACGGCGCGGCGCCGAGGTTGTCGACCTGGTTGCCCGGGTGGTCGATGTTGTCCGGGTCGTATCCCGGGAAGAACGGGAAGAAGAAGTCCGACTTGCCGCGCGTGTCGATCGCCAGAACCGCGCGGTCCTGAGTCGTGCGCGTGCGCAAGAACGCGACTTCGAGCGTCTGCCCGAGCCACTCGGCACCGGCCGTCGCGAGACCGCCGCGCTGCAGCGACTGCGACCCCTCCGTCACGTCGAACAGCTGCGTCTTGAACTCGTCTTGGTCGGGGTCGCCCTGGATCGTCTGCGGCGACAGCTCTTCGCCCGGGTTGCGGATCCAGAACGAGTCGTCGACGCCGTCGTTGTAGAACGAGTTGTCGCGGTCGTAGACGAAGCTACCGAGCGCGCCGATGCGAAGACCGTTCTCGAACTCGTGGTTGCCACCGGACGAGAACGAGAACTTGTAGTCGGTGGGCGCGGCGCGCGGCGAGGTGCCGACGGCTCCGAGCCAGTTCGTCCCCTCGGCCTGCGGCTCGCGGAACCCGTCGTCCTTGCCGGAGAAGTTGATGCCGCCGCCCTCGTAGCTGAGGAAGTCGTTGCGGCTGCGAATGTTCGAGTTGTAGCCGTGCTGCGCGTTGAAGTTGAAGAACAGCGGCTCTTCGGGGATGCCGCGCAGGCGCACGTCGACGGCACCACCGGAAGCATCACCCTGCTGGTCCGGCGTGAACGTCTTCGTGACCGAGATCGCCTCGAGGACGGCCGAGGGGAACTGGTCGAGTTCGACCGCACGCGTGTTCTCGTCCGCGGACGGCAGGCGCATGCCGTTGACCTGCGAACTGACGTAGCGGTCGGGGAGACCCCGCACGACCGCGAACTTGCCGTCCTGCACCGACGTGCCGGCGACGAGCGGCAGCGCGCCCGCCGCGTCACTGACGCCCGCGAGCCGCATGCTGTCCGCACTGATCGAGTTCATGAACGACGGGCTCTCGAAGCGGATCGCCATGAGCTCGGCGTCGGATCCCCCACCGAGGCGGAGGATGTCCTGCACGACGATCTCCTCCATCTCCGTGAAGTCGCCGGCCAACCAGGCGTTGACCTCACGCACTTCACCCGGGTTCACGACGACGCTGGACTTGACCTGCTCGACGTATCCGACCTTGGAGAAGATGAGCGTGTAGGTGCCCGGCGGGATGCTGTTGAACGCGAAGTTCCCCGTGTCCGTCGTCGTGGTCTCGAGGCGGGCGCCCACGGCCTGGACCCGCACGCCTGGCAGCGGCGCATCGAAGTCCTTGTCGTACACGATCCCACTGATCGTCCCTTGTTGGGCGACCAAGCTTGCCCCAGTAAGGGTCAAGCCGACGATGCCGAGACTGAGTCTGTTCACCACGGCGAGCCCAACTGATCACGGATTTGGGTCATGCGACGCAGGAGTTCTGCACTGGGTTCGACGCCGGCTTTGGCCATGGAGCAGCAGGTCTCGGACAGGTCGATGGCGCGCGGCCTCGAATTGGGATTGAGCGCGCCATCCTCGATGGCACGCGCGAAGACCGCGTGCGCAGCCTCCGTATCGCCAAACGATTGGTATGCCTCGGCGACGGGCCGCAGCGCGCGGGCGCGGAACATATCGGGGATCGTTCGGAGCGCACCGTCGAAATCCGCGAGCGCTTCCTTCAGCTCTTTGCGAGCTTGCTCGACGTCCCCGACGCGCCCACGCAGGCCGGCGAGACGAGCGACGAGAGGCGTATCGTCTTCGGCGCGAAACTTCGCCTGCACCTTGTAGTCGTCGGCCGCGGTGATGAGTCGCTTCGCGGTCTCGAGGTCTTCCCGGTCCAACGCCACCTCGACGATCTCGGAGATGAGTTCGATGCGGACGGGCACCGGAAGCTTCTTGTAGCCGTGCACGACGCGCTGCTCGGCCGCCCCACGACGGGCCTCGTCGTCGTAGAAGCGATCGAAGAACCGCGTGCAGGCGAGAAGCGCACCGCGGACCTGCTCGAAGTCTCCGACTTTGCAGATCTCGTCGACGATCTCGAGCTGGCGATCGTAGGCATCGGCGCGCACGACTTCAGCACGCGCGGCCGCGACGATCGGCATCTCGGAGGCCTCGAGGCCCTGCACCATGCGAGCGACCTCTTCGGCCTGCCCGAGCTTCAGCTTGGCGCGCGCGATGCGCGCGACGACCCGGTCGTGCCGCCACTTCTGCTCGTTCGGGTCCTGGCGCACCTGTTCGGCAATCCGCCCGGCCATCTCGAGCAAGTCCTGCACCTTCGCGGACTCGTCGTATTCGAGCGTCTTCGCTGCGAGATTCGCAAGGCAGACGCCGCGGCGCCAGTTCACGATGTCTTCCGCGTATGCCGCCGAGCGATCGAGCAGCCCCAGATCCAGCGCCGCGTCGACGACCGTCTCCTGAGCGCGCGAACGGTTCTTCACGTTCAGGTCGTTGTCGACCGGGAACTTCGAGACCGCGTCAAAGGCGAGATCCACGAGCTCACGCTGGAACGGCGCTGTCGCCGGCCGACTCTTCGGTCCGGTCGGAGCCGTCCGCTCCGCGGCCTGCTCCTCAGAGCACGCTGTGAGCGCGAGCAGCGCGGTCACGCAGGCAATGATCGAAGTCCGTGATGCCATGAAATATGAAGATCCGTGAATGCACGATGTCCGGCAGCGGGAAGATCCCGCTGTCGGACTGTTTGGTTCGCCCATATGGACGAGTTGTCAGGTCAGTCGAACTGGATCAGTTCCACTGCAGCGCGTTCGAGAACGAGAGGCTCTGCGGAGCGCCGAGGTCGAGCGACGCGCCCTGGACGAAGATGCGTGCGCCCGGGTTCGTGAGGTTGAAGCTCGTCTCGCCGTTGCCATCCAGCGGGATGGTGACCGAGACGAACGGCAGCGGAACGAGGATGCCACCGAAGATCGGGAAGTCGAAGCGCGACGCGCCAAAGAACAGACCCAGCGCACCGTTGGCGACGCCGTTGGTCGCCGAGAAGGTGGTGCCGTCGTAGGCGATGACCGGGTAGCCGTTGGCGCCCGTGGTGTCGTTGCCGATGTCGACCGAGACTTCCGCCGGCGTGAAGCCGAAGGCGCGCGACGCGGACCAGTTGCCGAGCCAGTTGTTGCCCGGCGCGAAGGCGCCGCGGTACTTCGCGCTCGAGAAGAAGCCGTCGTTCGGCGCGAAGCCGACGCTCGTCAGGGCGTCGTTCGCCGGACGCGGGTCCAGGAAGGTGACCTGCGACATCGTCAGCGTGCCGACCGTGATGGGCGCGGCGCGCGTGATCGCCGCGATCGGCGAGCCCGCGGGCTCTTGGACGTTGTTGTTCGACGGGTTGAAGACACCGCGCGCCAGGGCTTCGCCGTAGGCAGCGGCGTCGGTGTTGCCGAAGAAGACGCTGTCCTTGATCTCGGCGAGGTTGCCGTCCTGCTGCACCGGATAGATCGACGCCGGGCAGTCGTTCGGGTGCGCCGGGGCGCCGTTGAACGCGGTGGTCCAGGTGGCGGGCCAGCTGAGGGTGCCGTTGTGGCCGTAGCCGTTGGCGCCATCGCCGTCGACGTTGTCGAAGCGGACGACAGCATCGCCACCGTCCATGAAGATGCAGTTTCGGTACTGGACACGGGCGTTGTCGCGCCAGGTCGTGAGGCCATCACCGTCGACCGGCTGACCGATGACGGTCATGTTGTAGAGACTGGTCGTCGTGACCGGCTGCCAGTCCGAGTCTTCGGCGCCGTCGATCTCGCAAGCGTTGTCACCGACACCCGATCCCTGCGTGGCGGCGGGGAGACTGTAGCCCTGCACGATGAGGCCGAACTGGCCCTTGCCGCGCCAGCCCTGGTCGATGTCGAGACTGTCGTCGCCGATGTTCCAGATCGAGAAGTACTTGATGTTGACGGTGCCACCCCAGATCTCGATGCCGTCATCGACGTTGTTCATGATCTCGAGGTGGTGGATGTCGGTGCCGCGACCGATACCGCCCAGCGAGAGACCGTTGAGTTCGTTGTTGAGGCCGATGACCCGGCCGCCGTAGCGCAGCGTCAGGTAGGAGATCGAGCCGCTGTCGTCGTCGTCGTTGCCGCCGCCGTAGATGACGTTCGGGTCACCGGGGAAGCCGGCGACGAGGCCTTCCATCGCGGCCGTGTTCGAGGCGCTGCAGGTCGGCACGTTGCCGAGCGTCGCGTTCTCGGAGATGTAGCCGCTGCCCATGATCGTGATGTTGCCCCACTCGTTGGCAGCGGCACGCCAGGAGCCGGTCTTCGGGTTGCCACCCGTCGGGTGCGAGCCGTCGGCCGCCCAGGTCGCCACGTCGGCCGTCGACGTGAAGATGACCGGGTTGTCGGGGGTGCCCTGGATGTTGATCTGCGCGCCGCGCGTCACCGCGAGGCTACCACCGACGTTCGTCGCGCTCGCGACGACCGTGCCGGCTTCGATCGTCAGAGTCGCGCCCGGGAGGACGTAGATCTGATCGATCATGTTGTAGGTGTTGTTGGCCGTCCACGTCGTCGACGTGGAGATGTTCTGGAATACCAGCTGCTGCTGCGCGGAGGCGGTGGCAGCAATGCCGAGGCCACAGGCCGCGGCAAGGATCGCATTGGTGAAACGCGGAAGCATGATTGGAGTGTCTCTCCGAGACTTGGTTGTGGCGGTTGTCAGGAATGCCGAAATGAGCCGGTCGCTCACTTCGATGGCGCGGGATCCTAGGGAGGAAATGTGAAGGTCGGGAGAAGCGCGGACGAAGGTCTGGTGATTGGTGCGAGAGCGCCTCTCGCGCCTATCTGCGCAGTCCGTTGAAGAAGACGTCGTCGAACGGCCCGAAGCTGGTGATCCCCGAAAACTGGACGCCCGGAGCGCCACTGAAAGTCACGACGACCTCGTCGAACAATGACACGATCTCGCCATTGACGGACGGCGCCCAATTGCCGTCGGCATCGACGACGCCGGCCAGCACCATAGACGTGGTCTCCGAGACATAGTCAAAAGTGATCTGGCAGCCGACCTGGGTCATGACCCCGGCGTTGAACGTCGCGAGCGGCCCGAAGACCGGGTGCGTCACGTCGAGGTCCCAGATCCCGAGCGCGACGGGGAAGCACCCATCCTCGCCTCCGATGCCCACCTGGCGGACGCCGGAGATCGTTCCCCCGTCCCAGGTCGCGGTGAACGTCGTCTCAGTGAACGTGCCCGAGAACTCGAACTCGCCGCTCGTGCCGAATCCGTAGCCGGCCCAGGTGTTGTCGGAGAGCACGATGCCGACCAGCGTGTCGGTCGGACCGATCCACTCGGCCGCGCAGAACGTCTGGACCATGTCGCCGGTGAGCGAGCCGAACCCGAAGTCGAAGTCCCAGCGCCCGGAGACGTTCGGACAGTCCTCGAGCGGCAGGAGGATCGCGCTGGCGACGGCGCTGGCACCCGCCACGTCGTCGGAGATCAGCAGCTGTGCTTCGAACTGCTCGAACTCGTTGAACGCGACGGTCCAGGTGTAGGTCAGACCGGCCTCGTCGACGCCGAACGCCTCGAGTTGCCCAACGTTGACCGGACCCTGCAGGTCCAGGCGCACCGGGTTGTCGAAGAGCCGCACGGACAGCAGGCTGGCGTTGCCCTCGTCGATCAGCACGTTCGTGTCGATCGCGGTGCCGACCGGGAACGAATCGTCCAGACCGGAGCTCTCGCTGATCAGCGCGCTGAAGGAGTAGGTGCCGGTCATCGCCGTCCGAATCAGCGAATCGATCGAGCCCGTGCCGTCGTCCTTGATCGCCTCGATGTCGAAGACCGTGCGGCAGCCCGCGGCGTCCACGACGGTCTTCGTGCCGACCATCTTGAGCGGCCCCACGATGCCGAGCTGGTAGGTCTGCTGCTCGCCGGAGCCCGTCGTGCGCTCGGACTTGATCTGCGCTTCTTCGATGCGCCCCGAGAACGAGCCGTCCGAGTCGAGGAGCGAGACTCCAAGCTCGCCTTCACTCTGGACCTGCAGGTTCGCGAGCGCCGTCGCGCCTTCCGTTTCGCAGTCGGACTCGGTCACGGTCGTCGACAACACCCACGAACCCTGCACGCCTTCCGCGAGGGCCGTGTCTCCGATCCGCTGGCGGTCGTTGCCGACCGTCGACTCACTCGTGCAGCCGCAGAAGAACGCGCAGGCGAGAACGCCCAAAGACGCGCGAGCGAGGACGGTGGTGACGGAAAGGGCCATGATCGATCGGTCGGGAACGGGAGGCCCGGGTCGAAACACAGGAGTCGCCCGGGTCGAAGGCGGGGAGGCTAGAAACCGATCGCGAAGACTTCCGTGAGGGCAAATTAAAGAATCCGTGAACGGTAGGGTCGCCGGAACACACGGTTGACCGTGCGCGACCGGTCGCTAGCTTTTGCAAGGTCAGGACTCGGCCACCGCCGAGCCCACTCACCCTGGATATGGCGCGAAAGCCTTCGCCTACATCGAGTTGGAGTCGCCGGTAGTGGTCGCACCGGTCCGGGACACGCGTCGGGCGGCGCGAACCGTGGCGGCTGTCGAACTCGGCTCCAACAGCTTCTACCTCGTCGTGGTCCGCATCGACGATCGCGGCGCACGCATCGTCGACCGTATTCGCGAGCGGATCCGCCTCGAACCGGCTCTCGACGACGACGGCCGGATCCGCGGCGAGACGCGCCGGATCGCGCTGCGCTGCCTGCGTCGCTTCGGCGACCGGCTCCGGGAGTTCGAGCGCGACGACATTCGCGCCGTCGGCACCCACGCCCTTCGGCGGGCCAACGATGCCGAGTTTCTCGAAGAGGGTGCCACTGCTCTCGGGCATCCGATCGAAGTCATCGACGGCGTCGAGGAGGCGCGACTGATCAACCGCGCGGTCGCCGCGTGCACCGCCAACGATCACAGCGAGCGCTTCGTCCTCGACATCGGCGGCGGCAGCACCGAGTTCGTGCACGATCGCGAGGGCTCCGTCGTGCGCGCCGCGAGCGTCGGCATCGGTTGCGTGAGCGGGACAGAACGATTCTTCCCGCGCGGCACGTGCTCGAAGCGTCGCTTCGAGGCGGCGATCGAGTGGGCGCGCGATGCGCTCCGCGAGCACGCGGAGGCCTTCGACCCCGGAGAGGACGGCTTCCCGCAGGCGATCGGGACTGCCGGAACGATCAACGCGATCCAGCGCATCCTGCACGCGGAGCGACTCGGTTCCCACGAGATCCGGCGACGCGCGCTGCGGACGTTGCGCAAGCGATTCGCGAACGCGGGTCACGTCCTGCAGGTCGGACTGGACGGCGTCAGCGAAGAGCGCCTCGCGGTGCTGCCGGGAGGCATCGCCGTGCTCATCGCGGCGTTCGACGCCTTCGACATCGAGTCGATGCGCGCGCTGCCAACCGGCCTACGCGAGGGACTGATCCACGACCTGGCCGATCGCGATCATCGCGAGTGTGCGGTCGAACACTCCGTGCGCCAGCTGATCTCGCGCTTCGGGATCGACGTCGCGCAAGCCGACCGCGTCGCGGCCACGGCCGAGGCGCTGCGCACGCACGTCGCCGAGGCCTGGGGACTCGAGTCCGCGGACGCACGCCGCCTGTTGACGTGCGCGTCTCGCCTGCACGAGATCGGGCTGTGCCTGTCGCACACGGCCTATCACCGTCACGGCGAATACCTCGTTCTCAACAGCGCGGTGACCGGGCTGACTTCGTACGACCGCAGCTGTGTCGCGGCGCTCATTCGGCACCACCGTCGCAAGCTGGCGTCCGCAGAGTTTCCGGCGCACCCGACCGTCTCCCGGAGACAGCTCCTCCGACTGTGCTGCCTGCTCCGTCTCGCCGTCATCCTGAACCGCAGTCGCGCCGACGGCGGGACGAACGGCCAGATTCGCGGCGACGGCAACTACCTGGGGGTATCCCTCCCCGCCGATCGCGAAGCCGCGCTGATGACCGAGGACCTCAACAGCGAAGTGCGCTACCTCGCGAGCGCCGGCTTGGAGCTCGAGTTCGAGTTCGACTGGAGCAACTGAGCGTCGGGACCACGAAGCCGCGTCACGCGGTGCGCTGCCCGTCGTCATCGTGCTTCGACAGCGACTGCGACCCGCGGAACGGCGTCATCTCGTCATCGGGCGGCGGTGAGCCCGGATCCTCGGACAAGCGCGCGAGCAAGGTCTGTTGCGCGTTCATCGGCAGTCGACCGGTCGACCGGACGCGCTCGTAGACTCCGTCCGCGCGCAGCTCCCAGGTGCGCGTGTCGTCTTCCAGATACGGCTCGAGGCCCTCTTCGATCACACGCCGACGCAGCTTGCGGTCCGTGACCGGGAAGCACGTCTCGACGCGGCGGAAGAAGTTGCGCGGCATCCAGTCCGCACTCGAGCAGTACACGACCTCCTTGCCGTCCGCATAGAAGTAGAAGATGCGGCTGTGCTCGAGGAAGCGCCCGAGCACCGAGCGCACGCGGATGTTCTCCGACAAGCCCGGCACGCCCGGTCGCAGACAGCAAATGCCGCGCACGATCAGGTCGATCTGCACGCCGGCATTCGACGCTTCGTACATCGCCTGGATGACCTGCTCTTCGATGAGGGCGTTCATCTTGATGATGATGCGGGACTTGCGTCCCGCCTTGGCCGCCTCGGTCTCCGCGCGAATGCGCTCGATCATCGCGGGGTGCAGCGTAAAGGGCGACTGCAGCAAGCGGCGCGCGCGCGACACCTTGCCCAGACCCGTGAGCTGCTGAAACAGGTCGTGCACGTCCTGCCCCACTTCGGGATCGCATGTGAGGATACCGAAGTCGGTGTAGGCCCGACTCGTGCCGGTGTGGTAGTTGCCGGTGCCGAGGTGGCAGTAGCGACGCAGCTTGTCGCCCTCCTGCCGCACGACGAGCAGCATCTTGGAGTGCGCCTTGTAGCCGACAATGCCGTACACGACTTTGGCGCCCGCTTCCTGCAGGCGCGTCGCGAGGTCGATGTTGTTGGCCTCGTCGAAGCGCGCACGCAACTCGACGACCGCGGTCACTTCCTTGCCGGCCCGCGCGGCTTCGATCAGCGCGTCCGCGAGCGGCGACTCGGTCCCGGTTCGGTACACGGTCTGCTTGATCGCGAGCACGTCCGGATCTTGCGACGCCTCCCGCAGCAGCTCGACGACGGGCAATATCGACTGGTACGGGTGATGCAACAGCATGTCCCCGCGCTTGATCGCGTCGAAGATGCCCAGGTCGCCGGTGAGCTCAGTCGGCACCGAGGGCACGAACGGCGGGAACTTGAGGCGCGGATCGTCGACGAGGTCGTAGAGCGACTGCAGTCGGTTGAGGTTGACCGGCCCGGAAACGCGATACGAATCGTCCGGACCGAGCTCGAACTGATCGAGCAAGAACCGTTCGACGTCTTCCGGGCACTCGTGGTCGCACTCGAGGCGAACCGGCGCGGCGTACGGACGCGCGAGCAGCTTGCCCTCGAGCGCCTTCATCAGGTCTTCGACCTCTTCCTCGTCGACCCACAGGTCGCTGTTGCGAGTGACGCGGAACTGGTAGCAGCCACGGACCTTCATACCCGGGAACAGCTCCGCGACGTGCGCGTGGATGATCGACGACAGCAGCACGAAATCGTGGCGCGCGCTCGCAATCTTGACGGGCACCTCGATCAGGCGTGGCAGGATGCGCGGCGCCTGCACGACCGCGACGCGGCTCGTCCGACCGAAGGCATCCTTGCCCTTGAGCGAGACGACGAAGTTGAGGCTCTTGTTGATCGTCCGCGGGAACGGGTGCGCAGGATCCAGCCCGATCGGAGTGAGGACCGGGCGCACTTTGCTCTCGAAGTAGTCCTTGGCCCACGCGGCCTGCTCGGGCGTCCACTCACTGGCATCGCTGAGGTGGATGCCCTCCTGCTCGAGCGCCGGAAGAATCTCGTTCTCGAGCACGCCGTACTGCGCCGCGACGAGTTCGTGCGCGTACTCGGCGACGAGCGCGAACACCTTTTCCGGCCGAAGCCGATCCGGCTTGGACAAGCCGACGTCGTAGGCGATCTGCTGCTTCAGACCCGAGACGCGGATCTCGAAGAACTCGTCGAGGTTCGACGTCGAGATCGACAGGAACCGAAGGCGCTCGAGTAGCGGAACGTCCGGATCGCGCGACAGCTCGAGCACACGTCGGTTGAACTCGAGGAGACTCAGCTCGCGGTTGAAGTAGAGCTGTGCGGTCTCGGACATCACGTGGATTGGCCGCGGTTCGGTCGGTTCGCTGCGGCCGGGCGATGACGATGAATCGGAAGCGGAAGGATCGTCCATGGTGATGCCTGCCCGTCGGCAGGACTCACGAGCATGGAGATCCAGTCATCGTCGAAAAGGTGGGAGCGCCTATATAAAGACTTCTTTACTGGGGCCTCATACTACTCGGACGACCACGCGGACAGCTCGAGATTCTGCTTGCTTCGCCCTGCATCCAGCAGACGAGAAGCCGCCTCTTCGCCCAAGTAGCGGTTTAGCAATCTGATGGGCGTATCCCGCAGATCGACGAGGACGAGGCCGTCGATCGCGTCGGCGAAGTCCGGGTCGACGTTGAACGCGAGGATCTTGCCACCGAGCTTGAGGTACTCCCGCAGCAAGACCGGCACGCCTTTGTGATCGCGTTCGATCTCCGAAATCATCGCGGACACTTGGTCGAGGTCGGTCAGCATCCCCGGCGACCAGGCGAAGCTGCCGCGTCGAAGCCGCCGGGCAGAAACAGGGTTTCGCGGCCGCACGTCGCGGGCGATGTCCGGCAACCCTTCGCACTCGCGCAGGTGGTCGACCATCAGGGCGAGCGACGTCGGGTCGTACTCGGCGCTGATGCTGACCGGGCCGAAAAGCATGTGGTACTGCGGGTTGGCAGCAACGAACGCACCGATCCCCCGCCACAGCATCAGTAGTGTCAGGGAGTCCCGCTGGCATTCGATACGCACGAACGATCGACCGAGCTCGATGCCCGGCATCACGCGCCGGAGGAAGTCGGGGCCGAAACGGAACAGCGTGCTCGAGTAGAGTCCGGCGCCCTCGCCTCCGGCGATGCGGTCCGTGAGGCCGAGTCGGTATGCGCCGAGGATGCGCTCCCCGACGGGATCCCAGGCGATCAGGTGGTGGTAGGTGTTGTCGAACGCGTCGATGTCGCGCGCGCGTCCCGTGCCTTCGCCGACGGCCCGGAACGCCTCCTCCCGGAGCCGACCGATCTCCAGCAGCGCGTGCGGCGCCTGCTCCGCTGTCACCAGGTGGACCCGACACTTGCGCGACTCCACGAGAAGACTCGCCGGGGGAAGAGCCGCGATCTCGCGAGTCAACGCGTGCCGCGGGATCGGCCCCGCCAGCGGCTCCAGGACCCGCTCGACTCGCGACGCGACCTTGCGATCGACGCGCCTCGAGAGGATCTCCGTGCGCAAGCGCAGGTAGTCGGTCAGCTCCCGAGGATCGTCCTGCCAAGCGAGCCGATTCGGAGTGATCACATGCCCCACGCGCACGGGTACGCGCCGCGAGCCCGACAAGAGTTCCCGCGGCAGCATCAGCGTGCGCAGTCGCGGGTGTAGCAGACCCGCGAGCTGGAACGCCGCACTGTTGTGACCACCGACGAAGATCGGAGTCACGCTCGCGCCGGTGCGCTGCACGAGCCGCGCGATGTGCGACTGCCACTCCGGGTCGGACACCGACAGCCTGCGCCAGCGTCGGTGCGCGACTTCGCCGGCCGGAAACACGAGCAGCAAGCCGCCGCCGCGAACCCACCGCAGCGCCTCTCGCATCGAACGGGCGTTTGAACCGAGCGACGTGGGGTTGTCGAAGGGATCGACGCCGATGATCGACTCGCGCAGTGGCTCGATGCGCGCGAGAACCTGGTTCGCGAGCACGCGCACGTCGGGGCGCACCCGACGCAGGAGTGAAGTCAGCAGCATGCCGTCGATGCCGCCGAACGGGTGATTCGCCACGACGATCGTCGGACCGGATGCCGGCACCCTTTCGAGTTCGCCACCCGGCATGTCGAGCTCCACTCCGAGCATCTCGAGCGCCCGATCCAGGAATTCGTCGACGTCCGTGAGATGACCCAGGGAGTCGTACTTCGCGTCGAGCTGCTTGAGCCCGAGCAAGACTTCCGCGAGCCGTGTGATCGGCGACAGCGCGCGTTGCCAGCGACCAGAACCAATGCGAAACGGAGAGTCGTTCTTCATGTCTGTGTTCTCGAACCGCGAGAACCATCGACAATCCGAGTGAAGGTGCGCTCAAGGTCTCAGGAAGCTTCGTTCACGGAGTCCGCGCCAGACCCTCATCTCGCCTAGGCCTTGCCTTGATGCGCTCTCCGCAGAATTCGCGCCATGCGACGTCCCGAGGGTCTACCGGAGCGCAACCTCCCGCTGCCGAAGGGGGAACTCCTTCGGTTCCGTCCGCCCACGGCCAACCCGTCGTCGGGTGAGTTTCGTCCCGATCCGAATCGGCTGTGCGCGCGACGCTTCATCATGCTGATGGGACTGCCACGATCGGGGACGACGTGGCTCGGCAAGATCTTCGACAGCCACCCACGCACGCTCTACAGACACGAGCCGGACGCGCTGATGTACGAGAAGTTCGTCCGTCCCCGCCTCCCCGTGAGCTATGACTCGCGCTACGCGGAAGCTGTGTTTGATTTCGCCGACGCCGCGCTCGGGTCCACGAAACCGCGAAGCGTGCTCAAGGCCCCGTGGTTTCGAAAATGCCACTACCCGCGCGTCGCGTGGGTGCGCCGCTGGCTGCAGCTCCACACCGCACGGCTTGCCACCCGTCTCGGACGCGAACCCGAGGACATCCCGGACGGCATCGCGATGCACCGCATGGTGCACGTTCGGCCGGTGTGGAAGTCGGTGAGCTGCACGCCGATCCTCGGCACTCTCGCACGCCTGTTGCCGCAGTCACGCTCCATCTCGATCCTGCGTCACCCGTGCGGGTACGTCGGCTCCGTGTTGCGCGGCACCCGTGCGGCAAAGTTCCTCAGTTCCCCGAGTGAGGATCCGGGCCTCGTCGGCGTGTGCCTGCGATCGGAGTCCGCGCGGGAACGGCGCCTGACCGCGGCCGACTTCGACGCGATGGCGCCGTCCGAAAAGCTCGCCTGGCGCTGGGTCGCCGGCACTCACGAGATCGTGGCGACGACGGACTCGCTGCCGAACGTAATGACCGTCCGGTTCGAGGATCTGTGCGCAGAGCCGGCGAGCGTCGCGCGGAGCCTGTTCGATTTCGCGGACCTGTCCTGGCACGACCAGACCGCGGACTTCATCCGCAGGAGCACGGCGATCGAGCACAGCTCGTTCTACAGCGTATTCAAGAACCCGATGCACTCCGCGAAGAAGTGGCAGGCCGAGCTGTCCGCGACGGACGTGCAGCGCATCGAGTCGGTCGTGCGCGGAACCGCGGTCGGCGCCTTGTACGGCTTCTGAACGAAGCCGCGCGCCGATCAGGCGCTCTTCTGGTCGGCGCCGCCGTAGAACTGGTCGGTCTCCGTCGAACCGTCCAGAGCCGTCGTGGATGACTCGCCCTTCGACACCGCGTTCGTGACCGCGTCGAAGTAGCCGGTGCCGACTTCGCGCTGGTGCTTCGTCGCGGTGTAGCCGTTCGCCTCGTTCGCGAACTCACGCTGCTGCAGCTCCGAGTAGGCGCTCATGCCGCGGTCGCAGTAGTCGGTCGCGAGCTCGAACATGCTGTTGTTCAGCGCGTGGAACCCGGCCAGCGTGACGAACTGGAACTTGTAGCCCATCGCGCCGAGCTCCCGCTGGAAGCGCTCGATCGTCGAGTCGTCGAGCTTCGCCTTCCAGTTGAATGACGGCGAGCAGTTGTAGGCGAGCAGCTTGTTCGGGAACTTCGCGCGGATCGCCTCGGCGAACATCTTGGCCTGACCGAGGTCGGGCGTCGACGTCTCGCACCAGACGAGGTCGGCGTACGGAGCGTACGACAGGCCTCGGCTGATCGCCTGCTCGATGCCGGGCTTCGTGCGGAAGAAGCCTTCCGGCGTGCGCTCGCCGGTCAAGAACTTGTGGTCGCGTTCGTCGACGTCGGCAGTGATCAGAGCCGCCGCGTCGGCGTCGGTGCGCGCGACGAGGATCGTCGGCACTTCGAGCACGTCGGCCGCGAGGCGCGCGGCGTTCAGCGTGCGCACGAACGTCTGCGTCGGCACGAGCACCTTGCCGCCGAGGTGGCCGCACTTCTTCTCGGACGCGAGCTGATCTTCGAAGTGCACGCCCGACGCGCCGGCTTGGATCATCGACTTCATGAGCTCGAACGCGTTGAGCGGGCCGCCGAAGCCCGCTTCCGCATCGGCCATGATCGGCGCGAACCAGTGCGTGTCGTCGCCGCCTTCGAGGTGCGCGATCTGGTCGGCGCGCTGCAGCGCCTGATTGATGCGCTGCACGACGTGCGGCACCGAGTTCGACGGGTACAGGCTCTGGTCGGGATACATGTGCCCGGCCAGGTTGGCGTCGGCCGCGACCTGCCAACCGCTGAGGTAAATCGCCTTGAGCCCCGCCTTGACCTGCTGCACGGCCTGGTTGCCGGTCAGCGCGCCGAGCGCATGCACGTAGTCCTGAGTGTGGAGCAGATCCCACAGCCGCTGCGAACCGAGCTCCGCGAGCGTATGGCGAACGCGCACCGAGCCGCGGAGCCTGGCGACGTCCTCCGGGGTGTAGTCGCGCTGGATACCGTCCCAGCGGTGGGCCGAGGCCGGGCTCGCGGACGAATCGTAGGAGAGAAAGTCGGTCATCGGTGCGCTCTCAGATGTGGTCGTAAGCTCGAATGGTCAAGAACTCGGGCAGCTCGTCGGCGAAGAGCAGTTCGACGAACAGCTCGCGCGCGAGGTCGAAGCGGCCTCGCGCGAACGTGTCGTCACCGACCTCCGCGCGAATCGCGTCGAGCTCTTCGCCCAACACGCCGCGCACGGTCTCGGCGTCGACGGTGCGGCCGTCCGACATGCGGGCGCCGTGACGCAGCCACTGCCAGACTTGGGTCCGCGAGATCTCGGCGGTCGCGGCGTCCTCCATCAGGTGATAGAGCGGGACGCATCCGTGGCCGCGCAACCACGCTTCGACGTAGAGCACCCCGACACGCAGGTTCTGTCGCAGGCCTTGTTCGGTGATGTCGCCCGCCGGAACCGCGAGGAGGTCGCTCGCGGTGACGTCGACCTCGCACGGGCGGTCGATCTGGTTCGGCCCGTCGACCGCCGCGAACTCCTCGCGCGCGATCCGGACGAGGCCCGGGTGCGCGACCCAGGTGCCGTCGTGGCCATCGCTGGCCTCGCGCTTCTTGTCGGCGTGCACCTTCGCGAGTGCGGCGTCGTTCGCCTCCGCATCGTTCTTGATCGGGATCTGCGCGGCCATGCCCCCCATCGCGTGCGCTCCCCGCTTGTGGCACGTCTGGATCAGCAGCCGGCTGTACGAACGCAGGAAGTGCCGATCCATCCCGACCGTCGCGCGGTCCGGGACGACGAAGTCGGCGTGCGCACGGAATCGCTTGATGAAGCTGAAGATGTAGTCCCAGCGGCCGCAGTTGAGCCCGACCGAGTGGTCGCGAAGCTCGTAGAGGATCTCGTCCATCTCGAACGCCGCGAGGATCGTCTCGATCAACACCGTCGCCCGGATCGATCCGGCCGGAATCCCCAGCTGCTGCTGCGCGAGCACGAACACGTCGTTCCACAGCCGCGCCTCGAGATGGCTCTCGAGCTTCGGCAGGTAGAAGTACGGTCCGGTGCCGCGTTCGAGCAGCTCGCGTGCGTTGTGGAAGAAGAACAGGCCGAAGTCGAACAGCGACCCCGACATCGGCGCGCCGTCGACGAGGACGTGTCGCTCATCGAGGTGCCAGCCGCGCGGGCGCACGAACAGCGTCGCCGGGTCTTCGCCCAGCGCGTAGTGCTTGCCCGCCGTGTTCGTGAACTCGATCGTCCCCCGCACCGCGTCGCGCAGGTTGATCTGCCCATCGACCATGTTGGGCCAAGTCGGCGAACTCGAGTCTTCGAAGTCCGCCATGAACACGTCGGCGCCGGAGTTCAGCGCGTTGATGATCATCTTGCGGTCGACGGGTCCGGTGATCTCGACCTTGCGGCACTGCAGATCCGCGGGGGTCGGCGCGACGCGCCAATCGCCGGCGCGAACGTCCGCCGTCTCCGGCAAGAAGTCCGGCCAGATACCGCGATCGAGTTCGCTCTGTCGCTCCCCGCGCTTCTGCAGCAAGCGCTGACGCGTCGCGCGAAACGTCCGCTCGAGCTCCGCGACGAATGCGAGCGCCTCGTGGGTCAGGACCTCACCCGCGCCTTCGAACATCGCACCGCGCAACTCGACGCCGTTCGGCAGCGAGTGCCCGGAGTCGACGGAGGAATCGATGATCTGCGACATGGCGAACTCCGGATCAGAACAGCAGCTCGAGTAGGTGATGCGCGCGCCCCGCCGTCTCGGCGACGAGCGCGGCCGCGTCGAGTTCTTCGCGCAGCCCGCGCCAGGACTCGCGGTCGGCCTCGCCGAACCGCTTGGCCTTCGCGAACATCTCGCGCATCAAGGTGAGCGTCGCGTCGTCCTGCTCGGTCAAGAACATCCGCGCCACGTGCGGAATCGCGCGCGGGTTGTCGATCACGACGAGCGCACGCAGCACGGCGCGGGCTGCAGACCCGTTCTCGATCCGCGGCAAATGCGAGAGGTGGAACTCGAGGTAGCGCAGGTCGGTCAGACTCGCGAGCTGCTCGAGGTCTTCGGTCGCCGGATTGCCCTGGCGGTCGGCGCGCTGCAGCGTCGCCGCGGCGCGCTCCTCGGCATCGATGCGACCGAGCAGCTGTCGACAGGTCTCGACGACGTCCTCACGCGTGATGCGCTGCTCGAGCTTCTCGAGCACGTCGCGGGCGCGCGCGTAGTCTCCGTTGGAGATCCACGCGTCGACAGCCGCGAGCTGTCGATCCGCGAGGCGTTCGAACAGCGCGATCGCGCGACTCTTCGTCGGCGACCACATCGCGTCGTGCCGCACGGAGTCGAGCAGTTCGAGGCTCTCGATCGCGTCTCGATCCTGATCGATCGAAAGCGCGCCGTCGAACGCGTCCATGACGCGGCGCGCCGCGCGGAAGTCGGCGATCCCCATCATCAGGATCGCGAGCACCGCAGCTGCAGTCCCGCCGATCGCCGACACCCGGCGGCGCGTCTTCGAACGACGGTCCGCACGACCACTCTCGACGTCCGAGATTCGCGCGGCCAGAGCGGAGTCGTCCGGGGTCTGCTCGAGCGCGGTGCGCATGAACTCGAGCCCTCGCGCTTCGTCCGTCGACAGACACGCCTCGCCGAGCTGGCGGTAGATCCGCGCCGACTCCGCCCAGTGGCCGAGGGAGGACTCCACCGCGGCCAGCAGTTCGAGCAGCGACTCGTCGCCCTTGAGCGCCTTCACGGTCAGCGCGTCGCGCAGCGCGGTGCGAGCACGATCGGCCGCTCCGATGTCGAGGTAGACGCGGGTCAGCTCGCGCACGCCCACGACGAGCGCCGCGCTGTCCGGCGTGGTCTTGAGCAGCTCGACGCGCTGTTCGAGCAGCGGGACGTCCTCGGGATCCAGCTCGAACGCACGCGCGTACATGGCGAGCGCGTCGTTGACCCGACCGGCGGCCGCGACGTGATGCGCGATCTTGGCGAGCTCCGCGGCCGCGTCCTTGGGTCGGTCGAGCTCGACGAGCGCGTCGATGAGCTTCTGCCGCAGGTCCGCGTTGCTGCGCTCGTGGGTGAGCGCTTGCTGCAGGAGGCGCACGCACTCTTCGACGTCACCTTCTTCTCGCGCTTCGTCGGCGAAGACTTCGATTTCGTCCGCCCCGGCCAGACGAGCCACGCCGAGCTGCACGAGCTCGGCCATCGCCTTCATGATCTCGAAGCGCGAGGCGGCGACGAGCTGCAGCATCGCGCGCGCGTCGGTTCGGCCGTCGAGCAGCGGCGCGACCTCGGCCGCGAGTGCTTCGAGCTCGACGTCTTCCCAGCCTTCGAGCAGCACGACGAGGTCGTGCTCCGTGCCGACGAGGCGGCGGATGTTCTCCCACTCGTCGCGGCGGCGCGCGCCCTCCATCAGCAGCGGCCCGACTTCGAGCCGGATGCTCTGCTCATGCTGGTCCGGATCGAACAAGCCGGTCGGCGGAACGCCTTCGTGGAACTGGAACGTCGCCTCACGCAGCAGCATGAGATCGAAGACGTGCTCCTCGATACGCGTGATCGCCGCGTGGACGACGTTCTCGATGCCGAGCAGCTTCGCCGCGACCGCGAGCTGGCACACGGTCTTGCGCGAGCGCCTGTGCTTCTTGACGAGCCGCTGCATGTCCTCGGCGGCGACGTAGCCACGCTGCACGAGGAACTCGGGCGTGACCAACGCGTCGCCACCCTCGAGCGAGAACCCGTTGACGGCGCCGTCCGCGAACCGGACGTGGCACGAGCGCTGGCGCCACTCGACCGTCATCCAGCCACTCGAACGATTGCTCGCGACGTTCTGGAATACGTCGGCGAGACTGATTCCGCGGAGGTCCCCTGAGAACGTCATCTCTCCGCAGAGATCGACATTCCATGAAGATGCCTCGACCCGGGTGCGGACCCGCCGATGGCACCGGGATCGGAGCTCAGTTCCGGCGGCGAGGTCCGCGGGGTGCCGCCCCACCGAAGTTGTGGGTGTAGCCGACGAGCAGCTGCACGTCCGGCGCGTCGTCGTTGAGTCCGATCGCAAGGCCCATGTCGAAGATCGAGTGCGGGTGCGCGAGGTACGCCAAGCCGGCAATCGCGAGCCCGACGTCGGTGTCGCCCTCGACCTGGTTGCGGAAGCTCAGCTCCCCGAACGCGTTCCATCGCTCGTTGATCGGCGTCGAGACCGCGAGCGCGAGCACGTGCTCGAGATCGGTGCCGGTGCCCACCGGATTGCCCAGCACGCCGAGCTCGTAGTAGCCGGTCGTCGAGAAGTCGCCGAGCTGCTTGTCCGCGATGCCCGCGATGCGGAAGTCGACCTCGTCAGTGCCGATGCCCTCGCCCTCGGTGGCCGTCGGCAACTTGGTGTACAGCTGCACGGCTGCGGCCGGCGTCGTGTCGGTCTCGTCGAGCACGCGCACCCGCGTCCCGAGTGCGAGGTTTCCGAAGCCGAACCCGTTCTCGGCGTCGCGCTCGACCGTGACCAGCGGCGACCAGCCGACGAACAGCTCGGCGTTCTCCGCGATGCCCCACTTCAGGAGCAACGGCGTGTCGAGGTTGCCGTCGAAGTCAGCGGCGACGCCACCCTCGAGCTCGAGCGTGTGCTCGCCGGTCGTGACCGTGTTGGAGGACACCGTCGGGCGCTGCGGCGTGGGCCGCACGGCGTGCTCACGCCAGCTCTCGCAGGAGGTGGCGGCGGAGAGGAACAAGCAGAGACCGAGAGTCGCTCGCATGGCCATGGTGAAGTTATCGGGTCGAGGCGCCTCGCGACCAGAGCGACCTGATACCATTCGACCGCCCCCGGAACTCCGAACCCCTCTCCCGGAGAAAACGCCATGCGAATCGCACTTCGCACCTCTGCGCTCGCGCTCCTCGTCCTCACGACCGCGTGCCAGTCCGTCTCCCTCCCCGACCCGGTCCGCGGCCCCGAGCTCGATGTCGAATACACCGGCACGGTGTCGTCCGAGAGCTGGATCACGCCACCGGCCGACATCTCGGTGCAGCCGGAAGGCGAAGGCTTCCAGTACTCCGTGACCGTCTACACCGTCGATCGCGACGCCGCACGCAGCGTGCTCGGACTGCCGTCGCTCGGCCCGGCTGCGCTGCAAGTCGATCGCAGCGCGGCGCGGTCGGCACTCGACCGACTCGAGGAGCTCGGCCTCGCGGATCCGCTTCACGAGGCACCGATCGAACTCGTCGCGGGCAAGACGAGTCAAATGTACGTGATCAACCAAACCGCGTACGTCGCGGGCTTCGACCTCGAGAGCGCGCGCGACGCCTATCTGGCCGACCCTCGCGTCGAGGTCGCCAACGACGGCGTGCAGGTCAAGCTCGAGACCGCGGCGAACGGCGCCGCGGTCGCGACCGAGATGACGATCGCTCGGTTGCGCAAGCCGATGCCGCGCATCTCGGTGGCGGGGCCGGGCGCACCGGTCACCTTCCAGCTGCCCGTCTTCGTCAACGACCGCCTCCGGGTAACGACACCGATCGCCGACGGCCAAGCCGCAGTGCTGGGTGGACTCCCGGTGATGGACACCGAGAACGTCGTTCTGGCGTTCGTGTTCAAGCCGGAAGCCGGACCGGAGACGGACGCCGACCAGACGGCCGGCGACTGAACGTCACTGCAGTCGACGCGCGGGCCGCACGCCCGAGGAGCCGTGCCGCGACTCGCGCGGCATCAGGTTGCGCGACGCCGAGCGGATCCAAGCCGCGGTGGAGTCGTAGGCTCCGCCGCGCTGCATGCGTCCGCCCTGGTCGTCTCGGACGCGTCGCAGTCCGGTGCCCGGCTCGGTGCCTTTGCCGTACTTCGCGGCGACGTCGAGGCACCACTCGTTGATGTTGCCGGCCATGTGGTGGAAGCCCCACGGGTTGGCGCGCTTCGTGTCGACCGGCGCGTGGATCGTGAAGCCATCCTCGAGATCCGGCCAGTCCGCGCACGCCGGCCAGCGGGTTCGCGCGCGCGCGGCGGTGGCGTCGGCGATGTTGATCGCGCCGCGCAGTGTCTCCCGGTCCCGCCCGGTCCACCACGGCGTGTCACTGCCCGCGCGACACGCGAACTCCCACTGCGCCTCGGTCGGAAGGATCAGACCGTGGCGCTCGCACAGCCCACTGGCGGTCGCCCAATCGGAGTTCTCGACGGGGTGCGTCAGGTCCACCGGCTCGCCGCCGGACGGCCGAAACGGCGGCTTGTAGCCACTCGGGTTGCTGCCTCCGGACAGCCGAGTCCACTGCCCTTGGGTGATCTCGTGTCGCGCGAGGAAGTACGGGTCGAGGGAGAACTCGTTCGGCGGGCCTTCCGCACTCCGCGCGAGCGGGTCGTAGTGACGCCCGTCCGGATCGTCACTCTGCGCCCCCATCCAACCCGTGCCGCCCGGGACGAGCACGAACACGATCCCCGTGCCTTCCTCCACGTCGATCCAGCCGGTCTCCGGATCGTGCACCGGCAGCGTCAGCGGATCCTCGGCCGAGCGCAGGTGGTAGAACTCCCACAGCTTGGTGCGCGGATTGACGCCGAGCGGGACGAGCCCTCGCTGCGGCTCGAGCTCGAACGGCTCGTCGCCGCGATACAGCGCACTCGTGTAGCTGCCGTCGGCGTGGCGAATCGCCGCCGCGGCATCGACCCAGCTGACGCGCGTGTTGGGGTGACTGATCGTGAGCTCGTCGACGCGGCCCGCCCACTCGATCCGTTCGCGCACGGGCTCGACGAGCTCGTCTTCGAAACGCGCGATGTCCGCGTCAACCTCGGACAGCGTCTCCCACAAGAAGCGGTCTTCGGTCGCGGCAAACTCGAGTTCGGTGGCCTCCGCGTCGAGCGCTCGCGCACGCAGCGCGTCGAGCGTCGCCGTCACGCGATCGCGCGTCTCCGCAATCTCGGCCCAGGACTCGTCGAGCCACGCCTGCATCGCGTCCACGCGCTCGGGCCACGCCGGGTAGAGCTCGGCCTCGGCCTGCTCGGCGACGCGCAAGAGCACGACGTTCTTGAGCATCTTGAACTCGTCCGTGCGCTTCGCGAGCTGGGCCTCCCGTTCGGCCGCTTCGTCGGCGCGCTTCATGTGGTAGACGCCAAACATGATCGGGACCACAACGAGCAGCAAGAAGCCGAGTGCGATCGCGACCGTCGCGGTCGGGTGCCGCTGCGCCCAGCGCCACGTGCGCAGCGCCGGACCCGCGGGCCGTGCGAGGATCGGACGACGCGCGAGGACGTTCTCGAGGTCGGCCGCGAACGCCGCACAGCTCGCGTAGCGGCGTTCCGGATCCGGCTCCATCGCCGTGCGGACCACGGTCTCCAGATCGCGGCCGATCGAACGGTTGAGTCGACTCGGGCGTTCGCAGTCGGCGTTCGCGATGCGGCGCCGCGTCTCCTCCCCCGTCGCGCCGAGGAACGGCGGGACGAGCGTGAGCAACTCGTAGAGCGTGACGCCGAGCGAGTAGACGTCCTGCCGCGCGCCGTGCTCCTCGAGCTGACCGGAGATCTGCTCCGGTGACAAGTACGGCAGCGAGCCGAGCACCGCGGTGCTGCGCGTCAGCTGCTGCCCGTCGTCGAGGCGCGCGAGACCGAAGTCGACGACCTTCGCGTGCCCGTGCTCGTCGATCAGGATGTTCGAAGGCTTCACGTCGCGGTGATAGACGCCATGGCCGTGCGCGAACTGCAGCGTCTCGGCGACGCTGCGGATACAGTCGACGGCCGCTTCCGTCCACGAGTCGTGCACGCGCCGCATCGAGCTCGAACCCGTACGATCTCGTGAGCCTACGAGGTCGCTGCCACTCATGGCGTCCGCCGTGCGCCCCCGCGCGCCCTGGATCCGTTCCGACAAGGAAGTGCCGGCCACGAGTTCCATCGTGAAGAACGGCACGCCGTGGTCTTCGCCGGCGCTGTGCACCCCGACGATGCCAGGATGGCGCAGCCGCGCGACGACGTCGATCTCGCGTCGGAAGCGCTGCAGGCTGTCTTCGAAGTGCAGCAGCTCGGGCCGCAGCACCTTCAGCGCGACCTCGCGTTCGATCGACGGGTCGGACGCGCGGTAGACCACCCCCATGCCACCGCGACCGATCGTGTCGAGGATGCGATACCCGCCGATGGTCTGCTGCTCGCGCGCGAGCGCCTCCGACGAGTCGGTCAGCAGGTTGACGTTCCGCAGCTCCTCGATCGTCCGCCGCAACAGATCGGCGTGCTCGGGATGCCGCGCGCAGGCCTCGTCCAGCGCGGCTCCCTGGTCGTCAGCATCGAGGATCGACGCCAGGACGTCTTCGAGTTCGGAAGGGGACAGGCTCATCGTCGGGGGCTCCGCACGCAGCGACGATAGCACACGATTCGACGCGAACCCCGCGTTCGCGTACACTCGGGCCTTCGATTGGGCGACCTCCAAGACACCATCCAGTTCGCGTCGCAGGGCGACCGCAACGCACTCGAAGCGCTCCTCGAGCGGTACCTGCCGCAGGTCCGCGCGTTCGCGCGCTTGCATATGGGCCCGCTCGCGCAGCAGGAGTCGAGCTCGGACATCGTGCAGTCCGTCTGCCGGCAAGTGATCCAGAACCTCGACGCATTCGACTACCGCGGCGAAGCGGCGTTCCGGAAGTGGCTGCTGACCGCGTGCACGAACCGTTTGCGCGATCACAAGAAGTACTGGCTGCGGGACCGTCGCGACGTGCGGCGCGACCAGGAGCTCCGGGACTCGGCCGTCCACCACGTGCAGGAGCTGCTGACGCCGAGCGGCGAACTGATCAAGCGCGAGGAGCTCGGGCGCCTCGAGGCGGCACTCGACCGCCTGCCCGAGGACTACCGTGAAGTGATCTCGCTGTCGCGGCTACTCGGGATGCCCCACGTCGAGATCGCGAAGCACCTCGGCAAGTCCGAGGGCGCGACGCGAATCCTGCTGCACCGCGCCATCGCGCGGCTGGGGTTGGAGCTGGCCGGCGACGACGAGTAGGACGCGACTCAGACGCCGGCGAGCAGCGCTTCCCGCTGCTTCACGACCGCGATCGCTGCCACCCGGTAGGCCTCGCTCAGCGTCGGGAAGTTGAAGATCGACTCGATGAAGACGTCGACATCCATCTGTCCCGCGAGCGCCATCTGCGCGACGTGGATCAGCTCGGTAGCGCCTTCGCCACAGATCTGCGCGCCGACCAGCTTGCGGCCTTCCGCGTCGGCGACGAGGCGGAGGTAGCCGTTCGAGATGCCGTTGATCTGCGCGCGGGCCAGCTCGTCGAACTGCGCTTCACCGCAGACCGCGCCGCCGAAGCGCTCGATCGCCTGTGCTTCCGTCAGTCCGACCGTCGAGATCTCGGGGATCGTGAAGATGCCCGCGGGGATCAGGTCGATCGAGGAACCGAGCGGGAGGCCGAGCGCGTGACGCACGGCCTGGCGGCCCTGGTGCATCGACGCCGAAGCCAGCGCCGGCGGACCGATCACGTCGCCAGCCGCGTAGATGTGCGGCACCGACGTGCGGCCGAACTCGTCGACGACGACGTGGCCACGGTTGCTCACTTCGACACCGGCGGCGTCCAGGTCGAGATACTGCACGTTCGCGACGCGGCCGAGCGCGCACATGAGCTTGTCGGCTTCGACGACGTCCCCATTGTCGAGCTCGACGCGGACCTTCGAGACGCCGTCCCACTCGATGTTGCGATACTGCCGTTCGCCCCGGAACGAGCATCCCGGCAGCGCCTCGAAGCTGCTCACGAATCGCGCGGAGAGTCCCTCGTCGAGGAACCCGAGCGGCCGCGGCCACTTGTCGATCAGCGTGACCTCGACGCCGAGCGTCGCGAACACGGACGCGTATTCGCACGCGATCACGCCGCCGCCGAGCACGATCAGCGACGTCGGCATGTAGTTCATCGAGAGCCACGAGTCGCTGTCGAAACAGTTCTCGTGGTCGATCGGGACGTCGTCCGGCGTGCGCGGGCGCGAGCCGACCGCGATCACGAACGCGTCGGCGGTCAGCACCTTGGCCTCGCCGCGGGGCGACTGCACCTCGACCTCGTCCGGCGACAGGAACTTCGCCCGGCCGTGCATCCGGTCGATGTCGTTGCGGTCGAGCTGACGCGCGAGGTAGTCCTCGTGCGATCGAACGACGTCCCGCAGGCGCGTCATGAGGCTCGCGACCCGCACGTCGTCGGACAGTTCGACCGTGGAAAGACCGTCGAGGCGCTCGCGGATCGAGCTGAGTTGGACCGCCGTTTGGCGCAGCGTCTTGCTCGGGATCGTGCCGTGGCGAACGCACTCGCCGCCGATCGCGCGCGCGCGCTCGACGAGCAGCACGCGCTTGCCTTCCTTCGCGCCCTGGATTGCGGCCTTGTGCCCCGCAGGACCGCTGCCGATGACGATCAAATCGTAGTGCGTCGATTCCATCACGATCCGAGCTCCGCAGCGACTTCGACGAGGTGATCGGTCATGCCGCAGAGTTCGGCGGCCTCGTCGGGATACAGGTTGAGTTGCTCGAGCGCGTCCCCGTCGAGCGCGTCTGGCGACACGGCGTGCTCCTCGTCGCCGAGCGCGATCTCGGCGATCTGACTCGCGAGCGAGATCAGCGGCGCACCCTGCGGCGGATCGTCGAGCCCCTGCCAATCGTTTTGGTGGGAGATGGCCGCACCGATCGGTTCGGGCAGATCCCACGACTCGCACAGCCGCGCGCCGATCGACGCGTGCAGTTCTTCGATCGACGCAGAGATCTCGTCGAGATCCCACTCGGCCCCGGTTCGCTCCTCGAGTTCGTCGAGCAACATCAGCAGGATCGGCTTGCCCATGTCGTGGAGCAGACCCTGCAGGAACGCGGTCTCGACGTTGGCCCGCCCCATGCGCGCGACCTCC
Organism: Planctomycetota bacterium; assembly: GCA_028281765.1. Lineage (GTDB taxonomy): Bacteria > Planctomycetota > UBA1135 > UBA1135 > UBA2386 > JANQJF01. Next base: position 26,361 of record JANQJF010000050.1, on the reverse strand, counting down.
TTCGCGCACAGCGCGGTGACCAGCGACGCGTGGCGAACGTCTCCGACGACCGGCTGCCACTTGGCGGGGACCTCGAACATCTTGCCCTGCGTCGAGATCGCGACGACGAGCTCGACGATGTGCCGAATGCCGAGTCGACTCACCGCCTGCTGCAGCGACGTGATCTTGACCGACGCACCACTCAGCGGGGAGTTCGCGATGCGCATCACGTTGCCGGCTATCGACTGGTCGCCATGCAGGATGTCGGAGATCTTCTGCGCGTCGGCCTCGGCCGACCGACACAGCTGCAGGACGTCCATCGCGACCTTCGGGAGGACCGGCAGATCGAGGTCGTCGTCACGCAGACGGCGTTCGACCTCGGTCCGAATCGGTTGCGGAACGATGACAGGCGGCGCATTCCCCATACTGCCGTCCATCGACCAATTCTGGGCGTGCCTTGCGTCTCAGACCGTGTTCACAGCCTCTCAGCCGTCCCGATCGGGCGGCTTGCGACCCTTCTTCGTCTCGCCTCGAACGCGCTTGGCTTTGAGACGTCGTTCGACGCTGCCACGCGTCGGCTTGGTCTTGCGGCGCCGTTTCGGCGGTGTCAACGCGGCGTTGAGGATGTCTTCGAGTCGGACGAGCGCGGTCTCCATATTGCGCGCCTGCGAGCGGTGCTCGTCACACACGACCTGGAGGCGGCCGTCGCCGTCGAGGCGCGTCGGCCAGTTCTCCCGGACCCGCGCGACCGGTCGCTCACCGAGGAATTCGACGGCCGCATCGAGGTCGAGGCGCAGGTCGACCTTGGTCTCGACCTTGTTGACGTTCTGCCCGCCGGGTCCGCCGGACCGCGAGAATCGGACCGAGAGCAGTCGCCCCGGCAAAACGCGATCCCCGCGCAGTCGGAGATCCCGCGGGTCGGCCATCAGTTCTCGAAGAGCGTGAACAGGGCGTCCGCGTGTCGCTGGGCCGTCGCAAGGTACGACTCCCCGTCCGACCGGTCGAGCACGGGCCAACCGTGGCTCTGCGCGGCCGCGACGACGACGTCGTTGAGAATCCCGGGCAGCGTCTCCGGTCGATACAGAGCGACCTCGAAACCGCGACGCTTCGACAAGTCCGCGAGTTCGGCCAGCGTCTCGGCCAGGATCTCCGGTGAGCCGGCGGGCACGTCTTCGGTCCAAGACATCCGCCAGAGTCGGACGAGTTCGAGACCGAACCCGGTCGGCAGCTCGACCTTCCCTTCGAACACGTCGCGCGGCGCGTACTTCTCGGTCGCGTCGAGCTCGTCCGCCGTGATCGCGAACACGACCGCGTCCGGCGCGAACGGGCCGACCACGAAGCGCTCGAGCATCGCGTACTGCTGCGCGGCCGAGCTGTAGAGGGTCGGGATCACGACGCCGTCGACCCTCGCGCCGAGCTTCTGACCCAGCTGCGCGGCCGCGAGCGGCCCGATGTTCTTCTCCGGCGCCCGGATGCCGCCCGACTCGTACCAGATCCCGCCACCGGCGAACACGATGCGCCGGTCTACGTCGAACGGCTTGTGCACGGCCAGATCCGCGTCGAGCTCGGGACCCAGGATGTCGAACGACATCTCACCCGAGTTTCGGCCCAGATATGCCGAGAGCTGCGGATCCTCGAACGGCTCCATGCGCCGGTGCTCCTCGCGCACCGTGAGCTCCCACATCGCGAGCACGGCCACGGAGACGATCGCCAGCGCGCGCAGCCGCGCGCCGAACGCGAGGGCGACCGTCAACGGCAGCCCGGACAGCGCCGCGGCCATCGTGCCGGTCAGCGACGGCTGCACCTCGGGAAGCAGATGCCACAGCGTGAAGACACCGGCGAGCGCCGCGCAGACCGGCAACGCCACGAGCGCGCGCAACCCCGCGACCATCGTGCACCCGAACAGCCCCATCAGCAGGCCGATGATCGCGCCGGCGGCGCCGCACCAGAGCCAGGGCTGATTGCTGACCTCGCGCTGCAACGGCTGCAGGTTGAGGTAGCGGACCAGCGCGGTCCCTTCCCCGTGCAGCATCATGATGATCGAGCCGCGGCTGTCGGCGGACTCGTACCAGGGCGTCCACTTGCCCGCGACGTTCGCGCGCACGAGATGCCCGCGCCCCTGCAGGTGGACCGTCGCCGGATGTCCCGCCGAGATCAGATGGCCACCGGGCGATGGCTGATCGAACAGTGCCTCCTCCCGCGTGAGGAACGGTCCGCCCTCTTTGATCGTCGACACCCGCAGCACGTCGAAGCGCGCGTGGAACAGCTCCATCTCGCCACCGTCCCGCCGAACCGGGTGGACGATGTGGAACAGCAGATCGAGCTCCGACCCGGTCGGCAGCTCGATCTGGGTCACCAGATCGAAGTCCCCGAGCGGACGCAGCAGCGGCAGGCGCTTCTCCGAGGTGATCTCGAATGGATCCTCTTCGCTGCGAATCAGGTGGAAGAGGTCTTCGTAGAGCCGCGGTTCGGGATCGACCGGCAGCTTGGCGAGCCACACCGCGGCGATACCGAGAGCGGCCCCGATGACGGTCAGGGGAAGAAAACGGAGACGTTCGACTGGGTTCAGAGCCAAAGTGTGATGCTGACGCTTCGCCCGCGAGGTTGACGACGGATGCGAGCCCGGATCATAGTTTGTCGGTCGTCATGGGCACGGTTCTTCTGCGACCCCACGCCATCGCTCTCGCGGATGGCCTCGCCACCGCCGGCACCGAGGTGCTGATCGAGGACGGTGTGGTGAAATCCATCGGTTCTGCGATGACCGCGGATCGCATGACCGCAGATCGCACGGTCGACGTCGATGGCCTCCTGCTGCCGGGAATGATCGATCTGCAGGTCAACGGGGCCGGCGGACGCAGCGTCGACGAGGCGACGCCCGATGCGCTCGACACCGTCGCCCGCGCGGTCGCGGTCGGCGGTGCCGCCGCGTTCCTGCCGACGCTGATCACCGCGCCGTTCGAGACCCTGTGCGCCCAGATCCGGGCCGTGGCGGACTGGATCGAATCGGGACCGACCGATGGCGCCGTGCCGCTCGGCATCCACGCGGAAGGACCGTTCCTCGAAGTGCGAGGGGCGCACGACGAAGACGCGTTCGTCGATCCGACGCCCGAACGTGTCGACGCTCTGGTCGAAGCCGGACGCGGACACCTCGCGCTCGTGACGGTGGCGCCCGGGCGCCCGGGTGCCCCCGAGGCGATCGAACGTCTCCGCGGCGCCGACGTCGCGGTCTCGCTGGGCCACGCTTCGTCGACGACGGGCTTCGGCGACTGCGTCGACGCCGGCGCGCGCAGCGTGACGCACCTGTTCAACGCGATGAGCCCCCTCCACCACCGCGATCCGGGCATCGTCGGACACGCGCTCGACGACGATCGGCTCTTCGCGTGCCTCATCCTCGACGGCGTGCACCTCGACGAGATCGCCGCACGCGTCGCGTATCGCTGCCTCGGCAGTAGCCGCACGATCCTCGTCACCGACGCTGTCGCGGCCGCCGGCATGCCGGACGGTGACTACGAACTCGCCGGCGCCCGCGTCTCTCTTCGCGACGGCGTCGTACGCGACGACGCCGGAACGCTCGCGGGCTCCGCACTCACGATGACCGCGGCCGCGGACGCATTCTGCACGAAGCTCGGAGACGTCGACGCCATCGACCTCGCGACGGTCTCGGCCGCGAACCCGGCCGCGCTCCTCGATGCGAGTGGCTGGGGCACGATCGAGCCAGCGGCGCTCGCCCGTTTCACGGTGCAGAAGCCCGACAGGACGATCGAGACTCTGCGCATCGACTGACCGTTCGCCGCAGCACGGCTACGTCTCTTCGTCGACACTCTCGCCGGGTTCCTCGCGAATCTCGAGCTCGGTCGACTCCCCTCCACCCTTCGGCACGACGACGATCCGGTGGTTGTCGGTGTCCGCGACGTAGATCCGATCGCCCCACACCGCGAGTCCTTCGGGCGCGGCCAGCTGGAGATCTCCGGTATCGAGCGGCTCGATCGTGCCGGAATCCGGATCGAAGCGACCGAGCAAGTCGGCGTGCGCATCGACGACCCAGACCTCACCGTCGACGAGCGTGACGCCGCGCGGGTGGGACAACGGCGCACCCTGCACGAGCGTCTCGACGCGGTCCCCGTCGAGACGGCGCAACGCGCCGCCGTCCGCGTCGACGAACACCGCGTTCTCGAAGTCGCTCGCGACGCCCATCGGCTGGGCCATGGTCGCATCTTGTGCGACGCCATCGTCGCTGCCGCGCGAACCCGCACCCGCGAACGCGACGCCGTGCTGGTCGTATGGATCGACCTTCCAGATCTGGTGCTCCCCGGCAACCGCGACGAGCATGCCGTCGTCGTGCCAGGCGAGGTCCCACGGCGAGAGGATCCCCTGCGCGCGACCGCACCGACCGCCCGCACGATCGTGCTGCAGGAACCCGTGCCCGAGGATGCGCGTGACGTAGCCGCGACGAATATCCACGGACCGGATCGAGTGGTTGCCGCTGTCCGCGACGTAGACCATGCCGTCGTGCACGAGCAGCCCACGCGGCGACGAGAACTCGACGCCGTCGAACTCGCCGTCCGCGCATCCTTGGACGCCGTTCCCGACGGTCGCCTGGATCACGCCGGATTCGGGATCGACCGCGAGCAGTCGATGGTGACCCGTGTCCGCGATCCACAGCAATCCCGACTCCGGGTCGAACGCGAGCTTCGTCGGGAACGCGAGCGACCGGCCGTCGTCGAGCGGCATTGGATCGTGCAGGACGCCACTCCCGAAATGACCGTCCTGCTCCGCCTCGTCGACGAGCGCCTCGATCGCTTCTCCGAGTCGTTCGGCATCGGCCTCACCGGCACCGACGAAGCGCAGACACGACCCCGAGTCGAGGACCGCGATCGTCGGCCACGCGGTGCAGCCGTAGGCGTCCCACGTCGCCGCGTCGTTGTCGACGAGAACGGGGATCTTGAGCCCGGCCTTATCGATCGCGCGGCCGACGAATCCGGTGTCACTCTCCGCGTCGTTGCGCGGCGTGTGCACGGCGACCGCCGCGAACGGTCGACCTTCGAACCGCGGCAACAGCTCGTCGACGGACTGCAGTACGTGCGTCGAATGGATGCAGCTCGCCGACCAGAACACGATCAGCACGACCTGGCCGCACAGCTCCGCCTCGAGACTCAACGGATAGGTCGTGTTGAGCCACTCGGCGTGCGGAGGAAAGTCGGGCGCGTGGTCGATCATCTCGTGGACGACGGCGTCGAACGGCCACTCAGCCGCGCGAGTTCGTCGAACAGGAGCTCCCGATCTTCGTCGAAATCGCGATCGATCTCGACCGTGCGCTCACGGAGATACAGCTCGTGCATCTCGCGCAGCGACGCTTCGTCGATACTCGGGCCGAGCGAATGGAACAGCCGCCGGATCATCAGGTCCGCGAACGTCACCGCCCCCTGGGTGCGCAGCGCGTAGATCGCCTCGACTCGCCACAGGTCGCGATCGGGCGCGATCCGCTCGAAGAGCGCGGGCTGACCGGCCGCGAGCGCGCGGACGTTGCGGGCCCGGCTGCCGTGGCGCCACCAGAGCGGGTCCCCGACTTCGCGCGGCCCGTCCCCTCCAGGCAGGGCGAGCGCCCGAGAGGGCGAAGCATCGCGAATGCCCAGCACTTCGTTGACGGCGCGCTCGGCGAGTGAGCGGTGCGTCGTCAGCTTGCCACCGACTACCGAATGCACGGTGCATGCATCGTGCGCCGCGGGTTCGGGCACGACGAACGCTTCCCGATTCAGCGCTCCCGAGGGTCCGCGTCCCGCGGGCAGGGCCCGCCAGCCGGCATACGCGAAGCGCACGTCGTCTCGCGTCGGCGGCGACTCGAGCATGTGCGCGAGCGCGTCGAGCATGTAGTCGACGTCTTCCTGCGGCGGCGGACCGTGCGCGTTTTCCTTCGCTTCATCGACGTCGGTCGTGCCACAGACCGTGCCGTCAGGATGCGGAATCACGAACTGGATCCGGTCATCGGGCAGGAACGCGCCGAGCGACACCTCCCCTTCGCGCGGATCGAACACGAGGTGCGAACCCCGGCTGAGCCGCACGAGATCGTCCCCGTCGATGCCGCACTTCCGGCGCACGTCGTCGAGCGCAGGACCGGCGACGTTGAATACGTGGCGCGCGCGCACCGAGATCGCCCGATCGCCGATCCGATCGCGCAGCTCGATCGAGCCGTCGGCCGAGATCCCACACAGCTCCAGGTGATTGCACGCCGCGGCGCCGGCCTCGACGGCTCCCTGCAGCACGGCCAGCGTCAGCCGCAGATCCTCGGTGCGCCCGTCGTAGAACAGGCTGCCCCCGTGCAACCCACGCGTGCGGATCCCCGGGAAAAGCCGCGCGCACGAATCCGGGCGGTGATAGCGAGGCCTCGGGAGCGTGCTGCCGCGCGCGAGCCAGGAGTAGAGCCGCAGGCCGAATCGCACGAGCCAGCGGTGCGCACCGCCGCCGTCGTCGAAGAACGGCATCAGCATCGGCAGGGGCCGAACCAGGTGCGGCGCCAGCCGCAGCAGTCGCTCGCGTTCGGCCAGGGCTTCGCGCACGAGCGACAGGTGCCCCTGCTGGAGATAGCGCACCCCGCCGTGCACGAGCCGCGAGCTCCGCATGCTGGTGCCGGACGCGTAGTCGTCGCGATCGATCAGGAGGACGTCGACGCCACGGAGCGCGGCCTCCCGGGCGATCGCGGCTCCCTGGATCCCACCGCCGACGACCAGCACGTCGAACGTGCGTGCCTCGAGCGTCGCTGGATCCGTGCGCATCACACCCACAATATCGGCCACCGGGCCGCCCGACACGAAACGATCCTGCGGGGAGAGATCGCCGAATTCGAGTGTAGACTCCGGCGGACATGTCCGTCCGCGAACTCGTCGTGCTCGGCACGAGCAGCCAGGTCCCGACCCGGCACCGCAACCACAATGGGTATTTCCTGCGGTGGGACGGACACGGTCTGCTCTTCGATCCCGGCGAAGGCACGCAGCGGCAGATGATCCTCGCGGGCGTGACGGCGACGTCGATCACGCGGATCTTCGTCACGCACTTCCACGGCGACCACTGCCTCGGCCTCGCGAGCATGGTGCAGCGCATCTCGCTCGACAACGTGCCGCACCGGATCCCGGCCCACTTTCCAGCGTCCGGCAATCACTTCTATGAGCGGCTCCGGCACGCGTCCGCGTTCCACGACGTCGCGAAGATCGACCCGCGTCCGATCGAGGGGCCGGGAGTGCTCGACGAGGATCGGGACCTGCGGGTGTCCGCCCTCCGCCTCGACCACACGATCGAGTGCTTCGGCTTCCGCATCGAAGAACCGCCGCAGTGGAACGTCGACGCGAACGAACTCAGCGCAGCCGGCATCGTCGGCCGGGCCGTCGGCGACCTGAAGCGCGAAGGCCAAGTCCAGATCGACGGCAAGGAGTTCTCGCTCGAAGACTTCGGCACGCAGCGCCGCGGCCAGAGCGCGGCGTTCATCATGGACACGCGGCTGTGCGACAACGCGTTCGAGCTCGCGCGGGACGTGGACATGCTGATCTGCGAGTCGACGTATCTCGAGTCGGAGGCGCGCGAAGCCCACTCGCACGCGCATCTGACTGCGAAACAGGCCGCGACGATCGCGAAGGAGTCGGGCGCCCGCCGCCTCGTGCTGACTCACTTCAGCCAGCGTTACTCCGACACGTCGGCGTTCGTCGCCGAAGCCCGCGAGATCCACGACGACTCGGTCGCCGCGGAAGACGGCTTGCGCGTGCCCGTGCCACCCCCGATTCGAGCGACTTCGTGATGCACGACGTGTTCGAGACCGCGCCCTGGTTGCACGAGTCCCTGCAGTCGCTCGACATTCGCAAGGGCGAGCGGGTCCTGCAGCTGACCGGGCACCACGTGCAGCAATCGCGCGCGATCCTCGAACTGATCGGTAGGGACGGCACCCTCGTCGTGCTCGAACCCGACGAGGCGCTCGCCGATCGCGTGCGTGCGATCGGCCAAGACGGGATGCACGTCATCGCGATCCAACCGGACGGCACGGAGGAGTTCGGCCGATTCGACGCGGTCTTCGCATGCCCGAGCTGGAACGTCGGCTGGCCGCTGGAGCGCTGGGGCGAAATCGTCCGGCGCGGACTACGCCCTGGCGGACGCTTCGTGCTCGACCATCCGGGATCGACGGCTTGCGAGCCGCTCGCGGAAGTCTGGAGCCAGCTCGAGACGAGCGAGCCCGCGCGCTGGACCGGCCCGACCGCAGACGAATGGACCGACGCATTGGTCGAATCCAGCCTCCGCGGCGTCGAAGTCGCCCCGACCACCCACCTGACGCGCTTCGAATCGCCAGGCGTCTTCGCCGACTACGCGCTGGCTGGCCTCGATGCGGACGACGCGCAAGAGACCCTCGCGCTCGGACTCACGAGCGCATTCGGAACGAATGGCGAAATAGACGCCGTCGTGCATCGCACGGTGGCGCGCGGGATGCGCTAGTCGAAGGGCGCCGACGGAATGGTGCGGGTTTGGGCTACTTGCGCACTTCCGCGAGTACCCCGGCGACGAATTCGGGCTCGGACCCGGACCCGTTCACGTTCCACGGGTTGTGACCCGTGTCCCGTGTCCCGACCCGAGAAACGTGAACGGGTCCGGGCCCGAAAACGCCAGCGATCGCCCGTCCCAATTCACCCTCCCATTTCACGTCCCCCTTTCACGTCCCCATTTCATGCGAAATCCGACGACCCCATTCCCTCCCCTACAGCGACACCGCGGCGCGTTCTTCAACGCAGGCACGGTGCATCAGGGCCTCGTCGATTCCCCACGGGAATGGGAGGGGGTCGCCCGCGGTGTCGCCCTTTCATCCCGTCGAGGCCAGACCTATCCTCGCCGCCGATGATCTTCCGCCTGAATGGCGTCACGAAGGAGTACTCGGGACACCGGGCGCTCAGTGACTTGACGGTCGACGTGCAGCCCGGCTGCATCGGGCTGCTCGGCCCGAACGGCGCGGGCAAGAGCACGATGATCAAGACGTTGCTCGGCCTGGTTCGGCTGACCGCCGGCAACGCCGAGGTGCTCGGGCTCGACGTGCGCACGCAGCCGATCGAGATCCGCGAGCGGGTCGGCTACATGCCCGAAGACGACTGCTACATCGCAGGGCTCAAGGGCATCGAGATGGTCGCACGCGCGGGCGAGCTCGCGGGCATCCCGAAGCGCACCGCCCTGCGGCGTGGCCACGAGATGCTCGACTACGTGCGGCTCGGCGATGCGCGCTATCGCGAGGTCCAGACCTACTCGACCGGCATGAAGGCGCGGGTCAAGCTCGCGACCGCGCTCGTGCACTCGCCGGAGCTCGTGTTCTTGGACGAGCCGACGAGCGGCATGGATCCGGACGGCCGCGAGCAGATGCTCGCGCTGATCCGCAGCCTGGCGACCGAGAAGGGCGTCAGTGTCGTGATCTCGACTCACATCCTGCACGACGTCGAAGAGTGCTGCGATTCGGTGCTGATCGTCGGCAGCGGCAAGCTCCTGCGCTACGAGAAGCTCGAGGTGCTCAAGCAGCGCACCGACAACACGACGACCGTGCGTGTCGGCTCGGGCGCGGACCAGCTCGCCGGCGCGCTGCAGGCCAAGGGAATGCAGACCGAGCTCGACCGGCGCGGCGTCGTCTCGGTCACCGGCAATGGCGACGTCCCGACGACCGTGCTCGCGACGATCCGAGAGTGCGGCCTCGCGCTGCGCGAGCTGACGCCCGCTCAGAACTCGCTGCAGGACATCTTTCTGCAGGCGCTCCGATCCGGCAACCAAGCGCCCTCGAACGGCGCGACCCTCGAAGCGGCAGGAGGACTCGATGCCGATTCATGAGCTCGGGTATCGGCATTGGGACGGCGAACGCCGTCACCGCTGGGCCCGCTGGACCTGCATCTCTCGCACCGGCGTGACGCTCGCGCTGCGCAACAAGGTCGTGCGCCGGCTGTCGTTCCTGACGATCGTGCCCGTCCTCTACTTCGGGCTGCTGTTCTTCGCGATCGGCTTCCTCACCGACCCGGGCGCCGAGCGGATCGGCGCATGGCGCGGCTTCGCCTCCACGATCATCGACGACGAACGACTCCTGAACTCGCTGCGCAACAACCCAGCATCCCTGCGCGCGCCGATCTGGAACGACATCTTCTTCTTCCTGATGGCGTACTTCCAAATCACCGGCGTGCTGCTGATCACGGCATCCGTCGCACCCGGGCTGATCTCGCGGGACATCAAGTCGAAGGCGTTCTTGATCTACTTCTCGAAGCCGATCGCGCGGGTCGACTACTTGATCGGCAAGGCCGGCGTGGTGTTCGGCTATTCGCTGTGGTTCACGCTGCTGCCCGCGCTCCTGATCTACATCCTGAGCATCGCGTTCGCGCCGAGTAGCGACGCGTTCGGACAGACGGCGGGGGTGATTCCTTCGATCTTCTGCGCGACCCTCGTCGTCGCGATCCCGGTGACGTCGATTTCGCTGTTCCTGTCGTCGATCACGCGCAGCGAGAGACTCGCGACGTTCGCATGGATCGCGCTCGTCGGCGGCGGATTCTTCATCTACCGGATCCTCGCGGCAGTCCCGGGCCTGCGAGAGCAGACGTGGATCGTGTTCGTCTCGCTGCCCAAGCTGCTCTGGGAAGCGCTGTCGAATTGCTTCGACGACCCGGTCCTGCCGCTCACCGAACCGCGCGCGGCCGGCGGCGCACTCGCGTTCTTGTTCGTCGTCTCGGCGCTCTGCATCTGGGGCACGTGGCGCAACATCTCGGCACCGATGCGAATCTGATGACGACGATCCTCGAAACTCGCAACCTGACGAAGCTCTACGGCGTCGTCATCGGCGTCAACGACATGACGTTCGAGCTCGGCCCCGGGATCCACGGCCTGCTGGGACCGAACGGCGCGGGCAAGTCGACGCTGATGAAGCTGATCACCGCGCAGCTGCGTCCGTCCGAGGGCTCGGTCCACGTCCTGGGCGAGACCCCGTGGAACAACCCCGGCATCTTCCGCAAGGTCGGCTTCTGCCCCGAGTACGACGCGTTCTACGACTTCATGAGCGCGTTCGAGTTCGTCCACGCGCTGGCGCGACTCAGCGGCTTCGACGCCCCGACGGCCAAGAAGAAGACCGAACGCGCGCTCGAGCTGTGCAGCGCCACGGAGTTCATGCACCGCCCGATCCGGACGTACTCGAAGGGCATGCGGCAGCGGACCAAGGTCGCGCAGGCGATCGTCCACGAGCCGGACTTCCTCCTGCTCGACGAACCGATGTCGGGCACCGATCCGGTCGGACGGCACGAGCTCACCGAACTCGTCAAGAGCCTCGGCGCAAGCGGGACGAGCATCCTGATCGCGAGCCACGTGCTGCACGAAGTCGAGGCGATGACCGAGAACTTCCTGCTGATCTACGGCGGTCGGGTCCTCGCGACCGGCGACGTGCACGAGATTCGTTCGCTGATGGATCAGCACCCGCACCGGATCCAGATCCGCTGCAGCCCGGAGCACACGCGACCGCTCGCCGAGCGCATGATCGAACGCCTGTCGGTCACTGGCCTGGAGCTCGACGAGACCGCCGGCACGCTCGACGTCGCGACCAAGAGTCCGGAGGCGTTCTACCACGGACTCCCCGAGGTCGCGCTCGACATCGAAGCGACGATCCACGAAATGACGTCCAGGGACGACAGCCTCGAAGCCGTGTTCAAGTATTTGGTCGGAGTGCACTGATGTTCACGATCGCAGCGATGCACATGCGCCAGATCCTCCTCGGCTCGAGGCGCTGGCTCCTGACGCTCGGATTGATCGCGCCGGTGTTCCTCTGCACGGCAATCGCGTTCGGCGGCGAGCTGAACAACGAGACCGAGAAGCTGATCGTCCCCGCGCTCGTGCTGTTCGCGTGCTACACAATCGCCGCGCCCGCGCTCGCGGCGCTGCTCTACGGCACGTCCGTGCTCGGCGACGAGATCCAGGACAAGACGCTGACGTATCTCTTCACGCGACCGACGCCGCGATGGCAGATCCTGTCGGGTAAGTATCTGGCCAATGTCGGGTTTCTTTCCGCCGCGACGATCGCGAGTCTGCTGATCGCGTCGCTCGTTCTTCAGCCGCGCTCGGGCATCCTCCTCGGCCTCGTCGTGTCGACCGCCGTCGCGACCGCCGCGTACAACGCAGTCTTCATGTTCCTCGGCGCCGTCTGGACGAAGCGAACGCTGATCGCCGGCGTCTTCTACCTCGCCGTCTTCGAGCTGATCCCGGGATTCATGCCGGCGAACGTCCGAGAGCTGACGATCACCTACCACACGCGGTGCCTGGTCTTGAACCTGTCGGGAATCACGGACGATATCCCGGTGGAAGCCGAGCCGTTCATCGCGGCGATCGGCGATGCCTCGACCGAGCAGTCCCTGCTCGTCCCCGCGATCGTGATCCTCGTCATGCTCCTCCTGACAACGCGGGTCGCATCACGCCGAGAGTTTGCGTTGACCGACGAACCGTAGGCCCCGCTCGGACTATCCTGCCCTCAGGATGCGGATCCTTCTCGTATGTCTGTTGAGCCTCGCCGCCTGTTCGGACGATGACGCCGGGCCGTTGACGTCGCAGCCGCTGCGAGCGGCCGGCGCCGCGACCGGCGACACGCGCTTCGAGCGGCTCGATCCCGCCGTGATCGGACTCGCGTTCGAGAACGAGCTGAAGCCCGAGAACATCCTCCCCTACATCTACAACGGCGGCGGCGTCGCGGTCGGGGACTACGACCAGGACGGGCTCCCGGACGTCTACCTCGTGTCCCAGGACGGCCCGAACAAGCTGTTCCGCCAGGTCGCACCCTGGCAGTTCGAGGACGTCACCGAGTCCGCGGGAGGGCTCGACGGCGGCGAGGCCTGGGGCAACGCGGCGACCTTCGCCGACGTCGATGACGACGGCGACCTCGACCTCTACGTCTGCAACCTCGAGGCCCCGAACCTCCTCTACCAGAACAAGGGCGACGGCACGTTCGTCGAGCGCGCCGGTAAGCTCGGCCTCGGGATCTCGACGTCGAGTTCGGGCGCGGCCTTCGCGGACTTCGACAACGACGGCGACCTCGACCTCTACTTGCTGACCAACCGCGTGCTCGGACCGAGCGTGCCGAAGGAGCTGATGCAGGAACTCGAAGTTCCGGCCGACACGCGCGCGAAGCCGAACGACTACGCACCACCGCCGCCGTCGATCGAGTTCCGCGACGGCGAAGCGATCATCCCGAAGGACTACAAGCACCTCTATCTGGCAGTGCAGGACCAGGTCTTCGCCGGCGGGCAGCGCGACCGCCTGCTGCGCAATGACGGCTACGCCAAGTGGACGGACGTCACGGCGAAGGCCGGCATCGACGGCTACGGCATGGGGCTGTCGGCGACGTGGTGGGACTACGACAACGACGGCGTGCTCGACCTCTACGTCGCCAACGACCTTGAGTCTCCGGACAAGCTGTACCACGGGAACGGCGACGGCACGTTCGAAGACGTCACGAAGAGTGCGCTGCCACACACCGCCTACTTCGGGATGGGCAGCGACTTCGGCGACATCGACAACGACGGCGGGTTCGACTTCATCGTCGCGGACATGTCGAGCCGCACGCACTACATGTCGAAGATGCTCATGGGCAACATGGGCGATCGCCGCTGGTTCCTCGAGAACGCGGACCCGCCGCAGTACATGCGCAACGCGCTGTATCTGAACACCGGCACGGACCGCTTCATGGAGGCGGCCTACCTGACGGGTCTCGCGAGCACCGATTGGACCTGGGCGCTGCGGTTCGCCGACCTCGACAACGACGGTCGCGTCGATCTGTTCGTGACGAATGGCATCCCGCGCTTCGACAACGACCCCGACGCCGGCCCGGAGTTTCGCCGGCTGTGGCAGCTGGGCCAGAAGCAGCAGGCGCTCGACTTCGCACGTAACATCCCGCCGGTTCCGGAGGCGAACCTCGCGTTCCGCAACAAGGGCGGCCTGAAGTTCGAGAACGTCAGCGCATCCTGGGGCATCGACGACGAGGGCGTGAGCCACGGCGCCGTGCTCGCGGACCTCGATCGCGACGGTGACCTCGACGTCATCGTCAACAACATGAACGCGCCGACAGCCGTGTATCGCAATTGCGGCGATGACGGCGGCCGCATGCTCGTCGAACTGCGCGGCGACGCGGACAACCGATTCGGCGTCGGCGCCCGCATCGTGATCGACTGCGACGCCTGGCAGCAGTCCCGCATGCTGACGCTCTCGCGCGGCTACCTCGGCAGCGGCGAGGCGATCGCTCACTTCGGAACGGGCAGCGAGAAGCACGTGCGCCTGCACGTGCACTGGCCCAACGGAGACGTTCAGGTCTTCGAAGACCTGGCGACGGGTCGACACTACGTCGCGCGGCAGGGCGAGTCCGCCGGAGCCGCGCTGCCGCCGGAGCCGATCCTGACCACTGTTCGCGACGAGCAGGTGCCTGGCCTCGAGTTCGTCCACCGCGAAGCCGCGTTCGACGACTACGCAGCCCAGCCCCTGCTCCCCCACCGCGTATCTCGACTCGGACCGGGCATCGCGTGGGGCGACGCGAACGGGGACGGCCGCGACGACGTGTTCGTCGGCGGGGCCGCAGGCCAAGCGGGCCAGCTGATGATCGCGCAGGACGACGGCTCGTTCGTCGCCGTGGAAAACGGGCCGTGGGAGCGCGACGCGGCGTGCGAAGACATGGGCGCTCTGTGGTTCGACGTCGACTCCGACGGCGACCTGGACCTCTACGTCGCCAGTGGCGGAGTCGAGGCCCAGCGCCCGGAGGATCTGCACGACCGGATCTACCGCAACGACGGCTCCGGCGCTTTCGAGCGCGCCGGCTCGGACACGCTTCCGCCGCTCGCGCACAGCAGCAGCTGTGTCGTCGGCGCGGACTATGACCGCGATGGGGACCTCGACCTGTTCGTCGGCACGCGCATGATCGCCGGCCGATATCCCGAGCCGCCACCGAGCACTCTCCTCCGCAATGACGGCGGGAAGTTGATCGACGCGACCGACGAGGTCGCGCCGCGTCTCCGCGACGCCGGCCTGGTCACGGGCGCGGTGTTCAGCGACGCCGACGGCGACGGCTTCGTCGACCTGCTCGTGACCGCGCACTTCGCACCGGTGCGGGTGTTCCGCAACCACGCCGGCCAATCGTTCGAGGACGTGACCGCGTCGAGCGGGCTCCACGAACACCTCGGCCTGTGGAACGGTATCGAAGCCGGAGACTTCGACGGGGACGGCGACCAGGACTACGTCGCGACGAACCACGGCCTGAACTCGAAGTACAAGGCGTCGAAGCATCACCCGATGCACATCTACGCAGCGGACTTCGACGACAACGGCGTGCTCGACATCGTCGAGGCCAAGTTCGAAGCCGACCTACTCCTGCCCGTGCGCGGCAAGAGCTGCAGCAGCGGCGCGATGCCGTTCCTCGCCGACAAGTTCCCGACGTTCGACGGGTTCGCGAAGGCCTCGCTGTCCGAGATCTACACGCAGGCCGCGCTCGACTCCGCGCGCGAGCTGACCGCGACCCACCTCGAGAACTCGATCCTCGTGAACGACGGCGCGGGACGGTTCGAACTGCGTTCTCTGCCCAGGCTCGCGCAGATCGCGCCCGGCTTCGGCATCGCGGTCGGACGCTTCGACGAGGATCGCGAGCTCGACGTCGTGATCGCGCAGAACTCGTTCTCGCCGGAGCCGGAGACCGGCCGACTCGACGGCGGCCTCGGGGTCCTGCTGACCGGCAACGGTGACGCCACCTTCGACGTCGTCGGACCCGTGGATTCGGGCATCGTGGTCCATCAGGACGCAGCGAGCCTCGGAGCAGCGGACATCGACGGCGACTCCCTTCTCGACTTCGTCGTGACGACGAACGACGGGCCGCTGCGCACCTTCCTGGGAGTGCGCGGAGAGCCGGGCCTCGTCGTGCGCCTCGTCGGCCGCGCCGGCAACCCGACCGCGGTCGGGGCTCGGATCACGTGGTCGCAGGACGGAACCGAGCGGTCCCACGAAGTGCGCGCCGGGTCCGGCTACCTCTCCCAGCACGCTCCCCACGTTCACGTCCCGCCGAACCCCGGCGAGCTACGCGTTCGCTGGCCCGACGGCAGCGAGACGACGCACGACTCGGCGATTCCGACCGGGCGCATCGAGATCGAGCAGCGCTGACGCGGGATTACAACCCCGCTACAGGCGCTATGCCGAGCCGTTGCAGGGGTGCGGCGATAATGCGGCGACGCGAGGCATCCGTCCTCGTGAAACCGACACCCGATCCCAGAACGAGACCTCGCACATGAGACACCTTCTCCTGATCTTTTTGGCCGCGATGGTGGCGGCCACCCTCGCCACGGCACAGCGCGGGGACGGCGACATGCGCAGACGCAGCGGCGCGGAGCGCCACGACGCCGCCGACGAACGCCGCGAGCGCTTCGAGCGGTTCCGCGAACGCCGACGTGAAGCGCGCGAATCGCGCCCGCGTGGCGAGGAGCGACAAGACCGGCGCAAGGGAGCCCGCCAGGGCCGCAAGGGTCGGCGAGCCGGCGAGTCGCGCGGTGGCGACCGGCAGCGCCGTGGCCGCGGCGAGCGCAACCGGCGTCGCGGCGGCCGAGGCTTCCAGCGACACCGGGGGCGCGGCCGGGCACAGCGCGGAATGCAGCGCGGTGGCCGCCGGGACTTCCGCGGAGAAATTCGCAACCGTCGATTCCAGCGACTCCGGGGCAACGCCCACCGCTTCGGTCGTGGGCCCTCTCGCGGCCTGCGTGGCCGCGCAGGCTCCTTGCGCGGAAGATTCGGGAGCCGCGCCGGTCGCGGCCGCGCGAAGCCACGCGGGCGCGCGCTGCCCGAGATGCGGCGCCGCCGCGGCCGGTAAACAATTCGGCCACAGGGAACAAACCGGGTTTCCGGACGTTCGAAGGCCGGCGCGGTAACAAGATCGCCCAGCGGGACTAGAACCCGTTGAACACCTTCGGACCAACCGTGAAACCCAAGCTCCTAGCTTCTGAGACGCAAGCCAAGCGCTACTCCCTCGCACAGGCCGAACAAATGCTGCCGCTGATCGAAACGATCGCGGCCGAGATCGCCGAGCGGCACAAGACGCGACGCGAACTCCACCGTCTCCGAGTCGAGCTCGAATCCGAAGTCACCCCCGAAGGTCTGTCGAGCTCCCTCGCCGACATCGCAGCGCGGATCTACGACCAGACCGAGGGCATTCGCGGCGCGATCGACGAACTCGTCGAGCTCGGCCTGACAGTCCTCCGGCTCAATCCGATCACGATCCACATCCCGGGTCGCAGCGTCAGCGGACCGCTCGTGTTCTGTTGGCAGCCCGGCGACAGCGGCATCCAGCACGGCCACCGAGTCGGCGAAGAAGACGATCCGCGGCGCCCGCTGAAAGTTCGCGCGCCGCACGGATTCCGCAACTAGGCCACGGCGCTTCGGCGTAACCTGCCGGCCATGGGCGGCGACTTCCACTACATCGTCTTGTTCCGGCTGCGCGAAGGCGTACCGCTCGAGCGCGTCCGCGCCGCCAAGGACGCCCTCGCCTCCCTCGTCGAGACGTCCCCCGGCGTCCGCCATTTCGTCGTCACCGAAAACGTCGCCCAGGAGAACGGCGGCTTCCGCCTCGCGCTGATCTCGAATTTCGAGAATCGTCAGGCTTTTGACATCTTCGCCCGCCGTCCCGAGGTCCGAGCGATCCTGGATCAGATGGTCGAAGAGGTCGCCGAGGACCGAGTCGTGGTCCAAGGCGCCGGCGACGCGTGATCCGCGAAATCCAGGGTTGAACCTGCCGGGCCGTCGGTGGCTAATGCGCCGATGAATCAGCCGAAACGCGTCGCCGTCACCGGAGCAGCCGGACAGATCGGATACAGCTTGCTCCCGGAGATCGCCCGCGGCCGAGTGTTCGGACCCGACACTCCGGTCATCCTGCAAATGCTCGAGATCACGCCGGCTCTCGGCGCCCTCGAGGGCGTCAAGATGGAGCTGCACGATTGTGCTTTCCCGCTGCTTCAAGACGTGACCAGCTCCGATGACGCCAAGGTCGCGTTCGCCGACGCGGACCTCATCTTCCTGGTCGGCAGCAAGCCGCGCGGCCCGGGAATGGAGCGCAAGGATCTGATCCAGGAGAACGGTCCGATCTTCACGGGCCAAGGCAACGCGATCAACGAAGTCGCGGCGAGCCAGGTCCGGGTCGTCACCGTCGGTAACCCGTGCAACACGAACTGCCTGATCGCGATGCACAGCGCGCCCGACGTGCCGAACGACCGCTTCACCGCGATGACGAAGCTCGATCAGAATCGCGCGAAGGCTCAGCTCGCGCTGAAGAGCGGCAAGCACTGGAACGACGTCACGAACATGACGATCTGGGGCAACCACTCGAACACGCAGTTCCCCGACTGGACGAACGCGATGATCGGTGGCTCGCGCGCCGCGGACGCCATCCAGGACGAAGCGTGGTTCAAGGAGACGTTCATCAAGACCGTGCAGGAGCGCGGCAAGGCGATCATCGACGCGCGCGGCAAGTCGTCCGCGATGTCGGCCGCAGGCGCGGCGGTCGATCACGCCCACGCACTGTTCTCCAAGGTCGAGGCGTCGGATCCGGTTTCGCTCTGCGTGCTCTCGGACGGCAGCTACGGCGTGCCCGAAGGAATCATCTCGTCGTTCCCCTGCACGACGGACGGCAACGGCAACTACCAGATCCTGCAAGGCGTCGAACTCGACGACTACGCGCGCGACTTGATCAAGCGATCCACGGACGAGCTGCTCGAGGAGCGCTCGGCCGTCGAGCATCTGCTCGGCTGATCCCGACGACGCGATGGACCCCACGAGCGCAGCGATCCTGCTGGTCGCCGGCGCGGCGATGGGCTTCATCAACAACCTCGCGGGTGCCGGCGGTCTGATCGGACTCGCGGCCCTCGACCTCGTCGCCGGACTGGGCCCGACGTCGATGAACGCGTCGCTGCGACCCGCCGCGGTCGCGCTGACCGCCGCCGGCGTGCTCGGCTTCCTCAGCAAGGGCAAGCGCATCCCGGGCCGCGCCTGGCTCTACGGACTGGCGTCCGTTCCGGGGGCCGTCGCGGGCGCCTACCTCGCCGTCACGCTTCCGAGCTGGGTCTACCGCGCCGCACTCGTAACGGTCGTCGTGATCACGCTGGTGAAACAGCTCCGCAAGAAGCCGGCACCGAACCCCGACGCCCCGCGGCCGCGCCCCGTCCAGACGTGGGTCGGGCTCGTGCTCTTCAGCGTCGTCGGACTCCACATGGGCTTCCTACAGGTCGCGGTCGGGCTCGTGACGATGCTCGCGCTGGGTCGCGCGCTGTCGCACGACCTCGTCGAGATCAACGCGGCGAAGGTCGCGCTCCTGACCGTCGCGTCGTGCTCGAGCGTCGCCTACCTTTCGACGACCGGCGCGATCGCCTGGGGCCCCGCGCTCTGGCTGGCAGCCGGAGCGGCATGCGGCAGTTTCGCCGCAAGCCGCTGGACGGTCCGCAAGGGCAGCTCCGCCGTGCGCACCGTCGTGCTCCTCGTCTGCTCCTTCGTCCTCATCCGCGTCGCGTTCCAAGTCCTCGCCACATGAGCCAGAATTCCAAACACGTTCTCGTCACAGGGGCGAGCTCGGGCATCGGCCGGGCCACCGCACACCTCCAAGGTCAGCGTGGGCACAAGATCTCGATCGGCGCGCGCCGGAGGGATCGCCTCGACGGGCTCGTCGACGGCGCGTTCTACCACGAACTGGACGTCACGGACCCAGCGTCCGTCGAGGCGTTTCTAACCGCGGCCACCGAAGCCCACGGACCCGTCGACGTCCTCGTCAACAACGCCGGCCTCGCGCGCGGCGTGGAGACCGTCGCGAACGCCGATGGCGTCGCGTGGCGTGAGATGATCGAGACCAACGTGGTTGGCGTGCTCGAGATGACGCGACGGGTCGTGCCCTCGATGATCGATCGCGGGCAAGGCCACGTCATCATGGTTGGCTCGATCGCGGGACGGATCGCCTACGAAGGCGGGAGCGTCTACTGCGCGACCAAGGCGAGCGTCGCGAAGATCGCGCAGACGCTCCGCCTCGAGCTGTTCGGAACCGGCGTGCGGGTCACGACCGTCGACCCCGGCCTCACCGAGACGGAGTTCAGCCTCGTTCGTTTCCGCGGCGACAGCGAGCGCGCCAAGGTGCCGTACCAGGGAGCCAACCCGCTGACCCCCGAAGACGTATCCGACTGCATCGACTTCGCGATCTCGCGCCCTCCGCACGTCAACATCGACGACATCCTCGTCACGGCGACCGATCAGGTCTCACCGACCCGCGTGTATCGCCGCGAAGAGTGAGTTGACCACAACGGCGTGACGCGCGCCGACGAGGACACCCGCGCCCCCACTCGCGATTGCGAGCACGGCGCAGAGGGCGACACGGGATGTCGTCACCGTCGCCGGATCACGCTGGAGCGCCGGCGTGCGCCTGGACAAGGGGCGACTCGGGAGCGGACGAGGTTCGCGTACGGTCGACATCGAAGGATCTGCGCAAATCCCCCAGCTGCTGTTGCACGGATCCCGAGCCGGCGATTAGACCATTCTCATGGAGTGGGCCCATATCTACACGCTTTCGCTGGCCGTCCTCGCGGTCGGTCTGCTGGCGTTCGAGAAGGCCCATCTGACCGTGATCGGCATCGGCTTGATCGTCGGGGTGACGATTCCCGGCTACGTCGACATCCGTGACGGAGTCTCCGGTTTCGCGAACACGGCCGTCGTGACCGTGGGCGCGCTCTACGTCGTGGGCGAGGGATTCCTGCGCAGCGGCGCGGCGTCGATTCTCGCGGACAAGATCCTGCACCGCACCGGCGGTCGCGAGAGCACCATTGTGTTCCTCGTGATGATCATGGCGGCCGTGCTGTCGGCGTTCATCAACAACACGCTGGTCGTCGTCACGTTCATGCCGGTCATCACGAGTATCTGCCGTGAGACCGGGCTCTACCCGTCGCGGATGCTGATCCCGCTGTCCTACGCGTGCATCGTCGGCGGCATGTGCACGCTCGTGGGGACTTCGACCAACCTGCTGGTGAGCGGCGCTCTCGAAGACCTCGAGCTTCCGCCGCTGAGCATGTTCGAAGTGTCGGGCGCTGGACTCGTGCTGGCGGGCGCAGCGATGCTCTACGTGCTCCTGATCGGCCGCCACCTGCTGCCGAGGATCCCGTCCCTCGCCGCCGCCCCCGGCGCCGCGGACATCCGCGAGTACGTGACCGAGATCACCGTCCGCGAAGGCAGCTCGCTGGTCGGCGACCTCGTCGAACAGATCGGCCAGGACGACAGCGGTGCCAAGGTCTCCATGGTGATCCGCAAGGAGCGCGTGCACCGTCCGAAGTTCGGCAACCTCAAGGTTCAGGTCGGCGACATCTTGGTCGTCAGCGGCCGCGTCGATGCGCTCGCCGGCCTCCATCACGATCCGTCGCACAGCGAATCGCCGACCGATCGCTACCGCCCGAGCACGATGAGCTTCTTCGAGCTCGCGCTGACGCCGGTATCCTCGATGAACGGTCGGCGCGTCAACGCGCTCGAGCTCAAGAAGCGTCACGGCGCGGCCGTCATCGGCATGATGCGCAACGGTCACCACCTGCAGCAGCGCTTTGGCGACCTTCGACTGCGGACGGGTGACGTGCTGCTCGCGTTCGGCAACGACCAGGCCCGCGAGAGCATCCGCCACAGCCCGGACTACCACCTCGTCGAGGGTGTCGCCGAGAAGATCTTCAATCGCGGCAAGGCCCCCGTCTCGGCGCTCATCATCCTCGGCATCGTCACGCTCTTCGTCACCGGCGTCGTGCACTCGTGCACGGCAGCGCTCCTCGGCGCGCTGCTCATGGTCGTCTCGGGCTGCCTGTCCGTTTCGCAGGCGATGCGCTCGATCAACTGGTCGATCCTGATCTTCATCGTTGGGACGATCGGACTCAGCAAGGCACTCGAGTCGACGGGCGCGGCGGCGCTCATCGGCACGGCTCTGGCCGATTTGTTGGCCGGATCCGGCCCCATCGTGCTGCTCGCGGGCATCTACATCTCGACCGTGATCTTCACCGAACTCGTGTCCAACAACGCGGTCGCGGTGCTCATGACCCCGGTCGCGATGGCCGCGGCCCAAGCCGCACAGCTCGACTACCGCGCGTTCGTGATCGCGGTCGTCTTCGGCGCGAGCAGCTCGTTCGCGAACCCGATCGGCTACACGACCAACCTGCTCGTGTTCGGCCCGGGCGGCTACCGATTCTGGCACTACCTGAAAGTCGGTCTCGTGCTCGACTGCGGGATGACGGCAATCGGCGTCACGGTCATCCCGTGGTTCTGGCCGCTGCAGTAAAATCCGACACTTCGCTCCAGCCGAAGGCCCTGTCGAGCCGATGGCATGGGCATGGGTTCCACGTCGTCACGCTTTCGATCCACGGCCACGATCACGCTCTGCGCGGTCGGTCTCGCGTTCGGAGTCCAGTGGCTCGTCGGTCCGGTGACCGCGGCCCCACGCATCGAGTGGTCGGTTGCAGAGAGCGCGGTACAGCCGTTCAGTGAAGTGAAGCCGTACACCCCGGTCCGCTGCACGCTCGAGCTCGACGAGCCGGCATTCGTCTACGCCGTGTCGTTCGACCTCATGAGCGGCGCGCTCGCGCTGTTTCCGAGTGAGACGCTACGCAGCGACGTCGTGGCCAACCCGCTGCCGGCCGGCACACACGCGTTCCCAGGCCGACACCTCGAGCGCACGCTGAGCTGGGAAACCAGCGACGCGAACGGCGCGATGACCTACATGCTGATCACGAGCCCAGAACCCCTGGACGAGCTCCAGACCGTGATGAAGCGCATGCGGCAGGTCGGCAACGCCGCCTTCCCGCAGAAACCCCTCCTCGGCAACTACGCCCCCGCCGTGGGCATGGACGAAGTCTGGCCGCGCTCGGACATCCCGTCGGCGCCGCTTCGCGCGGCGTTCGGACTCGAGGAGTACGACCACGACGGGCCGATGGTCCCGCTGCCGGACGGCGTGCACGCGTCGGCGCTCCGACTCCTGATCGCCGGCGCCACGGCCCAGCAGGGCGGACTCGCCGAACGCGTGCAGGGCGAACTGCAACGTGAACTCGGCAGCGTGCTGTCGCCCGGCTCCGTCATGACGCCCGGCGCGCCGAAGTAGCTCAGCCGCGCAAGAACTCGATCGCGTTGTCGGCGGCCATCGTCGCCATTCGATCGCGCGTCTCGTGCGTCGCGCTGCCGATGTGCGGCAGGATCACGACGTTGGGTAACTCCACGAGGCCCGGCGCCATGAGCGGCTCGTCCTCGAACACGTCCAACCCCGCCGCGCGGATCTCTCCGCCGCGCAAGGCCTCGACGAGAGCCCGCTCGTCGACGACCGGACCGCGAGCCGTGTTGATCAGGATCGCCGACCTCTTCATCCGCAGCAGCTGCTCCACGCCGATCAGGTGGCGCGTCGACGGAGTCAACGGGCAGTGCAACGAGACGAAGTCACTCCGCTCGAGCAACTCGTCGAACTCCAGCGGTTCGACCGACGCCGCGGTCATCGCGTCGCGGGACCGCGGCGATCCGCACGCGACGACGTCCATGTCGAAGCCGCGCGCACGCTGCGCGACCGCCACACCGATCCGGCCGAAGCCGACGATGCCGAGCGTCTTGCGGCAACCGGAAGCGCCGGGGCCGACGTCCACCCCACACAGGAGCTCCGGCCCCCAAATCGAGTAGCGACCGCCGGCCATGTAGTCGTGCGCTTCCGGAACGCGCCTCGCGGCCGCGAGCAACAGCGCCCACGTCAGATCCGCAGTCGCGTCGGTCAACACGCCCGGAGTGTTGCCCACCGGGATCCCGAGCTCTTCGGCCGCAGCAAGGTCGACGTTGTCGAGCCCGACCGCCATGTTCGACACGCCACGCAGCTGCGGGTTGGCCGTCAACACCTCGCGGTCGACGCGTTCGGTCAGGAGAGAGAGCAACACGTCGTGACGACGCACGCCATCGAGCACGTCGTCGCGCGCGATCGCCTTCTCTCCGTCCATCTCGCCGATCTCGAATGCGACACCGGCGGCGCGTAATCGCTCGAGCCCGGCCTCCGGGATCTTGCGCGTGATGAAGACGCTCACGGGCCCCGCGTCAGAGCTCCATCTCGATCGTCGCGCAGAGCAGGTGGATCACGAGCAGATGACTCTCCTGGATCCGCGCGGTCTCGTTCGACGGCACCCGCACCGCGACGTCCGACGCCTCTGCGATCGGGCCACCGCGCTGCGAGACCAGCGCCGCCGTCGCACAGCCGAGCTCCTTCGCGGCCGCGACAGCCGCGACGACGTTCTTCGATCCACCGGACGTGCTGATACCGATCAACAGGTCTTCGGCGCGGCCGATCGCGCGCACTTGCCGTGCGAACACCTGCTCGAAACTCGCGTCGTTGCCGATCGCGGTGAGCGCAGGAACTTCGTGGCCGAGCGCGATCGCGGCAATCCCGTCGCGCTCCTTGTCCTCGAACCAGCCGACCAGCTCGCCCGCGGCGTGTGCCGCGTCACACGAAGACCCGCCGTTGCCGCAGAGCATCAGCTTGCCACCGGCTCGAATCGATTTCAGCGCCGCATCACACAGCGCCTCGACCTCACCGACACACGATTCGAGCAGTCGCTGCTTCGTCGCGATGCTCTCGGAAATCCAGTCTTTGATCCGCCCGGTACGCACGGCCGGAGTCTACCGGACTCGGCGCCGCCACCGAAGCCTGGAGATCGCTGCCTCGCCCCGCCGTAGGAGACCTGCTACCCTCCGGGGAGGTGTGGCCACGGGCCCGTCTCCGCCCCGCCGCATCAGTCCGATGACATCGAACTCGTTTCACAACGTCGACACGCCGGCCGTGCAGACCGGCTACACCCGCGAGGAAGTCGCGAACCTCCTGAAGGATCAGGACATCCGATTCCTGCGGCTCGTATTCACCGACATCCTCGGCACCAACAAGAACGTCGAGGTCCCGACCTCGCAGTTCGACAAGGCGCTCGACGGGCAGATCATGTTCGACGGGTCCTCGATCGAGGGATTCGTGCGCATCGAAGAGAGCGACATGATCCTCGTGCCGGACTTCGACACGTTTCGGATCCTGCCCTGGGCGGACGAGGGGCGTGGCAAGGTCGCTCGGATCATCTGCGACGTGCACAACCCGGACGGCTCCGCATTCGCCGGCTGCCCGCGGGGTGCGCTCCGCCGCGTGATCCAGCGCGCGTCCGACCGGGACCTGCAGCTCATGTGTGGCCCGGAGGCCGAATTCTTCCTCTTCCACCGCGGCGCAGACGGCGAGCTGTCGACGGCGACCAATGACAACGCCGGCTACTTCGACTCCGCGCCGATGGACGAAGCGGAAGCCTGCCGGCACGAGATCACGAACTCGCTGCACGCGATGGGCCTCGAGGTCGAAGCGATCCACCACGAGGTCGCGCCGGGCCAGCACGAGATCGACTTCCGCTACGGCAACGCACTCGCGACCGCCGACAACCTGACGACGTTCAAGGGCGTCGTGAAGCGCGTCGCCAAGACGTTCGACCTGCACGCGACGTTCATGCCCAAGCCGATCTTCGGGATCAACGGCTCGGGCATGCACACGCACCTCTCGCTGTTCAATCTCGAAGGCACGGACAACCGCTTCGCTGACGCCGACACGGAGCACGAGATCAGCGAACTCGGCCTCCAATTCATCGCGGGCGTCATCGATCACGCGCGCGGCTTCTGCGCCGTGACGAACCCGTTGGTGAACAGCTACAAGCGACTCGTCCCTGGTTACGAAGCACCGACCCACATCGCGTGGAGCATGCGCAACCGCTCCCCGATGATCCGCATCCCCGCCCGCCGCGGCGTCGGCACGCGCATGGAGTTGCGGATGCCGGACCCGAGCTGCAACCCGTACCTCGCGTTCGCCGCGATCCTCGCCGCCGGCCTCGACGGGATCGAGCAAGGGATGGAACCGCCCCCGCCGGTCAACAAGAACATCTACACGATGAGCGCGCGTGAGCGGGGCCGGAACCGGATCAGCAGCCTGCCGGGCAACCTGAGCGAGGCGATCGTCGCGCTCGAGAAGGACGCCGTGATCAAGGACGCGCTCGGCGCGCACATCTACGCGCACTTCCTGGATGCGAAGAAGCAGGAGTGGGCAGAGTACATCGCGCAGGTGCACGACTGGGAGTTGGAGCGGTACTTGGGGGCCTACTAGGGGGCGGGCACGGGTACCGAGCCTCAAGACGGGGGTGGAGCGGCGACGTGGGCAGGCGCGCTCGGCCTGCGGAGCCCCTCCGACTGCGGGCGCAACGCCAACACGCTAGTGTCCCTCGTCTGAAGTCCGTAGCGAAAGTAGCCGCGTCAGTCGATTCGCGCGCAAGGCGCTGCGACGACACGGCTTGTCAGTGGACAAGT
>JANQJF010000042.1 GCA_028281765.1 Planctomycetota bacterium | reverse complement strand
GAACATCAGCTTTCCGTGGACATCCTGTTCGACCCGTTCCAGATCGGCGGCGTAGTCTTCATGCAGGCGATCTCCCTCGATCCGGGAGCCACGGCCCTGGGCATCACGACTTCGGACCGACTCCGCATCGTGATCGGTGGGGACGCGTGATGACCATCCCCTTCCCCTCCCTCCACATGTCACGACTGACGATCCTGTGCGTCGCCGTCGCGTTTGCGACGCCCGGCCTTTCTCTAGCTCAGAAGCCCACGAGCGGTGCCGGCGGATTCTCGCAGCAAGACGCAGCCGCGAAGGAGAAGGAGCTCAAGGAGAAGTACGCGGCCAAAGCGGACCGCGGTGGTGCCCGGAAGATGAACTCGCAGGTTCAGGCCCGCGTCGTCATCAAGCCGCGACGCCTCGCGCCCGGACAGGCGGGGGAAGCCAAGATCCTGCTGTCGTTCCGACGCGAAGGCGTGCTGCTCGAAGGTAGCCCGTTCGAGGTCAACTACCCGGAGACGATGGGCGACGTCACGCTCGGCGGCTGGTCGATCCGCGGCGCCAAGCCGAGCAAGCGCCCGGCGATCGTCGGCCAGCTCGTGCACGAGGACGTCTCGGTCGTGACCGTGCCGATCACCGTCGCCGGGGACGCGGAGTACGGGCACCGCGTGCTGCGCTTCGGACTCAAGGGCGAGCTCTCGAACGGCCAGAACGGCAAGTCGATCGGTGAACACACCATGACGCTGACCGGACGCGTCGAGATCGGGGACCCGTTGCCGACGCCTGCACCGATCCAGTCGGGCGCGCGCAGCGTGTCGAAGCCGAAGACCGAGGTCGTCGCGGCCGACACGAGTCCCACCGAGGTGCGGGCGGCCGAAGCGTCCGCCGATCCCGAGGATTTGCGCGGCGCCGACACGGACGAACCCGACGACTTTGGCGAGTCGAGCGATGGCGTCCCAATCGGCGACCCCGAGGGCGCCGACTCGCTGCCGCTGCTGCTGATCGGTGGTGGGGCGCTCGCGTTGGTCCTGCTGTTGATCCTCGGTCGCCGGCGGCAGTGATCCGACCGGGTTGCTGTTGAGCGAAACCGCGCTCGGAACGCGCGTTCTGTGCGCGTTCCCGACGGGGCCGCGTCGCTCGGGGCTTGACGCTTTGCCGCGGGGATCGAAACTCGAACGCCCCCAGCCGCAGCGAAGCCCGCTCGTCCTCTCCGCGGCGCACGTCTCCCCACCTCAGTCCGGCCCCTCATGCGCCAGCCCATCCCGTCGTTCCTTCCGATCGTACTCTGCGTCTCGTCCCTGACGGCGCAGACTCCCGAGGCTCCCGAACCGAACGGCGACGCCGGGACCGCGTCTCCGATGGTCTGTGGCGACCAGGCGTACGGGAATCTCGACGCGAGCGGCGGCGACGTCGACTGGTGGTCTTTCACGCTGTCCGCGACGTCCGACGTCTCGGTCTGGGTGACGAGTCGTGGCGCCGTCGACACGGTTTTGGGTGGCACGTCTGCCGACGACACGATCCTGACGCTCTACGACACGGACGGGTCGACGGTCCTCGACACCAACGATGACCACACGGCGCGCCCGTTCGCGCAGCGCGGCTTCTTCTCCAAGGTCGCCGCCTTCTCGTTGGACCCGGGCACCTACTACATCGAAGTCGAAGGCTGGTCCCTGGGCGTGGTCGGGGACTACGGACTCGACCTGCGATGCGTGGCTTCTGGCGGCCCGCTCGTGTTTTGCCCGACGATTGGCCCGGGTGCGACCGAGACGGAGCCGAATGACACCTCGACCGACGCAGGAGTGCTTCCCGGGCCGTGCTGCGACGAGGTGTTCGGTTCGATCGGTGCGCCCCTTGATCGCGACCTCTGGCAGCTGGGTCTGACCTCCGACTCGCGGGTCGTGTGGAGTGTGTTTGACGACACGACCGGCGGCGCTCCGCTGTCCGACACTCAGATCTTCGTCTACGAGAGCGACGGGTCGACACTGATCGCCTCGGACGACGACTCGGGGCCGGGGCTGTTCTCGCACCTCGAGCTCGACCTGCCGGCCGGGATCTACTTCGTCGAGGTGCGCGCGTTCTCGACGCTCGTCGGCGACTACCGAATGGCGACGGATTGCGCGGTGATCCCGAATGGGATCGCGCTGTTGGCCGACTTCCAGACGGTCGGCGACAGCTCGGGTTGCCCGGGCTCAGGAGGCGTGCCGATGACGGTCGTCACGCGCCGCAACGAGTGGCCGACGATCGGCACAACCTACTCGGTCGACATCGCGGGCGTCGCGGACGGGGCGAGCCCCGTAGTGCTGTTCGGCTTCTTCTCCAGCGGCCCGCTGGATCTCGGGATCCTGGGTGCTCCGGGCTGCATTTTCGACATCACGCCGGTAGCGAGCCTGGCGACCGTGCCGACCCAGCCGAACGAGGCCGAGTTCTCGCTGCCGATCCCGGAAGATCCCGGCATCGTCGGGGTCCCCGGACGTATCCAGGCCCTGGCACTGGACTTCGGGGCGAACGACCTGAACGTGACGGCTTCGGATCTGGCCACGCTGACGTTCGGGAACGACGCCTGACAAGGCGCCCATCCCAAGGGGTGGATCTCATCCCGGAGCTCTCTTTGTGAACCTTCGGGAGGATCCGGCGTATTCAGAGGTTCTGATGACTGAACCTACTGAGGCGGGCTGATGGGACGGCGAACTGAGCTAAATCGCTGGTCGCTCGACAAATTGGACGAGCGCCTGGATGTTTCAACCCAAGAATGGGACAAGCGCGTCAAGCGCGTGGTCAAGGAGCTGCGGAGCTCGAATGCGGAGATCGAAGTTCCGCAGGCGATCTCCCTCGAGCACCTGATCGAATCGCGCGTGTCCTGGTCCGAACTCTACCAGCAGCAGGTGCGACGCCTGCCGCGGATGGAGCGGTCCGACGAGTTTCGGATGGCGCGGCGCTACGAATTCCTGAAGGCGCGCGTGCACGACGCGCTCCGACGAGTGGGATTCACGGCTACCGAGGCCGACGAGAGGCTGTTCGGCGCCGGTCCGCTCCCCGAGCGGGCTTCGGCGAAGTCGGTGGAGTATCTGGCGCAATGCCGCAGTGAGCTCGAAGCCCTGCGGAACCTCTACGTCGAGCGAAGCCTGCACCTCGTCTTCGGCAAGGTGAACCGCTACCGCGGTCTCGGCGTCGACGAACTCGACCTGATCCAGGAGGCCAACGCGTCGCTGTTCCAGGCGATCGAGGGCTTCGACTGGCGCCGCGACGTGCGCTTCAACACCTACGCCCAATACTGGATCCACCAGGCGATCCTGAAGAACCTCTACGACGCCTCCCGCACCGTGCGGCTGCCCGTCTGGGTCCAGAAGGCCCACCGGAAGATCCAGCGCGTCCGTGAGGAGCTCTACCGTAAGACCGGCGAGTGGCCTTCCAACGACACGGTCGGTGCCGCGGTCGACATGACGGCCGATCGAGTTGAAGAGATCCTCGCGACTCGCCGGATGACCGTCAGCTTGGACGCCCCCGCTTTCGACGACGACTCGTCGATGGGGCAGAACCTTCCGGACGACCACATCGCGCCGATCGAGGAGCGCGCGTCGGATGGAGACGATCTCGTCGAAGCGCTGCGTGACGTGCTAGACGAGCTGCCGAAGCGCGAGGGGCTGATTCTGCGCCGTCGCTTCGGGCTCAGTGGCGAAGAGCCGGAGACGCTCGCGGAGATCGCGGCTGATCTGGGTATCACCGCAGAGCGCGTGCGACAGCTGCAGAACGCGGCGCTCGGTCGCTTGCAGCGTCCGGAGCTGCGCCGTCGCCTCGTCGCGTTTGCCGGCTGAGTCGCGTCAGGACTGCGGCGCTTCGTCCGGTTGGTCGAGCGTCGACCAGACGTCGTTCCACAGCTCGGAGTAGACCTGCGGTCGCCGATCCTTGGCGACCGGCAGGATGCGCCGCATCGTCCGCACGCGACGCATCTCGAGCTCGCCAATCAACGGCTCGCTTTCGCCGGAGCCGGCCGAGACGACCTTGCCCATCGGGTCGACGATGCGGCTGTCGCCCGGGAAGACGAGTGCTTCCTCGCCGTTCTTCTGCGACGTCTCGGAGCCGGTGCGGTTGCAACCGACGACGAACATCTCGTTCTCGATGGCGCGGGCCTTCGCGAGGATGCGCCAGTGATCCGCGCGCGCTTCCGGCCACTGCGACGGCACGCAGAGGATCTCGACGTTGCGATAGAAGTAGTAGCGGATCAGTTCCGGGAAGCGGATGTCGTAGCAGATCACGACGCCGATTCGGCCGATGTCGGTGTCGACGATCAGCGGCTCGTGGCCGGCGTCGTGGTATCGATGTTCCGCGTTGGGCGAGAACAGGTGCACCTTGCGGTAGTCCCCGGTGACCTCGCCGTTCTCCGCGACGAGCGCCCGGTTGAACACCTTGCCTTCGTCGGCGACGGGGCCGCCGCCGACGATGATCATGTCGAGCTCGCTCGACAGGCGCACGATCGCATCCTCGGCTTCCGCTGAGGCCTTCAACAGTTCGTCGCTCGGCCGGCCGTTGAACGAGGTCGTCCACATCTCCGGGAGCACGGCCAGTCGCACTCCCTCGGCCGCCGCGCGGCGTAGGCCTGCTTCGGCGGTGCGTCGATTGTGATCGACTTCTCCGCGGCGCACATCGAATTGGATGCAGGCGGCCGCGATCGACTGTCGTCCGTTTGCCACAGCGGCAGGATATCGTGTCTCCGCCGCCTCGCCGGGGGGCTTTCTCAGGGAATTCCCCCCGCGCGGCGTCGCGGCAAATCAGCCCTTGAAGAGCAGGTCTTCGGGCTTGCTCCGGCCGGCGTTCTTGCGCGGCTTCGGCTGGGCGCCGGTCTTGGTGTCCCGGATGAGCTGGTCGCTCGGCTTGAACAGGATCGTCTCCTTGTCCGCGACGTCGATGCTCTTGCCGGTCAGCGGGTGCTTGTAGGCGCGGCCCTTGCGGATCTTGCGCTCGAAAGTGCCGAATCCCTTGACCGCGACCTTGCCGCGCGAACGCAGCAGTTCACGGACAGAATCCAAGACCGCGTCGAGGACGCGCGCGGCGGTGCGACGCGGCACATTGAGTTCCTGCGCCACGCGGTCCGCCAGAATGCCTTTGTTGGCTTGACGCCCGAAAGCTTCCGCCGCCGCAGCAGGCCGGTCTTGTGCGTCGCCCTGGCCGCCTTGTGCAGAGCTGTTGCGCACCTGCACGTCGCCACTTGAGTTGTGATCAGTCACGCGAGTCATCCCTTGTTCTCTTCTTCCCCTGAAAGCGCTCTCCAACCCGGAGACTGCAACAGAGCAGTTCCCTTGCCTTCCCCGACTTGGTTTCGATCGACTCTCGTCAGCTGGTGAGTGGCACCGAGGTCAAGTAACGCTCGAGCGCCGTTGCAAGCTTCTTGAGGTATCGAGTCGCGACGCTCGCCGGGAACGCCTCGCAGAAGGGCAGTCGCTTCAGCACTGCACCTTCCACGCTGTTATCTTCCGGCAGCAATCCGAGCCAGTTGAGGTCGAAGCTCAAAAACCGTTCCGTGCAGCCTTTCAGCTTCTTGTAGACCTGCTCACCTTCTTCCGGCGAACGCACTCGGTTGATCGCGAGGTGCAGCGAGTTCTTGTAGCCGTCCTGCACGACGACTTTGATGATCCCGTATGCGTCGGCGATCGCAGCGAAGTTGCTGGTCGTGACCACGATCGTGTGATCACTGATCGACACGAAGTCCGTGACGGCTCGTGAGATGCCTGCCGCGGTATCCACGATCACCAGGTCGCAGTGCGGCCGGATCGACTGGATCGCATCCAAGATGCTGTTGCGCCCGCTGGAGTCGAGGTCGGCCATCTCCCGGACGCCACTGCCGCCGGAGATGTATTTCACCCCGCACGGACCGTCCATGATGATGTCCGCGAGCTCGACCGAGCCCTCGAGGTAGTCCGACAGTGTCTTCTCCGGCTTCAGCCCGGCGAGGATGTGCGTGTTCGACAACCCGAGGTCTGCGTCGACGACGATCGTGCGGTAACCACGGCTCGAAAACTCCGTCGCCAGGTTGACGCTCATGGAAGTCTTGCCCACGCCGCCCTTTCCCGAGCAGACCGAGAATATGGTCGCGAGACCATCACTCTCGGGGTCGCGGATCACCACCTCTTCGTTGTCATGGGGCGAGTCGGTGTTTGCAGAGAATGAATCCATATAGCGTCTCTCTCCAACTGGGATTCAGGTCCCCGAATCCTCTGCTCAGATCGGCAAAACCGGGGTCAGATCTTTTGCCCGAGAACGCTTCAAAACTCTGAGCTGGATTGCCGACTGATTCTGTGGGCGCCACCGAACCGGCGCCGGGGCAACGAAAACTCCGCCGCATGGACCAACCACGGAATCGCAGACGAGCGCTGATCGTCAACAAGGCCGTTCAGCGTCGCATTATCTTCGCCGTGATCCTCGTTCCGACGATCGGGCTCGCGGTCTCCACGATGTTGGTTGCGGTGTTCTGCCGCCAACTCCTGACCGAGTCGCTGAGGGTCGAGGCCGAGCTGCCGAGCCTCATTCCGCTGCTCGTGTCGGTACTCGTGTTCTTCGTGATCTGCAGCCTCGTGATGGCCGTGCAGGGCTTGCGCTTCTCGCACCGCATCGCGGGGCCGGCATACCGCTTGTGCAAGTCACTCGAACGCATCCGCACTGGTGACATCGGATTCCGCGTGACCTTGCGGAAGGGTGACTACCTCACGGAGATCGCGGAGGAGTTCAACACGACGCTCGATTGGCTGAACGAGAACCCGCCGGCCGGCGCCACGACCGGTGGCGACGTCGTTCGCGTTCGCAAGCAAGAAGGTGAGGGCGCGGAGTCGTCCGACGCCGAGGCGCAGAATCTCGAGACCGTCGCTCGATGAGTTCCACGGATGCGCGGCCCGAAGTGTACCGGCCGTGCATTCCGTACAAGCGCCCGGGACTGTGGATGGATCTGACGCAGGGGGTGCTGGTTCTCGGCGCACTCGTGTTCGCGTTCGCCACGATCGAACCGGTGCGTCGCGAAGCGATCGACGTGGTCGACACTCGGCGCGCCGCGATGCGTACCTACTCGTCGCTCGCCGGACGCGTCGAACGCGTGAACGAGCTGGATGCTTCGGATCGCGGTAGGGCCATGGAGGAGGCGCGCGACTCGTTGCGCAAGTTGCAGGTGCTCTGGGATCGCGCGGAGATCTCGAGCAAGCTCCGGCCGGCGATCGAAACGCGCGCGACCGGACCAGCGCTCGTCCTAGTCGACGTCGGACAGCACGTCGCGGGGTCTGGGCGTTGAGATCGACGCTGCGACGATTCCTGGTCGCGTGCGTCGAAACGTGGCAATTCACGGCGGTCGGCATCGGCAGCGTGGCGATCGTCACGATGCTCGTCCTGACGGCGCAATCGGTCTCCGAGGTGGCCCAGAGTCGAGGTGAGGTGGAAGCCGGTCTTGCGCTCGCGGTCGCCGAGCAGCATGCGCAGGACTTCGCGATGCACGTCGGCTGCTCCGACCAGCGCATGGTGGGTGGGCTGCGCAGTTCCCTCGTGCAGCGCAGGTCTGGTGACCGTCGCTGGATCGAGATCGAGGTCGCGGTGCCGAAGGGGCGCTCGTACTCGTTCATGTGCGAGATCTTGTCCGGTTCGTTGCCGCCGACGCTGCGTCGCCCGCTCTCGGTCCTCGGTGAGGTGAATCGATCGCTCTTCGACGACGAGTTCGCGCTCTCGGCGACGAAAGCGTCGGACTTCCCGCGCGTGGACCTGTCCGCCTGCAATCGACGCGACGTCACGGCGGCGGGCTGCAAGTCGTTCGTCCACGACGTGTCGATCGCGCTGCTGCATTTGCGGAACGGCACGGACCAGTCGGACTACCGTCTCGAGGCGGATCCGGACGGAGTGTTGCGTCCGCGCTTCGGCGAGAGTGGGATTCTCGTCGTCGACGGAAACCTGTGGGTGGAACGCGGACGCGGCACTCTGCAGATCGAACTCGCGCGGCCTGCGACGCTCGTCGTGCGCGGCAACGTGTACCTGGGTCGATCGCTCGCGTGCATCGGTAGTGGCCGACTGACGATCGTCGCCGAAGCATCGGACATCGGGGAGTGGAGCGAAGGGAGCGGCAATGTCTTCCTCGGACTCGTCGAAGACGACGCGAAGCAGGTCGTTTCGATCGACGCTTCGCTGGTGGCGACGAGTGACTGTGTGGTGTCGAGCAACTCGGCCACCGTGCTCGGCGCGGTCGTCGTCGGAGGAGACCTGATCGCGACGCACGAGGAGTCTCGGCTGGTCGTTGCCGGCACGCGCCTGCCGCACTCCCGAGAGCCCAATCCCGGGATCGTGCGTCGCGGCAGCCGTCGGCCGAGCGTCCTCGTGCCGGTCGCGGTCGAGGACCAGTCGGTGTCGCCGCTCCGCTGATCGACGGCTCTGAGCCGGGAACGGCGACTCGGCGCGATCCGGCCCCCGGACGGGCCAAAACCCCTTCCCTTCTGCGCGTCAGATAGCTATGGTTCCGGCCCTCCATCGCGGGGGCGTAGCTCAGTTGGTAGAGCGCTGCGTTCGCAATGCAGAGGTCAGGGGTTCAACTCCCCTCGCTTCCAACGCCGCGCGGCTCATGCCGCGCGGCTTTTTCTTTGGCTCCGAACGATCGTCGGAGTCCACACTCAAGTGCTTTGGGCACAGTAACTTGGGGGCGCTCTCCACGGCTGAGGAATTCTGTCCACGACAGATTCATGCGTTGATCCGGATTGGTCGATATAGTCCTGCCGTGACCGTGGACGCCCTTCAGCGGGTCTTCAAGACCCTGACCGATCCGACCCGAATCCGGATCCTCGCGCTGCTCGAGCGCGAGGAGCTCGCGGTGCAGGACCTCTGCCGGGTACTGGGGCTGGCGCAGTCGACGGTATCCCGGCACCTGTCCATCCTGCGCGAGTCGGGCTGGATCCGGGATCGCCGCGAGGGGACGTACTCGTTCTACCGCTTCGTCCCGCAGGCCGTGCCCGAGGGGCGCGACGCGTGGCAGCTCGCGCAGCGTTCGCTCGTCGACGACCCGATGGTCGCGAACGACCGCGATGCGCTCGAGACCATCCTGCGTGAACGCGCGATCCGCACGCGCGCGTGGTTCGATTCGATCGGCCCCGAGTGGGATTCGATGCGGCGCGTCTTCGACGATGACGCGCAACGCGCGCGGGCAATCGCGAAGCTCGTGCCGCCGGACCTCTCGGTCGTCGACATCGGCACCGGTACGGGCGTGCTCGCGCAGGACCTCGTGCGCTGCGGCGTGCGCGTGATCGCGATCGATCATTCGCGCCGCATGCTGCAGGCCGCCGAGGCCAAGCTCGACTCGGACCACGTCGAAGGGGTCGAGTTCCGGCACGGCGACGCGACGGCGCTACCCCTGGCTGACGCCGAGGTCGACGCCGCGCTCGCGCACATGGTTCTCCACTACGTCGGGTCGCCCGCCGAGGCGATTCGCGAGATGGCACGCGTCGTCCGCGACCGCGGACGCGTCGTGATCGTCGACTTCGTCGAAAACGACCGCGAATGGATGAAGGAAGAGCTCGGCGTCCTGTGGCAAGGCTTCCCGCTCGACGCGCTGCGCGAGTGGATGACCGCCGCGGGGCTCGACCGCATTCAGATCGAACAGCACGAGTCCGGCAAGGGCAGTGACCTGCCCGCGACGTTCATCGCATCCGCGCACAAGACACCTCAGCACTCCCCATGACGTCACCCACCGATTCCAAGACGGCGGAACGCGCGCAAGGCGCTCCCGACCCTCGCACCGCGGAGGCGCGGCTGCGCGAGATCCTTCCGCAGCGCATCCTCGTGCTCGACGGCGCGACCGGCACGATGATCCAGCGCGAGAAGCTCACCGAAGAGCAGTTCCGCAACAAGCGCTTTGCCGACGTCGAGAAGGAGCAGTCCGGCAACAACGACCTCCTGTGCCTGACGCAGCCCGACATCATCCGGCGCATCCACGGTCTCTATCTCGAGGCCGGTGCCGACATCATCGAGACCAACACGTTCAACGGCACCGCAATCTCGCAGGCCGACTACGGCATGGAGGAGCACGCCTACGAGATCAACCTCGCGGCGGCTCGACTCGCGCGAGAAGCAGCCGACGAGTGGACCGCGAAGGACCCGTCCAAGCCGCGCTTCGTCGCCGGTGCCGTCGGTCCTACGAACCGCACGCTGTCGATCTCGCCGGACGTCGAGCGACCGGAGTTTCGCGCGACGACGTTCGATGAGCTTCGCGAGGCCTACGCGACGCAGATCCGCGGTCTCGTCGACGGCGGCTCGGACGTGATCCTGATCGAGACGATCTTCGACACGCTCAACTCGAAGGCCGCGATCGTCGCGCTCCACGACGTACGCGAAGAGCGCGAGCGCGACATCCCGCTCATGATCTCGGTGACGATCACCGACCGCAGCGGACGCACGCTGTCCGGGCAGACGGTCGAAGCGTTCTGGGCGTCCGTCGCGCACGCACACCCGATCGTGATCGGGATCAACTGCGCGCTCGGAGCCGCGGAGATGCGCCCCTACATGGAGGAGCTCGCGAGCATGACCTCGACGTTCACGAGCTGCTATCCGAACGCGGGCCTGCCGAACGCGTTCGGTGAGTACGACGAGGCGCCCGAAGAGACGGCCGAGCTCATCGGCGAGTTCGCGCGATCCAGGTTCCTCAACGTCGCGGGCGGTTGCTGCGGGACGACGCCGGAGCACATCCGCGCGATGGCGAACGCGGTGGCCGACGTTGCGCCGCGCGAGTTCGCGTCCCAGCACATCGGGTTCACCCGCTTCAGCGGTCTCGAAGCGCTGCAGCTACACCCGGACACGAGCTTCTTGATGGTCGGTGAGCGGACGAACGTCACCGGCTCGAAGAAGTTCGCGAACCTGATTCTCGCCGACGACTACCAGGGTGCGCTCGACGTCGCTCTGAGTCAGGTGCGCGGCGGCGCGAACATCCTCGACGTCAACATGGACGAGGGGATGCTCGATTCCGAGCACGCGATGACGACGTTCCTGAACCTGATCGCGACCGAGCCCGAGATCGCGCGCATTCCGATCATGATCGACAGCTCCAAGTGGAGCGTCATCGAGGCCGGGCTGAAGTGCGCGCAGGGCAAGTGCTTCGTAAACTCGATCAGCCTCAAGGAGGGCGAAGAGGACTTCCTGGAAAAGGCGCGGCTGATCCGTCGCTACGGCGCGGGCGTCGTCGTCATGGCGTTCGACGAGACCGGGCAGGCCGAGACGATCGAGCGCAAGGTCGAGATTTGCGAGCGCGCCTACAAGCTGCTCACCGAGCGAGCGGGCCTCGATCCGCACGACATCGTCTTCGACCCCAACATCCTCGCGATCGCGACCGGCATCGAGGAACACAATCGCTTCGCGATCAACTTCATCGAGGCGACGCGCATCATCAAGGAGCGCTGCCCCGGAGCGAAGATCAGC
This sequence comes from Planctomycetota bacterium, assembly GCA_028281765.1. Lineage (GTDB taxonomy): Bacteria > Planctomycetota > UBA1135 > UBA1135 > UBA2386 > JANQJF01. The sequence goes on along the minus strand of JANQJF010000042.1, from coordinate 46,286 downwards.
GGTGGCGTCAGCAACCTTTCGTTCTCGTTCCGCGGCAACAACGTCGTGCGCGAAGCGATGCACTCGGCATTCCTCTACCACGCGATCGCGGCCGGCATGGACATGGGCATCGTCAACGCCGGCCAGCTTGTCGTCTACGAGGACATCGAGAAGGATCTACTCGAGCACGTCGAGGACGTGCTCTTCGATCGTCGACCCGACGCGACCGAGCGGATGATCGAGTTCGCTGGCAACATCAAGGGCGGCGGCAAGAAGCGCGAGGTCGACCTCAGCTGGCGTGAGGGTGACTACGCCGCGCGCCTCGGCCACGCGATCATCCACGGTATCGTCGACTTCATCGAGGCCGATACCGAGGAAGCGCGCGTCGCTCTCCCGCGTCCGCTCGACGTCATCCAGGGTCCACTGATGGACGGCATGAAGATCGTCGGTGAGCTGTTCGGCGCCGGAAAGATGTTCTTGCCGCAGGTCGTCAAGAGCGCCCGCGTGATGAAGCGCGCGGTCGCGTGGCTGACGCCGTTCATGGAGGCGGAGAAGTCCGAGGACTCCGGAATCCAGACGCGCGGAACGATCGTCCTCGCGACCGTGAAGGGTGACGTTCACGACATCGGCAAGAACATCGTCGGCGTCGTGCTCGGCTGCAACAACTACGAGGTCATCGACCTCGGCGTCATGGTGCCGGCCGACAAGATCCTCGAGACCGCGATCGAGAAGCAGGCGGACGTCGTCGGCCTCAGCGGCCTGATCACCCCGTCCCTCGACGAGATGGTCTACGTTGCCAAGGAGATGACGCGGCGCGGCTTCGACGTTCCGTTGCTGATCGGCGGCGCGACGACGAGCAAGCAGCACACCGCGGTCAAGATCGCGCCCGAGTACGACCGCGAGTCCGTGCACGTGCAAGACGCGTCGCTCGTCGTGAACGTCATGTCCGATCTGCTCGACGAAGACCTCCGCAAGGAGTTCGACGCGAACAACCGTGAGCTGCAGGAGGAGCTGCGGGAGCAGCACGCGAAGAAGTCGCAGCGGCCGATGATTCCGTACGCCGATGCGCGGGGGCGCCGCCTGCAGCTCGACTGGTCGGGCGAGGCGCCGCCGGTGCCGTCGTTCCTCGGCCGCCGGGTGCTCGACGAGGTCTCGCTGACCGAGATCTCGAACTTCATCGACTGGACGTTCTTCTTCTCCGCGTGGGAGATCCGCGGCCGCTATCCCAAGGTGCTCGACGATCCAAAGTTCGGCGAAGCCGCGCGCGAGCTCTACGAGCACGGCACGACTCTCTTGAACCGGATCATCGACGAGTCGCGTCTCGAGCCGCGCGGCACCTACGGCTTCTGGCCGGCGAACAGCGACGGTGATGACATCGTCCTGTTCACCGACGAGTCGCGGAACGAGGAGCTGTTGCGCTTCAACATGCTGCGTCAGCAGCGCACCACCGACGACAACCGTCCGACCCTGTGTTTGGCCGACTTCGTCGCGCCCATCGACTCCGGCGTGAAGGACTATCTCGGGGCGTTCGCGGTCACGACGGGTATCGGCGCCGACGAGTTCGCCGCCGAGTTCGAGGCCGAGCACGACGACTACAACGCGATCATGGTCAAGGCGCTCGCGGACCGCTGCGCCGAGGCCTACGCCGAGTACTTGCACAAGCGCGTGCGCCAGGAATGGGGGATCGGCGATCCGATCGACATGACGGACGAGGACCTCGTACGAGAGCGCTACCGCGGCATCCGCCCGGCGTTCGGCTACCCGGCGTGCCCGGACCACACCGAGAAGCTCAAGCTGTTCGACCTGCTGCAGGCGCCGGCGCTCGGCATCGACCTCACCGAGTCGTGCGCGATGACTCCGGCGGCCAGCGTGTCGGGCATCTACTTCTCGCACGAGAAGAGCCGCTACTTCGCGGTGGGCGAGGTCGGCGCGGATCAGCAGGTGGACTACGACGCGCGCAAGGCGCGGTGAGTCGCGAAGGCTAGTGCCCCGCGTCCGAAGTCCGCATCATAAGTAACCGACCATTCGACCCGCTCGCTGCGTTGCTGCTCCTCAACTTGTCCACTGACAAGCCGTGTCGTCGCAGCGCCTTGCCCGCGAACCGACTGACGCGGCTACTTTCGCTACGGACTTCAGACGAGGGACACTAGCGCGACAGATCGAAGTCGCGCTGCGTAACCTTGCCGGCTTCGATCACGACCGGAGCTTCCCGAACGACCTCGCCGGAGACCCATTCGAGGCGGTACGTCCCTCGCCGAACGCGCTGCTGAAGACGTCCGTACTCTGGGTAGAGCTGGACCCGCCGAGTTGCGTCCTCACAGACCAGGAACAGCGGGGGATTGTGAAGGGGGCGACCGTCGAGTTGCATCGTGCCCCTGAGTTCGCCGGTCATCAGGTGGGAGATGTCGTAGTCGAGTTCGACGGACTCGCCATCGCGGAGGTCGAGTTCGCCGATCTTCGCGGACGGGATCGACGAACCGTGTACCCATTCGACGTGCACACTCCACTGGCCCGCAGGCGCGCCGGTGATCCGGAACGCACCGTCGACGGTGCAGCGGATGTCGTCGACTTCGCCGGCGGGGAACTCCTCGTACCCGAAGCGCCCGGACGACGGTCTTCGGAGGGAGACCCTCAATCGCCGGGCAGCTTGCGTCAGGGACTCACCGAGGGACTCTAGGTCGCGCACGGCGGCCGTCGGTGTGAGCTTGCCGGTGATGCGCGCGCCTTCGCGGACGGTTACGACGAGGGGGTCGTCAGCGCTCAGATCGACGTTCGGAAGGACGGTCGGTGTGTGCCCGGGGCCGAGCACGAACAGCGCGACGCCGGCGCGCGCCGGGCCGCGGGTGCGGACTTCTCCGCCGGCGTTCGTGATGCCGCGGTCGAGCGCGAAGAGGCCGTGCCATGTGCGGATTTGCTGGCTGAGATCGGCGCGTTGCCCCAGCGTTTGCACCGAATGCACAACCGAGCCTGGAACGGGTGTGCCGTCGGCCAGCTGGACGCGCACCACAGGGTTCGCGGCACGCGGCAGGGAGATGGTCACGCGTGGATTCGGTTCCTCGTCGACAACGAGCGGAACTGGCAGGCTGATGCCGAGCTGGGGATCCCGCGGTTCGACGAGGATCCGATACGAGCCGCTGGCCACACGCGGCACGATTGCGCGCCCGTTCGGGAATCGACCGCGGCAGCGAACGCGAGATTCGTTGGGGATGTCGTGGAGGGGTACGACTCGGATCTGGATCTGCGATTCGACGGCGCGTCCGTCGGTCGTCACGACGACTACTTCGAGGTCGCGTCCCACGTCTGACTCGGGTTGACGCGCGGCGCCGGCTTCGTCGTTCGTGTGGGGGGACGTGGTCGTCGAACGGACCGGAATCGAAAGTTCGAACTCGATCTGCTCACGGCCCGGTGGAATCGTGATGAATGCGGGTTGAAGCCAGTGATTCGACTGGGTCGTGCGAACGCGATACGTCCCGGGTGCGAATCGATCCGGACAGACGAACGTACCGCCGGAGTCAGTTCGAGCTGCCGTGCCAGCGGGTTTGATCTCGAGCCCGGAACGAGCGAACGAGAATCTCAGGCGCATCGATAGCACCGGCTTGCCGGCGGTGTCGCGCAGTCGCCCGGCGACGCGGCACCCGGTCGGCATCGTGACGTTACCGAGGTCGATGTGCGCGCCCTCGGCGATCTCCCCCCATCGACCCTGCACGCCGCTGCGTTTGTCGTGGACGAGCTGCAGGGAGAACTGCATCGGTGGCGGCGGCCAGAACCGGAACTCGAACGCCCCATCGCCGGAGGTCTGCACGATCAGGTCTTGCCAGCCCGGATCGTCGTGCCATCGCAGCCATCGATCGGCTCGATCGTGGTTTGCGTACCATGCGTGCAGCTCGGCGGTCACGCCGGCGAGCGGGATACCGCGTTCGTCGACGCAGCGACCGCGCACGACGCAGTGATCGTGCGTGTCGGGCGCGGGATCGGCGAACGACGGGTGCGCAGACTCGGTTCCGAAGTCCAAGAGCTGTAGGACGCACAGAGAGGCCAACAACGCGAAGACGGCGATGATGACTCTCGTGCGCACCCGGGGAACAGCCATGATTCGCCAGGATATGCGACGGCCTGTCGCTCGGGTCGAGTCGCCCCTGAGTCTTCATCGAACCGATACCGACTTCGCAGTGGTCTGGCGCCGAGCGCGCGGCGGAATGCGCGCCCTCCATGGAGTCGCTGGAATTCACACGCGGGTCTGCTCGCACACTACCCCGAGGTGAGCCACCGGAAGCGGTGCGTGCGGCGCGGCGTGACCAGGGGCTCGATCCGGTGTTCTCGCTCGGTTTCCCGGCGAGCGTCGAGCGTGTGGCGGAGTGCTTGCCCGCGATCGACGCGCTGCTGCGTTAGAGACGGGCTCTAGTCGCCGATGGTAGCGACGAGCACGTCGCTGTGGCTCAGCGGCAGCGACGCTGGTGAGGTGGGATCGGCGACGAACACCTGCGCGGCGACGGACGTGCCACCCAGTGCCGGGTCGCACGCGAGGTCGAGTGCGTAGGTCGCCTCGCCACCGATGACCGTGAGAGGGATCGCGGCGGCGATCGGTGGCGCGAGGACGGCGAGCCCTAAGAGCGGGACCTGCACCGCGGGCGCTCCTACCGACAAGAGGAGGACCGTGGCGCTAGACCCGGCGTCGCGCACTTCCAGTTCGATCGACGCGCCGATGCGTGGCAGCGCGAGCGAGTGCAGGGTCGGGATCGTCGCGCCGCCTATGGAGAGGCCCGTGTGCGTGATCGCGGGCGCCGTCCCAGTGCGGATGCTCTCGATCGTCACGGCGCACGAGAACGTGGCCGCAGGTGCGAGCGTCACCTGCCAGCCGAACGCGCCGGCGAAGTCGACGGGGTCGTCCGGGCTGCCGAACGGGAGGCCGCCGCTCGTGAGGGGAGCGCCCGCGACGATCGCGGCGGCGAGCGTGGCCGGGTCTTCCGCCTGGAACGAGTGCGCGCCGGGTGCATCGCACACGAGCAGGCCTCCGCAATCCTCGGCGTCTGCGACCGAGAAGCGTTGCGGGCCGGAGCACGCGAGCGAGTAGTCGCCGTACTCGCCGCAGCACGTGTCGTTGAGGTCGACGTTGCAGAAGTTGTAGATCCTGACGCCGACCGGAGAGTCGGACACGTTCGAGAACGTCGCCGTCGTGACGAGGATGCCGCGCTCGGCCCCTGTGCTGGCCACGGAATCGACCACCGTCACGTCGAGCAGGCCGAGACCGTCGAGGTCTTCGATGTCCTGCTGCAGCGCGACGGACCCGAGCGTCGTCCGCGCGTAGTCGCCGTGACCGGTGCCGTCGATGGCCCGACCGACTCCGCTGCCGCCGATCGAGTAGCACCACTCGTTGCCGTGGAGGTGGCTCTCCGCGCACGGCGTCGCGCTGAACACGGACGAGAACAAGCCTGGGACGGCGCGCGGGTGGCGCACGAGCCGGACGTTGCCGTCCTCGATCTCGAACGACTGTGACGCGAGGGCGGGTGCGAGAGCGACGGCGGCCGCGAACGAAGCTGGAAGGACTCTCATGGCACGGTAGGGCAACGGGTCTCGCCAATTCCGAACGTCGAATTCGGGAACATGCTCACAACGGCTAGGCTGTTCGGCGATGCGAAGCGGAGCGCAACGGACCCTGATCGTGATCGCGGCGCTGGCCTCGACGCGTCGATCCTCGGAAGAGATCCCGAGACGGGCGAGAAGGCCGAGTACGCGTTTGCGAGAGTGCGCGACGGTTGCGTAGGACTGCTGTCCCACCGCGCTGGACAGAACATATGGGTCTCTGCGGACGGTTACTTCGTGCGTCAAGTCGACGTGGGCGTGGCGCCGACGCGCGTCGTCTTGTTGCGCCGGCCCGAACTGCGCATCGACCTGCGCGTGCCCGAGGAGTTCGAGGAGCTGGACTTCGTAATTCGGCGACTCGTCGCCGGCGGCGGGCGCGGGAAGATCGGCCGGACGTACGAACCGGAGACGCTTGGCCCGATCGATCTCGACGTCAGCGTCCGGCGCGACGAGCACGAACTGGCGGTGCTATCGCTCGGTTCGTTGGCCGTGAGCGAGGGTATGGAAACGGACATCGAATTGGTCCTGACCGCAGGGCAAATCACCCGCCTGCGGGACATTCTCGGGCGTCGCAGACGCGGCCCCGGAATTTTCGTCACGGCCCCGTGTCCGGGTGCTCTGCACTGCCGATGAAGTCGCCGATCCTCCTCCTCGGTTCGTTTTCCGTCACCCTGGGCCTGTGCGCCGCACAGTCGACGCCGCTCGACGAGCGCGTGGATCGCGGTCCGGACAACAACGACGTCCGGGACTGCCGGATCGCCGCATCGGGCGAGACGGTCTACGCGGTTTGGGACGATCGTCGAAACAACTCGATCGCGATCGGCGACATCTTCGTCAACGTGTCGCACGACGGCGGCAAGACTTGGCAGGTGAACGACCGCGAGATCAGCTCGAACCCCGCGTTCGACTTCGACGCCAGCGATCCGCAGGTCATTGCCGAGGGCGACGACGTGCTCGTGATCTGGGAGTCGACCGCCGGACAGATCCAGTGCAACACGTCCTGGGACCGCGGCGAGACCTGGCTCAACTGGCCGCGCGTTGTCGGCACGTTCGGGTTCGGCGTCGCAAACGTGCGGCCTCAGATCGCGTCCCTCGGTGGCGGTGCGGTGATCGCGGTCTGGAGCAGTGGTGGGTTGGGCGTCGTGCATGCCTGCAGCTCGGACTTCGGCTTGAGCTGGTCGACGCCGGTGTCGGTGAGCTCGCCGGTTTCGACCTTCAACCCCTTCTTGCACGTCGACGGCGGCGTGATTCACCTCGCGTGGGAAGACTACCGGCTGAGCGATGGTGGTGAGATCTACTACAGCCAGTCGCTCGACCTCGGTGGAACCTGGTCGCCGGAGCAGCGCATCAATACCGATGTGCCGCAGAACGCACTGTCGATCTACCCGCAGATCGCGACGAGCGGAGCGAGCGTGCACATCGCCTGGGTCGACCTCCGCGACGGCACGCTGCCGGTCTCCGGACCGGCTTCGATCTACGTCAATTCGTCCACGGACCTGGGCGCGACTTGGGGTGCTTCGGATCAGCGGCTCGACGTCGGACCCAACGAAAGTGGAGATTCGCGCTTCGCGCGCATCACCGCCGACGGATCCACCGTGTCCGTGTTGTGGGACGACGGCGGGCCACAGGACGGGGTCTACGTGAGCAGCTCGACGGACGGCGGCGCGACGTTCTCGGCGCCGGGATTGATCTGGGCGGCGCCCTACTTCGTCAGCGAGTTGGAGATCGTTCGCGACGGGTCGTTCGTGGCTGCCGTGTGGGGCGCGCCCGCGGTCCTGACGGGCAAGGACGTCTTCTTCGACTACTCCCTGGACGCGGGTCTGACGTGGAAGGGTTCGGTGCGCTTGCAGGACATCGACCCCGGCACTCAGATCGCCGGTGAGATCGACATCGCGATGGCGGCCGACGACGTCTACGCGACGTGGACGGATCGCCGCTTCGCTCCGACGGACCAGGTGTGGGTCACGAAGGCGTTCGGTTCGACGGTGCGTGGCACCGGCTCGCCGGGTTCCGGCGGCCTGGTGCCGGAGCTGACGAACCAAGGCAGCATGATCCACGGACAGAATATGAACTGGAGAGTCGAGGACGGCCTCGGCGGAGCGAGCGGCTCACTGCTGATCGGACTCGGTGCCCCGACCCAAATCGCGGTGCCGGTGTTCGGCGGTGAGCTGCTCGTTCAACCCACAGTGACCTTGCCGATGGATCTCGGCGGGGCGAGTGGTGGCGTCGGCGCTGGCACCGCCACGCTGCCACTCCTGATTCCCAATGACTCCGGGTTGATGGGTCTCAACGCGAACTTCCAGGCGCTTTTCCTGGACCCGGGCGCGACCGGGGGCGTCGTGTTCACGAATGCCGTCGACACCTGGATTGGCTGAAGGGTTCAGTCACGCTTGCTCGGGAGTTCCCGCACGTCCCAGCGGCCCGTCGGATCGTCCGGTGTGTGGCTGTAGAGGTACGACTCGCGGATCGCGACGATGCACACCCGGCAACCTTCCGTCAGCTCGCGTCCGGCGCGCGCCAGGTGCACCATCAGTTGTGGTGCGCCTCCCTCGACCTGAAGTCGTCGTGGAATCACGCCGGAGCGCAGCGCGAGATGCGCGCAGAAGTCTGCGCTGAGAACGCCGTAGGATCCAGGCACCCCGATGAAGCTGTCGCCGAAGACGAGCACCTCGCTCGAGGGTTCGCTGCGTGGCAACTCACGTCGATCTCCGTCGAGTACGACGGTCGCCGCGTACGCATCGCCGCGGAACGCTCGGGGAGGGAACTTCCCGGTTCCGGCCGCCACACCGTGACGAACCTCGGCCGTGAACGCCGTTCGCAGATGGCGCTTCAACCCGTAGCGGCCGAGTCGTTCTGCGACGACCGCGGCCGATACTTGCACGGCACCGTCCGCGGGGTGCCCGTCTTGGCCGTCGTAATAGACGTGCTCGAACTCGTCGAGCGCGCGGACCAGAGCGGGGCGTAGGTCCACGACTTCAATGCCCGCTTCGAGGAGGTGGAGGAGCAGTCTCTCCCGTTGTGCGCCGAAAGCGCTGTCGGTCGGAGGGGCTTCGAGGAAGCGCTCGCAGACGACGTGCTCCTTCTCGGGGAAAGGCACGACGATCAGTTCGATGCCCATCGAGCCGAGTTGATCACGCAGGCTCGACAAGACCCGAACCTGAGGCGCCGGCCAGTCCTGGCGCGTTCGGGGGGCGAGGAACTTCGGATGGCGAAACGTGATTCGATCGTCCAAGGTCAGCGGCGCTCCGCCATTGTCCTCGATTCGTTTGCCGAGTCGTGAGTGGATCGGGCGCAGCTGTCGTTGCCACGATTTCCAGGTGCCGTGTCGTGCCAGGCGAGCCTGGTGTTCGCGAAGCGACTGCGCGATCGATTGTCGCTGTGTGGGCCACTCGAGTGCGGTTCGCTCTGTCGCCACGTCGTGCCGGGTCAGTTCGCGCTCGCGATGGAGTCCGAGTGCCGCGAACATCGGTAGTTCGACGCGATCGATCGTGTCGGATCTCTGCAGCGCGTCTGCCGGTCCCATGGCGGACCAGGGTGCGAGAATCGCCTCGACGCGATCCCCGGGGAGCAGGAAGGACGCGAGCAGGCGCTGCCGACCTCGAAAGGCGACTCCTGCCAGAAGAAACTCGTCCGGTACCGCATCGCCCGGGCTCACTCCGACTCGCTTGGCATGATGCACGACGATGCAGTCTGCGTACTGGCTGGTTTTCGGGTCGGGCGTCGGCGACGTCGCGACGATTTCGACCGTCGTCACGTCACCGGGCATGGGAGGGTGGAAGCCGAGGAACTCCAGACAGCGCATCTTGGCCGCTCTGGGTTCGGCGCGCGCCAGAGCGGCTTCGAGGTCCCGAACTCGTTCGGACAGGCGCGCGACTGCGGCGGAGCTCTCCCCGGAATTCGTCGGGAGCCTCGGAGCATCGCCGCCGCAGGAGGCCGCCGCGATACTCAGGAGTCCGATCCACACCGACTGTGTCCGCGGTCCCCGATGCTTCGCGTGGCTGCCTCGCATGTCCACTCAGACTACGCTCCGGCGAGGATCTCGGCCATGCTGTGGGGATCCCCGCATCCGCGGTGGGGTGCGCAGCGAAACCCTTCGCATGAGGGCCGTGCTCACCGCTTCCTGTCTGTTCACCATGCCCATCGCAGCGCAAACTCCTCCCGAACCCGGCCGTCTGCTGACGAACTTCGCGGGGGACGGGGTTTCGATGCGCTGGAACACCGTTCTCGACGGTGTCATGGGCGGCCGTTCGAGCGGCTCGTTTCGGACGCTCGAGCGGACGTTACTGTTTGAGGGGACGCTCAACACGAACGGCGGTGGCTTCGCGTCGATCCGAACCGCCCCGGCGAAGCTCGAGCTCGAGGGCTATGAAGGGATTCGTGTTCGAGTGCGTGGCGACGGGCGGACCTATAGCCTGCGCCTGCAGCAGAGCGGGCTGCGTCGCGGCGTCTCCTATCGAGCGGAGTTCGCGACGACGGCCGGGCAGTGGCGCGACGTGTGGCTTCCGTTCACGGACTTCGTGCCGACGTGGCGCGGTCGCATCCTCGACATGCCTTCGCCGGACCCGGCGCGAGTCGAGGCGTTGGGCGTCACGATCGCGGACAAGGTCGACGGTCCGTTCCGGATCGAGCTCGACACGATCCACGCGTATGCGCGGTTCACGATCGAGGACTACACCTGGGAGAACCGGTTGCTGCTGGTCTTCGCGCCCGACGCGGCTGACGCGCAGGCGAAGCGTCAGGTAGCCGCGGTCGAATCGCGGCGAGCGGCGTTCGATGATCGCGACATGGCGCTTCTTCGAGTGTTCGGTAAGGGCCGCTCGTTCGCCGAAGGTCGTCCGCTGACCCACGAAGCCGCCGCTGGTCTGCGCAAGCAGTTTGGCGTCGGTGAGCGTGAGTTCGCCGTCGTGCTCGTCGGCAAAGACGGTGTCGTCAAGCGACGCGCCGATTCGGAGCAGTCGCTCGAAGACGTGTTCGCCCAGGTCGACAAGATGCCGATGCGCCGCGCCGAGGTGCAGCGCCGCACCAGCAACTAAGGTGCGATCACGCTGACGGCGTTCGTGACCGCGAGGCCCTGCGGGGCGGCGGGATCGACGACCCAGTACTGGAAGTAGACCGAGATGCCGCCGCCGCCCGGCGGCGGGAATGCGACGGTGAACTGCTGCATTCCATCGGGTCCGACGGGAGCCGGCCCAGCGAGGTCTGGTGAGGGCACGAGGGTGGCGCCGAGGATCGGGAAGTCGATCCGCGACAGGCCGATGATCAGGACGCCTGGACTGTTCGGGAGTGCGTTGCATACGGACAGCGTCGTCGGATTGTCCGCACTCAGGATGCCGACGCCGCCGAGCCGGGGTTCGCCGTGCGTTCCGGCCGTCGCGAAGCCCAGGTCGGTCCAGGTCGGCTGCGGGCCGCCGGTCGTGACGGTGAGCGTCGGCGTGCCCAGGCTGTTCGGGAAGTTCGGGCTCGACGTCCCGATGCACTTCAGTCCGATGAAGGTCGCGCCGCAGTCGATCAGCTGCTGCAGCGTCGCGGTGACGTCGAACGAGTAGCTGAAGGACGTGTCGATCGGCGGCTGGTAGGAGCCCGAGCCGACCACCGTGCCCGGGATCTGGTAGTCGTCGAGGTCCGCGATCCCGTTGCCTGCGTAGAGCTCGAAGTCGAACGTGCGCACGCCGTTGTCGAACGCGTTGTTCACGGACACGGTGCCGGACACCGTCGCGCTCACGATGAGTTGGCCGGCGATCGGGTTCGCGTCGAACTCGTGCATCGCGCGGTCGGCGCGCGTGCTCTGCGTCCGGACCAGGCTCGTCGACGCGTTGAACGTGTCGCCGAGACCGTCGACGGGTTCGTCGTGCACGGAGAACGCGACGACGGAGGTTAGCGATTGGGCAGCGAGCGGGGCCGTTCCGCACGCGAACACGAGAATCGAGACCAGACAGGTGCGGAAGCGCATACCGGATGCTCTTCCGTATCGTCAGGACACGTCAAGCCCCTCGGGTCTCGCCTTGACCGTGATCACTTGCCGGTCGACAGACTCCGTGCCGGAGAGAAGTCGATCCCGAGGAATCCGCTCCCTGGTGCTCCGATGGCGAAGCCCTGTGCAAGGTACTCGGTGCCGATCAATGCCAAGTCCACTGGCAATGGTGCGGCGACACTCGCGACGCCGAAGCCGTTCGCGGTTGTTCCCAGCGTGGCGTAGGCGTTTTGAAGGTAGTACGCGCAGGGCCCGATCGGAACCGGTTGGAAGCCTGTGCCGAACGCGACCGCCGTGGGTGCGTTCGCCTGGAGGTTTCGAATCTCGATCTCGAACTCCTGATTGCCGAGGTAGGGCGTGGGGCTGCCGATCACCGGTGGCTGTGTCCCGCACCCGGTTCCCAACGTGGTCGCGGCTGCGATGTCGGGCGGCCCGAGCATCCACGAATCTCGTGCGTATGAGTCGGAGATGTTGTCGTACGGGCCGCCGCCGATCGTCAGCAGAGCGTTGTTCACGGGGTCGAACGCCATGGCGAGGAAATATCGCGCCCGCGGTGCGGCCGACGTCGTGATCTGACTCCAAGTCAGCCCGTCCCAGATCCAAGTCTGATTCGACGCCGAGAAGCCTCCGAACCCACCTCCGAACATCACGACGCCGTTGCGGGTTGCATCGAATGCCATCGCGGATCCGAAGCGTGGAGTCGGTGACGTGGCAGGACTCATCGGTGTCCAGTTGGTCCCGTTCCACTCCCAAGTGTCGCCCAGGAGTCCGCCGAAGTCGGAGCCACCGAACATGACTACGCGTTGCCGCAGCGGGTCGTAGGCCGTGGCTGCATCAAACCTGCCCGGAGGCCCTCCGCTGCGTTGCGTCCAGTTCGAGCCGTCGTACGTCCAAGTGTCGTTGAGTGGAGTCGGGAAACCCGATGGGAATCCGAGTCCGCCGAACAGGATGATCTCTCCGCGTGCGGCGTCGAATGCCATCGCCGGTTGTTCTCGTGCGGGCGGATTCGACGCTGGGGTGCGGAGTGTCCAGGAGCTCCCGTCCCATTCCCAGGTCTGGCCGAAGCGGAACAGCACGCTCACGTTTCGCACGCTGTCGAAAGCCATGCTTGCACCGTCCGCGTTGGGTGGGCCTCCGACGACGCCCTGGGACCAACGTTCACCGTTCCACTCTGACGTGAGGCCGCCGACCTTGGTCACCACTCTGTTGCGGTGCGTATCGGCGCACGCGACGAGACCGCGACCGGACGGGATGCTTTCGGAGACTCCGGATAAGGCCCAGCCGTTGCCGTTCCAGACGAATTCGCCGGTGTCGGAGAACGCGACTGCCGAGCCTGTCGTCGGGTGTCGGGCGATCGAAATGTGGTACGGAAGGGGCGGCAAGAACGGTGCGGACGTCGCCCGCAGTGACCACTGGGATCCATCGAACTCCCAGGTCTCCGGAATCTGGAATCCGTTGGCCAATCGGCCGCCCGCCTGCACGACGCGTTGGCGGGCCGCGTCGTAGACGAGTTGGTGGAAACGCCGGCCGGGTGCGGAGGGGCCAGGGATCCAGTCGTTTCCGTCCCACTCCCAGGTGTCGTTGAGTGGTGCGGTGCTGGAGGACACGTTGCTCGTTCCTCCCGTCATCACGACACGTTGGCGCACTTCGTCGTAGGCCATCGCGTGTTGATGGCGGGCGGGTGGGGTCGTCGCGGGGAATCGCTGCGCCCAGGACGAGCCGTCGTATTCCCAGGTCTCAGCGTTCAGAGTGCCAACCAGTCGTCCTCCGAAGACGACGATTCGGCCGCGTGTGGAGTCGAACGCGCCAGCGGTATCCCAGCGCGGTGCGATGCCCTGCGCCGACTGTGTCCAGGACTCACCGTCCCAAGTCCAGTCGGTGGCCGCCGCCGTGCTGTTGATGAAGCCCCCGAAGAGGAGAGTCTCCTGTCGCCATGAGTCGTACACCATCGTGCCGGAGCGCCGTACCGTCGGCAGGCGAACCGGGTCGCGCGGTGTCCAATGCGTGCCGCCCCACTCCCACGTGTCCGCGATCATCGTGGACGCCTTGTGCATCCCGAAACTGATGACGCATCCCCTGGCCAGGTCGGTCGCGAGCATCGGGCGGTCGGAGCTGCCGGGCGAACCGGAGAACGCGCGCGTTGGTGACCAGGCTGCGGACTGGGCGACGCTCGTTACAGACAGTAGGGCCTAAGCGAAGACCCCGATTCCTACGGATGAAAGTAGGTTCATTTTCCCGCTCGTTCGATGTGCTCGAGGTGAGCCACCTCAGAGCATAGCGGGAATTGGCTGCGTCTGCACAGTGAGCGGCACTCGGTCGCCTAGCTCGTCGCCGGGAACGTGTGCCGCAGCAGTGCGTCGGTCTTCGGCTGGCGACCGCGGAACGCGACGAACACGTCCATCGGGTGCTGGCTACCGCCGAGGCCGAGCACGGTGTCACGGAAGCGGCGGCCGGTCTCCGCGATCGCGGTGTCGTTGCCGAGCCCGGCTTCTTCGAAAGCGCTGAATGCGTCCGCGCTCAGCACCTCGGCCCACTTGTAGCTGTAGTAGCCCGCAGCGTACCCGCCCGCGAAGATGTGCGAGAAGGAGCACAAGAAGCGGTCCTCCGGCAGCGGCGGCAGAACCGTGGTCTTCTCGGCGATCTTGCGCTGCACGTCGAACGGCGAGCCGTCGCGGCCCGGGTCGTATCCGTGGTGCAGCGCCATGTCGGTCATGCCGAAGTAGAGCTGACGCAGCATCGCGGTCCCGCCGCGGTAGGTGCGCGCGGCGACGATCTTGTCGAACAGCTCTTCGGGCAGAGGCTCGCCGGTTTCGTAGTGGCCGCTGAAACCGAGCAGCGTCGGGCGGTGGTAGCACCAGTTCTCCATGAACTGGCTCGGCAGCTCGACCGCGTCCCACTCGACGCCCTGGATGCCCGCGGCGCTGTCGAAGTCGACCTTCGTCAGCATGTGCTGCAGGCCGTGTCCGAACTCGTGGAACAGCGTCTCGACGTCGCGGAAGCTCATCAACGACGGCTTGTCGCCGACCGGAGGCGTGCCGTTGCAGACCAGGTAGGCGACCGGCAGGCGCGGGCCACCCGACTGCGCCTTGTGCAGTCGGCTGCGGCCGACGCATTCGTCCATCCACGCGCCGCCCCGCTTGGTCGCGGGACGCGAGTAGGGGTCGAGGAAGAACGCGGCCTGCTCTTCGCCGTTCTCGTCGCGGATGCGGAAGAAGCGCACGTCGTCGTGCCAGACCGGAGTCTCGCCGTCCGCCGGTTCGATCGTGATTCCGAACAGTCTCTTGCTGAGCGCGAAGAGTCCGTCGAGGACCTTTGGCAGCGGGAAGTACGGGCGGAGCTGTTCGTCCGTGAACGAGAACTTCTCCTCGCGGATGCGCTCCGACCAGAACGCGACGTCCCAGTTCGCGATGTCTTCGGCCTGTTCGTTGGCCTTCGCGTATTCGCGCACTTCGCGGAGGTCGTCTTCGGCCTTCGAATACGACGCGACGCGCAGCTCCTCGAGCAGCGTCATCACCTCGTCGACGTCGGAGGCCATCTTGGTCGCGAGGCTGGCGTTGGCCGGGCTCTCGTACCCGAGGAGCTTGGCGCGTTCGCCGCGCAGGGCGAGGATGCGGTCGATGCGTTCGCGGTTGTCGAACGCGCCTTCGCCGGCGCGCGCGATGAAGCCGCGATAGAGCTTCTCGCGGAGATCCCGGCGGCGCGCGTGCTGCATGAACGGGCCGAAGAGCGGCATGTCGAGCGTGATGCGCCATGGGCCGTTCTCGGCCGTCGCGCCATCGGCTCCGGCTTCGGCCGCGGCCTGCGCCGCGAGCTCGAGCAGACTCGGGGGGCAGCCGTCGATGTCCGCGGCGTCCTCGAGCGTCATCGCGAACGCCTTGTTCGCGTCGAGCACCGCGTTCGAGAACTTCGTCGACAGCTCGGCGAGCTCTTGCTGGATCTCGTTGAAGCGTTCGCGGTCCGTGCCTTCGAGGGCGATGCCCGCGAGCTCGGCGCTCTGGATCATCTTCTCTACGATGCGCTTCTGCGCGGGCTCGAGCTGGTCGAAGCCCGGACCGTCGCGCATCGCGACCGCGGCGCGGTAGAGGGGTTCGCTCTGCGACAGGCGCGTGAACGCTTTGACCACGTCCGCCTGGACGCTTTCGTGCGCGGTCCGTAGGTCGTCGCTGTTCGCGACGCCCATCAGGTGCCCGACGACGCTCCATGCGTATCGCAGTTCTTCGCAGAGCAGCTCGAGCGGCTCGACGAGGCCGGGCCACGTCGGCTCGACGTTCTTCTCGAGGTCGGCCAGACCGGTTTCGAGTCTCTGGAGCGCGCCCCGAATCGCGGGTTCGACGTGGCTGGAGTCGATCGAGTCGAAGCGCGGCAGACCGTGACGGTCGAGCAGGGGGTTCGCGGTGTCGGTTGCGGTCATGGGGTTGTATCGGCGAGGACGGCTGCTCACGCTGAGCCAGGACCGAGCGTGGTGTGACGCAATTCCCGACTCCGGGTGGAGCTTCGCCGATCTTCACAGATCGAGCGCACGGAATCGAGACCGCGCGCTCGGCGTGCCGCGGTCAGGGTGTCTTGCGCGCGGCTTCGAGAATGCGCACGAAGTCCGCTTCCCATACGTCCGGATCGGCACCCGGCAGTTGGTAAAAAGCCTTGGCCTCACCGGACTTGGGATCAAGCACGACGTAGGCCGGGATGGCTTGCGTTCCAACGTGTTCGTCTCGCAACTTCAGGAACCGCTGGAACTCAGCTTCGGACGTCTGCTCTCGATCGCGTTGGTTCTCGATGTGCAGACGACCTTCGACGTACCCTTCTTCGAGGAGATCGGCGACCGCCGATCGCGGGAAGACTTGCTCTTCCACGACGCGGCAGTTCACTCAAGTGAGGCCGGTGAAGTTGAGCAGGAGCAGTTTGTCCTGGGCGATCGCTTTGGAGAACGCGTCCTCGAGGTCTTCCAGGACCAGTTCGTGGCGCGTCTCGTGCAGGGACGGCGGGAAGATTGCCGTCAGCACGAAGCCGACCGGGCGGCCCGTGGCGCCGACGCCGCAGAAGAACGCGAACGCGGCGAACGCGAGGCCGGCGAGCCGCTGCTTCATCCCGATCTTCTTGCCGCGGGAGAAGATGCCGATCAGGTAGAGGGCGGTGATCACGAAGATCACGGCCCAAATCGCGGCGAAGAGCTCGCGGCTGATCCAGGCGTCGGCGACGCCGTTGTTCACGACCAGGTCGACGTTCGAGAAGAACTTCAGGGCCGCCGCGAGCTCGACGAAGCCGAGCGTGACCTTGAGCGTGTTCATCCACTCGCCGGCGCGCGGCATCGCGCTCACCTTGCCCGGAATCAGCGCCAGCGCGACGAACGGTAGCGCCATCGTCAGGCCGAACGCGGCCATGCCGACGACGACCTTGAGGATGCCGCCTTGGGCGCTCAGGCTCAACATCGTGCCGACGAACGGGACGGTGCAGGTGAACGACGACACGACGAGGCAGAGGCCCATCAGGAACACGCCGACGTAGCCGCCCTTCTGCGAGGCGCTCCCGGCGAAGTCCTGCAGGAAGCGCGGCGGCTCGAGCGTGATCATGCCGAACAGCGCGAACGCGAAGATGACGAACACGATGCCGATGACGGCGTTCGTCAGCCAGTGGGTCGCGAACGGCACGATCACCGGCGCGGCCAGCACGCCGATGAGCACGAAGATCGAGACGATGCCGAGGCCGTAGGTCAGCGCGAGCGGCAGGACGTTGCCACCGCGAGCTTCGGCCTGCTTCGTGAAGAACGAGAACGTGATCGGCACCATCGGGTAGGTGCACGGCATCGCGAGCGCGAGGAGGCCGGCGCCGATCGCGAGTAGGAGCAGTTCGCCCCAGCCGATGGCGTCGCCCTTCGGCTTCTTGCTGCCGGTGTCCGCCCTGGCGACGTCGTCTGCGGGAGGTGTCGGCGCGGCGACTTCGACCTCGGCCTCGGGGTCGAGGATCTCGAGGGTCGCCTCGACCGTCTCGGACGCTGGCGGGAGGCACACGGCGTGATCACAGACGAGGTAATCGATCGTGGCTTCGACGGACAGCTCGCCTTCGCCTTCGTCCTCGTCGATGCGCATCCGTTGCCGCATCTCGAACTTGCCCTCGATCCAGAACGACTCCATCGTGCCTGTGAGATGGAGTTCGCCGGTGGGGATCCGCGTCTCGCCCACCGTCTCGACGCCGAAGGTCTCCGCGACCTCGAGGCTGATCGGGTCGGCCATCGTCTCCTCGGAGCCGTAGACGTGCCAGCCGTCGGCGACCTCGACCTCGACCACGAGGTCGACTTCGTTGCCGGGCTTCGCCTTCGGTGGATCGAAACGGGCCGAGATCGTCAGTTTGGAGTCGTTCCCCGTCGCGCCGTCTTGGGCGGAAACGAGGGGCACGAGCCATAGGGCGGCCACGATCGCGAAGATCGTGGAGATCGGGCTGCGGATCATGGTCGGCATACTACGGCAAACATCCGCGGCGACTCCGTGATTCCGCAACCTCTGTCCGGCCGGCATCGTTGACACCCCCCAGGGAGCCCCCAAGAATGCAATTCGGGCCAAGGCCCCGTGTTGCGGCAGTTTCGGAGCCCGGCTCCGCTGTGCGCCCGCCGCGCGATTACGCCGCCGCGGGCCCGCATCTTGCAAGTCACCGCAGCCTGAACCACGGATCACAGCATGGGTAACCCCGTCATTGTCAGCGCCTGCCGAACCGCGATCGGCAAGTTCCAGGGAGGCCTCGGCAGCCTCAAGGCGACCGAGCTCGGCGCGCGCGCCGTCGCGGAGGCCGTCGCCCGCGCGGGCGTCGCTCCCGACGCCGTGGACGAGGTCCTGATGGGCAACGTATTGCAGGCGGGACTCGGGCAAAACCCGGCGCGCCAGGCTGCCCTCGGCGCCGACCTGCCGAATACCGTCGCGGCCGCGACGATCAACAAGGTCTGCGGCAGTGGCCTCAAGACCGTGATGCTCGCGGCGCAGGCGATCAAGGCGGGGGACCTGCAGTGCGCGGTCGCTGGCGGCATGGAGTCGATGAGCAACGTGCCCTACTACCTGCCGCAGGCCCGGAGTGGCCATCGCCTCGGTCACGCGTCGGTTGTCGACGGCATGATCGGGGACGGGCTGTGGGACGTGTACAACGACTTCCACATGGGCATGACCGCCGAGCTGGTCTCCGAGAAGTACGAGATCGGCCGCGAAGAGCAGGATGCCTACGCCGCTGAAAGCCAGCGTCGCGCGGCCGCGGCTCAGGAGGGCGGCAAGTTCGACGACGAGATCTTCTCGATCGAGGTCAAGGGCCGGAAGGGCGCCGTGACCGTCGTCGACAAGGACGAGGGCATTCGCGGTGACACGACGGCAGAGTCGCTCGGCAAGCTGCGCCCCGCATTCAAGCGGGACGGTGGCACCGTGACCCCGGGCAACGCCTCGACGATCAACGACGGCGCATCGGCGCTTGTCGTCGTGGACGAGGAATTCGCGAAGGCGCACGGCCTGAAGCCGCTGGCGCGCATCACCGGCTACGCGACCGGTGGCATGGCACCCGAGTGGGTGATGATGGCTCCCGAAGTCGCGGTCAAGAAGGTGTGCGCGATGCAGAACGTCGCCGCCCAGGAGTTCGACCTCATCGAGCTCAACGAGGCCTTCGCCGTGCAGTCGGTCGCGCTGACGCGCGTGCTCGAACTCGACCCGGAAAAGGTCAACGTGCACGGCGGTGCGATCGCGCTCGGCCACCCGATCGGTTGCTCGGGTGCGCGCGTCCTGACGACGCTGCTCTACTCGCTGAAGGATCGTGGGCTGTCCCGC
This sequence comes from Planctomycetota bacterium, assembly GCA_028281765.1. Classification (GTDB taxonomy): domain Bacteria; phylum Planctomycetota; class UBA1135; order UBA1135; family UBA2386; genus JANQJF01. The sequence continues at coordinate 26,966 of JANQJF010000042.1, read as the reverse complement.
GGCCTCGCGGGTCTCTGTCTCGGCGGCGGCAACGCCGTGGTCCTCACCGTGGAGATGTGTGACTGATGAGCCTTCCCTCCAAGATTGCGGTCATCGGCGCTGGCACGATGGGCAACGGCATCGCCCAGACGTTCGCCGCGTCGGGCGTTTCGTCGGTGATGATCGACATCCAGCAGGACGCCGTGGACCGCGGTGTCGCGGCGATCGGCAAGAGCCTGGACCGCTTCGTCAAGAAGGAGAAGATCACGCAGGAACAGCGTGACGAGATCTTCGGGCGCGTAACGCCGGCGACGTCCCTGGACGCCGTGTCGGGCGCCGAGATCGTGATCGAGGCCGTCTCCGAGAACGTCGACGTGAAGACTAAGGTCTTCTCCGAGCTCGACCGCCTCGCCGACGACGGCGCGATCCTCGCGAGCAACACGTCGTCGATCTCGATCACCGTGCTCGGCGCGGCGACGAAGCGCAGCGACAAGGTCATCGGGATGCACTTCATGAACCCGGTGCCGCTGATGAAGCTCGTCGAGGTCATCCGCGGTCAGGACACGACCGACGAGACGACGGATCGAGTCCTCGAGTGTTCGAAGGCGATCGGCAAGATCCCGGTCGCCGCGGAGGACTACCCGGGCTTCATCTCGAACCGCGTCCTCATGCCGATGATCAACGAGGCCGCGTTCTGCCTCATGGAAGGCGTGAGCACGCGTGAGGGCATCGACGAGATCATGAAGCTCGGCATGAACCACCCGATGGGACCGCTGACGCTCGCCGACTTTATCGGCCTCGACGTCTGCGTGAACATCCTCGACGTCCTCAAAGACGGACTCGGCGACGACAAGTACCGCGCCTGCCCCCTGCTCCGTCGCATGGTTGCGGCGGGTCATCTCGGCCGCAAGACCGGCAAAGGCTTCTACGATTACGACTGATGACAGGACTCGAATCGATGTCAGCACTCGAAGGCCAGATTTCCGACTTCGAACTCACGGGCGCGCTCGCCGAGTTCCGGGATCGTTCGCGCGCCTTCGCCGAGAAGGAACTGTTGCCGCACGCCGCGGCGTGGGACCGGGACACCGAGTTTCCGCGTGAGGCGGTGCAGAAGGCCGCCGATCAGGGCTTTCTGAAGATCACCGTGCCCGAGGAGTACGGCGGCAGCGCGCTCGGCAACCTCGCGAGCTGCATCATGCTCGAGGAGTTCAACGCCGCGTGCCCCTCGGCCGGCGTCACCGTCTCCGTGCACAACTCGCTCGCGTGCTCGCTGCTCTCGAAGTGGGGGCTGCCCGAGGTCAAGGCGGAGTGCTTCCCGAAGCTGGTGACTGGCGAGTGGCTCGGTGCCTACTGCCTTTCGGAAGCCGGCTCGGGTTCGGACGCCGCCGCGCTCGTCTGCACTGCGAAGGAAGACGGCGACGAGTGGGTGCTCGACGGCCCGAAGCTGTGGATCACGACTGGCAGCGAAGCCGGCCTGTTCATCGTCTTCGCCCGAACGGGCGAAGACCGCGTGAAAGGCATCAGCGCGTTCGTCGTCGAGCGCGATCACCCGGGCGTGTCGATCGGCAAGAAGGAGCGCAAGCTCGGTCTCAAGGCCTCGCCGACCGTCGAGGTGCTGCTCGAGAACGTGCGTATCCCGAAGCGCAATCTGCTCGGAGAGGTTGGCAACGGCTTCACGATTGCCCTCGACACGCTCGATGGTGGGCGCCTCGGTATCGCGTCCCAGTCGCTCGGCATCGCGCGCCACGCGATCGATCTGATCAAGGCGCATCTCGCCGGCCAGGTCGACCACAAGGGGCGGCCGAATGCGTCGCAGGCACACCAGTACACTCTCGCGGACCTGAGCACCGATCTCGACGCGGCGCGGTTCCTGACCTGGCGCGCCGCGACGCTTCGCGACCGCGACATTCGCTGCAGCGGCGAAGCCGCGATGGCGAAGCTGAAGGCGAGCCGTCTCGCGAACGAGGCGGCGCGCGCCGCGGTCTCGATTCTCGGCGTCGACGGTGCGAGCGGCGCGAGCGCCGCCGAGCGCTGCTTGCGCGACGCGCGCATCACCGAGATCTACGAAGGGGCGACGGATATTCAGCGACTCGTGATCGCGCGATCCGTCCTCGCCTCGAGCTGATTCCGTTTCCGGACTACGAGGGTCCTATGACAGGCTCCGAACACCCGCCGCCGCCACCGCCACCACCACCCGCGACGCCGCCGCCGCCGCAGCCTGCGCGCACGCCGTACCAGACGGCTCGTCCGCAGGGTCTGCCGCCGCGCGACGGCAAGCCGGTGTCCTTCTACCTGGCGATCTTCCTCGCGCTGCTGCTGTTCGTTTCGGGTGGCCTCAACCTCCTGCTGCTGTTCTTCAGCGCGATCGGCTCGGCGACCAGCGGATTGACGGGAGGCTACGTCGAGGAGTTCGACGGGATGTACGAAGTCGTCGCGACCGGCGGCGACGCGGACGCGTCGGATCGAATCCTGCGCGTGCCGATCACGGGCGCGATCTCCGAAGGGCAGTCGGCGCTCATCGGGGCTTCGGGCGGCACCGTCTCGCAGCTGAAGCGCGCGCTCCGCGTCGCGGCCAACGACAGCTCGATCAAGGGCGTCCTGCTCGACATCAACTCACCGGGCGGTGGCGTGACCGACTCGGACGAGATGCATCGCTTGATCACCGAGTTCCGTGAGGAGCACGAGAAGCCGGTGCTCGCGCTTCTCGGCGACATTGCCGCGTCCGGCGGATACTACGTCGCGGTCGGCTGCAACCAGATCATGGCGCGGCCGACGACGATCACTGGCAGCATCGGTGTGATCATGCAGTCGTTCAACTTCGCCGAGCTCGCGCGCGAGCACGGCGTCAAGCAGAACACGATCGTGTCCGATCGCACGCCGTTCAAAGACCTTCTGTCGATGTTCAAGGACATGGCGCCCGCGGAGCGGGCCATCCTGACTTCGATCGTCGACGAGATGTACGACCGCTTCGTCGACGTCGTCGCGGACGGTCGCAAGATGGATCGGGACCGCGTCTACGAGATCGCCGACGGCCGGATCTACTCGGCGCGCCAAGCGCTCGACAAGAACATGGTCGACGCGATCGGCACCGTCGAAGACGCTTACGAGGTGCTCGAGGAACTGTGTGAGGTCGACTCGGCCCGCATCGTCGAGCATCGCCGCCGCCCCAACCTGTCCGAGATGCTGTTCGGCGTGCGCGCGGCGCAGCCGAGTCTCGACGGAGTCGCGGCGCAACTGTTGCAGTCGGCCACCGGGCCGCGCTTCCTCTACTACTGGGCTGGAGCCCGCTGAGCAGAATGCACAACTTCGAACTCTCGGAAGAGCAGGCGATGATCCTCGATTCGGTTCGGGGCTTCGTCGGTGACGTCGCCGCCAAGAACGCACTCGAGCGTGACGAACACTGTCAGTTCGTGCGCGAGAGCGTCGACGGGATCGCCGAGCTCGGCTTGTTCGGGATGGCGGTGTCCGAGGATTCGGGCGGCGCCGGTCTCGGCTACCTGTCGCTGGCGGTCGCCGTGGAGGAATGCGCGAAGTCCTGTGGTTCGAGTGCGCGACTACTGCTCACGCAGGCGGGGGTCGCGGCGCTCGCGCTCGATGGTCTGGCCGACGGGGCCGAGATTCTCGAAGGTGTGATGACCGGAGAGAGGCTCTGCTCGATCGTCGGGTCCGAAAGCGGCGTTGTCGCGACAGCGGCCGGCGACGGTTTCACGGTCGAAGGCTCCGCGGGACTCGTGACCGGTGCCTGCGAAGCGAACGTGTTCCTCGTGGCCGCGTCGGCGGGTGACGAGGCTCTCCTCCTCGCCGTCGACGCCGGCGTCGCGAACGTCACGGCGACGGCCGCACTCGGATTCCGTGCGGCGGCCCCGGGTCGTGTCGAGTTCGCGGGTAGCGCGGCGACCGTGATCGCGCGCGGCGACGAGGCTTCTGCGGCCATCGCCCGCGCCGAGCTCGCGAGCTGGATCGGTGGAGCCGCCCTGGCCGTCGGTTCGGGCTTCGGCTCGATCGATCACGCGCGTCGTCACGCGAGCGAGCGCATGGCGTTCGGCAAGCCGCTGCTCGGGCAGCAGGCCGTGGGCTACAAGCTCGTCGAGAGCCGGCGTCGTCTCGAGGCGGCGCGGCACCTCGCGTATCACGCGGCGCGTTTGGCCGATGCCGGTCAGGACGCGCGTGACACCGCGATGATGGCCAAGCTGAGTGCGATCGACGCGAGCGTGCTGGCGTCGGACGAGGCGATCCAGATCCACGGTGGCTACGGCTACACCGTCGAGTACCACGTCGAGCGACACTACCGCGACGTGAAGACGCTCGAAGTGATCGACGGCGGCCTCGACCGCCTGCGCGACGCGCTCGTCCCGGCATAGACTGGGCGCGCTCGCGCGGTAGACTGGCGTGGTCTGACGCCACGAGGTTCTACCATGAAGCGCTTCGCTCCTCTGCTTCTCGCGTTCGGTTGGGTTGCCTGCCAATCCACCGCGCCGGTCGTCACCGACGACCTCATCCATGATCTCGTCCACGGCTCGGACGGGTTGCGCCGGTCGGCGGTCGACACGTTGACCGACCTCGGCGAGCCCGCGGTCATGCCGCTCGCGGAGGCGGTGTCGTCATTCGATGAGGAAGAGACGAACTGGGCGGCGCTGGCGCTTGCGCGGATGGGGCCTCGAGCCGAAGGTGCGGTCGATCATCTCGTCGGGCAACTCGAGGCCGCGCAGAACGCGAGCCTGATGGGCACCCTGAACGTGTCTCACGCGCTCAAGGAGATCGGGCAGGCCTCGGTGTGTCCGCTCGCCGATGCGCTGGATCGCACCGAGAGCGTCGAGTCGCGCGATGCGATCCTGTTCACGCTCTGGTCGATGGGCGACGACGTGGATCTCCAGCCGGCGCGGCAGAGCGTCGAGCGCCTCACCGGGCCGATTACGTCCGAGGGCGTGATGGCCGTGAAGGTTTGGATGCGCATGGCCGGTCCGCCGGGCGTGCCGTCTCGCTGATCGCGTGGAGGAGTTTCGCACGTACGTCTCGCACCTCGAGTGCGGTCTGGAGAGTGATCGCTACCCCGCGGACGTCCTGCACGGATTGTCCAAGGCCGGTCGGCCGCTGCTCGTCCGCTACGACCTCGACGCGGTGCGGCGCGAGGTCTCGCGGGACGACTGGGCCGCGCGGCCGGAGCATCTCTGGCGGTATCGTGAGCTGCTGCCGGTGCGGCGCACCGAGAACGTCATCGACCTGGGCGAGATCCGCACGCCACTGATTCCGATCGACGAACTCGGCGGCACGAACGTGCTCGTGAAGGACGAGGGTCGCTTGCCGACCGGTTCGTTCAAGGCGCGAGGCCTTTGCATGGCCGTGTCGATGGCGAAAGAACTCGGCGTCGAACGCATCGCGATGCCGACGAACGGCAACGCCGGCGCGGCGCTCGCGGCGTACGCGACGCGTGCCGGGATCGAGTCCTACGTCTTCTGCCCGTCTGACACGCCGGAAGTGAACGTCCGCGAGATCGAGCTGCAGGGTGCCAAGGTGTGGCGTGTCGACGGACTGATCCATGACTGCGGACGCATCGTGCGCGAGGGCGTCGAGGCGATGGGCTGGTTCGACTTCTCGACGCTGAAGGAGCCGTACCGCATCGAAGGCAAGAAGACGATGGGGCTGGAGCTCGCCGATCAGCTCGGCTGGACGCTGCCCGACGTGATCCTCTATCCGACCGGTGGGGGCACCGGACTGATCGGGATGTGGAAAGCGTTCCAAGAGCTGCGCGAGCTCGGGTGGATCACGGGTTCGCTGCCGCGCATGGTCGCCGTGCAGGCGACGGGATGCGCGCCGATCGTCAAGGCGCACGACGACGGCGTCGAACACGCCGAACTCTGGGAGGACGCGACGACGGTCGCGGCGGGCATTCGCGTGCCGATCGCGGTCGGCGACTTCTTGATCCTCCGTGCCGTGCGCGAGTCTTCGGGATTCGCGATCGCGGTCGAGGACGACGCGACGCTCGCGTCGCGCGAGATCGTCGCGCGGCGGGACGGGCTGCTGCTTTGTCCGGAAGGCGCAGCGACGCACGCGGCCTACCGTCAAGCTCTCGCGGACGGTCGCATCGCGCCCGGCGAAACGGCCGTGCTGTTCAACTGCGCGACGGGTCTGAAGTACGACCTGCCGCCGGTCGATCGCAAGCTCGAGGAGCCTGTCGACTACGCTCGTCTGAGGATGTCCTAGTGTCCCTCGTCTGAAGTCCGTAGTGGAAGTAGCCGCGTGAGTCGATTCGCTCGCAAGGCGCTGCGACGACACGGCTTGTCAGTGGACAAGTTGAGGAGCGGCAACGCAGCGAGCGGGTCGAATGGCCGGTTACTTATGATGGGGACTTCGGACGCGGGGCACTAGGATCCGGGTATGCCGAAGAAGCAGCGCGAACGATTCGAGTGTCCGAACTGCGGAGCGATGTTCCGTGCCGGTCGACTCGCGTGTCCCGAGTGCGGGAGCGATGCCGAGACCGGCTGGAAGGATGCCGAAGAGATCGACTACATGTCGGTGGAGATCCCGGACACGTGGGAAGAGGAGCCGGCGTCGCGAAGGCCTCCGGTGTGGTTCCTCGTAGCGGCTCTCGCGGCGATCGCCGGCATGCTCGCCTTCGCGCTGCTCAGGTAGCTTCGAGCACGCGCCGCGCGACGCTCGCGACGAGCTCGCCTCGACGGACGGCTTCTCTGGCCTTCTCCATCGCTTCGACGTGAGAGCCCAGGAAGCGCCGGCGCAACATCTCGTCGATGCGTCTGTCGAGCCAGCGCAAGTCCTGCTCCGTGCGGAGTGAGTCGAGCGCTCCGTCGGTCTTCAGGCCGTCGTGGTGGGCGACGATGGCGTTCCAGACTTCGGGCATCCCCGCGCCTGTCGTCGCCGAACACGTGACGACCTCCGGGCAGCCAGAGCCGTGCGAGCTACGCAGAATGTGCATCGCGCTTCGCAGCTCCGTCGCCGCGGCGGTCGCGGCGGCTTCGTTGTCGCCATCGGCCTTGGTCACGAAGATCAGGTCGGCGAGCTCGAGCACGCCGCGCTTGATGCCCTGCAGGTCGTCGCCGGCTCCGGTGATGGTCAGGAGTGCGAACGTGTCGACGAGATCTCTCACCGCGGCTTCGGATTGGCCGATGCCGATCGTCTCGACGAACACCGTGTCGAACCCTGCGGCCTCGAGGATCAGCATCGCTTCGCGGGTGCGCGGCGCGACCCCGCCGAGCTGGCCGCCACCGGCGCTCGGTCGAATGTAGGCGGCGTCCTCGCGCGAGAGCTTTTCCATCCGCGTCTTGTCGCCGAGGATGCTGCCGCCCGAGAGTGCGCTCGTCGGGTCGACGGCGAGCACCGCGATGCGATGCCCGGCGCCGATCGCGTGCATGCCGAGCGCTTCGATCAGCGTGCTCTTGCCCGCGCCGGGGATGCCGCTGATGCCGATCCGCCGCGCGTCGCACGCATGTGGTGCCAGGGCCTCGAGCAGGCGCTGGGAGCGTTCGTCGTCCTCCGCACGCACGCTCTCCACGAGCGTGATCGCTTGCGCGATCGACCGGCGGTCAGCGTCGCGGACCCCGTCGACGAGTTGCTCGATCGTGGGCTTGGGCATCGACGTCTGACTCTAGTGTGGTGGCAGTGAAGTTCCTTCTCAATGTCGGCGAGGCATGCACGTCGTTCGCAAGGCGCTGCGACGACATGGCTTGTCTGTGGACAAATCGAGGAGCAGCAATGCCGCGAACGGCGCGCAGGGACGCAGACATTGAGAAGAGCGCCACACTAGCCCGGATTGGGCGGGATTCACTCGTCGGAGTGCGACGACTTCCTGCGCTGCAGCCAGTCCTGCATCTTGTTCGACAGCTCGGCCGGTCGGATCGGCTTCGTCAGGTAGTCGTCCATACCGGCTTCCAGGCAGCGCATCCGGTCTTCCGGGAGTGCGTTCGCAGTGAGTGCGATGATCGGCACCTCGCGGCCGCGCTGACCACCGTCGCGGATCGTGCGCGTCGCGTCGTAGCCGTCGAGCTCGGGCATCTGGCAGTCCATCAGGATCAGGTCGAACCGACCGCTTTCGAATGCGTTGACGCCCGCGCGGCCGTCGTTGGCGAACTCGACGTCGTGACCGGCGCGCTCGAGCATCAGGCCGACGACCTGGCGGTTCACCGGGTTGTCTTCGACGACGAGAATGCGCGCCGAGTCGCTGCCCGAGCTGTGTTCCAGTGCCGAGTCGAAGACCGTGTCGGCGACGGGGACTTCGACATCGAGTACGTCTCCGAGCGCTCGGAGGACCTGACGTCGGCCGAGTGGCTTGCAGAGCACGGTTGCCGCGCCGAGGTTCCTGGCGAAGGACTGCGCGCGGCGTCGCGGCAAGGAGCTGAGCAGCACGACCGGCAGCGGGTCGGGCTGGATCCGGATCGCGTCCCGGAGGGCGACGGCCTCGGTTTGTTCGACCAGGATCGCCGCGAAGGGTCGGTCGGCGTGGCCCGCGTGCATCACCTGCGTGATTGCGCTGGTGGTGTCGACTGCCGTTGTGATCTCTAGGCCCCATCCGCCGAGCAGCGTTGCGTGCTCGCGCTGTCGTTGCACGTCCGGATCCAGGAGCAGCACGCGAATCGCTCGGTCGGACGTGACGCCGGCCGGCTGCGACCGGTCCTCGCATCGAAACCGCGCCGTGAACGAGAACGTGCTGCCCTTGCCTGGCTGGCTCTCGCACCGGATCGAGCCGCCCATCAGCTCGACCAGATTGCGAGTGATGGCCAGCCCGAGTCCGGTGCCGCCGTATCGGCGGGTCGTCGATCCGTCCGCCTGCGTGAACGCTACGAACAGGTTGTCAATCGCTGAGGCGTCGATTCCGATGCCCGTGTCCTCGACTTCGAAGCGGACCGTCGCTTCGTCGCCATCGACCTCTTCGAGCAACGTTCGGATCGTGACGTGCCCGGTGGCCGTGAACTTGATCGCGTTGCCGATCAGATTCACCAGGCACTGTCGGAGTCGGCACGGATCGCCGAACAGCGATGCTGGCAGACGTGGATCGATGAACAGACGGAAATCGATACCTTTGGAGCGCGCGTTCTCAGCGAGAAGTTCGATCGCGCTCTCGACCCGTGCTTCGAAGTCGAACTCGATGGACTCGAGGCTGACGCTCCCTGCCTCGATCTTCGCGTAATCGAGGATTTCATCGATGAGCACGAGCAGAGACTCGCCGGAGTCGCGCATGACTTCCGTGAAGTGGCGTTGCTCCGCGTCGAGCTGCGTATCCATCAGCAGCGTGTTCATGCCCAGCACCGCGTTCATCGGGGTGCGGATCTCGTGACTCATCGTCGCGAGAAACTCGCTCTTGAGGCGCGCTGCCAGCTCGGCCTCTTCCTTGGCCTCGACGAGTTCGCGCGCGTTGCGGCGTTGCTCGGTAACGTTCCGCACGATCGCGACGACCTGGCCGCGGTAGCTCGGGACGAAGCGCCCTTCGAACCGGTGCGTTTCGCCATCCACGTCATGGTCGAACTCGCAGGTCTGGGCCTCGTGGACTTCTCTCGCTCGGGTGATGGCCTCCGCGACGCCGTGGCCGATGCGCTCGCCCTCCGTGCGCAGTTCGATCCCGATCAGAGATCGCGCGGACGGGTAGATGCCGTGCGGTCGTCCGGACTGCGCGTTGATGATCCGGTCGTCCCTGTTGATGTGCAGGAACATGTCCGGCAGCGCGAGCAGCATCGCGCGCGTCTCGGCACTCGTTTCCAGCAGCTGACGCGAGTTTTCGTCGAGCGTCAGCTCGAACATCTCACGCTCGGCTTCGATGCCTTCGTACGTCTCGCCGATGGCCGCGAACAGATCGGTGAGCTCGGCCGGAACGGGTTCCGAGCCGTAGAACTGCTCAATCTGTCGTCGCAGTAAGTCGGGCAGTGGGCCCATGGGCGTGACGCGTCGTGAGGAGGTTTGAGTAGTAGAGGTATCGACGCGTCGGCGGAGCCGCGTTCAAGCCGCGACCGAACGTCCCATGGCGTGGGGGATTCAGTCCAGGCAGCCGACGGCTGCCGGGGACCTCGTGCGGACGTTGCCACGCAGGTCGTTCTGCACCGCGTAGAGGGGGTCGGCGCCGTCCTGGAGCGCGGTGACGACCGGGGTGGCATCTCGTGTCGACGCGTCCCAGCTCAGGTCCATGAAGTCGCTGAGTCCGCTGCCGGTGACGAAGCCTGCACTCGCGCCCGTTACCGACCCGCGGACGACGTTGCCCGACACGACGACACCGGCGGATCCACCGGAGAAGCGAATCGAGTTGGTGTCTTGGCTGTAGACCACGTTGTTCGCGAAGACCATGCCCTCGCGGTTCGTCCACGACGACAGGTAGGCGGCCCGGCCGCTCGTCACGATCGTGTTGTGGACGAACGTGAGGTCGCGCGTTTGGCCCTGATGATCCGTCGATAGGAACCCGCCGTCGCCGTTGATCAGCAGGTTGTTCCGGACGATGGCCTCACCCTGCACCTGCATCAGGTACTCGTTGCAGTTGTAGCAGACGTTGCCTTCGATCACGTTCGGCTCGTTGCCGTCGGTGCCGTAGGAGATGATGCACGGGTAGCGGCAGTCGTGAACGTGATTGAACGCGATCAGGTTGCCGTAGCTGCCCTGCTTGACCTCGATGCCGTCGCCCTGCGAACCGTTCGTGTCGTGCACGTGGTTGCCAGCGATCACCGAGTCGCGCATCACGTAGGCCGAGTGGTTGGCGCCGAGATACATCCCTTCGCCGCTGCCTTCGCAATGATGAACGTGGTTGTTGGTGATGTAGAGGTTGTCGGTATCCGCAGAGTTCGCGGCGATGCCCGGACCATCCGTGTAGCTGACTTCGCAGCCGTCGATGCGCAGGTGCGAACAGTCGTACATCTTGATGCCGGCACTGCCGCCCGTGATGTGGATGTTCTCGAACGACAGGTACTGCGATCCGGCACCCGCATCGCCGACGTTCATCGTGTTCTGGTTGACGTTCGATCGCGTGATCACGACGGCCTCGCCTTCTTTTGCCGCGATCCAGATCGGCGCCTGCTCGGTGCCGGCGAGGGACACGTCGAATCGGCTGTCGATCACGTAGGTGCCCGCGCCGATCTCGAGGCGCTGGCCGGGCGTCAGCGCCTGGATCGCATCGTTCAGGTCGTCACCGTTGTCCGAGTCCGAGCCGCCGCTGTGGGTGAAGGTGAGCGTCTCGGACGGAGTCGCGCTCGCCCAGAGGGGAGCCATTTGCACCGCGCCGTCGTCGGCGCCGCCCGTGCCGTCGTCGCTCCCGCCATCGCCAGGATCCGCAGGATCCTCAGGAGAACCGGGGTTCTCGGAGTCCGCGCCGGCGGAGACGCCGCCGCCGCCACCGCAGCCGGTGGTCAGAAGGGCGACGAGTGTGGTCGAACAGAGCCAGGACTTGGAATGAAGCAGCGCCATCGAGGGCACCTCCTGAGTGTGGGACAAGAGGTGCGTCGGCGTAGGGCGTTGCAAAGTGGAGAAGCCGACGGGGCGGGAGTCTCAGGTTGAGACTCAGGCGGTTACTTACAGTGGCGCTTTGCAGCGCGTGCAGTTCTTCAGCCGGCCGCGGAGCTCCGGCGGAATCTTGTGGATCGCGCCGCAGGCGCTGCATTCGCGGCGCTCGTAGCCGGAAGCCGACAAGAACGCGTCCGACGCGACGCGCGTCCGCTGACGGGGCGTGGAGGAGTCGGGCTCCGGCTTCACGGTTGCGACGGCTTCTCCGGTGAGCGAGCGCGCGCCGATGACTCCCGCGCCGCCCTGGACGCTCTTGAACGCCGTGTTGTAGGAGTCGTAGCTCGCGTTGCCGCCCATCTTGCGGAGGATGCGGATGCGTCGGTCGAGCGGCGGGTGGGTGGAGAACGACGCCGACAGCTGGCGCTTCTCGTCGTCCGCGAGCGGGCGCACGATGTACATCGGCGCCGTGACCTTGCTCTTGTCCGCTTGCGCCACTTGGCCGCCCCCGAGCTTCTCCAGCGCGCTCGCCAGGCCTTCGGGGTAGCGGGTGAACAGCGCGCCCGACGCATCTGCCAGGTACTCCCGTCGTCGCGACAGCGCGAAGTACATCAGCTGCGCCAGGATCGGGGTCAGGACGATCACGACGATCGCGATCACGACGACCCAGGCGTTGTTGTTATTGTTGCTCGACGACCGTGAACGCCGCGCCGCGCCGCCGTACCACAGCGCGCGGCCACCGATCTCGGCGAGCAGCACGATCGCGCCGAGCATGATGCCGGCCGTCGTCATCAGCGCTACGTCGCGATTCTTGATGTGCGCGAGCTCGTGCGCGACGACGCCCTGCAGCTCGTCGCGGTTCATCATGCCGAGGAGGCCGGTCGTCACGGCGACCGCGGCCTTGTCCTGCTTGCGACCGACCGCGAACGCGTTCGGCGCGGGGTCGTCGACGATGAAGATGCGCGGCGGCTTGCCGAGCTGCGACGCGATCGTCATCTCCTCGACGATGTTGACGAGCTGCGGATGGTCCTTCTTCTCGATCTCGCGGGCGCCCGCGATCGAGAGCATGATGTCGTCGCCGTTCGACAGCGACACCATCCACATCACGAGCCACACCGCGAGCGCGATCGCGCCACCGATGAAGACGGCGGCTGGATCGCCTCCGCCGAACAGCATGCCGAGCGCGACGCCCATCACGGCGAGCAGAACGCCCAGCCCCGTGACGACGAAGATGCTACGCCGCCGGTTCGATCGAATCTGGTCCCACACGGATCAGTGCTGCCCGATCAGAAGCTGACCTTCGGGACCGCGCGCTCTGCCGCGTTCTCGATTTCGAACATGTCCGCGGCCTCGAAGCCGCCGGCGAACATCATGCCCGGGAAGGTCTCGCGCTTGTTGTTGTAGGCCGTGCCGGCGTCGTTGTACGCCTGACGAGCGAAGCCGATCTTGTTCTCGGTCGACGTCAGCTCTTCCTGCAGCGACAGGAAGTTCTGGTTCGCCTTGAGGTCCGGGTAGTTCTCGGCGAGTCCGAAGAAACCGTTCAGCGCGGTGCCGAGCGCGGCTTCCGCGGCGCCGGCCTCCTTCGGGCCGTTCGCGTTGAGCGCCATGTTGCGCGCCTGGATGACGGCTTCGAGCGTCTCGCGCTCGTGCGACATGTAGCCCTTCGCGGTTTCGACCAGGTTGGGAATCAGGTCGTGGCGGCGCTTGAGCTGCACGTCGATCTGCGACCACGCGTTCTTGGTCTCGTTGCGCGCACGCACGAGGCCGTTGTAGACGCCGATCGCCATGAAGATCAGCAAGACGAGGACGCCGAGAGCGATCCAAAGTCCGGTCATGATTGAGTCTCCTCGGGGACGGAGGATTCCTCCGACGACCCCTGTTCGAATGCGGAAAGGTACTGGCGAATGCGCTCGAGCGCCGCGCTGTCTTCGGCGCCGCTCGCTGTGAGGATCTGCTGCAGCTCACCGTCGTCGAACCACAGCCCGTGCCCGTGCGGGCAGCGATCGAGGATCACCGGCTCCGGCTCGGCCGGGGCGCGGACGTGATCCATCTTGGTCGTGCAGCGCGGGCAGCGCCGCTTCTCGCCGAGGGAGGGGTCCTCGACGCGCTCGAATCGCTTTGTCAGCGCGAGCAGTTCGGCCGGGGCCTCGAGCGATTCGAACAGCTGGTGCAGCTCCTGGTCGTCGAACCAGGTGCCGTGACCGTCGAGACAGATGTCGAGTTCGACCCCCTCGAATTCGACGATCACCTGGTGTTGTTGGCAGACCGGGCACAGCATCGCGGTCATTCTGGCCGCGTCCGGATGAATTCTCACGGATCGGCACCGGATTTGGCTCATAGGGTCCTGTGTCGGTGTGATCCCGTCGTTGATCGTGGCGGGGCCGCCGCTAAGTTTTTCGACTCTGGAAGCCACACCGGGACGCCCCATGCGGGTGTCGACCTGGGAGTCGGTGAAGGCGCACTCCGAATTCCTGACAACTTTTCCACAACGCGAGAAACAGCATGTCGGCGAAAGACGCCGGTGAGGCCACACTCCAGTACGGGGACCAATCGATCACGCTGCCGGTCCGCGAAGGCTCCGAAGGCGAACGCGGGGTCGACATCTCCGCGCTGCGCAAGGAGACAGGGTTGATCACGATCGACCCTGGCTACGGCAATACGGGGTCGTGTGAGAGCGCGATCACGTTCATCGATGGCGAGAAGGGGATCCTGCGCTACCGCGGCTACCCGATCGAAGAGCTCGCCGAGAAGAGCAGCTTCCTCGAGGTCGCCTACCTGCTGATCCACGGTGAACTGCCGAACAAGGAGCAGCGGGAGGAGTTCGACCTCGACGTCACGCGGCACACGATGCTGCACGAGGACTTCAAGAAGCTGTTCGGCGCGATGCCGAAGTCGGCGCACCCGATGCCGGTGACGGCCGCCGCGTCCTCGGCGCTCGCGACGTTCTATCAGGAGCCGGAGACGGCCGAGATGATGGAGCGCGCGGTCGTGCGCCTGCTCGCGAAGATGCCGACCATCGCGGCGTTCGCGTACAAGCACTCGATCGGCCAGCCCTTCATGTATCCCAGGAACTCGCTCGACTACTCGTCGAACTTCCTGCACATGATGTTCTCGGTCCCGTGCGAGGAGTACGAGGTCGACCCGGTCGTCGCGCGCGCGCTCGACCTGCTGCTGATCCTGCACGCCGACCACGAGCAGAACTGCTCGACGAGCACCGTCCGCATGGTCGGCAGCTCGCGCGCGCCGCTCTTCGCGAGCATCTCCGCCGGCATCTCCGCGCTGTGGGGCTCGCTCCACGGCGGCGCGAACCAGCGCGTCATCGAGATGCTCGAGCAGATCGAGCGCGAGGACGGCAGCGCCGACAAGTTCCTCGAGCGCGCCAAGGACAAGAACGACACGACGCGCCTGATGGGCTTCGGCCACCGCGTCTACAAGAGCTACGACCCGCGCGCCGCGATCCTCCGCAAGGCGTGTGAGGACGTCACCAAGCGCATGGGCGGTGACGTCGGCGGTCTCCTCGACATCGCGATGCGACTCGAGGAGATCACGCTCAAGGACGACTACTTCATCCAGCGTCGCCTGTATCCGAACGTCGACTTCTACTCCGGCGTGATCTACAAGGCGATCGGCATCCCGGTGAACATGTTCACGGTGATGTTCGCGATGGGGCGGTTGCCGGGGTGGATTGCGCAGTGGTTGGAGATGCGGCGCGATCCGGCGTTCCGAATCGGGCGGCCGCGGCAGATCTATACGGGCGAGACCGAGCGGCATATCTGACAGGAGCCCTCATGAGCACGGAGGCGCGCGGTTGGTTTTGGACGGGACTGGCCGCAGCGACCTGCGTCGGAGGGGGCTTGTTGAGCTGGGCGATGTTCGAACCCGACGACTCGAATTCTGATCTCGACACCGCCTTCGTGCTTGTCGCGCCGGCAGGAATGCCGGACGAGTCCAAGCTCGTCGACAAGGCTCTCGAGTTGGGCTGGTCGTTGACGCCTTCGAGCGAAGACGCAGGCGAGAGTCTCGCGTTCGACATTGCCGACGGGGGCACCTTGACGGTGTTCCAAATGCCGATCCCGCATCCGGACGCGGCGGAGCTGTCTCGCGGGTTGACGTCGCCAGACCCCGACGAGGCAGCCGCTGCGCCGGCGCACCTGGTTGTGGTGGTTTCTGGGCAAGACGGCCGCACGGTTCGCGAACGTGACATGCGTGCAGTGAAAGCGACGGCGGCTGTAACCGCCGCATGCACATGCGCCGGGGCGATGCTCGGGCACGGGACGGTCATGCATCGGGCCGCGGTTTTCTCTGGGCTCGATGCAGAAGACGTAGAGTCAGGGTTGCCCGTGATCGCGTGTCTGGACGTGACCTTGGCTGCCGAGGGGAATGGACGCGTTTCGCTTCTGACTCACGGTATGGCTCGCTACGGAAGGGAAGAACTCTTCGTTCAGTGTGCTGAGGCCGAGATGTCCGGTGGGATCGACTTCACCTACACGATCGCCGATTGGTTGCTGTCCACGCCCGACAAGCACGTGCCGACGGGCGACACGGTGGGCCGCTCGCCGGATGAGAAGATCCCGGTGGAGCGGGTATCGAGCCCAGTCGAGCCCGCGGAGACGGTCATGCTGCTCCGGCTCTGATGGCGCAGCCCACTCGCCGACATCGGATCGGACTATTCGCGAGCCGTCGCCTCGCGCAACACCTCGACGACCTCCGCCGCACAGCGCCCCCAGTCGAACGCGTCGATCGACGCGCGGACGGCGCTCCGATCCAGCGGATGCGCGAACACGTCGCGCACCGCGTCGACGATCGCCGCGCTCGTCCGGTCGCGAAGCAGTCGGCCGCCGTCGGGCTCGCGGATCGCTTCGGGGATCCCGCCCGTATTCGTCGCGATCGCGGGTGTGCCGCACGCGATCGCTTCGAGCACGACATTCGGGAGGCCTTCGCGGCTCGATGCCAGGACCAACGCGTCGGAACTTCCGTACAGCTCGCACAGCTGACTCTGGTCGACGGCGCCCGCGAACGTGACGCGGTCGGCGACGCCCGCTTCGGCGGCCTGCTGCTCCAGCCATTCGCGCTTGGGGCCGCGGCCCGCGATCACGAGTTCGGTGTCGGGTAGCTCGCGCAGGGCGTCGATCACGAGGTGGTGTCCTTTGTGCTCGATGAGGTTTCCGACCGAAGCGAGGCGTTTGCGCTCGCGTGGAGCCTCCTCGGCTGGCGGCCGGAACAGGTCCCGGTCGACCCCGTTCCGGATCACGCGGATCTTGTCGGCTGGCGCGCCAAGTTCGGTCAAGGCTCTCCGTAGCCCATCGCTGACCGTGATCACGCACGATGCCGCTCGCGTGGCGTCGAGGATGCACTGCTTCGCGTAGTCCGACTGATGCGGAATCAAGTTCACGTCGCTGCCGCGCGCGGTCATCACGAACGGCTTGTCGAACTCCTGCGCCAGGCGGTGCGCGGCGACGCCGTCCGGGTAGAGGTAGTGCGCGTCGATCACGTCGAAGTCGCGCGCGCGGCGCAGGCGCTGGAGCACCTTGCGTCCGCTCCGCACCATCGCGCCCGGGGTGTAGCGCATGCCGACCTTCGGAATGACGAGGTAGCGCGGGTGCTCGATCGGGATCGCGTGGCGCGCGTCCTGGTGCGGCACTTCGGCGTAGCCCGCATAGTCGCCGAACATCTGGAGTCGCAGCGGAAACCACGGCACGGGCGCGACGACGCGCAGGTCGACCTCGCCGGTCGCGACGACGTGCCGCATGCGGTGCTCGACGAACACGCCGAGGTGGGGGCGAACCGGGTTGGGGTAGAGGTTCGTGAACGTGAGTACGCGGATCACGCGCCGTCCTCGCGGGACGCCAGGATGTCGAGCAGTTCACCGGCCGACTCGGGGATTGCCGTGCCGGGCCCGAAGATCGCGGTGCAGCCGGCGTCGATCAGCGACTGGTGATCCTTCTCGGGGATCACGCCGCCTGCGACCACGAGGATGTCGGGGCGGCCGCCGTCGCGCAGCGCTGCGACGAGTTCGGGCACGAGCGTGCCGTGGCCGCCCGCGAGGCTGCTGACTCCGGCGATGTGCACGTCGTTCTCGATCGCCTGGCGCGCGACTTCCTCCGGCGTCTGGAACAGCGGACCGATGTCGACGTCGAAGCCGAGATCGGCGAACGCGGTCGCGATGACCTTCGCGCCGCGGTCGTGTCCGTCCTGGCCCATCTTGGCGACGAGAATGCGCGGTCGCCGGCCTTCGTTCTCGAGGAACTCCTGCGTGCGCTGCTGAATCTGTTGCACGTCTGCCATGTCTGCGGCCTCCCGAGCATAGACGCCGGAGATGGTCTGGACCGAGGCTTCGTATCGTCCGAACACGTCTTCGATCGCGGCGGAGATCTCCCCGACGGTCGCGCCGGCGCGTGCTGCGTCGATCGACAGTGCGAGTAGGTTCGCGTCGCCCGCGGCACCGTCGCGGAGCGCCGTGAGTGCGCTCTCGACGGCAGCGGCGTCCCGCGACGCGCGCAGTTCGTCGAGTCTTGCGAGTTGCGCGGCGCGCACGGCCTTCGTGTCGACCGAGAGGATGTCGAGTGGCGTCGACTCCCCTTCGGCTTTGTAGCGGTTGACGCCGACGATCACGTCGCGGCCGGAGTCGATGCGCGCCTGGCGCAGCGCCGCCGCCTCCTCGATGCGGAGCTTGGGCACGCCGCGCTCGATGGCTTTGGCCATACCGCCGAGCCCTTCGATCTCGGCAATGCGCTCCCAGGCGCGGTCCGCCAGATCCTTCGTCAGTTTCTCGACGAAGTGGGAACCGCCGAACGGGTCGACGAGCCGGCAGACGTCGGTCTCTTCCTGGAGGACGAGCTGTGTGTTGCGCGCGATGCGAGCCGAGAAGTCGCTCGGCAGCGCGATCGCTTCGTCGAGCGCGTTCGTGTGCAGGCTCTGCGTGCCGCCCAGGACCGCGGCCAGCGCCTCGACGCACGTGCGGCCGACGTTGTTGAAGGGGGACTGTTCGGTCAGCGACCAGCCCGAGGTCTGGCAGTGGGTGCGCAGCGCGAGCGACTTCGGGTTCTTCGCGCCGAGGCTCTGCACGATCTTCGCCCAGAGCAGGCGTCCGGCGCGCATCTTCGCGATCTCGGTGAAGGAGTTCATGCCGATCGCCCAGAAGAACGAGATGCGCGGCGCGAACGAGTCGATGTCGAGTCCGGCCTCGATCCCGCAGCGCAGATACTCGAGTCCGTCGGCCAGCGTGTACGCGAGCTCGATGTCGGCGGTCGCGCCAGCCTCCTGCATGTGGTAGCCGGAGACCGAGATGCAGTTGAACTTCGGCATGTTGGTCGCGCACCAGCCGAAGATGTCACTGATGATTCTGAGCGAAGGTCCGGGTGGGTAGATGTAGGTGTTCCGGACCATGAACTCCTTGAGGATGTCGTTCTGGATCGTCCCGCTGAGCTGCTCGGGGGACACACCCTGCTCCTCGGCCGCGACGACGTAGAGGGCGAGGATCGGGAGGACCGCGCCGTTCATCGTCATCGACACGGACACGCGGTCGAGCGGGATGCCGTCGAACAGAATGCGGACGTCGGCGATCGAATCGATCGCGACGCCGGCCATGCCGACATCGCCCGCGACGCGCGGGTGATCGCTGTCGTAGCCGCGATGGGTCGCGAGATCGAACGCGACGGACAGGCCCTGCTGACCCATCGCCAGGTTGCGGCGATAGAACGCGTTCGACTCTTCTGCGGTCGAGAAGCCGGCGTACTGTCGGATCGTCCACGGCCGCGTCGCGTACATGGTCGTGTACGGCCCTCGCGAGTATGGGGGCAGGCCTGGCGCGTAGTCGACGTGGTCGAGGGCTTTCGAGTCCTCCGAGTCGTAGCGGCCCTGCAGTTCGATACCCTCGGGCAGCGCGCGGCCGTTCCCTGCTGCCGGTCGTTCGCACGTCGGAAGCCCCTCGAAGCCGTACGGCATGTTCGTGAAGTCAGGCTTCATGGTTCCCTCCGTGGGCGAGCGCGGTCAGGA
The DNA here is from genome assembly GCA_028281765.1 of Planctomycetota bacterium. Taxonomy (GTDB): domain Bacteria; phylum Planctomycetota; class UBA1135; order UBA1135; family UBA2386; genus JANQJF01. The sequence goes on along the minus strand of JANQJF010000042.1, from coordinate 7,568 downwards.
CCGCGATGACGTCGGCGCCGTCTTCGACGAACGCCACGCCGTGCGCCTGCAGCTTCGGTTGGTCGGGTCCGATCGCGAGGACGGCGCAACGCACGCCTTCGAGTCGTTCGACCGCGGCTGCGTACCCGTCGTCGTCGCCGCACAGCGTGACGAGCTGAGGACCGATTTCCGAGATCGCGTCGATGAGTGAGTCGATTCGGTTGTATGGATCGGGTTCTCGCACGTCGTATCCGGCCGCGCGCAGGATCGAGCGCGCGAACGCGGCGCGTGCGCGCGTCTCGCGATTGACCGTGAGCTGCGCGATGATCGCGATCGAGGGCTCGCCCTCTCGTCCCTCGCGGAGTTCTTCGAACTCGTCGCCATCCAGCAGCGCGATCGGCGGGAAGCGATGGCGGAAGTGTTCGCCGCGTGGCCAACGCGCCATCGCGATTTCGGCCGACGTCGCGCTGGCTCGTGCGGCGGCACGCGCTCCGGAGACGAGGTCTCCGCCGCGCGCGAACGCGTCGACCGCGGACATCGTGCTCTCCTCGTCACGGCTGTCGAGCCACGCGAAGTGGCCCCGAGTGACGCGATCGATCGCCGTCTCGGCCTGCGGTCGATGAGTCGACTCGCCTTCGAGCTCGGGATCGACGTAGCGGTTGATGCCGACCAGCACGCGTTGCCGCGAAGCAAACTCGCGCGTGCGCGCTTCGGCGGTCTCGACGACGATCGAGAAGAGGCTGCCGTCACGGATCGACTCGCACAACCCGCCACCGTGCTCGATGCGCTGCAGGCCGTTCCAGGCGGCCTCGGCGAGCCGGTGCGTGAGAGCCTCGATCGCGAACGAGCCTCCCGCCGGGTCGGCCACCGCGTCGAGATACGACTCGTCCCGGAGCAGCAGCTGCTGCTGTCGTGCGAGTCGGCGGGCTTGGTCGTCCTGATGGGACGGATCTTCTTCGAACGGAACGATTGCGAGGGAGTCGCAGCCGCCGGTGATCGCGGCGAAGCCCGCGAGCGTCGTCCGCAGGAGATTGGTGCGCGTGTCGTAGCGGTACGAGCGGCTGCGTCCGCTCGTCACGCAGGAGAGGTTGGGCCGCATGCTCGCGGGGTCGTTGCAACCGAAGGCGTGCGCGACCTTGGCCCACAGCAGGCGGAACGCACGCAACTTGGCGATGCACGTCAGCAGTTCGTGCGACACCTGCATGCGGACCGTCGAGGCTCGAGCGAAGGCGTCGAAGTCGATGCCGCGCTCGGCGAGTCGGCGCGCGACGTCGACGACGTGCGCGATCGCGCATTCGAGTTCGCGGGCGGGTGACGCTCCCGAGAGGTGATACCCCTGCGCGTCGAGTGTGAGCGGTCGGATGCCCGGAGCGTGCTCGGCGCACCATCGGATCACGTCCGCGCTCTCGCCGAAGACGTGATCGATCGAAGTGCACGTCGACACGACCACGTCGTCGTCGTTCGGATCGAACCCGGCCTGCCGCTGGGTCAGCCGGGAGATCGGATCGAAGTCGATGTCACCGTGGAGGGCGTCGAGGCTGGCGCCGCGTTCACTCGCGACCTCGACGAGGTACGCGAGTGCGGGCAACGCGGTTTCTCCTGCGGAGATGCCGATGTGCGCGCGTGCGAGATCGATACCTTCGATCGCCGCGCGGAAGTCTTCGAGGGAGTGAATGGCGATGCCGGACACGCCGGGAGCCTCGTCGTTCTCGCCGGGTTCGCGAGCGTCGCGAGAGAGGTCGTCGAAGCAGAGTTCGATCTCCGCGACGTCGTTCTCGAGCGCGTTGCGTGCCTGCTCCGCCGCTGCGGACGGTTCGCTGGTCACGATGAGTTCGCGGATCCGCCAGGCTCCGTGCGAGCCGAGCCAGCTCTGGGGTGCAGCGGCGAGATGGGGAAGGTTCTCGATCGTCGCGCGCGTCGCCAGTGGCTCGATCGGCGCGCCGTCCGGCGCGTTCCACGCGAGGTCCGCGTAGTCCCGACCGCGCAGGTCTCGCTCGACCTTCTCTCGCCACGCGTCGAGGCTCGGCACCGGAAATTCGTCAGCGAATCGCAGGCGTTCGTCCATTCTGACCGCGACTGTAGTCGCGGTGCGGCGGCGCGGGCCAGGCCGAATTAGCGGCGTCCGACGATCGTGCGGCCCGAGTTGGAACTCGTGAGCGTCCGCGGGCCGAGGAAGTCCAGGATCAGATACTGAGTGTAGATCGGCCACCCGGGGACCGCCGGGTCGAACGGGATCGGCAGCGTCACGGACGCGCGCCCGGAGGGATCGGCCACGGCGTTCGTCGTGACGATCGGGTCGACGTGCAGCAGGCAGCCCGTGCCGCCGAGCAGCGAGATGTCGAACGGCAGGGAGCCGCCGGTCCACACCTGATCGGAGAACCCGATCAGGGCGATCGTGTTCGTGAGTGGTTCGAGCCGCTCGACGTCGAGCGTCGCGACCTCACCGATACGTGGTGCCCCGCGGACCGTGTGGTAGGGCACTTCACCGACGGCGGTGCCGCTGCACAGCGCGCGTGCGCCGACGAACTCGAGGTAGGAGCCGCCCCACGCCGTCGAACCCGCGCAGCGGTCGCGCCAGAACATCCGCGTCGTCTCCGATTGCTGGCTGGAGTCGAGCACGATCTTGGACTTGCTCCAGCCGGAGACACCGACCCATACGCTCTGTCCCGCGGGGACGTTCACCGGAGAACCGAATTCGGTGCGATACCAGCGTTCGGGATCATCGGTGAGCATCGTGCCGGTGCGCACGGGCGTCGGTTGCGGCTGACCTCCGGCGTCGAGGTAGACCGCGGTCTGCAGCGTCGCCGGTCCCGAACTCGACGTGAAGATCTCGAAGCCCGTCAGATTGAGTCCGCCGGGCGGCGCGACGAGTTCGATCGCGTGTTCGAATCGCGCGGTGTAGAGCAGCTGGATCAGCTGGCCTTCCTGCGCGCCGTCGTTGACCGCGGCGCACGTCGGCACGCCATTGGGTACGGGCCCTTCGCAGCCTGCGCCACCCACGGTGAACCAGCCGCGCTGAGGCGAGAACTCCGGCTGCGCCGAAATGGCGACTGCGAACTCTTGCATCGAGTTCTCGATCGTCACCGCGCTCACTTCGATGACGACGAGCCCGCCGGGCGGCGCGACGAAGTCGCAGTACTCGTAGAGGTTGCGCGGCGAGTTCGAGGTGACCAGAGTTTGCTGATTGAACGGGTTGACGACCGCGAGGTTGAGGTCCGACCAGTTCGTGCTCGTGAAGTGACCGCGCATCCACGCCAGCGCCACGCGGTAGTGCTGGCCCTGCACCGTCGGGATGCCGAGGCTGAGGGTCGTGCCCGGCGTCGTGATCAGGTCGCGTGCGTGCTGCGTGACGGTCGCTGCCGTGATCAACGCCTGGTCCTGCCGCATGAGTCCGGCGCCGTAAGCGTTGACGCTCATCGACGGATTCCGCTCGGAGATGTCGTAGCTCGAGGCGAGGAGGATCGCCTTCGTCTCGTCGGCCTGCAGCGAGGGGACGGATGCGCGGAGCGTCATCGCGGCGCCGGCGACGCGCGCCGAGGCGGCCGACGTGCCTCCGAACAGGTCGTTCACGTCCTCGCAGTCCGTGTTTGGGACGCGGGCCATCGCGACGGCGGTGATATCCGGGTAGGTGCGCTGCGAGTCGTTGACCATCGGTCCACGGGACGACTCGGTCAGGATCGCGTGGCTGTCCTCGAATGCGGACGCGACCGCGAGGCCGTTGGCGCAGCTCTGCTGCCCGGTGAACGCGCTGGGTCCGCTGTTGCCCGCGCTGACGCAGATCAGGATGTCGCCGATGCGTGCGGCCGAGTCGAGGGCCTGTTGGGTCGCGTGCAGCGGATCCTGTTCGCCGCCGAACGAGAGGTTCGCGACGACGATGTTGTGCGTCGCGCGGTCGACGAGCACCTGTTGCCACGCCGAGATCATCGACGAGTACAGCGCGAAGATTCCGCCGCCGGGTCCGATCGAGTCGCCGATCGCGTAGTTTGCGATCAACGCACCCTTCGCGTGGCCATCGGTCGCGGAAGGGGTGCCCCAGTTCGCGCCCGCGGCGATCGCGCCGACGCGCGTGCCGTGCCCGTGGGCGTCGTCGGTCGGCATCACGCCGAACTGTTGGCTCAGCACGATGCGGCTGCCGCCGATACCGCCGGGCGTCGTAGTCGACGGATCACCGTCACGGTAGAACGCGCGGTGGGGGCGGCCGATGCCCGCGACGTTCTCGTCGAGGCCCGAATCGAGGATTGCGATGATCGAGTCGTTCAGCGACGTGCCGTCGAGCCCGATCGAGTAGAGCAGTTCGGTGCCGTGGTTGAAGTGGTCGAGCGGCTTGCCGTTGTCGGTGCCCTTCGCGAACTCGTCTTTCTCGACGCGGAACACGTTGGGCAGCGTCGCGAGCTCGGTCGCGGCGGCGGCCGACGCCCGGACGTGGCAGCCGTTGATGATCCACCAGTGCGAGCGGACCTTGCCGCCCCGCGCCTCGACCGCGCGACGGAAGTCGTCCTGATCGGTCTTCGCAGATGCTTCGAATTCTCGGATCAGACGCTGAGCCTCGGCCGAGTCGCCGGTGACGATCGCGGACCGCAAGGGCTCCAGGTCAAAGCTCCGTTCGGTGAACTGAACCAACCAGCTGTCGCTGGGGGCTTCGGGCGCTTGCTGCCCGGTCAGGCCGAACGAGAGAAGGTGGAAGGAGAGAAGGAGTGCAGAGGTGGAAATCGGGCGGAACACGCCATTCCCTGGGAGTTCGACGACAAGGGAGTCTAGCGGACGTTTTCGGTGTGGCAAAGGCCCCCACACGGCGCCGCGTGCGGGCCAGACCCTCGTGAGCGAGATGTGTGCCATGCGGTGGGGAGTATGGGTGGCGTGCGGTTGCGCGTGAGGGGTCGGGTATTTTCTGCACCCTTTGCAGCCGTCTCGGGACTCTACCGCGGGTCCGTGAACGAGCCTGTCGGACCGACGTGAAGCGAGTGGAAACCCAGTCTCCTGTTCCAACCGAAGGCAGCGCGCCACGCCGCGTGGCCGACCCGCTCGAGATCGTGCGAGCCCACCAGACCGGGATCTGGCGCTACCTCCGCTATCTCGGCGCGGACGCGTCGGATGCCGAGGACCTGACGCAGGAGACGTTCCTCGCCGTGCTGCGGGCGCCGTTCGAAGACCGTGGACCCGCGACGACCGCGGCATATCTGCAGACCGTCGCGCGCAATCTGTTCCTCAAGCAGAGACGGCGCCGGCGAGACGCCGCTCTGACGGTCGACGTCGAGTTCGATCGGATCGACTCGACCTGGAACCGTCTCTGCGCGCGGGATGGCGGGCACCGCTATCTCGAAGCGCTCGACGCGTGCCTCGAACTGCTCGACGGACGCGGTCGGGACGCGTTGCGGATGCGCTACCGGGATGGCTGTTCGCGCAGTGAAATCGCCGAGCGCCTCGGGATCGGCGTCGACGGAACGAAGAGCTTGCTGCGTCGCGTGCGCCAACTGCTGCGCGAATGCGTCGAGCGGAGGATCGGGTCATGAGCGAGAAGGAAGCGGATCGCGTTCTCGAGACGATGCTCGAGGAGTTGGGTGGACGCGCTCGTCCGCCGGACCTCACCGGGCGGATCGCGCGCGAGTTGCAGCGCGGCAGTGGCGCCGAACCGCCGGTATCGGTCGAGCCAAGACGTGCGCGCTGGCGCTGGAGTGCTGCATTCACGGCCGCGGCCGCGGGTTTCCTCGTCGGCCTCGCGATGATGGCTTGGTTGCGTCCCGACCACCCGGAGGTCTTGGTGCGCGTCGAGGTCGCGCGGGGTTCGGTCGAATTCGAGCGGGCGTACGAGCGAACGACCGTGCTGCCCGGTCCGGCAGTCGAACTGCACGTGACGCCCGGCGACCGCATTCGCAGCGAGTCCGGCGCGGCGTTGCGACTGCTGCCGTTCGGCGCGCTCGTTCTGGAGAGACAAACCACGGTGGAGATCGAATCGATGAGTTGGACGAAACGCGACGGTGTGTTGGTAGTGGGCTCGCTGAGCTTCGGCGCGATTGCGGGCGGTTTCAGTTGGAGTCAGTTCGGCGGCGGGGACGCGCATGCCGAAGGCGGCGTCGCGCGCATCGACGACGCGCCGAATGCGACCGTGCTCGAAGCCGAGGTCGGCGATCTGCGCCGACGGCTCGAGGAGCTTCGGGCCGAAAACGAGGGACTACGGTCCCGGGTCGATCGCACGGCGGTCGTCGAATCGCAGCCGGTCGATTCGGAGTCGGCCGAGCCGGCGATCGAGCCCGAACAGAGCCAGGCGTTTCTCGTGGCCGGCGGGTGCTCGGAGGACATTCTGGGTGCCCTGGACTGGGAGCTGATCGGATCCGCGACGAAAGACATGGTGCCGCTGTTCGACGAGCTGATGGCAGCCGTGGAGAAGGGTGAGTCGCCGGACCTCAAGATCGTTGCCGAACTGCAGCGGCTCAACGCGGGGCTCGTGGCGCAAGCCAGTGCTCTGGCCGACGTGGAGCTGGGCGGCGCCGGGATCAACGGTCGTTTCACCCATCCCTCGATCGTCGGTAACCAGGTGCTGTCGACTCTTGCGGCTTCCGGGATCGACGTCACGGACGAGCAGCGGACGAAGCTGACGAATCTGATGGACTTCTACGGCAAGCGTGACGCCAACCTGCGTGCTGACAGCGCCTCGCACGCGCACAAGCTCGAAACGCTCGTGGCCGAGTTCGACTACAAGCAGGAGTTCTTCGGTGAGATCGAGTCGCTTCTGACGCCGGATCAGTTCGCCGCGCTGACATCGCCTGGCGGCAGGGACCGCGTCGGGATGTCGGTGTTCGGGACCAATCTGGTCATGGCCCAGTTCGCGAAACCGTCGAAAGTGGCAGGGCCTGACTCCATGACGGACAGGTGGACGACTCGCTTCAGTCAGGGCCTCGGGCTCGAGGGTGATGCGTCGAAGCGCCTGAACGGCGTTGTCCGCGAGTGGGTGGACGAGTTGCCGAAGTCGTTCTGGCAGAACAAGTCAGACGCGCTGGAGCGGCGCGGAGTGATGCGCGGCGCCAACATCCACGAGGCTGCGCGGCGCCAGCTGGACCTGCAGAAGCGGCTGCTCCGGGAATTTGGCGCGACGCTGTCCCCGGAGGCTCGAGAACAATTCATGAGCAACCAACGAATTCTCGTTCCGTTGGTCGAATAGGTGAAACCTTGCCGCGTCGAGTGGCAACTATAGCGCTGACCTCTCTTCTCCAGGGTGACGATTCACCAGTGGGGCCTGCCCCCCGGGAGATCACCCGATCCGTCCGCGAGGTGTTGAGCGACACCGAAAAAATTGTGGGACGCGGACGGATCGGGCACCCGTTTAGTTCTAGTTCTCTGCAAGGCGCTTCGCGCCTTGCGGCTTTGGGGGGCGACTGCCCCCCAAATCCCCCGTAGCTTTGGCCATGGCGGGTTCGCGGGCAAGCCCGCGCTGGGGGACGCAGTCCCCCAGCTAGTGCCCCGCGTCCGAAGTCCGCATCATAAGTAGCCGCCCATTCGATCCGCTCGCTGCGTTGCTGCTCCTCAACTTGTCCACTGACAAGCCGTGTCGTCGCAGCGCCTTCCGAGCGAATCGACTGACACGGCTACTTTCG
>JANQJF010000040.1 GCA_028281765.1 Planctomycetota bacterium | reverse complement strand
GCTGATGTTCGTCACATATGTCGCCGCCCCTACGCTCCGCTCACTACGTCGCATCTCCTCAACTTGTCCACTGACAAGCCATGTCGTCGCCGCTCCTTACGACCGAAACGTAGGAAAACCGGCATACGCACCGAACATCAGCGACACCCCACTAGGATTCCGCGTATGAGCGGCAAACCGCGTCTCGCGTGCCAGACCTACACCTGGCAGATGTCCGGGGACTACGTCGGGCGTCTCGATCACATCCTCGGGCTCCTCGGGCGTACCGGCTTCGTCGGCGTCGAGCCCGAGACGCAGTTTCTCGGCGCGCTCGCGGATCCGGAGGCGATGCGTGCCGCGCTGGCGGACGCCGGCGTCGAACTCGCGGCACTGTGTCTCGTCGAGGACTGGCTCGACTCCGAGGAGACTGCCGACGAGCGTCGGCGGGCCGACGAGTGCCTCGCGATCCTCGAGCACTTTCCGGGCACCTTGCTCAACCTGTGCCAGATGCCGACGTCGCGCCCCGACGACGCGACGGAACTGCGCGTTCGTCAAGACAACCTACTGTCCTGCGTGAACGCCATCGCGAAGCGCTTCCACGACCGAGGGATCGCATCCGGCTACCACCCGAACTCGCCGGCGGAATCGATCTATCGGACGGACGACGACTACGGAATCTTGCTCGACGGTCTGGACGCGAGCGTCGTCGGGTGGATTCCGGACTGCGGCCACATCGCGAAGGTCGGTATGGATCCGCTGCAGAAGATCCGTGACTACCGCTCTCTCGTGTGTCACATCCACTACAAGGACATGGACGCCGAGGGCACGTGGCAGGAGATGGGGCACGGCGCGATCGACTACCACGGCATCACGCAGCTCCTCGTCGACACCGGCTACACCGGTTGGATCGTCGTCGAGGACGAGAGCGATCGCGCGATTCCGCAGCCCGACGAAGTGACGATCGACGACTGGAATTGGCTCGAGCGTGAGCTCGTGCCGATCGTGACCTGATGGCCTACGCACTCGGACTCGACTACGGCACCAACTCGTGCCGCGCGCTCGTGCTCGACCTCGAGTCGGGCGAACCGATTGCCGACGCGGTGTTCGAGTACCCGACGGGGGAGAAGGGCATCGTGCTCGATCCGTCGGACCCGCACTTGGCTCGGCAACATCCGCGGGACTACGTCGATGGTCTGCGTGAGTCCGTACTCGCGGCCCTCGCGAAGGCGGCGCAGATCGACGGCTTCTCGGCCGCAGACATCGTGGGAATCGGTGTCGACACGACCGGCAGCACCCCGATTCCCGTGGACGCGAGCGCGCAGCCGCTGGCGTTCAATGAACGTTTCGCCGATGAGCCGGCAGCTCTGGCGTGGCTTTGGCGTGACCACACCGGGCACGCGGAGGCCGAGGAGATCACCGCGCTCGCAGCCGAGATGCGGCCGCACTACATCGCGCCGTGTGGCGGCACGTATTCGTCCGAGTGGTTTTGGAGCAAGGCGTTGCGCTTCGCGCGGGTCGCGCCCGATTGCTTCGCCTCGATGCACAGCTTCGTCGAGCTGTGTGACTTCGTGCCGGGCGTGCTCGCCGGCGTGACGGATCCTGCGCAGCTGAAGCGCAGCGTGTGCGCCGCGGGCCACAAGGCGATGTTCGATCCTGCGCACGGCGGTCTGCCGGACGCCGAGTTCCTGGCGACGCTCGATCCGCGTCTCGCGGAGCTGCGCGAGCGACTCTACGGCGAGGCGTTCGCCGCGGACGAACGGGCGGGATCGTTGTGCGGCGAGTGGGCCGAGACGCTCGGCCTCCCGGCCGGCATCGCGATCGCGGTCGGCGCGTTCGACGCGCACATGGGGGCCGCCGGTGCGGGCGCGAGACCGGGACGCTTGGTGAAGATCCTGGGCACGAGCACGTGCGACATCACGGTTTCGGCGCCGGGCGCGGCGCGACCGGACGTGCGCGGCATCTGTGGCGTCGTCGACGGTTCCGTCCTGTCCGGCGTGTGGGGTATCGAGGCGGGGCAGTCCGCGGTCGGCGACATCTTCTTGTGGCACGCGCGGCAGCACGTGCCCGGTGACGGCGACCTCGATGCGAAGTTCGCCGTGCTCGAAGCCGAGGCCGCGAAGATCACGCCCGGTGGTCACGGGCTTCTCGCCCTCGACTGGCACAACGGCAACCGCACCGTGCTCGTCGACCCGCTGCTCTCGGGCATGCTGCTCGGTCAGACTCTGAGCACGACTCCCGCTGAGGTCTATCGCGCCTACATCGAGGCGACGGCATTCGGCGCGCTCAAGATCATCGACCGAATCGAAGAGCAGGGCGTGCGCGTCGACGAGATCGTGTGTTGCGGTGGTCTCGCGGCGCGCAATCGACTCCTCATGCAGATCTACGCCGATATCACCGGACGGCCGATGCTCGTCTCGGCGGTCGATCAAACCTGCGCGATGGGCGCCGCGATGTTCGGGGCCGCAGCCGCCGGGTTCGCGTCGATCGGCGCGCTGCAAGAGCGGTGCGTGCGACTGCGCGACGACGTCGTCACGCCCGACGCGGATGCGCACGCGACGTATCGGGAGCTCTACGCCCTCTACTCCGAACTTCACGACGCGTTCGGCGAGCGTTCGGGTGCGATGGCGCACGTCATGAAGAAGCTGGTCGCCCTGCGTGAGCGAGTCCGATGAGTCTCCAGAAGCTCAAACAAGACGTCTGTGAGGCCAATCGCCTCCTCGGATCGAGTGGCCTCGCGCCACTGACCTGGGGCAACGCGAGCGGCATCGACCGTGAGCGTGGAGTGTTCGCGATCAAGCCGAGCGGCGTCGCGTACGATGCACTCGAATCCGACCACATCGTCGTGCTCGATCTGGATTGCAACGTCGTGGAGGGTTCGCTCAACCCATCGTCGGATTCACCGACGCACGCGGTCCTCTACAAGGCCTTCCCCGACATCGGCGGCGTCGTGCACACGCACAGCAAGAACGCGACCGCGCTGTGCCAGATGGGGGTCGCGTTGCCGTGCCTCGGCACGACCCATGCGGATTCGTTCGCCGGCACGGTGCCCCTCGCACGCGTGCTCACGCCGGACGAGGTGCAGAACCGCTACGTCGAGGCGACGGGCGACGCGATCGTCGAAGCCTTCGCCGAACTCGATCCGCTCGCGATCCCGGGAGTCCTGGTGCATCATCACGCGCCGTTCGCCTGGGGCCCGGACGTGCAGAAGGCGTTCGAGAACGCGCTTGTGCTCGACATCTGCGCGGAGATGGCGCTCGCGCAGCTCGCGGCTGGACGCACCCTCGACCCGATTCCCGCTCACCTCTCCGCGTTCCACTGGAACCGCAAGCACGGTTCGAACGCGACCTACGGACAGCGATGAACATTCCCAAGTTCTCCCTCGGCAGCTGGGCCTTCTCGTTCGGCCCGTTCGAATCCGATCCCTGGAGCTTCGACCGATTCCTGCAGTACGCCGCCGATGCGGGTTACGACGGCATCGAGATCAACGGCTTCCAGCCACACCCGCATCCCGACGACTACGCGGACGACGCGAAGTGCGCGGAGCTGAAGGCCGAGATCGACGGACTCGGGCTCGGGATCTCCGGCTACGCGCCGGACTTCCGGCACGTTCCACCGGCCGAGTGCGCGACCGAGGACTACGTCGCCGAGGTCGACAAGATGCTCGCGTTCATGGGGCGGCTGGGGATCCGTACGCTGCGCGTCGACACCGTGAGTCCTCCCGTCGAGCACGATGCCGCCGGGTACCGGGCGCGCTTCGACCGGCTCGCGACGACGTGGTGCGCCGCGGCAGAGCGCGCGCACCAGGCCGGGGTGCAGATCGTGTGGGAGTTCGAGCCGGGCTTCTGGCTCAACAAGCCGAGCGAGGTCACCGCGATCGTCGAAGCGGTCGGGCATCCCGCGTTCAACGTCCTCTACGACACGAGCCACGCGCACATGGGCGCGGCGATCGGGGCGCGGCAAACCGGCGCGACGCAGACGCTGCCCGGCAAGGAAGCCGAGTACGCCACGCTGCTCCGCGACAAGATCGGCCACGTGCACCTGATCGACTGCGACGGCACGCTCCACGACGACGAGACGAGCACGCACAGCCCATTTGGCGAAGGCGACGTCGACTTCCCGGCCGTGCTTTCCGCGCTTGCGCCGATCTGGGACGACCTCGAGTGGGTCTGCTTCGACTTCTGCTTCTGCCCGACGACCGAGGTCGACGCGAAGAAGGCGATCCCGTACGTCCGTGAACTCCTCCAGGCGCGGTAGCCATGCCCTCGATCCAAACCAGCGACGATATCCGCATTCACTACGAGCTCCGCGGCGAAGGTCCGCCGCTCTTGCTCTTGATGGGGCTCGGCGCCGACCACACCGTGTGGGAAGAGCATGCGGCCGAGTACGAAAAGCACTTCCAATGCGTGCTGATCGACAACCGCGGCGTCGGCCAGTCCGACAAGCCGGGCGGTTCGTACTCGACGGCGCGCATGGCCACCGATGCGATCGAGGTCGCGGCCGAGCTCGGCATCGACAGCGCGCACGCCGCGGGAATCTCGATGGGCGGCGCGATCGTTCAGGAGATCGCGCTGCAGAAGCCGGACCTGCTGCGTTCCGCGGTCATCATCGCGTCGTGGGCCAAGCTCGACCCGTACGGCGTGGCTGTGTTCGAGCACTTCAAGCCGGCCCGCGCGCACATGCGCAACGAGGACTGGATGCGCATGATCCAGCTGTGGATCTTCGCGGCCCCGTTCTGGCGTGAGAAGGGCGCGGCGCTCGTGCAGGGGCGCATGGACGCGGCCGTGCAGCCGAACCCGCAGCCGAACCACGGCTTCGAGGGGCAGTGCGATGCGTGCATCACGCACGACACGCTCGATCGACTGGGCTCGATCCAGACACCGTCCCTCGTCGTCGTCGGCGAAGACGACATCTTCACGCCGAAGCACTACTCGGACACGCTCCACGAGGCGCTGCCGAACTCGGAGCTCGCGGTGTGGCCGAACGCCGGTCACGCGGTGCACTGGGAAGTGCTCGAAGAGTTCAACGCGCGCTCACGCGACTTCATGCTTGCGCACTGAGGAGAACCGGATGAAGTTCGGATTCAACCTGCTGCTGTTCACGACGTTCGTCGAAGAGGAGCACGCGCCGCTGTTCGCCTGGGTCAAGAGCCTCGGCTACGACGGCATCGAGATCCCGACCGGCGACGGTCCGCCCGAGCACTACAAGACGGTGCGACAGTACGCGGACGACGCGGGTCTCCAGTGCACGTCCGTCGCGATGGCCACGCCGGAGACCGATCCGTCGAGTCCGGATCCCAAGATCCGCGCGGCGGGCCTGCAGCGACTGCGCGAGCGCATCGAGGCGGCCTCGTATCTCGGCACGCCCGTGATCGGCGGGCCGCTCTACGCGGCGCACCGTCTGTTCCACGATCAGCCGCCGACCGTGGACAACATGAAATGGTCCGCCGACGTGCTCGCCGAAGCCGGTGACATCGCCGCGCAGGCCGGGATCACGCTCGCCGTCGAGCCGCTCAACCGCTTCGAGATCATGCTGCTGAACTGCGCTGACCAGGCGCGGCAGCTCGTCGACTTCGCGAATCACCCGAACGTCGCGATCCTCTACGACACGCACCACGCACACATCGAGGAACGTTCGCACCAGGATGGCCTCGCCACCTGCGGCGACAAGCTCGCGCACGTCCACCTGTCGGAGAGTCACCGCGGCACGCTCGGCGCCGGCCTGGTCGACTGGGCCGCCGTTCGCGAAGGCCTGCAGTCCCTCGACTACGACGCCTGGTGCGTCTGCGAGTCCTTTGGCGTCGCGGTCGACGGCCTGCGCCAGGCCGCCTGCGTCCACCGCGACTGCTTCGAGTCGCGCGAGGAAGTCGTCGAGACCGCGCTCCCCTTCATGCGCGACCTCGTGAGCTGAGCCACGCTCGGCGCCCGCGAGCGACCTCGCGTGCTCGTGCGAGCGCGCGTGCCCGTGCGAAACGCCCGCGCTCACGGGCTCGTCCCTAGCCCGCGCGCGCCGGCTCTAGCAGCGCAAACTCATCTCATGACTCTGGATGAACCGCACCGCATACCGGATGTCCGGCACCGTCTCGTTCGCGTCGACGAGATACGCCCCGTCCTGCCCGCCGGCCCCGGTCTCCACCAAGATCGTTCCGACCCCACCGCGGCTTCCCGCGAGGATGTCCGTCGTCGTGTGCCCGATCATCCAGCAGCGCGCGAGGTTCAGGTCGAACTCCTGCTGCGCCATCTTGAACATGCCCGGCGCCGGCTTGCGGAACACGGAGTCCTTGCGGTAGCGCTGGCGACCCTTCGGGTGGTAGGGGCAGCTGTAGATCTTCTGGATCTGAATCCCCGCCTCGGTCGTGTCCTGGATGAAGCGGTCGCAGAACTTCTTGAACTCGCGCTCGCGGAGGCGGCCCATCGCGATGTCCTCCCGGTTGGTCGCGATGAAGATCTTGAAGACCGCCGGGTCGATCCGCTGCAGCGACTCGATCGCGCCCGGGTAGTAGGGGACTTCGCCGTCGATCGTGAGTGACGGGCGCTCGGTGATGACGCCGTCGAGTTCGAGGAATACTGCTTGCTTGTCGGGGATGCGGGCCATGTCTTCGTCGCCTCTGTGAGAGTGGGTTGAGCTGACGCCTGGGTGCCGGTGTGATCGGGCGGATCGAGCAATTGCTTGAAAAGCAGGGAAAAAATCCCCTTGTCGTGCACAAACCCTGGCCACGCGGGATGATGGCGACGTAGCCCCCGCGGTGGACCTTTCTCTCGCGACCCGCAATTCCATACGCCACACCGTGCCAGAGTCGAACGAGGAGCTGATGCACCGAGTCAAGCACGACTCGGACCTCGAGGCGCTCGAGGCCCTGGTCGAGCGGCACAAGGGCACGATCTTCAGTCTCGCGTTCAGCATGCTGCGCTCGCGGGAAGATGCCGAGGAAGCCGCGCAGGACACGTTCCTGAAGCTCTACCGCGCGCGGGACCTCTACGAGGACGGCCGACCCGTCGAGCCATGGCTGCTGCGGATCGCCGGCAACACCTGCCGCGACCTGCTGCGACGCCGCAAGACGACGGTCCTGCCGCTGGCGACGAGTGAGGGGGCCGGCCTGCTCGAGCACGTCGTCCCGGACCCGCGCTCGCTCGATGGCGATCAGGTCGAGCTGACCGGCGGGGCGGTGCGCCACGAGGTAAGCCAGCTGAGTGAGCGGCTCCGTCTGCCGCTGGTCATGAAGTACATCGCGGGCGCGACGAATCGGCAGATCGCCGACGCGCTCGACATCTCGGTCAGCAACGTCAAGGTGCGCCTCGCGCGCGCGAAGGACGTGCTGCAGAGTCGGCTCGAAAGGATTCTGGAGGCGTAGATGGTCCGCGACGAACATCACGACTTCGAGCCGGATCCGCGGGTCCCCGAAGAAGGGGCCGAGCACCAGCCGGTGTCGCCGGCCGAGGCAACGCGGTTCCCGCCGGCCGACGAGGGCTGTGGGCGCGTGCGGGGTCTGCTGCGCGACTACGTCGATGGCGACCTCGAGCCGTCGGAGGTCCGCGACGTCGACGAGCACGTGCACCAGTGCCGCGACTGCGGGCTCGCCTTGTCGCGGGCGGAGCTCGAGGTGTTGCGCCTCCGCAAGGCGTTCGAGGATTCGGCGGCCGAGGCCGCGATCGTGCCTGTCGGGCTCGGCGCCGCGATTCGCGACGAGCTCGAACACGAAGTGGACATCGCCGGGCCGTCCGAAGACTTCACGCGGGTCGTCATGGACCGCGTGAACAAGGAGTGGCGCAAGCCGACACTAGCCGACAGAGTGCCGCGCCGTCGCTGGTTCGCGACGGCCGCGGTCGCGCTCATCGGACTCCTCATCGGCATCTTCGCGTTGACTCCCGAGTCGGCGGATTCGATCGGATGGGTCAGCGACGCCCGGGGCGCGGTCCGTGTGGTCCGCGCGCAGGACGCGATGGACGCGTCCGTCGCCAACGGATCGCGCCTGTTCGAGGGGGATCGGATCGTCGCCGACGCCGGCGCCTACGTCGTGGTCGAGCTCTTCGACGAGAGTCGCCCGTCCGGGGCGGAGGTCTCGCAGATCGAGCTCGACGGCCGCGGCGAGTTCGCCTTCGTCGACGACGGCATCCTGCTCGTCGAGGGGAGCGTGCGCGTCGAGACGGCTTGGTCGCTGGCGCTGCACGGTCTGGCCGACGGCGCGGCGCAGCTGTCGCCGGGCCGGTTCGACGTGCGGGTCGCGCCGCGGCGTCGCTTCGATGCCGCGCTGGCCGAATCGCGGCTGTCGAGCGTGCGGCTCGAAGTGCTCTCCGGTCAGGCCGACATCGCGCGCGGAGACTCGCTGCGGGCCGTCCGCGGCGGCTTTGTCGCGCACTTCGGTCACTGGCGCGCGCTGGAGATCGAGGCCGGTCCGACCGACGAGCTCGTCGAGGCGACGAGCGTGTTCACTCAGGCCGTCGCGGTCGATTCCTCCGGCTGGCGCGGACGCGTGATCGACGATCGCACCGGGCTCGGTGTGCCCGACGCGGTCGTGTCCCTGGAGTTCGAGCACGCCGACCTCCAACTCGAGACCGACATCGACGGTGGCTTCTTCGTGCCGCGGAGCGAGAACTCTCGCTTCGGCGACATGCGGCTGTGTGTCGTGTCCGTGACACCGCCGAGCTCGATCAAGCTCAACGGCATCCAACCTCGTCCGCTCGCGTTGGCCGAAAACGCCGACACGATCGACACGCTGCGCCTCACTGCCATGCGACCGCTGTGGGGCATCGTGCAGGACCACGCGCGGCGGCCGCTGGCGGCCGCCCGCGTCGTCCCGTACGTCGTGGACGAGGTCTTCAACCTGTGTGAAGCGCGCGAAGAGCTCGCCACGCGCACGGACGACGGGGGGCGATTCGAGCTCGACAGCATGCCGCTGGAGCTCGCGCCTCAGCAGTCTGTCGCGCTCGTGATCGAGCATGGAGGCGCGCCGACGACCGCGTTCGCGCGCGTGGACGCCGACCGTATGAATGGCGCGACGTGGACCCTGGAGCAGCCGCGGGATCTCACGCTGGCCGGACTGCCGCCGACGCGTCGCGTGCAGGTCTTGCAGAGTGTGCCAGGGCTCGCGGCCGCCGCGTTCGCGATCCGGACCGAAGTGCTGACCGACGCCGATGGTCAGGCGATCCTCGAGGGCGCTGGCTCGGGCCGCGTCTGGTTCCTCGGTCGCGGAGAACTGCGCGGCACGCCGCTCCTCGCCGACCTCGAAGGTGCCCAGCCGGTCTATCGCGTATCGTCTTCCACGGCCGAAGCGCCGGGGCCGATCTTCCGCGGTCCGGGTGGTGGGCACCGTTTCACGGCCATGCGCGCGCAGCCGGAGCAGGCGACGACGTTCCTGACGGTGATCGGGCAGGACTCGATCGTCGTGCCGGACACGCGCATGTTCTTGCTCGGCCCCGATGGCACAAACGAGTATCTCGGTGTCTACACCGGGCTCGAAGCGTTCCGCTTCGCGGCTCCGGACGGTCCGTTCACGATCGTCGCGATCGCGGCGGACGGCAGCGTCGGATCCCGCCACAGCTCGACGATGCAGCGCAACCACGAATCGATCACGCTGCAGCGTCCGGTGCGAGTCGACTTCGAGAAGCCGGCCGACGGGGCGGCGCAGCCGGTCGCCGTCGACCTGGCGTCCGACAGCCGCGCGATGCTGCGCTTCCGCAGGCTCGACAGCTCCCTCGCCGGCCAAGAGTTCTACCGCGAAGTGCGGATGGGGCAGCAGCCGCACGTCAGCGACCTGCTGCCGGGTGACTACGTCGTCGAGTTCGGCGGTGTCGACGCACGGCTGCTCGTCGAGGTCGCGGCCGAGGGTGATGTCGCCGTCGGCCTGCCGATTGGTATCGACTTCGGGGCTCCGGCCGGCGACGGCCGCGACAAGTAGCCCCGCCGTGTATCCGCGCCTTGGCGCTCAGGAGCGCGCGAACGCGCACACCTCGTCGAACACGCGCGGGCTCTCGAGCAGCAGCGTGTGGCCTGCGCCCTCGACCTTCAGGTAGCGCGCGTTCGGGAACAGGCGCTGCGTCTCCTCGATCTCGTCGATCGCGGTCAGCGTGTCCTCGGCACCGGCGACGCACAGCGTCGGAACGGACACGGACGTCGCCGCGGCGCTCCCGTCGAACTTCTGGAGCGCGCGGGCTTGCTCGATCATCAGGGAGCGGACGGCCGACGTCGGTCGCGTCGCTCGCACGATGTCGTCGACGACCGCGGGGCGTTCATGGTGGAAGGTGCGGCCGAACAAGAACGGCGCGACAGCGTCCGCGAACTCGGCCGGGTTGAGGCGGTCCGCGACGACCTCGAAGAAGCGGTACACCCGCCGCGCCCGCTGGGTCGTGATCGCGCTCGACGCGAGCATGACGAGGCGGTCGACGCGGCTCGGGTGGCGATGCGTCGCGGTCAGTGCGACCTTTCCGCCGAGCGAGGTCCCGACGAGCGTGCAGCGCTCGATGCCCGTGGCGTCGAGCGTGGCGATCACGTCGTCCGCCGCCTCGTCGAAGTCGAATCGCCCCGGCAGTTCGCTGGACGGTGCCATGCCGACGGGGTCGACGCTCAGGCAGCGGAACCCGTTCCGCGCGAAGCGTCGCGGCAGGGTGCCGAAGGCACGGGCGCCTCCGCCCAGGCCGGGAACGAGGATCAGCGGCGCGCCCTCCCCGTGATCCACGTAGTGGACGCGTCGGGTCCCTCGCTCTGCGAACAGTCCGGTCTGGGACGCGGTCACTTCGGCTCCGGGGGCAGGACCAGGCGCGGACGTTCGAGAACGAACTGTCGTTCGATCTCGGGGAGCGCGGTGAGCACGACTTCCAAGACCTTGTGCAGGCTCTCGGCCGAGATCGTGTCGAGGGTGTCGTCCGGGGTGTGCCACTCCGGATTGTCGTAGATGTCGATCAGGTCGATGGCCGGGATACCCGCGTCGAGAAACGGCACGTGATCGTCCGTTACCGCGAGCTCGTTCCGGAAGAACAGCGCCTCGTGGCCGCAGGCTTTCGCGGCGCGGAACACGATGGTTTGAAGGCGCGGGTCCGACTTGCTCTCGCGATCGATCTGCAGGTCCTTTGCGCCGACCATGTCGAGGAGGACGAACGCACGAATCGGAGCCTCGTCGGATCCGCTGAGGATGCGCCGCTTGTGCTCTTCGACGTAATGGCGTGAGCCGAACAGAGCACGCGTGATGTCCCAGTCGAACGGGATGCTCTCCTCGCCGTCGAAGAACACGAGCTCGATCGTCGACTCGCAACGACGGTCGCGCAGCTCGGACGCGAGGGCCAGGAGCGCCGCGACGCCGCTCCCGGAGTCGTTCGCGCCGACGAACTCGAAGTTGTGTGCGGCGTGGGAGTGGCCGGTCGTGTTCTTCGTGTCGTGGTGGCAGCCGATCACGATGCGCTCGGGGCGGCGACCGGGGATCGTCGTCGACACGTTCGTGAACTGCATGTTCTCGTTCGGATCGACCCACGTGTCGAAGTTCGGGGTCAGGCCGAGCTTGACGAGCTCACTGCCGACGTATTCGACGGCGCTCTTCCAGCCCTTCGAGCCCGTGTGCCGTGGGCCGAACGCGACGAGTCGGGCGACGTGCTCGTATGCGCGCTGGCCGAGGTCCGCCGGGACCGCCACAGCGGCGATCGGCGTCGTCGGCGGTTGCTCGCCGCCGTCGGTGCGGCCGAACCAGCACGCGCTGGCAAGCAGGCCGACCGCGAGAAACGCTGCGCTGCCTTTCAATTGTAGAACTTCTTCTCGAGCTCGGGCAGCGCGGTCATGAACAGGTTGCCGAAGAAGTCGAGCGACAGCGCGGACATGTTGTGGATGTCGTCTTCGGGCGTGTGCCACCAGCGGACGTACTCGTCCTCGGCCGGAGTCCTCGTGTCGCGGTGCTGGCGCCGGTCGAACTGCGTGCGCCAGCGGAAGTCGATCAGGTCGATGACGCGTACGCCCTTCTTGCCGAACGGCCGGTGGTCGTCGACCAGGTCGCGCTGGAAGAACTGGAACATGCGCTCCTTCTGACCCATCTTCTCGCCTGCGGCCTCGAAGATCTTGTTCATGTCCTTCGTCGAGTGAAGGTCACGGTCGACCTTCCAATCCTTGGCGCCGATCAAGTCGAAGAGCACGAGGGACTTGGGGAGCACTTTCTCGTCCGACATCTTCTCCGCGAACTTGCGGCTGCCGAACAGCGCGCGGTCGTCGTCCCACTTGAACGGGATCGATTCCTCGCCGTCGAACCAGACGAGCCAGATGTTCGGCTTGTTCTTGCGGTCCTTGAGGATGCGTGCGAGTTCGAGCAGGAGTCCGGAACCGCCTGCGCCGTCCATCGCGCCGACGAAGTGGAAGTTCTGCTTGGGGTCCGCGTGACCCGAGGTCTTCTTCGTGTCGTAGTGCGCGCACACGACCATCGTGCGGTTCTTCGGATCCGTGCCCGGAATCACCGTCCACAGGTTGCGGAACGTGACGCCGGGTGCGAACTCGTCGTCGGTGAACTCTTGCACGTTGAGCTCGAGCTCGAGTTTCTTGAGTTCGGCGCGGATGTAGTCCACGTTCTTCTGCAAGGCCGGTGAGCCGGACGGGCGTGGCCCGAATCCGACCATGGCCTTCGCGTGTGTGAACGCCTTCTCACCGTCGACCGGTCCGGTCCACGTCTTTGTCGGACCGGAGTCGCAACCCTTCAGACTGAAGAGCGTCGCGACTGCCGCGACGACGGCTGCGGTGGTGAAGAGGATCCTTGGCGTGGACATGTCCGAAGCCTACCAACGCGCGAAGGCGGTTGGAATTCCTCGGTGGAGCGGACCGCCGGCCCCGCGGATTCTTCAGGATCCGTGGTGAAAATGCCGATACGATGGGGGCAACAGAGACGGGCGACGGAGCTAGAGGCCGTTGTAACGTCGCCCCAACAAGCTGCGGGTACAACACATGGCGGAATCAACCGACATCCTCGGATTGATCAGGGAATCGCTCGACGTCCAGCGCTACCAAGACGAGCACTGGGAAGGCTCCTTTGCGGACTACGTCAAGCTCGTCGAAGAGAACCCCTTCGTGATCCGGACGGCGCACCAGCGCATGTTCGACATGGTGCTGAGCCATGGCGTCGAAGAGGTCGAGCTCAACAAGGAGAAGGTGACGAAGTATCCCTTCTTCGAGGATCCGTTCGACAACGGTCGGGACGGCTTGTTCGGGCTCGAGCACTCGCTCGAGAACCTGATGAGCGTGTTCAAGGCCGCCGCGCACGGATTCGGGCCGGAGAAGCGCGTGCTGCTGCTGCACGGTCCGGTCGGCTCGGCGAAGTCGACGATCGTGAGGCTGCTCAAGAAGGGCTTCGAGAACTACTCCCGGACGGCGGACGGTGCGCTCTACACCTTCAGCTGGGACGTCGATGGTGAGATCGTGCCGTCTCCGATGAACGAAGAGCCCCTGCTCCTCGTGCCGCCGGCGTCGCGCAAGAAGATCATCGACCAGCTCAACAGCAAGCTGCGCAGCAGCTACGACCTGCGGCTCGACTTCGACCTGAGCCCGGTGTCGCGCTTCTACCAGGAGGAACTCCTGAAGCGCTACGACGGCGACTGGATGAAGGTGCTCGACCACGTCGTCGTGCGCCGCATGACGATCTCCGAGAAGGACCGGGTCGGTATCGGGACCTTCCAGCCGAAGGACGAGAAGAACCAGGACTCGACCGAACTCACGGGCGACATCAACTACCGAAAGATCGCCGAGCTCGGCACGGACAGCGACCCGCGCGCCTTCAATTTCGATGGTGAGTTCTGCGCCGCGAACCGCGGCATCATCGAGTTCATCGAGGTGCTCAAGCTCGACGTCGCGTTCCTCTATGACCTCTTGACCGCGAGCCAGGAGCACAAGATCAAGCCGAAGAAGTTCGCGCAGACGGACATCGACGAGGTGATCATCGGGCACACCAACGAGCCCGAGTACAACCGCCTGCAGAACAACGAGCTCATGGAGGCGTTCCGGGATCGGACGATCAAGATCGACATCCCGTACAACCTCAAGCTGTCGGACGAGATCCACATCTACGAGCGCGACTTCAACAAGTCGAAGGTGCCGGGCAAGCACATCGCCCCGCACACGCTCTCGACGGCGGCGATGTGGGCGCTGCTCACGCGTCTGGACGAGCCGAAGAAGGCCAACCTGACGATGATGCAGAAGCTCAAGCTCTACAACGGCAAGACGCTTCCGGGCTACACGCGCGACAACATCCGCGAGCTCCGCGACGAGTCGCCGCGTGAGGGCATGGACGGCATCAGCCCCCGCTACATCCAGGACAAGATCTCGAACACGCTGGTCAACGACCTGCCGTGCATCAACCCGTTCATGGTCATGAACGAGCTCGAATCCGGGCTCGATCACCACTCTCTCATCTCCGATCCCGAGCTCAAGAAGCGCTACCGCGACCTGCTGCTCGTCGTCCGTGAGGAATACGAGGAGATCATCAAGAACGAGGTGCAGCGTGCGATCTCGGCCGATGAGGAGGCGATCGCCCGTCTGTGCGGCAACTACATCGACAACGTCAAAGCCTACACGCAGAACGAGAAGGTGAAGAACCCGTACACCGGCAAGGACGAGGAGCCGGACGAGCGCCTGATGCGATCCATCGAAGAGAAGATCGACATCCCCGAAGCGCGCAAAGACGACTTCCGCCGCGAGATCATGAACTACATCGGTGCGCTGGCGGTCGAGGGCAAGACCTTCGACTACCGCACGAACGAACGCCTGCACCGTGCGCTCGAGCTCAAGCTGTTCGAGGACCAGAAGGACTCGATCAAGCTCACGAGTCTGGTGTCGACCGTCGTCGACAAGGACACGCAGGAGAAGATCGAAGTCGTCAAGAGTCGCCTGATTCGAGACTTCGGCTACGACGAGATCTCCGCGACCGACGTCCTGAACTACGTCGCGTCGATCTTCGCGCGTGGCGATACCAAGGGCGAGGCGTAGCCCGATACCCGGGGGGGAGCGTCGTGCGCAAGATCGACCAAGACCACACGCGGTTTCGCGACATCGTGCGCGGGCGCATCAAAGGTGACCTGAAGAAGTACGTCACGTCGGGCGAGATGCTCGGGAAGCAGGGCGACAAGTACGTCAGCATCCCACTGCCGCAGATCCAGCTGCCCAAGTTCCGGTACGGCAAGAATCAGAAGGGCGGCGTCGGGCAGGGCGAGGGTGACGAGGGTGATCCCGTCCAGGGGCAGGGCGAGGGTGAAGGTCAGGCAGGGGAGAACGAGGGTCAACACACCCTCGAAGTCGACGTCAGCATCGACGACCTCGCGAAGATCCTCGGCGAAGAGCTCGAGCTGCCGAACATCGAGGCCCGCGGCAAGCAGGTCATCAAGTCGTCGGCGACACGCTTCACCGGCATCAGCAAGGTCGGGCCGCAGAGCCTGCGGCACTTCAAGCGCACGTTCCGGCAAGCGCTCAAGCGGCAGATCGCGACCGGGAGCTACGACCCGGAGAATCCGGTCGTCGTCCCGATCAAGGAAGATCACCGCTACCGCTACATGAAGACGCGGGAGGAGCCGCAGGCCGCGGCCGCCGTGATCTACATGATGGACGTGTCGGGCTCGATGGGACGTGAGCAGAAGGAGATCGTCCGGATCGAAGCCTTCTGGATCGATACGTGGCTGCGCAGCCAATACAAGAACCTCGAGGTCGCCTACATCGTTCACGACGCGGCGGCGCATATCGTCGACCAGCACACGTTCTTCCACCTCCGCGAGTCCGGGGGCACCAAAATCTCGTCGGCGTACGAGCTGTGCCTCCAGCTGATCGAGGACAAGTATCCGGCCGACGAGTGGAACATCTATCCGTTCCACTTCTCGGACGGCGACAACTGGTCGTCGCGTGATACGGAGCGATGCGTCGAGCTGCTCAAGGGCTCGATCATCCCGATGTCGAACCAGTTCGCGTACGGCCAGGTCAAGAGCGCCTACGGCTCCGGTCAGTTCAAGAAGGATCTCGACCGCTTCTTCTCCGGTGAGGAGAAGCTCGTGACGACCGACATTCTCGATCGTGACGGCATCCTGCCGTCGATCAAAGCCTTCCTCGGCAAGGGGCGCTGATGGGCAACCTGACGCCAGAGCTCGCCAAGATCCGCGACGAGACGCGAGAGCTCGCCGCCAACTACGGTCTCGACTTCTACGAAGTGATCTTCGAGCTCGTCGACGCCGACGAGCTCAACATGATCGCGGCGTACGGCGGGTTCCCGACGCGCTACCCGCACTGGCGCTTCGGCATGGAGTATGAACAGCTCGCGAAGAGCTACGCGTACGGCCTGTCGAAGATCTATGAGCTCGTGATCAACAACGATCCTTGCTACGCGTACCTGATGCGCAGCAACTCGCTGACCGATCAGAAGCTCGTCATGGCCCACGTCTACGGCCACTGTGACTTCTTCAAGAACAACGCGTGGTTCTCGAAGACGTCGCGCAAGATGATGGACATCATGGCGAATCACGGCGCGCGGATTCGTCGCTACATGGACAAGTACGGGGTCGGAGTCGTCGAGGACTTCATCGATCGCGTGCAGTCCTTGGACAACCTGATCGACATCTATTCGCCGTTCATCAAGCGCGACGAAGGCGATGCACCGGCTCAGTCGGGAGGCGGAGACGAAGGCAAGGTCCACAAGCTCCAGGCCAAGGACTACATGGACCGCTACATCAACCCGCCCGAGTTTCTCGAGCAGCAGCGGGAGGATGCGGAGAAGGCGCGCGAGCAGAACATGCGCTACCCGGCGCGGCCGCAGCGGGACGTGCTGAAGTTCTTGCTCGAGAACGCACCGCTGCAGTCGTGGCAGCAGGACGTGCTGGCGCTGCTTCGCGAGGAGGCCTACTACTTCGCGCCGCAGGGCATGACCAAGATCATGAACGAGGGCTGGGCGGTGTTCTGGCACTCGACGATGATGTGTCGGCACCTCGTCGACGCATCCGAGATCATCAGCTACTGCGACGCGCACTCCGGCACGCTGTCGACGCAGCCGGGTCAGGTCAACCCGTACAAGCTCGGCGTCGAGCTGTTCCGCGACATCGAAGACCGCTGGAACAAGGGCAAGTTCGGCATCGACTACTTCAGCTGTGAAGACGCCGAGGAGCGCCGCAACTGGAACAGGCCGACGAACCAGGGCCGCGAGAAGGTCTTCCAGGTTCGCAAGATCTACAACGACATCTCGTTCATCGACGAATTCGTGAACGAGGAGTTCGCCGAGCAGCAGAAGATGTTCGTCTACGGCGTCAATCAGGCGACCGGGCAGATGGAGATCGTCGACCGCGACTACACCAAAGTGAAGAAGTCGCTGCTGAACGCGCTGACGAACTTCGGCAACCCGATCATCGAGGTCGTCGACGCGAACTACCAGAACCGTGGCGAGCTGTATCTCTTCCACGACTGGGCCGGTGTCGACCTCCAGTTCGACTACGCGTCACAGACGCTGAAGTATCTCCACGAGTTGTGGGGGCGGCCGGTCCACATCGAGACGCGGGACGAGGGCAAGCCGCAGCTGCTGTCGTTCGATGGCAAGGAAGCGCAAATGCGCGAAGTCGCCGCGTCGAAACCCGACGTCGAGGTGATCGGCACGCAGGAGACAGACGACTGATTCCGTACCGGGACGACCAGGGAGCGCGGCGCTTCTGCCCGTTCACGGTCGGCCTCATGGTGTGCTGGGTGACGGTGCACGTGCTGCATTGGCAGCTCCCGGCGGACCAGGTGGCCGCCATCCAAGAGACGTGTGGGTTGCGTCCGTACGACGCGCTGTACGCGCTGCGGGAGTTCTCGTTCGGGCGTGAAGAGCTGCGAGCTGCCTTTGGCGACGGAATCGTGCCGCTCGTCGCGCACGCGGGCGTGCACTTCGGCGCCGTCGGCATGCTGTTCAATACCGTGTTCTTGTGGTCGTTCGGTGGACGCCTCGAGAGCCGCGCGGGCTCGCTGCGCTTCGGGCTGTTCGCGCTACTCGCGATCCTCACGGCGGGCGTGACGCACCTGTTCCTCGTGCCCGACGACGACACGCCCGCGATGGGTGGCGCCGGCCTGACGGCGGCGGTCATCGCGGCGTACCTCGTGTGGCACTGGCGCAGCCGCGTGACGGTCATGATCCCGGTGCTGATCGTACCGGCGTTCGTCGCGATCGGCGCGCCGATCCTCGCGATCGGCTGGTTCGCGGTGCAGTTCGAGCCGGTGCAGCAGCTCCTGACCCGGGGTTCGGGTCACCCGTTGCACTACGGCGCGATCGGCGCGGCGGCCGCGATGGGAGCGGTCGGCAGCGTGCTGCTGTACGAGCGGCGCAGTGACAAGAAAGTGCAGAAGCCGAAGCGCGTGCGCAAGGCGGCGTAACGCCCGATGCGCTCAGCGCGGTAGCTGCCAGAGATTCCAGCGGTACCCACTACCCAGGAGGGTCAGCCCTTGCGTGGGCAGTGACTCCGCGAGCGTGCCGTGAACGTGCAGTACGCAAACCGGCGCGACGCCCGCCGCGGAGTGGTAGTAGACCTCTCGCTCCGAGTGCAGCTCGCGAAACACCCGCAGCCACTCGGCAAAGTCGACGGGCGAGTGGTAGGTCGGCATGAAGTCGCCACGCGGCATACGCATCGCGAGCAGAGATGGGGAGCGTACCACGAGAGGCTGCTGGCCGTCGTTGGCGAACAGTTGGGGAAGCCAAAGCGGCTGCTCGAGCATCGCGAGGCCCGCGGCGTGCGCGAGCGGTGGGTGCCAGGTCTGCCGGATTCGTACGCGGTGTTCCGGATCGCGCAGCGTGAACAGCGTCGAGCCCGGCGGGATCTTCTTGGCGGCTTCGAGGATCGCGTCGTACTCCGGTGCTTCGCGCAACCACTTGACCGAGATCTGCGCGGTGCGCCCGACCAACAGCGCGGCGATGAGCGTGGTCGCGAGTGTCGCGAGCCGACGCGAACGCGGGCGCAGCTCGACGAACGCGGCGATGACGAGCGCGAGCACTGGTGGAATCCGGAGGCTGATGTTGTCCGCTGTCGCGGTCCTCTGTGGAGTCAGTGCGAACAGGACGGCGAGTGCGAGAAGGGCGACGAGCCCGCCGCGGCCGAACCGCGGACGAGCGACGATCACGATCACGACTGCGACTAGGGCGACGGCGGCGCTGAACACGAGATCGGCCACGCCGTCTCCGATCATGAACGTCGAGCCGATTTGCGAGAGCTTCTTGACCGCCGACGGGAACTGCCAACCGCCGAGCTCGCTTCGCGTCGGGCTGAATCCGAGGTAGAGAACCGCCGGGATCACGAACTGGGTTCCCGTCGCGACGGCGACGGCGGGAAAGGGCTCTCGAAGTCCCTCGCGACGATTCGCGCGGGCCATCTCGTACGCGAACACTAGTACGGCGTAGAACGCGAGCGGCATGAGGTGCGTGAAGAACAGAAGCGTCGCGAACGGCACGGAGACCGCGATGCGGAGAAACGGCGACCTCTCGCGAGTGGCGATCCAAGCACCGAACGCCAGGAGCATGAAGCCCGAGCCGAACACGAAGTTCACCAAGCCATACTCGAGCGCGATCGTGTGGAAGAAGAGGGCCGCCAGGGCGGCCGCTACACCGGCCGATCTGGACTGCGCTGCAGCAACCCATCCTGCGCCGAGCACGGTGATCACCCCGGTCCCGATCAGGAACAGCGTTCCGGCCATCGGGGTACCGACGAGCTTGGCCAATGGCGTCGCGATCGCGTCGAGCGCGAGATTCGGCAGGACCTGCAGATCGATCGTGTAGAAGTCGCTGTAGATCCGCTCCTCACCGTAGTTCGCGAGGACGTGGATCCGAGCGAGGTGGTTCGGCATGTCGCACAGGGGTGCGACGGTCGCCGTCAAGAACGGCAGAGCGCTGCAGATCAGCGCCAGCCAGAGCAGCGCGTTGGTCGGGCGGTGCGTCGGCTCGTGCTGCTGGTTCACACGGGCGGCTCGGTCACACCGGGTTGGAGTCGTCGACGCCGGCCGCGGCGCGCGCGGCGGCGCGGAACTTCGCGCGCTGGGCGAACGAGGCTTTGACGTCGGGGCGACCCATGTTGGAGACCGCGCAGTTTGCGCAGGTCTTGCGGAGGTTCATCGTGTGGAGCTGCTTCCGCAGCTCCATGAACTTCTCGCCGGTCCAGATCTCTTCGAACGTCTGGGTCTTGAAGTCACCGAACGTGGTGTGTTCCCACCACGAACCGCACGGGAAAACCGTGCCGTCCGGATTGACGTGGATGTAGTACCACGGGAAGTAGCACGGGCGGTTGTGGTGCTTCTTGTTCTTGACCCGGAGGAGGAACTCGCGGTTCTTGTGGTTGAGGTACTCGTCGACGGAGACCGTCGAGACTTCCTCGTCCGCGATCAGCGCGTTGCCGCCACCCTCGTCGGATTCGGGGACGTCGTTGTCGTCGATCTGCGCGTTCTCTTCTGCAAGCGGGATCGGCATCACGACCTGCATGCCGAGTTCGTCGGCGACTTGCTGCACTTCGGCCATCGTGTCGTTGCACAGCTTCGGCTCGTTCAGGAGGGATTCCTTCTCGAGGTCCATCCCGCCGATGACGGCCATGTGCACGAAGTTCATGTACTTGACGCCCTTCGAGTGCATCAGACGCACGAGGTCGGGCATCTCGTGGATGTTGCGGTGCATCAGCACGGCGGTCGCGCTCAGCTCGAGCTTCGAGCCGAGGGCCTTGCGACGCTCGTTGATCAGATCGAAGCGCGACATCAGCTTGTCGAACTTCGCGGGAGTCCGGATCTCCTCGAAGGTCTCCTTGGTCGCTGCGTCGATTGAAATCGTCAGCAGCGGCATCTCGACCTCGATGACCTTGTCGATGATCTTTTGAGTCAGCGACATGCCGTTGGTCGAGAAGTGGAAGTTGGGGACTTCGTACTTCCGGCACAGCTCGAGTGCACGGGGCAGGTCCGGCGCCATCAGAGGCTCGGCGCTCGACGACAGCACTACGTCGTGTGCGCGCGGGAAGAGGTCGCCCGCGACCTTCTCCAGGAGCTCTTCGCCCATGGTCCACTTGTTCGGGACGAACTCCGGGTGGGCGAAGTGGCACATGACGCACTTCAGCTGGCAGGTCCCGACCATGTCGAGCTTCACTCGCAGGAATCGGGTCTCTCGGATGACAGGCATGGACGAATCAGGAGGGGTGTGGAATCGAGCGGTGTCGGGGTCGCCGCGGCGCCGAGGAGGCGGCCGCCGCCGGGAGGGCCGAGAAGGATACCACAGGGTCGAGCGACCGGTAGCACGGCCCGAACCGGCCCTGGCTAGCTGACTTGGAACGCATCACCGCGCCGTACGAGCAGCGGGTCCTGATCGAGCAAGTCACGCAGGCAGTGCCCGAATTCGGCCAGTTCGGGGCGTTCCAGGATCAGCTCGTCCGGAGTCAGCGCGTGGCCCAGGGAGCGGATCGCTTCGCGGGCGCGCTGCTGGATCCAGCCGGTCAGCCCGAGGCTCGCCTCGGCCACGATGCCGCCGGGCAGGAACTCGTAGCGACCGTGGCGCACGAGCAGGTCCCGCATCAGGTGTTCGGTCAGGAACGCCCCGCCGAGATCCGCCGCCTGGACGCCCTCCAGGATCTGCTGCACGGTCGAGTAGCCGCCGTGTTGCTCGAGGCACTGGTCGGCGATGATCAGAACGCGGCGGATGCGGTCCCGGTCGAACGGGTAGTTCGTCAGCAGGTCGACCCGATCCGGAGTCGGCGAGACGAACTGCCGATTGCGTCGTAGCAGGGTCGCGACGAGCGTGCGTCGCCACTTCGGCTGGTTCGACAAGAAGCGATCCAGCGGGATCTCTCCCATGGCGCGGCTCATGTCGGCCAGGAGCTCGGACATGACCTTGGAGTGCTCCTGATGGCGTGGGCAGAACTCCAGACGACCGAGGTCCCGCAGGGTCGCGTCATGGCGCAGCAGGTCCGCGATGATGTGGAGCTGGCGTTCCGCATACGGCGCGTGCGCAGACAGATCGACGATCGAGTGTCGCCCCCCGGCCTCACAGATAACGTCGCGGATGCGCGAGGCTTCGACCCGCGCGATGTCGAGCTCATCGAGGTGGCGGTCGCGTAGGCTCCAGAGGTCGACACCGACTTCGAGGAAGCGTTCGTCTCCGCGCAGGTGATCCCGGAGCACGCCGCGACGCGAGCGACGGAACTGCTCGCGATAGTCGAACAGCAGCTCGTCCAGAGGTGTGGGGCCGGCGCGGTCTTCGATCAGCTGTTGGAGGCGGTCCGCGACCGTGCGCGCCTGCACGGTGATCATCTCGCCGTGGAGCGGGTCGATCTGAACCGAACGGTGCAGGTGGGTGCGCGCGACGTGGCACACGAGGTCATGGGGGACCTCGAAGCCCGCGTCGTGGATCGCGGCTCGGACGTCGTCGACGCTGCGGGGCAGCATCGACGTTCTGCACAAGCGGCGGATCAACTGAATGAGCTCGTCGTTCTGTTCGACCGTCCGGGTCGACAGGTAGGTGTCGTGGTGGTGGAACTCGCTCGGGAACAGGAAGCTCGCGACGCGGAGCGGGAGATCGGGGTCCCCGGCGGACAGTGCCGCGGAGCGCAGGATCGTCGCCGGCGCGAGCTGGTGCCCGGTGAGGACGCCTTCGAAAGTCTCGAGTTCCGTGACGATCTCCTGGCGCAAGCGTTCGAGCATCCGACCGTACGTCGCGTGTGCGGCGGACACGAACCCGTGCTCCCATTCGGCGACCTCGTCTTCGGTGGTCTTCGCCTTGGTCGCGAGTTGCCAGCGTGTTTCGGCCGTGCACCCGATCCCGAGTCGGCGCCGCAAACGATCGCGGTCTTCGTGGTCTCGGCCGACGCTCGAGAGCCGCGCGAAGAACGCCCGGAAGCTCTCGCCGTGGTCATGAGCGTCGTCGAGGAAGCGAGTCGCGCCGCGCTCCACGAGTCGACCGATCTCGTCACGAAGTGCGGCGACTCCGTCTGCGCCGATGACCGGCGAGAGCTCCTCGGCGCGCGTTACCAGCTGCGAGATCGTGCGGATGTCGAGGTTCTCACACGCGGTGACGACCTCGTCCGGCAAGAACAGGCGAGCGATCGGAACCTCGAGCAGGTTCGATGGCAAGAGAGTGAGCAGCGCGGGAGTGCGCGTCGACTCCGCAAACTCGCGGACGCGGGCCTCGAACGCTTCGAAGGTCTTCACGCCGCACCCGGGCACCGCCAAGAACGCGGCGCGGTCGACGCGAAGGGCATCGCTCACGGTTTGAATGCCGAGCTCCTCGCACGCGGTTCGCGCGCGCTTGGGGAGCCCGAGTTCGGAGATCGGAGTGGAGAGGCGAGTAGCCGCGATCATCGGCGCTTCTGCGAGGGACGAATCGAACGGAAGGTGGGTGCGTCCGTGACGCAAAGTTCGCACGTGGCGAACTCGTCGCCGCGCACGCTCGCACGGAGTTCCTGCGGAGCCAGGCCCTTACGCAGCCAGGCCACGCCCGCGCGGATCCGCTGCTTGCGATCGGAGCTCTGCATCGCTGCGAGGAGCCCGGCGCGTGCCGCGTTCGGCGGCAGCTCTTCGAGTAGCGCGAGCAGTCGGTCCGTGGCGGTGGCGCCGTCTTCGGCGCCAGCCAGCTCGAGCCACTCGTTGGTGACCGCGATACCGGCGGATTGCGGATCGATGGAAGCCGCGGCGCGGCACAGCAGCGGCTCCAGCGACCGGTTCTTCGCGTGCAGGAATGCATCGACGACGAAGGGTGCCGATTGCTGCAGCCGCATCCGCGTCGCGGACTGCAGGAGCGGAAGCGCGGTGCGCTCGCCGCGATTCAGGCGGTCTCGTAGCGCCGCGTCGATGCGAATCCGCTGGGCGGAGGATGCCCCGGTGAGACCCGCGACGAACGGCAGCGAGAACGCGGCGTCGTCACGAACGCGCGCGGACGCCGAGTCGAGTCCCGAGATCGCGCAGGCCAGGGCGTCGGCGCCGGCTGTGGTCAGCGCGTGGACGTGCTGCAGTAAGCCGGGTTCCAGCGCGACCAAAGCGCGCGCGCCGCCGCCGACGAGGGTGAGGCCTCCGTGGGCATCCCGTGCGAGGAACGCGACGTAGCTACGGCCGGGCAGCAATCCGAACAGTGCACGGCCGCATGCACGGCCGGGTGGTTCGGTGAGCTCGAAGACCTGCGAAACCGGCGTGCCCTTGAGGGTCGCGAGCGGACGCAGCACGGCGCGGCAGCGCTCGGGGTGGTGGACGTCGACCGCGAGCGCGCGCACCTGCGCGACCACGTCGGCGCGCTGCGTGAGCGCGGCGAGAGTCGTTGCACCTTGTTGCGCGATCGCCGCTGGCGCGGCGATCGAGAGACACAAGAGGACTTGGAGTGACTTCATCGTGTGGCTCCTTACTTCAGCAGCATCCGGTGACGGAGGTATGCGAGGTTGAGATCGCGAAATCGGTAGTTCAGCGACACCAGCCCGTCGTAGCCGACTGCGGCTCCCATGATGTCCGTGACACCTGCGAACTCGTTGTGCAGCGACTCGTCGCCGTGCAGCTCGGCCGTCGTGCGACCAGGAGCGACGAGTCCGAGCGAGTGGCCGATCTCGTGGGCGAGGATCGTGCCGATGGCGGTGGCCCACTGGTCTGCGGCCAAGTAGACGACGTTGTAGCGCGCACGCTCGGCTGAGGTCGCGGTCGCGTATTGGAAGGACGGGTCGCTGATCGTTCCATCGACCGGGTCACTGCCGAACGGCGTGCCACCGAGGTCCGGAGCGAGGGGCAAGAACGCCCGCGCGAAGGTCGTGACGAACGACGGGTACACCCGCAGGTGGATGTCCGTCTCGAACAGCCAAAGCTCGCTCGGGAACACGCCTACGCCTGGATTCACGCCCGTGTTGTTGTCGTTCACGATCTCGTTGCGATAGTCGTAGAACGCGCGCCCGAGTGTTCCGGAAGTCTGATCGCCGAAGGTCCGTCCGGCGGCGCCTTCCGGATCGAACCCGCCACACGAGATCTGCATGAACGGAACGCCGAGCGGCTGGCGGTGGCTGAGTCGAATCGGGACCGAGTCCACGCCACGCCGGCCCCCGTTGATCTTGCGCTCGTAGAGCCTGTGGACGCGGGCGAGGATGCCGTCGCGAACCGTCGCGATCATTCGTGCGTTGATCGCCGACTGATCGCTCGCTTCGTTGAGGCCCAATCGAATCAGGTCGTCGACGAAGTCGGCGCGGCCGTTGCCATCGCGGTCGAGGTCGAACCGCGCCCACACGACTTGTGTGCGGTCGAACGGCAGCGTCTCGAACGAGGGCTCCGCGACCTCGAACGTCGTGGCGATCGCCGCAATCTCGTTTCCCGAGAGATCTCTCAGCCGCCCGTTCAGTGTGTAGGTGCCCGCCGGTAGCGTGCGGTCTTCCGGGACGCGGTAGGCGAACGTGGTCTCGGTCACGGTCGCGCCCGCGAAGATCGTGTCCGCGTCGATCGAGGCCGGTCCGGACAGCTCGAGTTCCAGCGAGGCCGGGTCCTGATTGAACGTGTCCGGGTCGTAGAACTCCGCCGTCAGCTCGAACCCGAACGGGGGCATCACACGACCCGTGCGGCGGGCCTTGCCGGTGTCGTTGAGCGAAACGTCGAGGATCGGAGGCGCGGTATCCGTGCTCTGCGAGATGCGAAACACACTCTGCTGGTCGGCGCCGAGCCAGTTCCCCGATGCCTCACGGACGCCCGTCTTGCCGCCGATGAGCGTGAACGTGTAGGTCTCGCCGTTCTGCAGCAGGGAGTTCGGAATGAAGCGGATCACGCGATTGCTCCGGCTGAGCTGCACGCTGCCCTCGAGCACGTTGCCGATGCTGTCCTGCAGGTACACCGTGGAGGGGCCCACGGTCGTGGCATCCAGTGGCTGATGCGCGACGACGCTGATCGTCGAGTCCCGGCTGATGGCCGTGCTGCCGTTGATCGGTGTGATCAACATGCTCGGCAGGGAGTCATCGTTCGAGGTCGTGAATGTGCGCACCAGGTCGGCGGCCATGTAGTTGCCGGCGAGGTCACGGATGCCATCCGGGCCGCCGGCGATTCGCACGGTGTACGTCTTCCCGACCGGGAGGTCGTTGAGCGGTTCGATCCGGATGCGCGCGTTGCTGTTCTCGGCGGTCACGGTGGCGGCGACTCGTTCGCCGGCCGGATCCGTGAGGGATACCGTCGCGTCGCTGATGCGTGCGGCCTCCAGCGAGCCGTCGAAGGTCAGCGTCGGCACCGCGTTGGGGGAGACCCGAGTCTCGCCGTCTTGGAGCGACGCGTACTGGACAGCCGGGTCGGTGTCGTCGGTCCCCACCTTGAACTGGATCAACCCGCTGCTGCTCAGGGTGTTGCCGCTGAGATCGGTGACGGCACCCGCGCCATCGACGACGTTGATCGTGTAGGTCCGGCCGGTGATCAGCGGCGACGTCGGCACCAGACGCACCGACATCTGATCCGGGGAGGTTGCGATGCCGTAGGTGACGACGTTCGAGAACTCGTCGCGGAACTGCACGGACGCGCTCTCGACGCTCGCTGGATCCATCGAGTCCGAGAACGTGAGCAGCGGCTGGATCCGCGGGGACGCGTTCCCCACCGAGTGCGGCCAGCCGGACGTCATCGACGGTTTGATGCCGTCACCGGTGGTTCGAAACGAGAGCGACCACGAACTCTGGAGCGGGTTGCCCGCGCGATCCTCGACCCCCGAGTTCCCGCCGAGGGCGACCAGCACGAACGCGCGGTCACCCGGCAGGAGCACATCCGGATCGATGGTGACCTTGCTCCCCGACACCGTGGTCTGCGTCGCGTATGTCGTGCCGAAGACGTCGCGCAGATAGATGGTCTCCGGCGCTACCGAGTCCTCACCGATCGCTTCGTCGAACGTTACGTCTACGGTGACGTTCTGCGGGATGTCCGTCGCATTGGGGCTGATCGTCGCGGTCGTGACGTTGGGGGGCGTCGAGTCGAACGTGCGGAATGTGAACGAGTAGTCCTCTTCGAGGAGTCGTCCGTCGTCATCGCAGGTCAGCGGAGACAACTGGAACGTGTAGTCGGTTTCGGCCTGCAGGCTCGCTGCAGGCCGGAAACGGATCGAGCGGCCACCGTTGAACGTGGAAAACTCGCCGTCGACCGACGTCGTCGATCCGGCCGGACGAAGCCAGGTTTCCGGCTCGGCGAGGCACTCTTCCGCGATTACGCCGTCGAACTCGACGGTGATCTCGGCATCGACATCGATCTGTACCGCGTCGTCCGCCGGGGAGTGTCCGACCACACCGAGTGTATCGATCAGCAGGGAGACCACGCCGCCGGGCGTGCTCGCGCCGCCGGACGATCCGCCGCCCTTGCTGCAGGCGGTGAAGGCCAGGCCGACTCCCACGAGTACGAGTGTCGAGATTTTCCCCATGCGACTGTGCGTTTCCCCCGGTTGTGTGCGGAGGAGATCGACGCCGCGTGGAAGTGCTCTTGAAGAGTCTTGGGGGCGGCCGACCAAGCACCGATGGCATGGGCGGCGTTGTCGCGCGCCTGCGGTGTTGGAGCGGTGTACACCGTCCCTCGGTACTGACTCGGGAGTGCGCAATCACCCGGGCAATGATGAGGAGGACCCGCTATGACGAGGGCCATGCCCGTCTGGCTGATCCCCGCCGTCGTCGCCCTCGCCCTGCCGGTCGCGTTCTGGCATCGAGATCGGTTCGTCGCGCGCTACGGGTTGCCGTGCATGATCGTGTTCGCCGTCTGCCACGCGCTCGCCTACGACGCACTGCGCGACGACGCGTTCATCTCGTTCCGCTACGCGCAGAATTGGGCAGAAGGGCACGGCGTCGTGTTCAACCCCGGTGAGCGCGTCGAGGGCTACTCGAACTTCCTGCTCGTCGCGATGCTCGCGGCTCTGCACGGTTGGTTCGGGCTCGATATCGTGTCGGCCGCGGTTTTCATCGGCGTGGTCTCGACGGTGGGCACGGTGTGGGCCGTCGAGCGATACGCGAGTCTGCGCGCGCGCGGGGATCGACGCGCCGGGCTCCTGGCCGCGATGGTCGTCGGTGGCTCGGCGTCGTTTGCAGCGTACGCGTTTTGCGGACTCGAGACGTCGCTGTTCGCGTGTCTCGTCGTCATGGCGCTGTTGGTCGGCGCGCGCGGTGGGACGCTGACGGCCGGCGTGTTGGCCGGTCTGGCCACGATGGCGCGCCCCGAGGGCGGGTGGGTTTTCGTCGCGCTGTTCGCAGGCTGCGGCTTCGGGGGCGAACGTCGCGTCGGGCGAAGTCTACGGACGACCGTGGGCTATCTGGCGCTCGTCGCACCGTGGATGATCTGGCGGGTTTCGTACTACGGCTACCTGGTGCCCAACCAGATCGCGGCGAAGCGCGGCATGGATCCCGCGTATCAGCTCGAGCTCGGCCTGCGCTACCTCGTGAAGGGCGCGGCTGCGCAGATCGGCTACGCGCTCCTCGGGTTGGTCGCGGTCTGGTTGGTGCTCCGAGGCTGGCGCATCGCGCGACGGCGGATCGACCACGTCGACCTCGTGCTCGTCGTCGCGTTTGCCGGCTTCGCGGCGTTTCCGGTCGCGACGGGTGGCGATTGGATGCCGGCGTATCGGTTCACGATCACGGCCGTGGTCGTCGGCGCGATGGTGTGTGCGCGTGGATGGACCGTCGCCCGCGAGGCTTCTGTATCGCCGATGGTCGCCCGACAGTTCGCCGTCGCGGTCCTCGTCGTGATCGTGCAAGGCATGACGATGCCGAAGATGTACGAGTACGTCGTCGCGCAGAATCACGTCGTCGAGGGCGAAATCGAGGTCGGGAAGTGGCTGGGACGTTCGCTCCCTGAGGACACCGTGACCGCCGCGTGGGCGAACGGTGCGGTCCCGTTCTACTCACGACTGCACACGATCGATCTGCTCGGGTTGACCGACGAGCACATCGCTCGTCGCGGCAAGCGGCTGCCGAAGGGGCACCCGGGGCACATCGCGTTCGACTCCGAGTATGTCGTGAAGCGGGCGCCGGATGTCATCACCTATCTCGGCGGCGGCGGCCTGAAGCCCGAGCCGAAGGACGATCTCGCGAGCGGCAACTTCGCGGTCTACGAGAAGAGCTACGTAACGGTGTGCTTCGAGTTCTCGCAGATGGAGAACCCCGAAGGCACGTTCGCGTCGCTGTGGGTGCGCCGGGATCGAGCGGAGGAGCTGACCGCGATGCTGACGGACGAGGCGCGCGGGATTCGGGTGGTGCCGACGACCCGCTGACGCCTACCGCCGCATCCGCCCCGGCACCGACAGCAGCCCGATCCCGAGCGCGATCAGTGCGCCGCCGATCAGATACTGAAGCAGGTTCGGCAGCAGGATGATCAGCAGTCCGAACATGACGAACATCGCCCCGGGCACGTAGAGCGCCCAGGGCGGCAGGCCGCCGCGGCGGCCCTGGAGGTCGATGTTGATGACCATCAGGGCAGCTTACTCGTTCGGGCGCGGGGCACTAGCTGCAGCCGCTCGTCGCGCCGCAGCTGTCGCACTTCAGGCAGGTGCCGTTGCGCACGAGAGTGAACATGCCGCACGAGCCGCACGGGTCCCCTTCGTAGCC
The DNA here is from genome assembly GCA_028281765.1 of Planctomycetota bacterium. Lineage (GTDB taxonomy): Bacteria > Planctomycetota > UBA1135 > UBA1135 > UBA2386 > JANQJF01. The sequence goes on along the minus strand of JANQJF010000040.1, from coordinate 44,434 downwards.
CTTGAGCCGGGCTTCGCGGAGGCGCATCAGCTGGTCGCGCTGGAGCAGCTGGGCTTGCTTGGTCGCGGTCTGGGTGCCGCCGTTGCCCTGTGCCGCTTGCGGGGACATCCCGCCTCCGTTGAAGGGCGGCTCGTCATCCTCGTCGGATCCGATGACCTCGTCGTGGACGACGTTCTCATCTGCGGCACGCTTGCCGGTCGTTGTGTTGCTGAGGTCCTCTTCTTGAACCTGGCCGAGGTCGCTGCGACCCAGGTAGTTGATCGCGAGATCACGGAACACGTAGTCGATGACCGACGTGGCCATCTTGATGTTGTCGTGACCCTGGACCGTGCCGTTCGGCTCGAAGCGCGAGAACACGAAGGCGTCGACGAACTCGTCGAGCGGCACGCCGTGCTGCAGGCCGAGCGAGACGGCGATCGCGAAGCTGTTCATCAAGCTCCGGAACGCGGCACCTTCCTTGTGCATGTCGAGGAAGACTTCGCCGAGCGAGCCGTCCTCGTATTCGCCAGTGCGCAGGTAGATCTTGTGTCCACCGACGACCGTCTTTTGGGTGTAACCCTTCCGGCGGTGCGGCAGGCGGCGGCGCTTGGCGAGGTAGTGGTGCACGACGCGCTCGGTGATGCGCTCGGCGACTTCCTCGACTTCCGGCGCGAACGAGGTCGCGCTGTCGTCCGTATCGTCGCTCGCGGTGTTGAGCGGCTGGGACAGCTTGGAGCCGTCGCGGTAGAGGGCGACCGCCTTGATCATGCCCTTCCACGACTTCTCGTACGCGGTCTTCACGTCGTCGACCGTGGCATCGTTCGGCATGTTGATCGTCTTGCTGATCGCGCCGGAGATGAACGGCTGCACGGCGGCCATCATGTCGATGTGCGCGGCGTAGGGGATGAAGCGCTTGCCGATCTTGCCGCAGCGGTTCGCGCAGTCGAAGATCGGCAGGTGCTCGTCCTTGAGGTGCGGTGCACCTTCGACGGTCATCGTGCCGCAGACGTAGTCACTCGCGGCTTCGACTTGGGACTTCGTGAAGCCCAGTTCCTTCAGAATGTCGAGATCCCACGACTCGAGCTTCTCGTCGCTGAGGCCGAGCGTGTCCTTGCAGAACGCCTCGCCGAGCACGTTCTTGTTGAACGTGAAGCTCAGGTCGAATGCCGAGTCGAGCGTGTCCTCGATCTTCTGCAGCGTGACGTCGTCGAAGCCCTTCGCCGCCAGCGTCTCGTGGTTGATGCCCGGCGCGCCCGCCAGCGTCTTGCGGCCGACGGCGTAGGAGACGATGTCGTCGATCTGCGCGGGCGTATAGCCCAGGTGCGTCAGTGCCGGAGGCAGGCTCTGGTTGATGATCTTGAAGTAGCCGCCGCCCGCGAGCTTCTTGAACTTGACGAGTGCGAAATCCGGCTCGACGCCGGTCGTGTCACAGTCCATCAAGAGGCCGATCGTGCCCGTGGGCGCGATGACCGTGACCTGGGCGTTACGGTAGCCGTGCTGTTCGCCGAGTTCGAGCGCCCGATCCCACGACGCGCGGGCCGCGGTCAGGAGTTCCGCCGGGCACAGTTGCGCGTCGATCGGCATCGGCGTGATCGCGAGGCCTTCGTACTCGTTCGATGCGGCGCCGTGCGCGGCGCGACGGTGGTTGCGGATCACGCGCAGCATGTGCTCGCGGTTCTTCGCGTATCCCGGGAACGGGCCGAGCTCCTGCGACATCTCGGCGGACGTAGCGTACGACTCTCCGCAGAGCACCGCAGTCAGCGCGCCCGCGATCGCGGTCGCCTTCTCGGACGCGTAGGGCACGCCCATGCGCATCAGCACGGTGCCGAGGTTGGCGTAGCCGAGGCCGAGCGTGCGGTAGCGGTAGCTCTTCTCCGCGATCGCCTGGCTCGGGAAGCTCGCCATGAGGACCGAGATCTCGAGCACGATCGTCCAGATGCGGACCGCGTGGCGGTAGCTGTCGAGGTCGAACGAGCCGTCTCCGTTTTGGAACCGGACGAGGTTCAGCGACGCGAGGTTGCAGGCCGTGTCGTCGAGGAACATGTACTCGGAGCACGGGTTGCTCGCGTTGATACGGCCGTCCTCGGGGCACGTGTGCCACTCGTTGATCGTCGAGTCGTACTGCAGGCCCGGGTCGGCGCACGACCACGCGGCGAACGAGATCTTGTCCCACAGTTCCTGCGCGTCGACCTCACGCGCGACGTCGCCGCTCGTGCGGTAGCGGAGGCGCCACGGCTTCTCGTTCTCGAGGCAGTCGAAGAAGTTGTTCGGCACGCGCACCGAGTTGTTCGAGTTCTGGCCGGAGACCGTGACGTACGCTTCGCTGTCCCAGTTGACGTCGTATTCCTTGACGTCGACCGCCGTGTAGCCCTGCTCGCCGAGCTGCAGCGCGCGCTGCAGGTAGGCCTCGGGCAGGCACGCGGCGCGCGCGGACTGCAGCTTCTGACGCAGAGCCGGGTTGTCCTTCGGGCGAGCGACGACGGTCTTCTCGCCGTCTTTCTCGACCTGGCACGCGTTGATGATCTCCTGGATGTGCTGCTTCAGCAGGCGAGAGCCCGCGACGAGCGCCGCGACCTTCTGCTCTTCGTTGACCTTCCAGTCGACGAAGTGCTCGATGTCCGGATGGTCGAGGTCGAGGCAGACCATCTTCGCCGCGCGGCGCGTCGTGCCGCCGGACTTGATCGCGCCGGCCGCGCGGTCGCCGATCTTCAGGAACGACATGAGACCGGACGAGCGGCCGCCGCCGGACAACGGCTCGTTCGCGGCCCGCAGGTTCGAGAAGTTCGTGCCGGTGCCGGAGCCGTACTTGAAGAGGCGGGCTTCGCGCGTCCACAGGTCCATGATCCCGCCCTCTTGGACGAGATCGTCAGTCACCGACTGGATGAAGCACGCGTGCGGCTGCGGGCGCTCGTACGCGCTCGTCGCCTGGCGGAGCTCTCCGGTGCCATCGTCGACGTAGTGGTGGCCCTGTGCGGGGCCGGCGATGCCGTAGGCGTAGTGGAGGCCCGTGTTGAACCACTGTGGCGAGTTCGGCGCGGCGCGCTGCGTCGCGAGCATGTTGCACAGCTCGTCGTAGAACGCCTCCGCGTCGGTCGTCTTGTCGAAGTAGCCGTACTTCTTGCCCCAGTCGGTCCAGCAGCCGGCCAGGCGGTGGAAAACTTGGGTCGCGCTGCGCTCGCCGCCCAGAATTGGCTGGCCGTTGGCGTCGACTACGGGCTTGCCGTTCTCGTCGCGCTGCGGCACGCCGGCTTTGCGGAAGTACTTCTGCGCGAGGATGTCGACGGCGACCTGGCTCCAATCGGCCGGGACGTCGATGTCCTTGGCCTGGAACACGAGAGATCCATCAGGGTCGCGGATCTCGGAAGTCCGCTTTTGGAACTGGATGTCCGCATAGGGTGAACTTCCTTCCTTGGTGAACCGCCTCTCGATCTTCACGTGGACTGCCTCCTAAAGCGCATGATTCAGACCGCGACAGCGGGGCCTTCGCCGGCGAGCAAGGATGTGAGTGCCGACGGGGCCGCTCTGCGCGGGATACCGGATGCCGGGGGTCTCCCGGCGGGACGGAGTCCTTCCCCCTCCCGGGGTCGGAACACAGGGTTCCGAACCGCTGGCACGACCGCGGCCTCGCCGCCTGGGTCGCCCTGAGTTCGGAAACACACTATGTATGGTGGTCAGCACCGCTCGGCAATTCTAAATCTAGCGGGCGAGTCGTGTGGCGGGAGCGAATTGGCGGCGAGCCCAGGAACCATGCGGGTTCCAGCCGGATCGAACGAACATCGAAAAATCGCGGGGCCGCGAGCGAGGTGTCGGGGGACCGGGATGGCGGAGCGGTGGGGGTCGCGGGCCGCGCGCGCGAGCCGCGGACTAGGGCCGTCCGCACGAGCACGCGCACTCGCACGAGCGCGCGCGCTCCCGCCCCTTTTTTCCCACGACCCGAACCGCCTGTCCTCGTACGTTCCGGCCCGTGACCCGCGCCCCGTACCTCCCGCTCCTCGCCCTCGCCGCCCTCGCCCCGGCCCAGTCGTCCGTCGAGTCCGTCGTCGCGGCAGCGGAGCGCGCCGGGGTCCGCGTGGGCTGCGTCGTGCGCGACGTCGACGCGGGCAAGTCTTGGTACCGCCACCGGAGCGGCGAAGCGTTCATCCCGGCCAGCAACCAGAAGCTGATGACCGTCGCGGCGTTCCTGCACCGCCTCGGGACCGACTACCGCTTCCGCACCGGGTTCTCCGTGGCGAACGGCGAGCTGGTGATCCACGCGGGTGGCGACCCGAACTGGATCACCGACGGGCCGCACGACCCGAGCCGCATGTTCGCCGAGGTCGCGACGCGGCTGACGGAGGCCGGGATCGGCGCCGTGCGCCGTATCCGGCTCGACGCCGGGGCGTTCCGCGGAGACACGCGTCCGTCCGGCTGGCCGTCCGACCAGTTCGAGCGGGCCTACGCCGCGCCGACGGGCGGCGTGCTGACCGACGCCGGCTGCTTCAAGGTGCGCGTGCGCCCGGGCAGCGGGAAGAACGCCTCGATCGAAGTGCTCGCCCCGCCGGGAGGCTTTCCGGTGCGTGGCGCGATTCGGATGACCAAGGACAAGAAGAAGGGCAGCGTCTGGGGCATCCGGCAAGTCGACGATCGGCTGCAGGCGTTTGGCGCTCTGTGGACGAAGAGCCGTGGCACGACGATGCGGGCCGCTGTGGTCGACGCTGAAGCCACATTCGTGCGCGCCTGCGAGCGGGCTCTCGAGGCGCGCGGTGTCCGCGTCGCCGCGACCGCGGCCGCGCGTTCGCTCGATCGCTTCGACCTCGAGTCGACGGTCGCCACCGCGCTCCGGCCGGTGCTCGCGGACTCGAGCAACGTGCACGCAGAGCAGCTCGTCCGCGTGCTGGGCGCGGAGCGTGCGGGCAAGGGCACGTTCGACGCCGGGTGCGCGGAGGTGCTCGCGGCCGTGCGGGACCTCTGCGGCGAGCTTCCGAGTGAGATCGCGGCCGTCGATGGCTCGGGCCTGTCGCGTGGCAACCGACTCCGTCCGGACTTCGTCGTCACTCTGCTGGAAGCCGTGCTGCGGAGTCCGTTCGTCGACGAGTTCCTCGATGCGCTGCCGCAGGGTGGGGTCGACGGCACGCTCCGGCGCCGGTTCACCGGCGCGCCGCTCAAGGGGCGCGTCCGCGCCAAGACCGGCACGATCCGCCGCGTCAGCGCGCTCAGCGGGGTCGTCCGGGATCGCGGCGGGCGCCTACATGCGTTCTCGATCCTGATGAACGTGCCGCGCGGAAAGAGCGTCTCGGCACGCAGGATGCGGGGCTGGCAGGACGGGATCGTGACCGCGATCCACGGCCGCGGCGACGGCGTGCGCTAGGCAGGTGCACGGCGGGGCCGGACTCGCTACAAATCCCCGCCATGACCTCCCTCCGAACCACCGCCGAAGGCTACCTCCTCGCGATCGAGGCCGATTCCATCTCCTTCGACACCGTCTCCGCCTGGGTCGACAACCTGATGGCCGAGATGCCCGACCCGCCGCCGTCCGTCATCGACGCGTGCTGCGCGGGTGAAGACGTCAACGCGCTGATGGCGAACATGCGCCAGTTCCCCGGCGAGCTCGATCTCGCGGCGGCGTGCCAGCAGATGCTCTTCCACATGAAGAACACGCTCGCGGAGATGCCCGAGCTCGAGCCCAAGATCGTCAACAAGCTCCACACGTTCGCGCTCGAGAACGGGGACGCGGCCGGGGATCACGCCGAGTTCATGCGTGGCCTCGAGCGGGAGCTCGGCCAGGCCGACGATGGCGCCGCGGCTGAGCTGCGGCAGAAGCTCGCGGCCCTGCTCGACACGGGCGTCGCGCCGCCGGCCGGAGCCTGAGATGGGCGGCGCGCCAGACCTGCGCGAGCTGACCGACACCGCGCTGCGCGTCGCGCGCGCGGGCGGTGCGGCGATCGTGCGCACGCGTGGCGACGACCGCAGTGGCGCGCGCGCGGATTCCAAGGGGATCCGTCGGGACCTGATCACGGCGTCGGACCGCGCGTCGGAAGAGGCCGTCGTGTCTGGAATCCTCGAGGCGTATCCCGACCACGCGGTCATCGCCGAAGAGGGCGCGCTCACGCCGCAGGGTCGAGTGAGCAGCGACAGCGAGTTCGTGTGGATCGTCGATCCGCTCGACGGCACGACCAACTTCGTCCACGGGTTGCCGTACTTCTGCGTCTCGGTCGCGCTCGTGCGCGCAGGCGTGCCGAGCGTCGGGGTCGCGCACGCGCCGGACCTCGGCGTGACCTACCACGCGCATCGCGGCGGCGGCGCGTTCCGCAACGACGCGCCGATCCGTGTCTCCGAGACGACCGCGCTCGCGGATGCGCTGCTCGCGACCGGCTTCAGCTACGTGCGTGACGAGCCCGGCAACGACGACAACGTCGCGCGGCTCGGGCGCGCACTGCACGCGTGTCGCGATCTCCGGCGCCACGGCTCGGCCGAACTCGATCTGTGCATGACGGCCGACGGGCACTTCGACGCCTACTGGGAGCTCTACCTGAGTCCGTGGGACGTCGCGGCGGGCAGCGTCGTCGTGCGTGAGGCCGGCGGACGCGTGACGGACCTGACCGGCGGGGACGACTGGCTGTTCGGCCAGAACATCCTCGCGAGCAACGGGGCCCTGCACGACGCCGTGCTCGGTGTCGTCGGCGGCGCTCTCCCGTCCTGATCGACGCCGGCGCGGCGACCGAAAGTCGACACCGAATTTCCCAGGCGATTCGAGGGGACGTGCCGGCTTCGCCGCCCCGGACGCGCCAGCCGAGCGATACCATTGCTGCGTGAAACCGAATCGCTCGCTGGCCGTCTGCGTCTCCCTCTCCTTGGTTGCGAGCGTCACTGCGCAGGGCTCGCACCTCCGCTACTCGATCGTGTCTCCCGACGACGACAGCTTCGGGCGCGCGGTCGACGCCGCGGGGGACGTGAACGCGGACGGGGTGCCCGACTTCGTGGTCGGTGCGCCACTGGACTCCACGGTCGTCGCGAACGCGGGTGGCGCGTGGGTTTACTCGGGCGTCGACGGTTCGGAGTTGCTCCACTTGCAGGGAGTCACGCAGGAAGGTTGGACACTCGGCGTCGGTCGCACGGTGTCGCAGGTCGGGGACATGGACGGTGACGGGCACGACGACGTCGCGCTCTCGAACCCGTCGTACTCGGGCAGCGATGGCCTCGTGGTTTTCTACTCCGGTCAGGACGGTTCGATGATCGGCTCGGTCGTCGGCAACGGCTACCTCGGCAGGACCATGCGGCCCGCCGGAGACGTCAACAACGACGGGCGCGCGGACGTTCTGATCAGCGGCGGGTCGGACCCGTTCGCCGACGGCTACATCTGGGTGCGCGACGGCGCGAGTCCCGCGGTGCTCCACACGATCCAGGGATCTCCCACGGCTCCGGCCGGGGAGATGTTCGATGGCGTCGGTGACCTCAACGACGACGGTCACGACGACTTCGTCGTCGGGCACCCGTACGCCTGGGTGGGATCCGAAATGGGCGCCGGGTTCGTGAGCGCGTACTCCGGTGCGGACGGATCGATCCTGTACCAGCTGTTCGGTTCGGTCGAGTTCGAGCATCTCGGGCACGCGGTCGTCCGGCTCGGCCTCGTGGACGGAGATGCCGTTCCGGATTTCGCGATCGAGGCGTTCTCCCCGACGCGCCGCATCGATGTCGTGTCGGGTGCGTCTGGTGCGACTATCCACTCGTTCCCGCTCAGCAACGGTCTCCCGCTCGGCGCCCCGGCCGTGCGCGCCGGAGGCGACGTCGACGGGGACGGCGTGCAGGACCTCATCGTGGCGATCGACACGGGTCCGGGCTACGAGCTGCACGTGTACTCCGGGGCGACCGGGGCGCTGGTCGCGACGGTCGAGGCGCCGAACCATTTCCCGAGTTTCGCCGGCCCGGGCGATCTCGACGGCGATGGGTACGCCGAGATCTTGGTCGGTGCCGGGGGGACGGCAGCGGTCGATCCGTTCGCCCGGGTCTACACAGCGGCCGCCTTCGTGACCGACGAGGGCGACGGCTGTGTCGATGGCCGCGGCATCCAGCCGGGCATCGACGTGCCGTTGCGACCGAGGATCGGCCGTGACTTCCGCGTCGACGGTTTCGACATCGATCCTGGTGCGCAAGCGGTATGGCTTTTCGGCGACGCGATCGAAGGCGGCGCGACGCTGTTCTGGGTCGGCGCGGCGATCGAATGTCGGCTCTACGTGCAGCCGTTCTTCGCAAGCCCGGGCATTCCGGTCGGGGGTGAGGCCCTCGAGTCGATCACCGTCTCGGTGCCGTTCGAGCCCGGTCTCGTCGGAGTCAAACTCGAGAACCAGTGGGCTCTCGTCGATGGCGCCCAGCACCTGTCCGTGTCGGGAGCGCGGCGCATGCACTTCGGGTACTGAGCGCTCAGTCGACGCGGACCGTCACGCGGGTCGCGAGGCCGTCCGCGACGTCCGCATCCGTCGATCCCGTGTGCCATTCGCCGGAGTCGTCCTGGAACCACGCGGTGAGTCGATACCGACCCGGCGTCACGCCCCGGAACGCGAACGCCGCACCCCGCGTGCGCGCGTAGCGCGTGGCGGCGCGTTCCTCGTCATCGGCGATCGGTTCCAGCGCGACGACGCTGGACTCCCCGATCGTGGCGTCGGTCAGGATCGAGCCGTCGATCGTGTTGCCTTCAACGGCGGCCACGTCGACTTCCACGGGTTCGCGCGACGCGACGGAGACGTCGACGGTGCGCACCGGGAGCGGCTTGCCGACGATCTCCTGCAAGTGCATCACGCGATAGGTTCCGAACGGCAGCTGGTCGAACCCGAAGCGACCGCGATCGTCGGTCTTCGTGGACCAATTGCGTCGGCCGAGCCCGGGAACCGACAAGACCGTCAGACGCACGGCTTCGGCCACGGCGGGTTGACCCGTCGCATCGCGCACGAATCCGCGGATCGAACCCCGGCCCGCGACACGGACGTCGACGAGCCAGTCGCGCGTCGTCGCGGGGATCTCGGTGGGCTGGACATGGATGCCGGCGTCCTCGTGTTCGACGACGATGTGGGCCGTCCCGGCCGGCTGTCCGTCGACTTCGAACCGCCCGAGTTCGTCGGTCCGCGTGCGCGCGCCGCGCGGTCCGCCCTTTTGGTCGCGCGGGGCATCCCCGCGCGCGATGCGAACGTCGGCGTCCTCGAGAGGCTGACCGTCCTGCGAGACCACGGTGCCGTACACCCGCACGCCTGCGACGAGCCGCACGATGAGGTCGTCGGGCGTCGCGTCGACGCGCGCGACGACGTCGCGCGCCGTCGTCGTTGCATACCCGTCCGCAGAGATCTCCAGCGCGACCGTGAGGCCCGGGCGCAACGGCATGTCGCCGCTGTCGAAGTGGCCGTTCTCGTCCTCGACGTCCAACGGCTCGAGCTTGCGGAGGCCGCCGCCCTGGAAGCGATTCTTGCCGCCGCCTTCGGATTGGTCGGGCCGGCGGACGTCGACGATTGCGACTCGGAACTCCGGAACGGGGCGGCCCGTGATCCCGTCGAGCACGGTGCCGGCGATTCGCGCGGTCGGCTCGAGGGCGATGCGCACATCCGTCTCGGTGATATCGACGTCGATGCGAGGGTGCGGCGCGAATCCGTCCGCGGAGCAGTGCAGCCAGATGTCGTCGAGCGGGAGCTCGTGCAGCGTGAACGCGCCGTTCTCGTCGGACTGGGTTCGGCGCAACGGGTCGCGTCTCTGCTTGATCGAGTCGCACCGCGCGTCGACCGTCGCGTTCGCGACGGGGCGGCCGTCTGCGTCGACGATCAGTCCACGTAGGTCCCGTCCACGTTCGAGTTCGATGACGACGTCGACGGACTCACCGGGTTCTGGCACGCGGACTTCACTCTCGGCTGCCGGGTAGCGATCGTGAATCGTCGTCAGGAGGCGAAAGCCGCTCGGGAGGCCGTGGAGTTCGAACCGACCTTCGCGGTCGGTGGCGTCGACGGTCTGCGACTTGACCTTCCCCGAGTGGGTGAAGACCTGCGCGCCAGGAACCGGCTCACGGCTCGGGCCGTAGACGATGCCGCGCACGGTGGCGCCCGGTACGAGGATGATCTCGACCGGTTCGTCGTCCCCGAGTTGCGCCAGCGCGCCGGCCGAGACGAATCCCTTCTTCGACGCCTCCAGCCAGTGGCGCTTGCGCCGAGGATCGAGGTTCGAGATGACGAAGTAGCCGTCTCCGTCGGTCGAGCAGCGCTCCGTGAGTCGCTTGAAGGGGGCCACCGTGGCCGCGGCGATTCCGACGCCGTCCGCGTCGACGACGCGGCCACGCAGTTCGACGGAGGGGCGTGCGGAGTCCGTCGACGACGCGTCGGCTTCGGGTGCGGGGGTCGGCGCGTCGACGCGCGTGCGATCGACGATCGTCGAGTCCGCTCCCTCGGGCACGACGGTCGTCGTCTCGACGCCTTCGGCGTCGATCGTCGGAGTCGGTTGCGGTGACGCGTCCGGCCAGAAGAGTGCGACCCCGAACCCGAGAACCAGCGCGATCGTGACGAATCGAAGGGCGGAACTCATCGGGTCGGTGCGGGGCGCGGCCTACTTCTTCCGGTCGGTCTTCTTCGCTTCGACCTTCTTCTTGTCCGTCTTCACGCGGTCGCTCTTGACGCGGTCTGTGCGCGCGCGCTCGGTGGCGCGATCCGTCTTGCGCTTCACGCGTCGGCGCATCGGACGGTCGCTGACCTTGTCCGACGCCTTCTGCTTGTCGACGATCTCGGCGTACTTCTTCTTCGCCTCTTCCATCGTGATCTTGCCCGAGCGGACGCCGGCCTCGAGGCGTTGCCAAACTGCCTTCTCGTCCATCGCGGCGCGCAGCTTCTTCGCCCTGCGACGCTTGTCGCTGTAGTCGCGCATCGCCGCGGCTTTGCGTCGCGCCGCTTCCTGCGTCATCTCACCGGCCTTGACGGCCGCTTCGAGCTTCTTGCGGGTCTTCTCGTCGAGGCCGTCGGCGCTGGCCTTCTTCTTGGCGTTCTTCGCGATTCGCTTCTGCACGGCTGCGTATCGCCGCTTCGCGTCGGCCTCGGTCATGCGACCGGCCTTGACGGCCGCGTCGAGCTTCGCCTTGATCTCGGCGAGCTTGGTCTTGGCCTCGGGGTCCTGCTTCGCGGGGCGTTCGACGCGTGCTTTGTCGGTCCTGCGGACGTCGCGTGCGCGGTCGGTTTCTTGGCAAACCACGGAACCCAACAGCGTGACGGCGGCGATGGCGGTGGCGAGAAGGATCTTCATCGGAGACTCCTGGAGAGCGAGATTCGGCCAGTATGGCGTTCGTCGGCTGGCGACGTCTGCGGCCGAAAGAGATTCTCGGACCTGTGCACAAAAGCGACAACCGCTGAACCGCATTCTCGCGGGAGTCGTTGGTTGCGCCATGCGCACGCGACGACGCCGGAGGGCCGCTGACGAGGACCGTCCCGACATGACGCCGATGATCGACGTCACGTTCTTGTTGATCATCTTCTTCCTGTGCATCGACTTCAAAACACTCGAAGCCAAGCTGCCGGCGTATCTCCCGAAGGACCGCGGGTCGAGCTCGAAGGCAGACGTGCCGATCGAGCAGCTGTCGATTCGGATCGTCAACGACGTCTGGGGTCGCGAGGTGCCGCGGCACCCCGATCGTCCAGTCGGTGCGCCGAACTCGTTTCGCCTCGAAGGCCACGCCTGCCACTGGGAAGTCGGGCCGACGCGATTCGATGCGCTGGCGGATCTCGAGGTCGAGCTCCGCGACATCGTCGCGGATCCCATGCGGCGGGTCCCGGACAGCGAAGTCGTGGGCCGGACGAAGATCGTGCCCGTCGTGATCGAGCCCGGCGTCGGAGTGACGTACGGGGACGTGGCGCAGCTCGTGGACTCGGTGCAGGCCGCAGGCTTCGATGACATAGGCTTCGGCGGCGGTCTCGGTCGACGACGAAACTGACGCGCTACTTCTGATTGTTCCTCGCACCCTTGGCGCCGCGCTCGCGGAGGAAGTCCGCGACCTTCGGCCGCATTCGTTTCGCAGTGCCGACGAGCGACATCTGTTCGAACGCGAAGCCGACGAACTCCACCATGCGCGCGATCTCGCGATTCCACGGAGTCGCGGCCGCGTCGAGCGGAGTGTCGCCGGCCCAGTTCTCGGGCGTCAGCGACGCGCCGTGATCGACGAGGGCGCGCACGATCTCGAGGCGGCCGAAGAACGCGGCGCTGTGCAGCGGGACGTCATCCTGGAAGTTCGCGATGTCCGGATCGGCGTCGTGCGCGAGCAGGAACTCGACCACGTGCTCGTGTCCGGCCACGGCCGCACACGCGATTGCGGTTGAGCCGTCGTCGATGCTTCGCGTGTTCAGGTCGACGCCGGCATCGATGCACCGCTGCAGGCCCGCGACGTCTCCGGCGTACGCGCAGCTCCAGATCGAGCCGGGTGTCGGCTGGGGCATCGCGAACGGCGGCGGTGATGGCTTCGTCCACTCCGGCATGCCGTCCTTGATCTCAGCTTCGATCTGCTCGCGTCGGTCTTCGATGAACTCCCGGACGTCGTCGAGTCTGTCGAAAGCGCGGCGCTGCGACGGTCCCAGCACGTCCTTGAGTAGCGATTCGATGCGGTTCGTCTCGGCGAGCAGCTTCTTCTCGTCCCAGTGATCGGCGAGCAGAGTCTCCAGCGCGCGGCGGTACTTCCGCTTGCCGGACTCGAGCTGGTAGAGCCGGTGCGCGAGGCGACCCTTCGTCTGGACGCAGAACGGGGCGTCCGGGTCGCGCCCCATCGGGTTCTCGACCGTGAACATCATGTCCGCTCCCCAAGGCAGGAAGTGGAAGCGTTCGGTCTCGGGATGGAGGTAGAGAAAGTAGTTGTTCTGATTGCCCGAGTAGCCGTCCCAGAATCCGATCAGGCTCTCCATCGCCCAGAATCGGTAGAACGCGTCGAGGTCGATTGTCCGGGCGAGACGGGTTTCGAGCTCCTCGTCCGATGCGTTGTCGAGACTCGCGATCGTGCGTTCGATCGCGGTCATCCCTCGAGCCTCGTCCCCGCGTTTGGGTTCGAAGCCCCGGGCCCAGTGGTCGAAGAAGTCGACGACGGTGCCCTCGTACACGACACCATCCGCGTTTCCGAAAGTGCGGTCGAGGAGTGGCTTCCGCAGGGACTCGACGTGGCAATAGATGCCCAGGTTCTTGCCGTTGACCGAGACCTTTGCGAAGGCACATCGCGGCGCGGGCAGCCCGGCGGCGCGGAAGATCGCATAGCCGAGGAATTGGCTCGCCAGGCTCTCGTCCTGCTGATTGTTGTTCAGCGTCAGGTTGTTGAGTCCTTCGATGCGTCGATTCGGGACGGCGTGGTTGAGCTTCAGTTTGAGGGAGGGTCGTTCCGTGCTCAGGGAGCCGATGAAGCCCTTCTTGCGGATGCCGACCTTCGGAATCGAAACGCCGTCGATCTCGACGTCGGCGAGGAAGTAGGAGAACGGCTTCCGGAACTCGCCGCGCCTCCGGGCGCCTCCGATCGCGTCGTTGAAACTCCTGTTCTGCATGCGGAGGCGGTTCCAGTCACGCTTCGGCAGGCGGATGCGCACGTCGAGCACGCGGTCGTGCGGGAAGAGAGCGTCGAGCGTGAGTTCGCGCTGCGGCGCGTCGGGTTGCGCGGCTGCCGGTGTGGCGAGGACGAAGGCGATGAGGCAGAGGCGACTCGCGTGGCGAACCATGGCCGCCACACTACTACGGATTCCAGACGAGGAGGACTAGTGCGAGGAGCGGCGTCGCGGACGCCAAATCCGAACCGCTAGTCGACGGTCAGGTCGATGCGAGTCGCGCCGGTTCCGGAGACTTCGAAGACCTGTTCCGCGCGCTTCTCGTGTGCGTCGTCGTAGATCCGGACCTTGTACTTCCCGTTTGCCACTCCAACGAAAGTGAAGCTCCCGTCGACCAGGGTGCGGTTTCGAATTCCCGGGGAACCCGGCGTGCGGGCGTCCGCGGCAGGCCTGAGCTGGACCCGCCCCGTCGTGAGGCCTTCTACGGCGACTTCGACGGACGCGTCGCCTTCCCGTTCTCGCAATACGACGTCGAACTTGTCCGTCGTCCCGATTTCCACGAACCAGTAGCGGTGCGTGGCGCCGGCTTGGAACTCGATGTAGTGCGTTCCCGGACCGAGACCGTCGAACTCGAATTCGCGTTCGGTGGTGTCTTCGGCCCGCCCGACGATCCGTCCGTCCTCGTATCGGATCAGCTCGACGTCGAACTTCGCGGCGTCGTCGAAGCCGACGATCTGACCGCGGAGCGAGACTGCGGGAGCGACGCGCAGGTCGAGCGTCGTGCCGTCCCGCAGATCGAACGGTCCCTGCATCCTGTCGGGATAGTCCGGATGGATGATGGCGACGCGCGTCTGTCCGGGGCCGATCGAGTCGAACCGGAAGGACCCTTCGGCGTCGCTCGTCGCGGTCGGATAGTGACTGTGGTCCAGGATCGAAGTGTGCTCGTCTTCGCCGAGGAGTCGGATCGTGGCACCCGGGACGGATGTGCCCGTACCCAGGAGGCGCACGGTGCCGCGGACTTCGATGCCGGGCTGCAGCGAAACGATGCATTCGTCCTCGACGGGTTCCACCCGCGCCGTCGCGTTGCCTGTCGCAGGGGCGTATCCCTTCGCCTCGACGCCGACCCACACCTTCGTCTCCTTGCGGATCGTGCGGGGCTGGATCGACCAGCGGCCGTCTTCCGTGTCGAATCGTTGCGGGTTGACCCAGTAGCCGTTCACGTTCTCACGATCGGAGATCTTGATCGTGAACTCGGGGATCGGCTTACCGGTCCGCCCGTCGAGCACGCGCCCGGTGACCGTGGGGGAGCGCTCCATGCGCAGCTCGATTTCGGTGCCGTCCGGCACGACGTCGGGGATCGATGCGGAGCGATAGCCCGTCTCGTATGCGGAGACTTTGCACGGGAGATTCGGCAGGTCCGTGAGTTCGAACCGCCCCTCGGCGTCCGTCTCCGTGCCCGTGCCGACGAACTCGCGAGAGTTGCCGGTGCCCCGCATCGCCGACACGCGGACGCCTGCAATCGGTGACCCCGCGGTGTCGACGACGCGCCCGACGACGCTCTGGCCCTCGGCCAGACGGATCTCGACCGTGTTCTCGCCGTCGACGTGCACCGACTTCGTGACCTTGGTGTAGCCGCGCTTGTGGGCCACGACCGTCATGGTGCCCGCTGAGAGACCGTCCGTTCGGAATCGCCCTTCCTCGTCGGTGAACTGTGCCTCGACGCCGCCGAACGAGCGCTCGTCGTACACCTGCACGCGGGCACCGACGATCGGAACCGCGTCCTCGTCGAGGACTCGGCCGTCGAGAGCGAGTCCGCGCTGCAAGACGATCTCGATTTCTTCGATGCCCTTTCTCCAGCTCGTGCGGCCCGAGCGGTAGCCGCTCTTGATGGCCCAGACGCTGAGGGCGATCCCGGGTTCGAGGCTTCGCAGGGCGAACGATCCGTCGGCCGCGGTTCGCACGTCCGAGTAGAGCTGCATCGAGGTGTTGATCTTCGCGCCCTCGACCGGGTCCCCGGATTCGTTGACCACTCGGCCCTCGACCTGCTCGCCGGGAAGCAGCGCGAAGTTGATTTGCCATGAATCGGCGTGCGCGGGAATCGTCGGCTGCTCCGTCTTGCGGCCGTAGCCGTCGGCCCAGGCGTGGACGAACACGAGCTTCCGTCCGCGGGGCACCGCGATCGAGTATCGCCCCGCTGCGTCGGTCGTGACCTGGTGGTGATCGCTGTAGCTCACGATGGCGCCGGCGATGGGCGCACCGAGGGCGTCGTGCACTTCACCGGACAGCTCGCACTCGAGCGACGTGACCGTCGCGTGGACCGTGGCTTCGACGTCGCCCGCGGCAATGACGACTGGCTGCGTGCGCAACTCCTGTCGGGGATCTCCGCTGACGAGCCGGACCGTGCGCGCGTCGTCCGAGGGCTCCAGCGAGAACTCGAGTGTCCCGTCCCTGTCGGTGCGGCCGCTGCGAGTCGCGAGCGCAGCGCCGTGCGCGCCGAAGCCGGGGAACGACTCCAGCGCCAGCGCGAGACCGGGAACCGGCACTCCGTCTCGGCGCGCGACGACATGGACGGTGACGCCGCGTGCCACGGCTCGAGCCGACCGTTCGGTCGGGAGATCCGGGTCGTCTGTCGGTTCCGTCGATTCCGGGATGCTCGAGACGACCGCACTCGGCGGGGTCGACGTTTCGGTCGGAGTGCCGGGTTCCTGGGACGGCGGTGTGATGCCCCAGATGAGCAGCCCCGCGATCACGATTGCGGCGGCCGCCGCGAGCGCCTTCGATTTCGTCGACATCAGCATGATTCCGATGGGGGAACTCGCGAGCGGCGCGAGGAGTGCGACCCACGCACGCCGATCGCCGTAGCGTCGGTCGAGGCGTTCGCGCAGCATCGCGTGGCCGCGGTGGAGATGGGACCGCACGGTCGCGCTCGGCACCCCGAGTTCGCGTGCGATCTCGGTCGGTGATCGATCGTCCCAGTAGCGCTTCCAAAGCGTCGACCGATAGGGCTCGGGGAGAGACCGCACGCTTTCGATGACCCCGCGACGACTCTCTTCCGCGGCGACGAGATCGTCGGTCGCGGTGAGCGCCTCCGGTCGAGCCGCCCGCCGCTCGTGGACGTCACGACGCATCTCGTCGCGCCGCTGGTCCTGAACCAAGTTGCGACAGACTCGTGACAACCACTGGCGCCAGCGCGCGACCGCGGACCCGTGCTGCATGGCGCGGAGCCACGTGCGCTGTTCGATGTCGTCGGCGGAACCCCGATCGACGAGCAGGGAGCGGGCGAGCGCGCGCACGAAGTCGCGTTCGGCGAGGGCATTGTCGAGGTCTGGGGTCGCGGGAGCGGTCATCCGGGTCCTGACGAGGACTCCAGCGTAGCGCGTTCCGTTGCGGGAAATGCGCGAGGCCCGCGACCCGGGCGGATCACTTCTTCTCGACGAGTTCGATCAGTCGGTCGATCTTGCGGTTCAGTTGACTCAGTTCGCGGTCCATCGAAGAGATGGTGTTCCGCATTCGGGATACCTTGCTCTCGAGGCTCGAGACCCGGCTGCTCCCCGAGAACATGGCGACGATGATCGCGATCAGGATCAGGGTTCCGCAGCCGAGGCTGACCGATCCCGGGTTCGATCCGCCCGGTGGGTGGCTATCATGCTCTGTCATTCCCGCCCATCATCCCATCGCGACCATGCCGCGAGCAGCACTCTTCTTCGTCTAGGATTTCCATGCACCGCGCCGTGCTGATCGGAGTCCTCGCTGTCGCGGTCCTCGCGGTAGGATTCGCGTTGCTCTCGGACGAGGGCTCGGAGGCGCCGCCGAGCCTGCGTACGTCGTCCGAGGACCGGGGGGCCGATGCCGGCATGGCGGGCGCCGACGCCACGTCGAGTTCCGCGACCATCGACCCGACTGTCTTGGCCGGTGACGGCCCGGACGCAGACGGCGCGACCCGCGTGGACGTCGTCGGGGATCCGACGGCGTCGCCGGTCGTCGTCCAAGTCTGGCGTGGGAAGGAAGGGCGTCCCGCGGTTCGCGCGGAAGTGTTCTTCCTCGACACAGGCGCGTTCGACGAGGAAGAGCACGAGGACGTGTTCGGCTTCGAAGACGAGAAGGCGCGACACTGGAGCGAGGTCGTCGAGCAAAAGGGCGTGCGGTTCCTCGCGGACCAAGACGGTCGCGTCGAGGTGCCCGCGGTCGATGACCACGCGCTGATCGCGGCTCGATTGCCGGGCATGTTCGGTTTCACCGATTTCGACGAGGAGCACGACGAGGTCGAGGTCGTCACGCTGCGTGCCGACGAGACTCTGACGGTGCGTGTCGTCGATGACGAGGGGTACGGCGTCGCCGCGGTTCCCGTCGGCGTCCTTCAGAAGATCCCGTTCCGGCTCGATCCGAAGAGCGCGACCGACAACCTCGCGCGGCTCGAGAAGAACATGC
Source organism: Planctomycetota bacterium (assembly GCA_028281765.1). GTDB lineage: Bacteria > Planctomycetota > UBA1135 > UBA1135 > UBA2386 > JANQJF01. The sequence goes on along the minus strand of JANQJF010000040.1, from coordinate 26,525 downwards.
AGCGCATCCGCGACTGGATGAAGAAGAACCCCGCGCAGAAGGGGCGTGCGAAGGGTCGTGTGCAGAACGTCGAGGAACAGCTCGAACGCGCGCATCGACAGATGCGCCGTGTCCGGCAGGGCATGTCTCGAGAAGGCCGCAACCCGACCGACATGCGACCGTTCTTCTCCAGCCGGTCGGAACTTCGGGCGCGCCGCGAGACGAATACGGAGGGCGTCGCGGTGTTCCGGCATTTTCAGGTTCACCGCGAATGGCGGGAGAAGTGGTGGCCGGACGAATACGACAGCCGCTTCGAGGCGGTGTTGCTCGTGCCGCTCCTCGAACGTAAGCCGGTGGAGTTCTCGGGGCGTCCCGTCCCGGAAGAGGTCCTGGAGCTGAAGATGCCGCCGGTCGGGAGCGTTGCGCTGCGCACCGTCGATCGCGACGGTCGGCCATTCATCCACCCGGTGCGCGCGGACCTGCGCCACCTTTCCGCGCCGACGCCGCGCTGGGCGATCTCCAGGGTTCGCAAGGAGCAGGGCGCGACCGAGATCGTGTTTCCGTTCGTCGGCACGGGGCTCGAGTGCCGTGCCCACTGCCGTCTCGACGACCGGGACTTCTCCTGGCGTTCCGAGGAGTTCCTGGGTCCGGTGGCGGCCGGCGAACGTGTCGTTCACGACCTCGTCGTCGCGCCCGCGGATGGCATGCTGTTCGGGCGCTTGCTCGACGCGGAAGGCGAACCACTGAGGGATGCCCATCCGACGTTCCTCATCAACTGTGCCGCGGGGCGCCTCGAGGGCGAGGAGATCGAGCTCGGCGACGACGGTCGCTTCCACCTGCCGTATCAGGTGCGCGACAAGCACCGCGCGCCGTTCCATCTGCTCATCCGTTGCGACGACGTGTCGCCGAGCGTCGGCATGTCGCGCACGCTCGCGGATCTACCGAAGGCGTTCATCACCGACCTCGGGGAGATCCGCGTCGACGCCCTCGGCACGATCGCGCGCGGGGCCGTCGTCGACGACGAGGGCGTGCCGATCGAAGACGCGCACGTGCAGCTCCAGCGGGAGCGAGACGTCGGCGATGACCAGCCGAAGCTTCGGTTCGTAGACGAGGCGTTCCTGGAGACGCACACCGACGAGATCGGTTTGTTCGAGCTGTTCGGTGAGATCGAGCCCGGGCGGTATCGCCTGCGGGTGCGCACCGACGAACATTTTCAGGCCGTGACGACGGACATTCGTAAGGGGCAGAGCGTCGAGATCCGGCTCGAGCGCAAAGCGCGCGTCGTCGGCACGGTGCTCGCGCCCGAGTGGATGCAGCGCAAGGGCATCCGTGCGGAGCTGGTGTCGCGGGCCGATCCCAAGCGCAAGCGGGAAGATCAGATCCACGACTACCAGGGCAACACGTACATCTACTTCGACTGGGTCCGCCCCGGCGCGTACGACCTGACGCTGCGAGTGCAGCAGATGCCGGATCCGTTCCTGCGGATCGACAACCTCGTCCTCGAGCCGGGGCAGCTCGGCATGCACCCGCGCTTGCAGGAATTGGATCTCGGGCTGTACCTCCATCGCTTCGAGGTGCTGGCTCGCGACGAGCGTGGGCAACAGTTCCAGCCGAACCGTCCGCTCCTCGCGCGCGTGCGAAGACCCGACGGACAGACCGGATACGTCGGACATCCCTGGAGGAAGGGGCGCGTCGAGTTCCTCAGCACCGACGCGCAGACCGACGTGATCGCGATGGCCGAGGGGCACGCGACGCGCCGGACGGTGATTGCCGCGGGTCGCAACGAGCTGCAGATTCCGACGATTCCGCCCGTGGACGTGCACTTCCCCGGGCTCCGTGCGCTCGCGGGCCAGGTCGAAGTGCAGGTCGTGCTCGAACGCATGGAGCTCGACGGGATGCCGGACGAGCTTCTCGCGTGGGACGGCGGGAGCAAGCGCATCAGTGGTTGGTACGCGAAGGGCAAGTACACGGCGGCGATGCTCGACGAGTCGGACACGGCGCGCGTCAAGGTGACGAGCGGGGGCGCGCACCGGGTGATCGTTCGGTTCGGCATCGGGCAGGGCATTCGCCCGCCGGCGATGATCCTCGAACCGATCACGCTTCGGATCGACGCGGCGGGCGCGGTTGCGCGCTTCACGCCGGCGTTCGATCGGAAGGCCGCGCAGGACTCGATCGCGGACGCGGCTCAGAAGATCGCGGCCAACGCCGAGCCGCGCTGAACTCGCGACTCGCCTACTTCTTCTTCGCGCGGACCGGCTGCACGATCTGCGTCCGCCACTTCGTCGGGTCCTTCTCGAGCCCCGGGTCCGTCCAGTAGATCTCCCACATCGCGCCGTTCGCGTCCCACTCGGAGTCTTTCACCCACTGCCCGAGGCGGCCGTGGCTATCGCCGAGCTTGTGGTAGGGGCCGATGTGCCACGTGGAAATGGCCTTGCCGCCGGGCAGCACGCCGGCCTCGACCTTGCCGTTGCCCTCGATCTTCTCGACGACGGGAACCCCGCATTCGAGGTCGAACGTGCGGCCGTCGAACGAGTGGTAGCGGGAGTACGGGGCACCCGCGATCGCGACTCCTTGGCGCTGCACGTGCATCATGATCGCCGGCAGCATGCGGCCGAGCTCCATACTGATGTTCGCGGCTTGGATCGTCCGACGCATGCGCGCGACCGGCTGTTCGTCGAGATCCACGACCTTGCACACTGCGGTCTTGGAGTCGCTGTTCGTGCGGGCCTTCTCGAGCTCGCGGGCCGCCGCGAGGAGCTCCTCGGGCAGGCTGAACTTCTTCGGGTCACAGTGTTCGCCGGAGACGTCGAACGACTCCACCTCCAGGTCGACGCGGAGATGGCGGTACTGCCAGCGGATTCGATTCGGGTACGCGATGTCGCCGTGCTTCTTCCAGTCGAAGAATCGCACGACCCAGCGCGTGCTCTCGCCCATCGCGCTTCGAGTCTGCAGCGTCGCCTTCAGGAGATGCTCGCCCTTTTCGCGTAGAGCCAGATGTCCGACGCGTCCTGGCCTTCGAGCGGAAAGCTCGCGTGCGGGCCGTCCCGCAGTGCGCCTTTGGGGTAGCTCGCGGCCGCGGCGTCGACGTCACCCCGCAGCAACGCGAACAGCCGATGCGCCGATTCGGCGGCGAACCCGGTGCGGATCGACGGACCCGCGACCGCGTCGATCTCCCAGGTGCGGTCGTCGTCGCGTCCGTGCTGGAACGCTCCGACGCCCGGAAGCTCGACGAACACGTGCGCTCGGTTCCCTTCGAACTGCATGCGGAACGAGCCCTTCGCGATCGGGGCGGCGTCCATCGAGGTGATCCAGAAGCCCTCGGCCGATCCGGCGATGACCACGGAATCCTGGGCCGGAGCTGGGAGGCAAGTGACGGCGAAGATAGAGAGGCAGGCGATCGGCGCGTTCATGACGAATCCTCGGTGGGTCGGGTGTACCCGCAGATACGGAACCGATCCCGGGGTTCGTACGGGTTCTCGCGAGATTGTTGCTCTCCGGCGGGTGGCCGATCGTACGAACGCCCGCCGGGATTCCGTATCGTCGCACGGATCCATGGACTCCTCGTCGAGACCGCCGAACGGACCGGGCGCACCGCAGTTTCCGAGCACGTGTTGGTCGCGAATCATGCGCGCGCCGGGCGCGGACGAGGAGGCGAGGCGAGGTGACGTCGAGGCGCTGGCGACGAGCTACTGGGCGCCGGTCTACGGGTATCTTCGCGCGCGGTGGAAACTCGACCAGGTCGCAGCGCTCGATCGCACTCAGGAGTTCTTCTTGTGGATGCTCGAGCGTTCGGTGTTCGACAAGGCCGATCGCAGCCGCGGTCGGTTTCGGGCGTTCTTGAAGACGACTCTCGGGAATTGGCTGACGGATCGGGCGCGCGCGGACCTGGCACAGAAGCGCGGTGCGGGAGAGCTCCCGATCTCGATCGAAGGCGCCATGGGCGGCTCGCTGGAGATTCGCGACGACGTCGGGAAGACTCCGGACGAGGTGCTCGATGATCGCTGGCGGCGTGAGCTGGTGCGACGAGCGCTCGACGAGGTCGAAGAGGAGTTCCGTCGCGAGGGGCGTCCCGTGTACTTTTCGGTGTTCCAGGACTACTTCGTCGCGGCCGAGACCGACCTGGACTACGCCGAGCTCGCGGATCGATACTCGATCTCGCGCCACGATGTGTCGAACTACTTGCGCAAGGCGAAGCAGCGGTATCGCGCTCGCCTGCGCCAGATCGTCGCGGATACCGTCACGACGCCGGCGGAACTCGAAGAGGAGCTCGCGTGGCTCTTCGGGAGCGAGGCATGACCGATCGTCCGCTCGACGACGCCGCGATGCGACGACTGCTGGATGTCGGTCGGGAGGACCTGCCGGATCTCGATCTCGGGAAGTACGAGCTGATTCGGGAGATCGGCCGCGGGGGTATGGGCATCGTCTACGAGGCTCAGGACCAACAGCTCGGTCGACGCGTCGCGGTCAAGCTCCTGTCCGAGCACGCGGGCTTCAGCGCGACGCTGCGACAGCGCTTCGTGCGCGAGGCGACCGCGGCGGGTCGACTCCAACATCCGCACATTGCGCAGGTGTTCGACGCGACTCCGGACTTCATCGCTATGCAGCTCGTGGCCGGCACGCCCCTTCACGAGACGCCGCTCGAGACCCAGGAGATCGTCCGCCTGCTGCGGGACGCGGCGTTCGCGGTGCAGCATGCGCACGACCACGGCATCGTGCACCGGGACCTCAAGCCGTCGAACCTCCTCGTCGACGGGGATCACGTCTACGTCATGGACTTCGGCCTGGCGAAGGAGACGCAGGTCGACTCGACGTTGTCGATGTCTGGGCACGTGCTCGGCACTCCGGGGTTCATGGCTCCCGAGCAGGCGCAGGGGCGGGTTCGCGATGTCGACGAACGGAGCGACGTCTACGGGCTCGGCGCGACGCTCTGGGCGACGCTGTCTGGCCGTCCCCCGTTCGAAGGCGAAGACGTGATCGAAGTCATGCGTCGCGTTGTCGACGAGGAGCCCCGCGCGATTGCCGGCGTCGACTCCGACCTCGACACGATCGCGCGAACGGCGATGGCGAAGGAGCCGGAGCGGCGCTATGCGACAGCGCGGGCGTTCGGCGAGGATCTGCAGCGGTTTCTCGACGGGCAGCCGATCGAGGCGCGCCCGCCGTCGCGGTGGTATCGACTCTCGAGGTTTGCCGCGCGGCATCGTAACGTCCTGCGGGTCGCTGCTGCCGTGGCCGTCTCCATGATCTTGGTCGCGGCCGTCGTGCTCTACGGCGAGATGGCGCGACACGACGCGACCCGGGCGGGATTGCGTCTGTCGAACACGGTCGCGGAGCTTCTGGCGGACGCCGAGGATCATCGCCGTCTGAGTGACTTCGACGAGCAGGGCCGCCTCCTGGAGCTCGGCGTGACGGACTGCGATCGGTTCCTCCGAGAGTTCGGCGAAGTGGCGCAGGCACACTACCTGCGCGGCAAGCTGCTCCGTCGTCTTGCGAGCTATCCCGATTCCCTCGCGGCTCTGGATCGGGCGCTCGACCTGGATGACTCCCTCACCGAGGCGCGCTTCGAGCGGGGCCTGCTGCTGTTGGAATGGGCGGACGCGGCGGGTGTGGAAGGAGGCACTGCCGCGTTCGCGGTCCCTCACTATCGGGAGCAGGCACGCAAGGATCTGTCCGCGAGCCTGCAGCACGCGCCCTCCCTGCGATCGGTCGATGCCGAGTATGGCCGTGCCTGCGTGGCGACGCTCGAGGAAGATCTCGACGCCGCCGTCCTGCACCTACAGCGCGTCTTGGAGCTCGATCCCGGGCACACGGCCGCGCTCGTCATGTTGCCGCAGCTCCATCCGGACGACGTCGAGCTGCAGCGACAGCTGTCGGCGCGACTCATGGACATCGGGCGCGGCTTCTTTCCCGGCGCGACGACGGACCCGGTGTTCGGCGTGCCGCCTGTGGTCCAAGTCGAGCTCACGAGGCGGGGGATCCTGGTCGACGTGCCGACTTCGGCGGGCTCGTTGCCTCACGACGTGCTGACCTATTCGCTGAGGGCGCAGCAGCGGATGTTCCGGGCGGAGCGGATGGAGCTGCAGGGGCTGTCGGCGCAGGTCGCGATCGAGCTGCAGAGCGCGCTGGCGGACTGGGACCACGCGCTCGAAATCGCCGGCGACGACGGCTTCGTGCCCGCGTGGCACAACCGCGGAGTCCTGCGCCTGCGTCGTGCGGCGATGGTGCTGGAGGCCGGAGACGCTCTCGCGGCGTTCGGACAGCGAGTCCTCGCGACGCAGGACTTCGATCGTGCGCTCGCCGCGGAGCCGAACCTCGCGTTCGCCTACGTGAATCGCGCGCTGGCCTCCGCGGCGCACGCCGAGCAGCAGGAGCGTGGGGGGCAGCGAGGACCCGCGGCGACGAACCGCGCGGCGGCCTTCGCGGACTGTTCGCGTGCGCTCGAGTTGTTGCCGAAGAGCTGGAGCCAGCGTTCGAGGCTCGAAGAGCTACGAGATACTCTGCGCTGATGAATCAGCACCACGAGCAGAACCGCCAGTCCTGGAATGCGGTCACGCCGCGGCACAACAGCCACAAGGTCGACCAGGCCGCGTTCCTGCGAGACGGCGGATCGACGCTGTTCCCCGAGGAACTCGAGCTGCTCGGAGACGTCGACGGCCGCGACGTGCTGCACCTGCAGTGCAATTGTGGTCAGGACTCGTTGAGCCTTGCCAGGCTCGGCGCGCGCGTGACCGGAGTCGACATTTCGGACGCCGCGGTCGAATTTGCGACGACTCTGTCGAAGGACTCCGGGATCGATGCGCGATTCGAGCGCTCGGACGTCCTCGCTTGGATGGAGCAGGCCGCTGCCGACGGTCGGGACTTCGACCGGGTCATGAGTACCTACGGCACGATCGGTTGGCTCGAGGATCTCGGCGCTTGGGCCCGCGGGGTTGCGTCGGTGCTTCGACCGGGTGGAGCTCTCGCCCTCCTCGAGTTCCACCCGATCGTGTGGTTGTTCGATGCCGAGCTGAAGATGATCGACGACTACTTCCGTCGCGGTCCGATCCACGAAACCGAGGGTGTGACCGACTACGTCGGACTCAGTGACGGCGCGCTTTCGCCGTCCGGTCACGAGCAGCAGGACGGCGGGTGGACCAACCCGGAGCCCGCAGTCAGCTTCCAGTGGACCGTGGCCGACATGGTGCAGGCGTGCGTCGACGCCAGGCTGACGATCGAGAAGCTGCGGGAGTACCCGTTCACGAACGGCTGGCGTGCGTGGCCGGGACAGCCGGAGCTGCCCGGCCGGCGCTACGGTCCCGTGAGCCGGGAGCTGCCGCTGATGGTGGGGCTGCGGGCGCGCCGCTGATGCGGTGCTGCGTCAAACGGCGCGCTTGTCCTGAATGAGCCGCGTCGCGACAATGCGGGCATGCGCGCTCTTGCTCTCACGCTCGCGCTGGTCGCGATGCTCGCTGCCGGCGGATGGTCGATTGCGAGCGATCGCGAGACGCCCGAAAGGGTCGTCGCACCGACACCCGGTGAGGCGGAGCCCGCGGGCGACGCGGTCCGCGCGCGGCCGCTTCCCGAACCGACCGTCGCGCCGCCCGAAGGCGGAGGCATCCTTTGCCCGGACGGGTCCTATCTTCCGCTGCTGAACGGTGTGCCGAGCGCGCCAGGCATCATCCGCGCGGAAGAGCACGGACCGCTGCCCCCCGTCGTCGAGATCCTCGTCGACTCGGCGGGCTACGAGTGGTACCGGCACGCGGACGACTCGACGACGACCAGCCGACCGCAGTTCGTCACCGATGCGAACGGCGTACGATCGATCCAGATCATCACGATTCACAACGCGGGTGCGCCGGCCGACGGCTCGATCCGCGAACTGCCCCTGACGGAGTCCCGATGAACCGCATTCTCGTTTGCCTCGCCGTGTCGTGTGTTGCCGTGACGGCGTTCGCACAGAACACGAACCCCGTGTATCGGCACAACCGGTCGTTCTACACGGCGCTGTGGACGGCCAATCCACCGGAGTACACCGATGGGACGACGGTGGCGGCGGACACCATGCACTGGCGCGTGTTCCGGGACGTCGCGGACCAGCGGCGAGAGCCGCGCCGGATCACGGGCTTCGGCACGTGGTGGCAGCCGTCGGACGTGAACGGGGCGTTCCCGCAGACGATCAACCTGCCCGAGTTTCGGATCTATCCGACGACGACGGATGCCGGCAACCTGGTCGTGCCGGATGTCGCCGCCGCGCCGCTCTTCACTTTACCGTCGACACCGTTGGCCGTGGCGAACGGCAACGCGTTCAACTCCGTGACCGTCGCGATCGGCACCGCCGTGCCGATCGACGTCCAGGCGGACTTCGCGATTTGTGGCGTCTACGAGCCCGGTGCGGATTCGGCGACGACCGGGTACTTCGGCTTCCTGCCGTCGGCGTCCAATCAGGGCTACGGGCTCGACCAGTCCTACTACGGATTCGCGTACCCGAACGGCACGATCACGCACTTCGGACTCGGGGGTGCGCGCAGCTCGATCTGGTACACCGAGGACGCGCCGACGCTCAACCTGCGCTCCTCGTGGTCGCTCAGCGACGCGCACAACCAGGCCGGGCATCGCAGCGCCGCGTTCGGCGACTCCTGCTACAACTCGCCGATCGCGGACGCCGGCTGGGCCGGCTGGAACGATTCGCGGGGCGCGCCGGCGCAGCTGGGACTGTCGGTCTACGCACAGGGGCACAACAACGACCTCGTGCTGATCCTGTTCAACGCCGGCATCCGCTTCCCGTTCGGGTTGCCGGTGCTCGGGCAGACCATCGAGATCGATATCCTCGACCCGGCGATCACGGCGTTCTCGACGTTCGGTACGCCGATCGCCAACAACGAGATGCACGTCGACATCCCGCTCGTGTCGTCGGTGGACCTCGGTCTGGCGTCGTCGTTCTTCGGGTTCGAGGTCTTGCTCTTCGACCCGACGACAATTGCACTGAACGCGACGACCCAGTCTGTCTGGGTCGAGAACTCGTAGCGCGCTACTTCTTGCCGGCTTGCGGCCTTCCTGCTTTGTGAGGCCTGCTGGTCGGCTTCGACGCCGGCTTGCCCTGCTGACCGCGGAACGTCGCGGCGACGAACTTCAGCGACTTCGGCAGCTGGCGCTGCGTCGCGCCCGAGCCCCAGGCGTGGCCGCCGCCGTCCACGAGTTCGAACGCGTGGTCGACGCCGCGTTCCTTCAGCGCCTTGCTCAGCTGCTGGTTGCCGGGGGCCAGGTCGTAGCGATCGTCCGTGCCCGCATCGAAGTAGATGCGCAGCTTCTTGAGCTCGTCGAGCTTCATCTCCTTCGTGATCGCGATCGTCGACACGGTCTTCCACTTCTTCGCGTCGATCGGGTTGCCGAGGACCTGGTCGAGTCCGTTGCTCTCCGCGATCCACTCGATGCGGCGCGCCATGCGACGCGGCAAGCCGTCGAGCGATTCAGGCAGCACGACGGCGGAGTGTGTCGCGACGCTGCCGAATTTGTCGGTGTTCGCGAGCGCGATCTTCATCGCACCCAGGCCCCCGATCGAGACGCCGAGAATCGCGCGCTTCTCGCGCTCGTCGGCGACACGGTAGGTCTTCTCGAGGTGCGACAGAAGATCCTTCACGATCAGGTCCTCGTAGTCGCCGCCGTTCATGCCGTTCATGTAGAGCGGACGACGGTTGGCGTTCGCGGCGACGAACAGCATCGGGGGAATCTCGTCCTTCTCTCGCAGCTCGTCGAGGATCTGCGGGCCGTCGTTGTCGTGGAAGCGGTGGTAGCCACCGTTCATGCCGTGCAGCCAGATCGCGAGCGGATACTTGGTCTTGGATTGCTTCTCGTCGTCGTAGTCCTTCGGCATGTAGATCACGTAGCGGGCCTCGCCACGGTCGATGCTCGGCGCGTCGAACGTCACCACCTTGTGGGTGAAGTGATCGAGCTTGAACTCGCGCTGGTTGTCGCGCTGACGGCGCTGCGCGGTGAGAGTCGTGCAGGCGAGAGTGACGGCGATCAGGAAGGCATGTCGCATGCCGCGAAGTGTACGCGGATCGGCAGTGCGATTCAGAGCCATTCGGAGTCTCAGAGCCGCGCGAGGTCGATGTCGGCGCGTCGGGCGGCCACCCTCAGGTAGGGAACGTCGAACGTGTCTTCCAGAGTCAGGGGTGCCCCTTTGATCTCGGTTGCGCGTGAGAGGCACGACACACCTTCGTCCTTCGCACCCTCGAGAATCGCCATCGTCCCGAGATTGGCCCACGCGGCCCAACACTTCGGGTTGCGTTCGAGCGCGGCTCGGAAGCAGTGTCGCGCGCGGGCATACGCGAAGAACGGCACCTTCATGACATACACGCCGGTTCGGAACCAGCCCTCGGTCTCGAGCTCGTTCCATCTCTCGCCGAGGTCGGCTCGGTAGCGAGTGAGCGCGGCGTCCGGTGCGTCGAGGCGGTTGGGGTTCTCGCCGAGGAGTTCCAAGATCGTGGACGCGATGCTGCGTGCCGCGATCGCGGCCCCGTGTGGTGTCGGATGGCAGTTGTCGTAGATCAGGTCCCAGCCGACGAGTCCGTCAGGCGACGCGTCTTCCAGCGTCTTTGCGACGTCGACGACGCGGACGCCGGGCCCCGCGCGGTCTCGGATCGCGGTGTTGAATTCCCGGAGGGTGCGCCACGGAAACGGGTCGGCATCGCTCGCGCGCTCGAGCGCGCGCTTCGCGGCGATCGCGTCACCCGTAGCCGCGAAGATTCGTCCTTCGAAGAAGGCCCGCGTCGCGTCGTCTCCTTCGCCGAGCCCGTCGAGGGCACGTCGGGCTTGTTCGTGGCGGCCTGCCTCCAGGTGCGATTCGATGCGCGTCGAAACCTCGGAGTCGCCGCGCTTCGCGATCCCTTCTTCGCGACTCGGCGCCCAGTCGACGAGATTGCGCGGGGCCGTGCACAACACCAGCGGGATGTCTGCGGCGCGGGCGATCGCCGCGATGCGGTCCAAGTTTTCGCGGTACCGGTCTCGGACTCTCGAAAACCACGGAGAAGCGCGGTCGTACGGCTCGAGTCGGTCGGGCAGGATCTCGGCGTCCGAGCGTGGAGCCGGCTTGGATCGGGTGACGGACTCGAGCCCGCGAAGCAGCGCGAGGCGCTCGAGGAGCCAGCTGCGGACCGGCGTCGCCTCTGCGGTGCGGTCGAGGAACTCGTTGTGGGCCGTGAGCACGACGAGCAGGTCCGGGTCACCGTCGGCGATCGCGAGCTCCAGCTGACCGAGGACGAATGTCGAACCGGCCGCCGGCGTGCCCAGGTTGATCACCTCGAAGTCGCGGTCGAGAGCGTGCCGCAGCGTAGCGTCGAGTTGTGCCATGATCCCGAGCTCGCGCACGGGTGTGCCGAATACGGTCGAGCCGCCGAGCGTGACGATCCGCAGCACACCCGGGAGCTTGGGTTGAAGGCGATAGAAGCGACTGTCGACGGGCTCGATGAGTCGGCATGCGAACTCGAGCGCACCGAACATCAGTACGCACGCGACCCAGGCGTAGGCGACCTTGCGACGGGGAGACAGGGCGCGGGTCGGAGGCACGGTGTCAGTGAGCACGGAGCATCGCTTCGGTCGCGACGTGAGCGCCCAGCACGAGGCCGTGCGCGAGCACCGCGACGGGCACGATCCGGCGGACGAGGCGGTGTTCGCGTTGCCATGCGAGGACCGCGAGCGCTGGCACGTTCAGGCCGAACTTGCATGCCGTGAACAGCGACAGGCCGCCGGATTCGAACGCCCACGCGAGCACAGGGTTCGCTTCTTCGACGCCACGCAAGAGGTGTGCAACCGTCCACGCCCAGTCGACGAAGCACAGTGCGGCTAGGCCGGCGATCGGGATCCACGTGCGGTTCGACACGCTCGAAGTGTAGTCGAATCCCCGCTACTCGTCTCGGGTCCCTGCCGCTACCCTCACCCGGCCCATGGCGTCGCGCGCGAAGAAACAGAACGGAACCGCAGCTCAGCACGTGATCGTGCGCGGGGCGCGCGAGCACAATCTCAAGGGCGTGGATCTCGATTTCCCGCGGGACGCGCTCGTGACGTTCACGGGAGTCTCCGGCTCGGGCAAGTCGAGCCTGGCCTACCACACCGTCTACCAGGAGGGCCAGCGGCGCTTCCTCGAGAGCCTCTCGAGCTATGCGCGGCAGTTCCTCGGCAAGATGGAGAAGCCGCGGGTCGAGAAGGTCGACGGGCTCTCTCCGACGGTCTCGATCGACCAGAAATCGGTCGGCCACAGTCCGCGTTCGACCGTCGGCACGTTGACGGAAGTGCTCGACTTCATGCGGCTGCTGTTCGCGCGGCTCGGCTCGCCCGTGTGCCCCGAGTGTGGCGCGAAGATCGAATCGTGGTCGGTCGATCGCATCGTGAAGGCGATCGTCGAGCGATTCCCGGAAGGCAAGCTGCTCGTGCTCGCGCCGGTGGTGCGGGAGCGCAAGGGCGAGTACCGGCAGGAGCTCGCGAGTTTTCGGTCCCGTGGATTCGTGCGCGCGCGGATCGACGGCCAGGTGCGGCGTCTCGACGAAGACATCTCGCTGCACCGCTACAAGTATCACACGATCGAACTCGTCGTCGACCGTCTGCGGATCAAGGGCGACGTCGAGTCGCGCCTCGCCGAAGCGATCGAGCAGGCGATCGCGCTCGCGGATGGGCTCTGCGCGGTCATGGACTCCGAGTCCGAGGAGTACGTGCTGTACTCGACCCAGCGGGCGTGCCCCGAGGGTCACGGTTCGATCCCGGAGATCGAGCCGCGGCTGTTCTCGTTCAACAGTCCGATGGGTGCGTGCCCGACGTGCGATGGGCTCGGGGAGCACTACAGCTTCAGCGAAGACCTGCTGATCAAGGACCCGAAGCTGTCGATCCGAGACGGCGCCCTGCACGGGTTCACGGCGGATGGGCGACTGTCGTATTCCAAGCTCGGCATCGATCACCTCGGGCAGGTCGGGGATGCGCTCGGGTTCGACCTGGACACGCCGTGGCGGAAGCTGACCGCCAAAGCCCGCAAGATCGTCATGTACGGCTCGGGCGCTCGGAAGTTCGACTTCCAGTGGCAGCGAGGCGGGTCGACGTGGCGGTCGGAGGGGTCCGATCACGCGGCGTGGCCCGGACTCGTGCGCCACCTCGAGAATGCCTACCGCAACGCGACGTCGCGACACCTCGATCGCTTCCGCGCAGCGACGACGTGCCCCGACTGCGAGGGCACGCGCCTCGGACCGATGGGGCGCAGCGTCTCGTTCGAGGGCGAGGACCTGCCGTCGCTCGTCGGTCGCTCCGTTGACGACTGCCTGAAGTTTTTCGCGGGCCTGAAGCTGAGCGGCAACGCCGCGATCATCGGCCGGGACATCGTGCGCGAGATCGAGCTGCGGCTGCAGTTCCTCACGGAGGTCGGTCTCGGCTACCTGTCGCTCGAGCGGCGCGCGAACACGCTGTCGGGTGGCGAGTCCCAGCGCATTCGCCTCGCGGCGCAGGTCGGAGCGGGACTCCGCGGCATTCTCTACGTGCTCGACGAGCCGAGCATCGGGTTGCACCCGCGGGATCAACAGCGACTGCTCGGCACGCTGCGAGCGCTCCGCGATCGCGGCAACACGGTCTGCGTCGTCGAGCACGACGAGGACACGATGCTCGCGAGTGACTTCCTCGTCGACATCGGTCCGGGCGCCGGGCGGCACGGCGGAGAGGTCGTGGCTGCCGGGCCGCCTGCCGAAGTCGCCGACGGCGATTCGATCACCGCGAAGTACCTGCGGGGCGAAGCCAAGATCGAAGTCCCTGCCGAACGGCGCCCGAGTGACGGCGCGTCGGTGTGGGTGCGCGGTGCGCGCCACCACAACCTGAAGGACATCGACGTGCGGTTCCCACTCGGATGCCTCGTCGTCGTGACGGGCGTGTCCGGGTCCGGCAAGTCGACGCTCGTCGATCACGTGTTGAAGCGTGCACTGCGCCGACAGTTCCACGGCGCGCACGATCGACCGGGCGAACACGACACGATCGAGGGACTCGACCAACTCGACAAGATCGTCGAGATCTCGCAGTCGCCGATCGGTCGCACGCCGCGCAGCAACCCGGCGACCTACACGGGTCTGTGGGACCACGTGCGGGACCTCTTCGCCAAGCTGCCTGAGTCGCGCGTGCGCGAGTACAAGAAGGGCCGCTTCTCGTTCAACGTCGCGGGCGGACGCTGCGAATCCTGTGAAGGCGCGGGCGTCATGTCGCTCGAGATGCAGTTCCTCGCCCCGGTCGAGATCGAGTGCGACGACTGCGGAGGACAGCGGTTCAACCCGGAGACGCTCGAGATTCGGTATCGCGATCTGAACGTCGCGCAGATCCTCGACATGACCGTCGAAGACGCGTGCGAGCTGTTCCAGTCGTTCCCGAAGATCGCGCGGCCGCTCGAGACGCTGCGGGACGTGGGGCTCGGATACGTCAAGCTCGGCCAGCCTTCGACGACTCTGTCCGGAGGCGAGGCGCAGCGCGTCAAGCTGGCGACCGAGCTGCACCGCCCGGCGACCGGTCGCACGATCTACCTCTGCGACGAGCCGACGACGGGACTCCACACGGACGACGTGGGTAAACTGCTCGCGTGCCTGCAGCGGCTCGTCGACTCGGGCAACACGGTGGTGGTCATCGAACACAACCTCGACGTGATCAAGTCCGCGGACTGGCTGCTCGACATGGGACCCGAAGGCGGACCAGGCGGTGGGACCCTGATCGCCGAGGGCACGCCGGAGGACGTCGTCGAAGTCGACCTGTCGCACACGGGACAGGCGCTGCGTGGCGTGCTGAAGACAAGGCGCAAGAAGCCGAGTTCGAAGAAGGGCCGTGGCAAGCGTCAGGCGCCGCCGACGCACATCGAGATCCGCGGAGCACGCCAGAACAACCTGCGCGAAGTCGACGTCGACGTGCCGATCGACAAGTTCACCGTCGTCACCGGCGTATCGGGCTCGGGTAAGACCAGCCTCGCGTTCGACACGCTTTTCAGCGAAGGGCAGCGACGGTTTGTCGAAAGCCTGTCGACCTACGCGCGTCGGTATCTCGGCCGGCTCGATCGCGCACCGGTCGACCGGCTCGACGGTCTCGGCCCGGCGATCGCGATCGATCAGCGGGCGTCGAGTCGCAGCCCGCGCTCGACCGTCGCGACCGCGACGGAGATCCACGACTACCTGCGGCTGCTCTACGCGCGCATCGGGCGGCCGCATTGCCCCGACCACGGCGGCGAGCTGCAGCGCCACGCCCCGAGTCAGATCGCGAGCACACTGGTCAAGGAATGGTCGGGGAAGCGCGGCTACGTGCTCGCGCCGATCGACCTTCCGGAGAGCGTCGGGGGACAGCCGAAGAAGAAGCGTGTCGAGTACCTCGACGGGCTCCGGGGCGAGTGGCGCGAAGCCGGTTTCGTCCGGGCGCTGGTCGACGGCGAAGAGCATCGCCTCGACGACCCGATTCCCGTGCCGCGCGGCGGGTGGCCGGAACTCCACCTCGTGGTCGACCGCGTCGCGTTCCGTGACCGCTCGAGACTCGTCGACAGCGCCGCGCAGGCCGCCGAGCTCGGGCTCGGGCGCGTCGTCGTGCGCGCGACGACCGGCGACGAGCTGGTCTTCACCGTCGATCGCTCGTGTCCGCAGTGTGGCCATCGCGTGCCGGAGAATCCGCATCCGCGCTACTTCTCGTTCAACCACCATTCCGGAGCCTGCGAGAGCTGCAGTGGCCTCGGCCGACTCAAGCGCTGCGTCCCCGAGTTGCTCGTCAATCATCCGCGCAAGCCGCTGTTCGTCGGAGCGATCCAGCACAAAGGCGCGGCGTTCACGTTCCTGACCAAGCGGACCGGCTGGTACGCGACGATCGCGAAGGCGGTGGCGCGTGAGTACGGGTTCGACTTGAGCGTGCCGTTCGACGAGCTGTCCGAGGAAGCGCGCGACATCATGCTCTACGGGTGCGACGACGAACGCTTCGACGTCGTGTTCCGCAAGACGCGGAGACAGACGACGCGCAAGTGGGAGACGTCCGCGCAGTGGAAGGGTCTCGCGACGCAGATCGAGGAATGGGCGCACAGCGAGGGCCAGACCGAACACGCCGAGGAACGCTACTCCGCGGTCATGCGCGAGGCGGCGTGTTCCGAATGCGGTGGCGAGCGGCTCGGCCGCGCGCAGCGGCACGTGACGGTGGGAAGCCGCAACCTGTCGCAGTTCACGCAGCTGACCGTGAAGGAGGCGCGGGAGGCGATCACCAAGCTGCGCCTCCGCAAGGCCGAGAAGGAGATCGCGCACGAGGTGCTGCGCGAGATCGACAACCGGCTGTCGTTCCTCGACTCCGTCGGGCTCGGCTATCTGACGCTCGATCGGTCGGCGGCGACGCTGTCCGGTGGGGAGGCCCAGCGGATCCGGCTCGCGACGCAGCTCGGCAACCGTCTCGTCGGCGTGCTCTACGTGCTCGACGAGCCGACGGTGGGGCTGCACCCTCGCGACACGGAGCAGCTACTCCACACGCTGCAGAACCTGCGTGATCTCGGCAACACCGTCGTCGCGATCGAGCATGACGAAGCGGTGATCCGCGCGGCGGATCACGTGATCGATATCGGTCCCGGTGCGGGTCATCGGGGTGGGCGCGTCGTCGCGGCTGGCACCGCCAAGCAGCTCGAGAGCGGAGACTCGCTGACTGGGCGCTACCTGCGCGGCGAGCTCGCGATCGGCGAAGGTGCCGAACGTCGCGAGGCGCGTGGGAGCATCGGGGTGCGCGGTGCGAACGCGCACAACCTCAAGGACCTCGACGTCGACTTCCCGCTCGGTGTGTTGACCGCCGTGACCGGGGTGTCCGGTTCCGGCAAGTCGTCACTCGTTCTCGATTCGCTGCTGCCGCAGCTCCTGGACGGCGAAGCAGAGATCGACGGGTCGGACGAGCTGACGCCGATCGTGGTCGACCAGAGTCCGATCGGCACGACGCCGTCGAGCAATCCGGCGACGTACACGGGGATCCTGACGCCGATCCGCGAGTTCTACGCGCAGCTGCCGGGCAGCAAGGTCAAGGGCTTCAAGGCCGGTCGGTTCTCGTTCAACGTCGCGGGCGGGCGCTGTGACAGCTGCGAGGGGAAGGGACAGATCAAGGTCGAGATGCACTTCCTTGCGGATGTGTGGGTGACCTGCGAAGTGTGCCGCGGGCGTCGCTTCAACGCGGAGACGCTATCCGTCGATTACCGTGGCAAGTCCATCGGCGATGTTCTCGAGATGGAGGTCGTCGACGCGCTCGAGATGTTCGGCAACCACAAGCGACTGCGGCGGCCGCTGCAGCTGCTCGTCGATGTCGGGCTCGGTTACCTCAAGCTCGGGCAGGCCGCGAACACGCTGAGCGGCGGCGAGGCGCAGCGCATCAAGCTCGTCGCGCAGCTCGCGAAGCCGCGCCGCGGCCACAATCTGTACCTCCTCGACGAGCCGACGACCGGCCTGCACATGGACGATGTCGCGAAGCTCGTGACCGTCCTGCAACGACTGGTCGAACGTGGTGATACGGTCATCGTGATCGAGCACCATCTCGACGTGATTCGATGCGCGGATCACGTCGTCGAGCTCGGTCCTGAGGCCGGCGCCGCGGGCGGCAGCGTCATCGCGAGCGGGACCCCGGAAGAGGTCGTGAAGACCCGCGGCAGTCATACCGCGCCGTTCCTGCGGGAGCTGCT
This sequence comes from Planctomycetota bacterium, assembly GCA_028281765.1. Lineage (GTDB taxonomy): Bacteria > Planctomycetota > UBA1135 > UBA1135 > UBA2386 > JANQJF01. The sequence continues at coordinate 8,893 of JANQJF010000040.1, read as the reverse complement.
GAAGCCCGCGACCAAGTCGCGCCCGAAGAAGGCCGCCGGTAAGAAGGCGCCGACCACGTCGGGTGCGACCAAGAAGGGTGCGACCAAGAAGAGCGCGCGCAAGAAGGCGGGGCGCGCCGCGAGCTGACGATGCGCTCGGTCGAGGATCCGCCGTTGCCGCCGGCGCTGCGCGTCATGCTCGTCACCGACGGCCGCGGCGACTTCGCGCGACTCGAACGGGTCGTTGTCGCGGCGCTCGACGGCGGCGTGAGGGGGATCCAGGTGCGAGAACACGCGAGCAGCGCGCGGGCGATTGCGTCCTTTTGTCGACGCGTGCTGCCGATGGTCGAGCGCGCGTCGGGCGTGCTGATCGTCAACGACCGGGCCGACGTCGTGGCTGCTGGTCTCGCGCACGGTGTGCATCTCGGGCACCGCTCTCTGCCGCCCGATCGCGTCCGCGAGTTTCTGCGCGACGATGCGCTGATCGGGTTTTCGGCGCACGATCCCGACGAGCTCGAGGCGGCCGCGTCGGCGCGATGTGACTACGCGACGCTGTCTCCCGTGTTTCCCACGACGTGCAAGCCGGGCGCCGACGTCCTCGGTCCGGAGCTGGCACGCGAGTGGTCCGCGCGCGCGCGCCTGCCAGTGCTTTGGCTCGGCGGGATCGACGTGGATCACGCGCGGTCGATGCCCGAATACGGACCGGCCGGGATCGCCGTGCGCAGCGCACTGTGCGAAGCCGAGGATGTGCGCGACGCGGCGATGCGGCTCGTCGACGCGCTCGGGCCACCGCCGGACCGCTCAGAGTAGCGCGGCGAGTCCACGCGTGAGCTCGTGGGTCGTGCCGTCCCCGGCGCGGCGCAGCGCTTCGTGGACGCCGAGTCCCGAGGCGTAGGCCTGGGCGTCTGGGGACGGCGGAGGAAACGCTTCGCCGCGGAAGCCGGCTTCGCACGCGTTGCGCGACAGAGAGTTCCAGCCGCGGCACGCGATCGGGCGCGCGGGGTAGGCGATGCACCGATCGTCGTCGCCGAGTAGCACGCAGCGGCGCCTCTGTGCGGCTTGCGTCTTCTCGTCGACGCCGCGGAGCTCGTTCGCCGATCGTCGCACCCGCTCGACCAAGCGGTCGTACGTCGGGTCCGAGAGGTCGCGCCGCAGTGCCGTCGCCAGCGTGTCCAGCTCCCCCCGAGTCGCGCCCACCGGGAAGTGGCAGCAGAACGCGCAGCCGGACGTGCACTCGCGATTCGGCGCGTCCGGGGAGTCGGCGATGACCCGGTCGGCGGCCGCGTGGACGTCCGATTCCAGGCCGGCCTCGAGGCCGCGATAGAACCACGCTTGGCTGCCGCTCGTTTCGGGCATACGAACCGAGAGTAGGCTCTCCGTGCGTTCTATGCTTTGCTGATCTCGTGGCCGTCGATCCGAGAAGACTGAAACCTTGGGTGCACCGTGGGATCCTCCTCGCCGTGATCATCCTCGGCACGCTGCTCTACACGCAGTACGGGCTGCTGCGCGTGCCCGCCGGCATGGACACGATGCCGGACTCGTTTCCGCCGGGCACGCTCTGCCTGATCGAGAAGAGCCCCAGTGTGGTCATTCCGCAGAAGTCCGTCGTGTTCGTCGACCTACCCCAGGGCGGGACGGTCCTCACACGCGTCGTCGAGATCGTGGGTGACGACCTGATCGTGCAGCACGACAACCCGAAGTCCGGTCTCGGCTTCCCGGGTGGGAAGGGCGCCGTCGAGTTGAGCTGGGTGCGCGGGCTCGTCCTGACCGCCTTTCACGAGTGAGCACGATGGTCACCGAACGCGAGTGGACCCGTGGGCTGGCCGAGTTCTTCGGCGGGGTGCGCTCCGACGTCGAGCTCGGGATCGGCGACGACGCCGCGATCGTGCCGTGCGCGTCGGGTCGAAGCGTCATCGCGTGCGATCCGGTCGTCGGCTCGGTGCACTTCGACGACGATGCCGAGCCGACCGCGATCGGTCGGAAGGCGGTGTTGCGGAACCTGTCCGATCTCGCCGCGATGGGAGCGCGCCCGACGTTCGCCGTCGTGTCGGTGCTGTTGCCCGCCGGCACGTCCGACGCCACGCGGCACGATCTCTTCGCGGGGCTGCGTTCGGCGGCCGCCGATCACGGCTGTGAGATCGTGGGCGGCGATTGCGGAGCGACGCCGGGACCTCTGGTTGTGACCGTGACGGTGCTCGGTGAGCTCGTCGGTGAGCCGCTCCGCCGCGATGCCGCGCGGGTCGGCGACGCGCTGTTCGTGTCCGGCCCGCTCGGTGGATCGTCGTGCGGTCGCCACCTCGAACCGACTCCGCGGTTCGACATCGCGGAACCGCTGGCAAAGGGGAAGGGCGTTGGCGGCGTGATCGACGTCAGCGACGGGCTCGCGTTGGACCTTCGCACGATGCTCGACGCGTCCGATGTCCCCGGCGCGGAGCTTCGCGAAGACGCGATCCCGGTCCACGCGGATGCGGTCGCGTTTGCCGCGCGCACCGGGCGATCACCACTCGAGTACGCGATCGGCGACGGCGAGGACCACGAGCTGCTCTTCTCGCTGCGCCAAGGCGTTGAGCCGCCGCCGGCCGTGACCGGTTGCGTACGCATCGGGACCGTGTGCGCGGATTCGGGCATGTGGCTGGTCGGGGATCGAGGGCGTCGCGCGCTCGCTCCGGAAGGATTCCAGCACGATGTCTGAGCGTTTCACTCACGCGATCGGGCTGGCGGATGCCGCGGCGACGGCCGGCCTGGGCCGTGCGCTCGGCGCGCGACTGCGATCCGGCCAGGGGGTGGCGCTCGTCGGCGATCTCGGTGCCGGCAAGACGACGCTGGCGCGTGGCATCGCGGCTGGGCTGGAGGTCGACGATCCCGGAGCCGTCACGAGTCCGACCTACCTGATCGTCGTCGAGCACCCGGGGCCCCTGCCGCTCGTGCACGTCGACGCGTATCTGCCCGAGAAGACCCGCGCGTTCTTGCTGGACGGTGGCGTCGACTACCTCCACGAGCTCGGCGGGGTCGTCGTCGTCGAATGGGCGGACCGGATCGCCGAGTTACTTCCCACCGAAACGATGTGGGTGAAGCTCGAGCCGGAGGCCGGGGGTGGCCGGCGGGCCAGTCTCGGGTGCGGGGATGGGTTCGACTGGCTGGATGAGATCGCCGAACCCGTTTGATCCCCGCGGAAGTTCAGCTCATCCAGCAACTTGGACGATCTGACGGATAGAATGAAGCAGCGACGGCAAGGGATGTTGCAGTCCGGGAAAACCTCGCGCGGGGCTGAACCTGCGCGGCACCGAGACGTTTCTACCGCGTCGTCCCGAGCATTCATGTCCGACGAGCGCCCGTCCAACCCTGCAGCCAGCGACCTCCTCTCGCGCTTCCGCGACGGAGATGCCCTGGCGTTCGATGAACTCGTCGGCGAATACGAACGCCGGCTCGTGCAGTTCTTCTACCGGCTCTGTTGGGATCGCGGCCGCGCCGAAGATCTGACCCAGAACCTGTTCCTGCGGCTGTTGCGGGGATCGGGCCGCTATCGGCCCGAAGGCAAGCTCTCGACGTTCATCTTCCGGGTCGCCACCAACCTCTGGATCGACCACTACCGGTCCGAGCGGCCGCGCCGGCCGCTCTTCTCGCTCGATCAAGCGATGCTGAGTGGCGACGAACCCGTCCACGCCGCGCCCGAGCGGTCTCCGGTGGAGGCCGCGCAGCACGACGAAGAGAAGGCGCAGATGCGCGCCGCTCTCGAGCAACTGACCGAGCCCCACCGACTGGTGTTCGAGCTCGCCGTCTACCAAGAACTCCCGTATGCCGAGATCGGTCGAATTCTCTCGATCCCCGTCGGCACCGTGAAGTCGCGCATGCACAACTCGGTCCGAGCCCTGCGGAACCTCATGAACAAGGAATCCGTCGAACGCACGGATTCGGAGGTGCGTAGGCAACGCCCGTTTCGGGCCGGAGGAGGCGCCTGAATGACCGACTTCCAAGAACGGATCGATGACCACAACGAAGAGCGCCTGATCGATCATTTGCTCGGCGAGCAAACCGACGCGGAGCGGGCCGAGACCCGCGCGGCGATCGAGGACGACTTCGAGCTCGCGGTCGAATGCGCCGAGCTGCGGACGCTCTTCGACGACATGCGATCTCTGACGGTCGAGCCGACCGGGGAAGTCGAGCTCGCGGTGCGCTACGCCGTCGACCGGCGCGCGCAGCTGCGCGGCACCGCGCAGCCCCCGCAGCGCCTCGGCTGGCGCATCGCGCAGGTCCTGGCGATCGCCGCGACCGTGCTGTTCAGCCTCGTGCTCGTCGATCGCGTCGGTCGGCCGGAGAACCGTTCCGACGCGGACGCGACACCTGCGACGACCGCGTTGTCGACGCGCACGCCGCCGCAGAACGACGATCGCCTCGCGGATCTGCTCGCGACCGACAACCTGCCGGTCCGCGACCCCTCGTTCGTCGATGCGCTCGCGCGCTTCGAGTCGAAGCCGCTGCCGGATTCGTTCGCGGGCTGGCTGTCCGCCTCCGACGACTTCCAGCGCCTGCGTGAGGAGTATCGCCTCCGCTTCGCTCCCGATGAGCGGCACGCGTTGCTGCGTTCGATCGGCTCCCCGAACCTCGATCACCGCCTCGATACGCTCGCGACCACCGTCGCGGATGGCATCCGCGCACGCTTGCGCGCCGACGAGGCCAGCGTCGAGGCCGTGTCGCTCGCGATGCGGTCGCTGTTGGCGGCCGGGTCGTCGCGGGTCGAAGGCCCGCACGCGGACATGGTGCACGCGTGCGCGATCGAGTTGCTCGAGAGGCTCGAACGCGACGACCTCGACGACGGCGCCCTCGCGACGACGCTCGCGGCGCTGTCCGAGCTGTCCGTGGTCGAGGGAGGCTACCTCGTCAACATCGTCGGGCAGTTCGCCGAGCAGCTCGCCGAAGCGACGCTCAGCGAGCTCGACAGTGGCCGTCCGGAGCTCCTGCACTGGCGCACTCCTGCGTCGAGTCTCGCGGATGCCGGTCGCGTCCTGCGGATCGCGCCGGCGTTCGGCGTGCATGCGGGTCTGGCGTTCCGTGCTCGCGTCATGATCGCGGCGCATCTCGACGAGCGTCGGCTGGTCGAGACCGAGATCGAAGCGCCCGGCCTGATCGCGGCGCAGCTCTACGGATTCGGGGATCTGATCGACTACGAGGCAGCCGACCGTGAGCTGCGCCTCTGGAACCCGCGGCTTCTCGTGCCGAACTACGTCGCGCTGCACCACATCGCGTGGAGCAAGCCGCCGACCCGTCCGGGCTGGGCCGAGTTCCAGCAGGAGCTGCGTGGCCTCTCGAGCCTCACGACGCCCGCGCACACGCGGGACGCGGCGGCGCTGCTGCTGTGTCTGACGATGAACTTCGCGGCCCCAGGCGCGCTGATCGCGGTCTCCGGCGCGGTTTGATTGCGAGTTGGCGCGGCATTCCGCAGCCGCGTATGCTCCCCGGCGCATGATCGCGCCGCGTCCCCATTCCAGCCTCGCCTGCCGCTGCGGACTCGCACTCGCCGCGGCGCTCGTCGCGAGCTCTGCCGTCGCTCAGGAAACCGAGCCGGCGCCGCAGCCCGAACGCCGGCTCGCCGACATCCCGATTCCGGCCGACCAGCGCGGCCGCGAGGTTCTCGAGCTGACGCTCGCGGATGCCCTGCGGCTCGCGAAGGAGAACAACCTCGACCTGCGGGCCGATTCGCTCGTGCCCCAAGAGGAACAGCAGTCGCTCCGCGTGGAGGAGGCGTTCTTCGAGCCTGAGTTCTTCGGTTCGGTACGCACCGGGCGTGCGCTCGATCCGCAACGAAACGTCTTCCAGCCGTCGATCAAGCGGGAGACCGTGTCCGGCCAGCTCGGCTTCCGCCAGCGCGTCGTGACCGGCGGATCGTTCGAGCTCTCGTTCTCGCCGAGTCGCCTGCGCCAGAACACACAAACGCCCGGTTTCCCGAACCGCCAGTTTACGTCGACGTTCTCGGCGAGCGTGACGCAGCCGTTGTTGCGCGGCGCATGGTCGGACTACGCGCTCCGCAACGTGCACTCGTCACAAGCGCGGTTCGCGGGTGCCCGCTTCCGCTACGAGCGACAGATCCAGCAGAAGCTCGTCGACATCGTGAGGCAGTACTGGGAGCTGGCGTTCGCGCGCGCGAACTATCGCGTCGTGTTTCAGGCGCTCGAACTCGCGCGCGAGCAGCTGCGGATCACGAACGAACGGATCCGTCTGCGTGACCTCCCGGAGCGAGACCGGATCTCGGACGAGTCCGAAGTCGCCCGTCAGCGCGAGGAGCTGATTCGCGCGGAGAACACGATCGAAAAGCAGGAGGACGCGTTGCGGCGCCTGTTGTTCGATGGGCGCGCCGGGACGATTTGGAAGCGCAACCTCAGGCCGGTGAGCCCGTTGGAAGGCGAGTTCCAGCCGGGCGTCGCGGACTGGCAGATGCTGTCGGCCGAGGCGCGCCGTCTCCGCCCGGACGTGCGCGCGCTACGCGCCGACGTGCGGGTCGCTGAGGTGACATTCCAGTCTGCGCAACGAGACCTCTTGCCGCAGCTCGATCTCGTCGGCTCGTACGCGAGTGACGGCGTCGCCTCGTCGCTGCCGCCGGCGTTCGCCGACACGGCGAGTCTCGACTTCCCCGACTGGAGCCTCGAACTGCAGCTGTCCGTGCCGATCGGCAACAACGCGGCGCGCGGCTCTCGGGACCGGGCCGCGCTCGCTCTGGAACGGACTCGCCGACGGCTCTACGCAGCCGAGCTCGACGTCGACGCCGAGATCCGCGACGCGGTGCGCGAGTTGACGACGCTCAGCGAGGCCGTGAACGCCGCTCGGGAGAGCGTCCGCCTGGCCGACACCGTGCTCGACACCGCACGGGAGACCCTGCGCGTCGGACGCGGCACCGTGTTTGAGGTGCAGGAGCGCAATCAGGACCTGCTCGACGCCCGTCAGCGCCTTCTGCGGAACCAGCTCGACCACCACATCGCGCAGGCGAATCTGCTGTTCGCCCAAGGTAAGCTGCGTGGTCCGGCCGATGCACCGAGATAGAGGAACCGTCCGTTGCGCTGTCGTGACGCCGGACTATCTGCCAACCCGATGACTTCGATCATGCTGCCGATCCGCTCCGTCCTGGTTTTCTCGGTCGCAACCCTCGTTGCGACCGGCTGTAAGGAGGCGACGGATCCGGCGGTGACCGCGGCGGACAGCGTGCCGAATGAGCAGGAGCAGGGGCCCGCAGCACCTCGCCCCGAGCACGAGAGGCGAGGATTCGACGTCTGGCACGCCGATTTCCCGCTGCCGATCGAATTCTCTCCGAAACGGGCCGGCCAGTGGTACGACCGCACGCGCCTCGGGGCGCTGAACCGCGTCGCGCAGAACCTGTCCGGCACGTGTTCCCGGAACGCTTGGCTGCTGTCCAAGGAGTTCTTCACCCGCGTCGACCCGGAGGAAGCCGAAGTGCTGATCCAGGTCGTCGACCGAGGGCTCCAGGCCAACACGAACGACATCGTCGAGACCGCGCTGCACGCGATGGCTCGCGTCGGGGACCCGCGGTTCGCACCCGCGATCCAGCGTGCGCTCAACAAGCCGACCCAAGGTATCGAGAGCGCCGCGACGCGCGCGCTGGCCACGTGCTCGAGCGTCGAGACTCTGGAGAAGGCGCGCGAATTGATCCTCGGCTGGTCGTCGACCGCGCGGATGTTCTGGTTCGAAGCCGCGCTCAAGGTGATGCCCGGAGAGCGCGTGGCTCCGTACGTCCACGCGGCGTTGATCGACGGCCGCTTCCGACCGATCTGGGTGAAGCTCGTCGAGAAGTCTCTCGAACACCTCGCTCCGGAGCACGCGATCGTTGCGCTGCAGAGCATGGTGGAGACGCCGCCGCCGGGGCTCGACGGGACGATGTTCGCTTTGCGGCACGTCACCGGGGACGCGGGGGGCACGTCGCGCATGCAGGAGATGCTGCGCGCCGATTCGCCGAAGTCCCGCCAACTCGCGCTCGAGGCGCTCAACATCGGAGGCGCCGATGCGTTCCGACAGCGCGTGTTCGAGTTGACCGACGATCCGAGTCCCGCCGTGCGGTTCGCCGCGATGGAGGTTATGGACCTCTTCGAGGGTGACGAGAACGTCGACCCGATCCTCGAAACCCTCGCGACCGACGAGTCCGTCCGAGTGCGCCAAGCGGCGCTCTACCGCCTCCGGTTCCGTGGTCGCCGAGCCATGCTCGACGATCTGATCGACGAGATGCGTACGGCGACTGGGAGTCAGCTGACGTTCAAGATGGGGGACCTCGTGGCCGCGCAAGACGCGGCTGCGATCCCGGTCATCGTCGAGCGGATGAACGCCGTCCCGGTGCACGAGCGGCGACCGTTCTTGCAGTCGATCGCACACATGCAGGTGCCCGAGGGTTTCCCGCCGCTGCGCGACGCGTTCCTCGGTGAGGCCGTCGATCTCGACGAGTCGGATGCGCCCGGTACGCAGCTCGAGAGTCGGCAGTATCTCGGCATTCTGCTCGTGAACCTGCGCGGCGCGGAGACCCAGGTGCTCGAGCTGTTTCGTTCCATCGATCGCGCGGACTACGTGCGACGCGCGGTTCTGCTGACCACGCTCGCGTCCATCGCCGCGGATCGTGAAGATGCTGAGATCTCCGGCCCGATCCACGACGAGTTCCGCAAGATCCTCTTCGACACGACCGAGATGCCGCAGATGCGGCTCTCCGCGCTCGCCTACCTGAAGCGCGGGATCACGCTCGCGGACGTCATGAAGCTGAAGCGTCAGGTGCGGCGCGAGGAAGACTCGATGCAGCGCGCACTCAACGACTTCCTGCTCGAGTACTTCTAGAAGCTCGGCCGAGAAGTCGCTGTTCGGCCCCGTAACGCGCTGAGAGAATGTGGTCGCGTTAGGGAGGCCATGCTCGGACGACATTCACCCCAAG